>JACPUE010000015.1 GCA_016192425.1 Burkholderiales bacterium
GCGGTTTTTTGGCTGTGCACCAAAATCCGTATTCGGGCCGAAACGCTGAGGCTATGCAAATGAACAGCAATGCCTGAGGTTCCCATGATGGTCCGGTGAACGGCATCTGCGCTCCCGCTCCCGAACCGCCAGGAGTCGATCCCCGGGGCATAGTAAGAACTTGTCCTTGGCGCCAACCAAGCTGTCGGCGCACAACCACTCCAGATGGGTGACACGGGCACACATGGCCGCCGAAAGCCCTTCGGAAGGCCCGTGCATACCCATTGCCGGAATGCATACAAAAGTCTCCATTCTCCATACAAAACAGAATGAGACTCATTTCTATTACTGATTATGATCATGCGCCGAGCAGTTGTCATCGACGAACGGGTTGGCTTGCGATTCGTCGGGCCGCCGCCTTCGCCGGCTGAAAGCGAGGCGCCTTTCAACCAACGAGAAAAATCATGAAGCTGAAAAGACTGGCCCTGGCCGTGTCCTTGGCCTTCACAGGCGGGGCAGGCGCGCAGACCGTAACCTTGCCTGCGGTTTCGGTGTCTGCGCCGCCAGTCATCGAAGAAGTGAATATCGACCGGTTTTCCAGCACATCGGCGATCGTCACCAACGAGCAATTGCGCGACCAGAATGCGGTCGACATCGCCTCAGCCCTGCGGCACACGCCCGGCGTCCAGATCCAGCGCTTCAATCCGGTTGGGGCCTTCGGCGATGAAGGCGCGGTCTATATCCGCGGCATGGGTACCAGCCGCCCGGGAAGCGAAATCAAGCCCTACGTGGATGGCATCCCGTTCTACAACGGCGTGTGGGACCATCCGCTGCTCGACCTGCTGCCGATCAACGGCATGCAGTCCATCACCGTCTACAAGAGCCCGCAGCCCCAGATCAACGGCAACAACTTCGCCTCGATCAACCTGCAGACCAGGCGCGCCACGGAGGACGGCGTTCATGGCGACGCGAGAATTTCGGCCGGATCGTTCGGTACGGTCATCGAGCAGGCGAACCTGCTCGGCCGCCAGGGCGACCTGGATTTCATGCTCGCCCAGGGCTACGCCAAATCCGATGGGCACCGCGCGAATGCGAGCGGCGAACTGAAAAACGCCATGGGCCGGGTCGGCATTCGCCTCGATGCCAACTGGAGCGCCAGCGCAAGTTTCATCTACGCCGACAACAAGGACCGTGATCCCGGCGACTCGCGCGTCGCAGCGCCAGCGGTTGCGCCCCAGTACGACACCCAGGCCGGAATGCTTTCGGCCAGCCTGTCGCATGTCCATGGCGACTGGCGCGGCGATTTCCGCGTCTACGCCAACCAGGGCGACATCCAATGGCGCAACCGCCCGGCGCCCGAGGGCGACACACTGACGCACTTCAGCATGAGCGGCGTGCGCTGGAAGGAACAGTTCTCCCCCTGGGCGGCGGGGACTGTGATCGTCGGCGTCGACCTGGATCGGATTTCCGGGGACGTCCGCTTCAATCGCATTGATCCAGCACCGCGAATCAGCTTCGATACGCCGACCTTCCGGATCACCTCGCCCTATGCGTCGCTGAGCCAGCAGATCGTCCTCAACCGCGACTGGACCCTGGTTCCATCCGCCGGGCTGCGCTTCTATGACCACAGCCAGTTCAAGTCCAAATCCTCGCCCCATGCAGGCGTATCGCTCGTCTCGGAGCAACTGACGGTGTTTGCCAACGTCTCGCGCGGCATCAACTACCCGGGCCTGGAAGCGCCGTCCCTGGCGCAGGTCATCCCGCCGCTGGGATCGACCTGGAAACAACTCTCGGCGGAAGAACTCGACCATGCGGAAGTCGGCGTGAAATTCTTGCCGACGGATGCGACCCAGGTCGATATCAGCTTCTTCGACGACCGGGTGAAGAATCGCTACATCTTCGGCTTCCCGCCCGATGTTCCGCCACCGGCCCAGTTTCTCAATCTTGGATCGTATCGGATCAAGGGGGCGGAACTGGCGATCCGGCAGACCCTCGGGCGCGACTGGACTGTCTTCGGCAGTTTGACGCTCCTCGATCCCGATATCGACAATTTGCCCTACACGCCCAGGAAGGCACTCACCGCCGGGTTGAACGGACAGGTTGGCCCCATCCGCGTGGTGCTCGATGCGCTATATCAATCGGAAGTATGGGCCTTGAATCGCGCCCGCGCCGCCGGTGCCGTCAACACGGACAAGGTCTCCACCTTCGCCGTCTTCAATGCCCGTCTGTCCTACCCTCTGCCGGCCTTGGGCAAAAAAGGTGAGGTATTCCTCGCCGTCGAGAACCTCTTCGACCGTAGCTACGAATACAAGCCCGGCTATCCCATGCCGGGTAGATGGGGACAGATCGGCCTATCCGCGAGTTTCTGACGGCCATCTCATGAATTTGCGGCTTCGCCACCACCTGGGGGAAATACGACGATGTTGGAAGCACGGAACCTGAGCAAGCGCTATCGCAACAAACTGGCGTTGGACAACCTGAACCTGAATGTCTCCGCCGGTGAAATCTTCTGCCTGCTGGGCGCCAACGGGGCGGGCAAGACCACAACGATCAATCTCTTCCTCAATTTTGTCCAGCCGTCGGGCGGACAAGCGCTGGTCGGCGACATCGACGTCGCCGCCGACCCGGTGGGGGCCAAGCGGCATCTCGCCTACATCCCAGAAACCGTCATGCTTTACGGCGGCTTGTCCGGGCTGGAGAACCTCGCCTATTTCGCCACCCTGGCACTGGGCGAGAAGCGGCCAAAGGACGAGTTGCTCGAACTGCTGGTGCAGGCCGGGCTGACGCCGGATGCGGCCTTGCAGCGGGTTTCCGGTTACTCGAAGGGGATGCGGCAGAAGGTCGGCATCGCCATCGCCGCCGCCAAGAACGCCAAGGCGCTGCTGCTGGACGAACCGACCTCCGGTCTCGACCCCCAGGCGGCCAACGAGTTCTCGCGCCTGCTCGAACAGATGCGCAGCCGCGGCGCCGCCATCCTGATGACGACCCACGATCTCTTCCTCGCCAAGCAGACCGGCACGCGCGTGGGCATCATGCGCCAGGGCTCACTGGTTTCCACCCTGTCCACCGACGATGTCGGGCATGCCGACCTGGAGCGCATCTACCTTGACATTTTCGAGCCACGGAGGGCGGCATGAAGGCGGCGGTCGAGGCGGAACTGGCCGCAATCGCGCCGGGCCGGGCACACGCCGCCACGATCACGACCATCACCCGCAAGGAGATGCTGGAGCTCTGGCGCGATACCCGCGCGCGCTGGGCCGGCGCGCTCCTCGCCCTTCTGATGCTGACGGCGCTCCTGCTCGGCTGGCAGCAGATGCAGCGCATCGAGTCGGAACAGCAGTCGGCGCTGGCCACGACCTACCGGCAGTGGCTCGACCAGGGCGACAAGAATCCGCACGCGGCGGCGCACTTCGGCCAGTATGCGTTCAAACCGGCGAACCCGCTGTCGTTCGCCGACCCGGGCGTGACGCCCTTCGTCGGCACCACGGTCTGGCTCGAAGCGCACAAGCAGAATGAATTCACGTTCCGCCCCGCACGGGACGAGACGTCGCTGCAGCGCTTCGGGAACCTGTCGGCGGGCTTCATCCTGCAGGTACTCATGCCCCTGTTCGTCATCCTGCTCGCCTTCGGCGCCTTCAGCGGCGAGCGCGAGCGCGGCACGCTGCGCCAGTTGCTGAGCATCGGGGTGCGCCCGGTGCAACTGCTCGCCGGCAAGGCACTCGCCATCGCGGCAATGCTGGGGATGGTCCTACTGCCCATGGCACTGGCTGGAGCGATTGCGCTGGCAAGCGACGGAACCACCGACGAGGTGGCGAGCGGGAACATGGTTCGCATGGCCTTCATGGCGCTGGGGTATGCGGTCTATCTCGGCGGTTTTTGCGCTTTGACGCTGGGCGTGTCGGCGGCACTCCCCAGCTCGCGGCAGGCGCTGGTCGCGTTGCTGGCCTTCTGGGTGGCCAACAGTTTCGTCGCGCCGCGGGTGATGGTCGATTTCGCCCGGCAGCTGAGCCCGACACCGACCTCGGTGGAGTTCCAGCAAGGTATCGCAGCAGCGCGCAGTTCGGCCTTCGGGGACGACGAAAAGCATCCGGCGTTCGCCGCCTTCCGCGAGCGGGTACTGAAGGAGTACGGCGTGGCGCGAGTCGAGGACCTGCCGGTCGATTTCCGCGGGCTGGCACTGCGCGAGGACGACGAGAACGGCTATCGCGTCTATGACCGCCTGTTCGGGGAGTTGTGGGAGCGCTACGCGATCCAGGAGCGCATCCGCGCCCTGGCGGGCCTGGTCTTCCCGCTGGCGGCGATGCAGCCATTCTCGATGGGCATGGCCGGTACCGATACCGCCCACCACAACGATTTCGCCCAGGCGGCTGAAGGCTATCGCCGCCAGATCCAGACGGCCATGAGCGACGATCTGATCCGGTACCGGAGAAATGGCGATGAAAAATACGTGGCGGGCCACGCGCTCTGGGAAAAGATCCCGCCCCTCCACTATCGAATGCCGGCACTCGATTGGACCCTTGCCCGGCAGTGGCCCAATGCCGTGATCCTGTTCTTCTGGGCTTCGGCCTGCGGACTGTTTGCCGTCCTGGCGGTGCGCCGCTTGCGGCCGGTATAGGAGATGCCGATGTCTACCGCCGTATTGTTATGGGAATCCCTGCAACACGAACGCCGCGTGTTCAGCGCCGACCGGCTGCTGCTGATCGTCACCCTGATCCTGCTCGCCGCCATCGGTTACGCCCTCGTCGACGGCCATGCCTGGGTCGCCAAACAGAACCAAGCGATTTCCACAGCGCGCACCGAGGAGATGGCGCGCCTCCAGGAAAATCGCACCGCACTGGCCGCAATCGAGGCCGGCACGCAGCGGGCGCCGAGCGTCTTCCGCGACCCGGCCAACCCGTTCTGGGTCGGCAAGCGGCTTGCCGCCACCCATGCGGTGTTGCCGCCCACCGCGCTGGCGGCGACATCGATCGGGCAGAGCGACCTCAATCCGCCTTACGTCACGGTGTCCTCCGACGGCAGGGAGACCTTCGCCTTCAACGAGGAAATCGAAAATCCCGCTAACCTGCTGATCGGCCACTTCGACCTGGCGTTCGTGGTGATCTTCCTGCTTCCCCTGGTCGTCATCGCCCTGTCGTACAACGTGCTCTCGGCCGAGCGGGAGCAGGGAACCCTGGCGCTGTGCCTGTCCAATCCCGTCAGGCTCGGCACGCTGCTCTTCGGCAAGCTGCTTTTCCGGGCGGTGCTGGTCCTGGGGCTGACGGTCGGAATCACGGCCGCCGGCTTGTGGATGGGCGGCGTCCCGCTCGCGGCGAATTCCGCCCCGCTGCTCGCCTGGGCCTTGCTGGTCGTCGCCTACGGATGCTTCTGGTTTGCTCTCGGGGCCGCGGTCAATGTGCTGGGCAGGGACTCGGCGCAGAATGCCCTGATCCTGGCCGGAGCCTGGGTCGTGCTCCTGCTCGTGCTGCCGACCGTGGGCAGCGTCGCCGTCAATGTCGCCTACCCCTTGCCGTCACGGGCGGAAATGGTCAATGCGCTGCGTGCCGTGCAGACGGATGCCCAGCGGGAATCCGATGCGATGCAGACCCGCTACGAGCAGGAGCATGCTCAGGCGTCGAGTACCGGGACTCCCGCTCGCGGGGCAGCGGAACAGGCAAGCAGACGCATGGCAGTGCAGCAGGCGGCGGCTGCAAGAGCGGCCAGCGTCATGGCCCGGCACGACGAGCAGCGTTTGCAGCAACTCAGCGCCGTGGCCGGATTGCGTTTTCTGTCGCCCGCGATCCTGATGCAGGAGGCGTTGAACGACATCGCCGGCACCGGCGAGGCTCGGCACCGGCACTATCAGGCGCAGGTGGATCGCTTCAGCGGGCAGTGGCGGGATTTCTTCACGCCGAGAGTAGAGAAGAACACCGCGCTGACTGTAGATGACTACGATCGCTTCCCGCGGTTTCAATATGCCGAGCAATCGGTCGGGGAGTGGTCGGCGGCTTTGCCGGCTGTCTTGGCGGGGCTATTGATCCCGGCCGCTCTTCTGGGAATGTTTGCGGCATCCCGTGCGCGCGGCTATGCGACCGATTCGTAAGCTGCGTTTTCTTTTCGGTGTCCATTTCCTGGAAGTGACCAGCCGCGACCAGATCGCGAAAACCAGGCGGCCGTTGGATGCGGTTTGTTGACTGACGGCCTTCCGGCCAGTGCCGATGCTGGCGACTCGTTCATTCATCGAGAGTCATCTCCATGGCCAAGAACCCCTGCAACTGAATCTCGGGTCGCTGTACAGCGCGATATCGCTGACGCTGCACGGCGGCTGGCCGCATCACACTTCGTTCAGCGGCCAGCGCGGCTTGACGTCGAAGGCGTAGTCGAAAACAGCCTCTTGCTGCCCGGCCTGCAGGCGCATGGCGGCGGCCAGGGCAATCATGGCGCCGTTGTCGGTGCACAGGTGCAGCTCGGGGTAGTGCACGCGCACGCGGCGCTTGGCGCAGGCGGCGTCGAGTTGCTCGCGCAGTAGCCGGTTGGCGCCTACCCCGCCCGCCACCACGATGCGTTGCAGACCGGTCTCCTGCAGTGCAGTCAGCGACTTCTTCACCAGCACCTCGACGATGGCGGCCTGCGTGCTCGCCGCCAGGTCGGCCTTGCGGGCCTCCAGCGTGTCGCCCAGCTTGCGCGCCTGCGTGAGCACCGCGGTCTTGAGCCCGGCGAATGAAAAATCCAGGTTGCCGCTGTGCAGCAGCGGGCGCGGCAGCTTGAAGGCCACCGGATCGCCCTGCAGCGCCAAGCGCGAGAGCGCCGGGCCACCGGGGTAGCCCAGGCCCATCAGTTTTGCGGATTTGTCGAAGGCCTCGCCTGCCGCGTCGTCTATGGTTTCGCCTAGCAGCTCGTAGCGGCCCACGCCGTCCACACGCATGAGCTGGGTGTGGCCGCCCGACACCAGCAGCGCCACAAACGGGAACGCTGGCGGGTCGGCACTCAGGAAGGGCGAGAGCAAATGCCCTTCGAGGTGGTGCACGCCCAGCACGGGCTTGCCCAGGGCCATGCCCAGCGCACAGGCCACGCCCGCGCCCACCAGCAGCGCACCAGCCAGGCCGGGGCCACGGGTGTAGGCCACCACGTCCACCTCGGCCAAGCTGCGGCCCGCCTCGGCCAGCACGGCGCTGGTGAGCGGCAGCACGCGGCGGATGTGGTCGCGGCTGGCCAGCTCGGGCACCACGCCGCCGTAGGCCTGGTGCATCTCGATCTGGCTGTGCAAGGCATGCGCCAGCAATGCGGGCACACCGCTGTCTTGCGACTGCACCAGCGCCACGCCGGTTTCGTCACACGAAGATTCGATGCCCAGCACCAACCGTTTTTTCTGCTCATTCATGGTGGTTGCAAGTGTAGGGCCTGCACCAAAGCGGCACGCCGCCCATGGGACAATCTGGCCCCATGACTCCGGAACAGTACGTTCAGAACAAAGCCGCTGCCTCGGGCAGCAGTTTTTATTACGCCTTCCTGTTCCTGCCCCGGCCCCGGCGCGAGGCCATCACGGCCTTTTACGCCTTCTGCCGCGAAGTGGATGACGTGGTCGATGAAGTGTCGGACCCCGGCGTGGCCGAGCGCAAGCTCGCCTGGTGGCAGGGCGAGGTGGCCCAGGCCTTCAAGGGGCAGCCCACGCACCCGGTGATGCAGGCGCTCATGCCCCATGCGGGCGCGTACCAGATCGAGCCGCGCCACCTGCTGGGCGTGATCGAGGGCTGCCAGATGGACCTGGAACAAAGCCGCTACCTCGACTACCTGGGCCTGCAGCGCTACTGCCACCTGGTGGCCGGTGTGGTGGGCGAAGTGGCGGCGCGCATTTTTGGCCAGACACAGCAAGCCACCACGCAGTACGCCCACACGCTGGGGCAGGCATTGCAGCTCACCAACATCCTGCGCGACGTAGGCGAAGACGCCATGCGCGGGCGCATTTACCTGCCGGTCAACGAGCTGCAGCAGTTTGATGTGAAGGCACACGAAATCCTCAAACGCGAACATTCCGAGCGGTTTGTGGCGCTCATGCGCTTTCAGGCCGAGCGTGCGCACCGCCTGTACGACCAGGCGCTGGCCCTGCTGCCCGACGCCGACCGGCGCGCCCAAAAGCCCGGGCTGATGATGGCCAGCATCTACCGCACGCTGCTGCGCGAGATCGAACACGAGAACTTCCAGGTGCTGCACCAGCGCATCAGCCTCACGCCGCTGCGCAAGTTCTGGCTCGCGTGGAAGATGCAGGCCCTGGGCCGCATGTAGGCAAGGGCAGACCGCATGCACATCGCCATCCTGGGCGCGGGCTGGGCCGGCCTGGCCGCCGCACTGGAACTGACCCAGGCCGGACACCAGGCCACCGTCTTCGAAGCCGCGCGCACCGTGGGCGGCCGGGCGCGGGCACTGCCCATGCCGCTGCCCGACGGCCGCACGCTGGTGCTGGACAACGGCCAGCACATCCTGATCGGCGCCTACACCGAAAGCCTGCGCTGCATGCGCCAGGTGGGCGTGGATGTGCAAGCCGCATTGCTGCGCCTGCCCCTGGCGCTGCGCTTTCCCGACGGCAGCGGTCTGCAGTTGCCCGATGCGCCCGCCCCCTGGAACGCCCTGCGCGGCATTGCCACCGCACGCGGCTGGCGCTGGGCCGACCGATGGGCACTGCTGCGCACGGCCCATGCCTGGCAACGCAGCGGCTTTGCCTGCGAGGCCCAGGACACCGTGGCCGACCTGTGCCATGCCCTGCCCCAGGGCCTGAAGGACAGCTTCATCGACCCGCTGTGCGTGGCCGCACTCAACACCCCGGCGGACCAGGCCAGCGGCCAGGTCTTCCTGCGTGTGCTGCAAGACAGCCTGTTTGGCGGACGGGGCAGCAGCGACCTGCTGCTGCCACGCCAGGATCTGGGCCAGGTGTTTCCGCAGGCGGCGCAGGAATGGCTGCAAGCCCACGGCGCACTGGTGCGCCTGGGCCAGCGCGTGCAATCGCTCAGCGCCGCCCCCCAAGGCGATGGCTGGTTGGTCGATGGCGTGCCCTTTGACGCCGTGCTGCTGGCCACCCCCAGCACCGAAGCGGCGCGCCTGGTCTCGCAATGCGCGCACACCGCGCCCTATGCCTGGACCGTTGCGCTGTGCGACTGGGCCGCCAGTGCCCAGGCCCTGCGCTTCGAGGCCATCACCACCGTCTATCTGCAGGCCGTACCCGGCGCAGGCGGGCGCACCCTGCCCCTGCCCATGCTGGCTTTGCGCAGCAGCCCACAGGCACCTGCGCAGTTTGTCTTTGACCGGGGCATGCTGGGCGGCCCCAGCGGCGTGCTCGCCTTTGTGGCCAGCGCCAGCCAGGGCGAGCGCGAGCAGATCACCCGACAGGTGCTGGCACAGGCGCGCACGCAACTGGGCCTGGTGCAGGCCGAGCCCGTGCAGACCGTGGTGGAAAGGCGGGCCACCTTTGCCTGCACACCGGGCTTGCAGCGCCCCGCGGCCCAGATCGCGCCCGGCCTGTGGGCCTGCGGCGACTATGTGCAGGGGCCGTATCCGGCGACGCTGGAAGGCGCGGTGCGCAGCGGGGTGGAGGCGGCACGCGGGATCAGCGCAAACCACAGCTGACCTGGGCAGTTGCCGATGCCCCTTCCACCAGCGTCACAGTTCTGCCATACAGCATCATCCGGGGCATAGAATCCTTCCGCTGCCACGCACAACTTGGCAAACTACAGCACTGCCGCGCAGCATGTGCGCCACGAAGGGACTTCTCATGCTACCCATGCTTCCATTTCTGGCCGGTATCGCCGTAGGCGCACTTGCCGTCTCCACCACCCGCAGCGGCCGCATTGGGGCATCCCTGCACCAGGCCAGCGACCACATGCGCGATGCAGCACGCACCGGGGGCAGCCAGCTACAGGCCATGGCCAAGGCCAGCAAGGCGTTCACCCAGCGCGTCTGGGATGCCGCCGCCACGCCCCAAGCGCCCACCGCCACACCACCCAGTACCGATGCTGTGCCAGAGGCGGCACCCACACCGGCCGCTGCACCCAAGCGCCGCAGGGCGGCCGCCCCGCGCACCGCCACAGCACCACGCGCAACGGCCAAGCGTACGCCTGCACGCAGCGCTGCCAAGAAAACCGCTCCATGACAGAAAACGATTTCGAACAGGCCTTGCTGGGCCTGGTTCCCCCCAGCTTTGTGCGTGGCGCCTTGGCCACCGGCATTGTGTCTGCGGTGCAAGACCACCGGCGCGGACTGGATCTGCTGCAAAGCGCCCTGCTGGGCGGTGCGGCGCTCACCGCAGCCACTGCCGGGGAAGAATGGATCTTCAAGAAAGGGAAAAAAATGGGCAAGAAAGCCAAGGGCAAAGGCAAGAAGAAGCAGGCGCTGGATCTGCAGCAACTGCAGGCCTTGCTGGGCCAGCGCCCAGCTGGCGGCCTGGCAGCGCTGGGCGCAGGGCAGCAGTTCCTGCTGGGTGCCGCGCTAGGCGTGGCGGCGACCTATGTGCTGGGAGACGAGCAGTTGCGCGCCAAACTCATCCGCACGGGCCTGGGGCTGTATGAAAGCCTGGCTGGCGGGCTGGCGGAGATGAAAGAACAAGTGGCTGACATCCAGGCTGAGCGCAGCGCACGCTCGTGAGCGGGCGACCCGGTGCAAGCAAGAGCACCGGGGCCGTATGGCGCAAACGGTGCATGTGCCAGGACACACCGAGAAATTGACGACACGATGCACAGCACGGTTTTTTCCCAATTGAATGCAGTGCACCGGCTGGAAGGCCGGGTGCGCTGGCGTTTTCGCACCCACGCCCCCTGGCGCAACTGGCCTGCGCTGGAGCAAGCCATTGCAGGCCTGCCTGGTGTGCTGGACGTGCGCATCAATGCAGCCGCCCATTCACTGGCGGTGCGCTTCGACCCCCAGGCCACGGAGGCAGGCCAGCTCGAATCAGCCCTGCAAGACCTGCGCCTTACGCCTGTCGATGCCGTCTGCGCACCCCCTGCGCAGGGTGCTCCCGATACCCGCGAAGTGGCGTGCAACGCCGCACTGCTGCTGGGCTCTGGCCTGCTGCCCCCCGCCGCCCGGGGGGCGCTGACGCTGGCCGCATCGGTACCGCTGTACCGCCACGCCTGGGCCGACCTGCGCAGCGAGGGCTTCAATTCCCACGTACTGGAAGCGCTGGCGGTGGCCATTTCCACGGCCAGCAAGGACTACACGGCAGCCAACACCACGTTGTTCATGCTGGCCCTGGGCGAGTACCTGGAAGAATCCATCGCCCGCCGGTCGGACGACATGCTCAAACGGCTGCTGCGGCCCAACATCGGTACCGTATGGGTGGAGCGCGATGGGCAGGAACTGCAGGTGGCTGCAGACGCGCTGGAAGTCGGCGACACGGTGGTAGTGGGCGCAGGGGCGACGGTGCCGGTGGACGGCACCGTGCTCGGTGGTGAAGCGCTGGTCAACGAAGCCGCCATGACGGGCGAAAGCGTGCCGGTGGCGCGCAAGCGGGGCGACCGCATGCTGTCGGGCACCGTGGTGGAGGAAGGACGCATCCGCATCTACGCTGAGCATGTGGGCCGGGGCACCGCCGCCGCGCGCATTGCAGACTACGTGGAGCAATCGCTGACCGCCAAGAGCCAGATCCAATTGCAGGCATCGCGCATGGCCGACCGGCTGGTGCCCGGCGTGCTGGGCCTGGCGGGGGCATCCTGGCTGCTGACGGGTAACAGGCAGCGTGCCGCCGCCGTGCTGCAGGCAGACTATTCCTGCTCGCTCAAGCTGGCCACGCCTGTGGCATTCAAGTCGTCCATGTTCTTTGCGGGCCAGCGCGGCGTGCTGGTCAAGGGCGCAGGGGTGCTGGAGCGGCTGGCGCAAACAGACACCTTCGTGTTCGACAAGACCGGGACGCTCACCACGGGCAAGCTCTCGGTCACGGACTCGGTCACGTTCGACGCGCAGTTCACCGCCAAGGATCTGATCGATCTGGCCGCCTCGGTGGAAGAACACTACTTCCAT
Source organism: Burkholderiales bacterium (assembly GCA_016192425.1). Taxonomy (GTDB): domain Bacteria; phylum Pseudomonadota; class Gammaproteobacteria; order Burkholderiales; family Burkholderiaceae_C; genus Simplicispira. Next base: position 11,959 of record JACPUE010000015.1, read on the forward strand.
CCCCTGGCCATGGCCGTGGTGGAGGCAGCGCGCCGCAACCATGGCCGCCATTTCGACCACAAGGAGGTGGAGTTCATCGCTGCGCACGGAGTGGCCAGCGTGATCGACGGGCGCCGCATCGTCGTCGGCTCGCGCCACTTTGTCGAAGAGGACGAAGGCGTGCCCATCGACGCGGCACAGCGCCGCAGCGTGGACCGGCTCTTCCGCCAGGGCAAGACGCTGCTGTACATCGGTTTCGGCGGGCGCCTGATCGGGGTGATTGCGCTCAAGGACACGGTGCGCGAGAACAGCCGCGCCACCATCGGCCGCCTGCGCGCCCTGGGCGTGCGGCGCATTGTCATGCTCACCGGAGACCACCACAGCCGCGCGGCCGAACTGGCGCAGGCACTGGGCCTGGACGCATTCCACGCCGAACTGATGCCCCAGCAAAAGGCCGAACTCGTGGCGCAGATGAAGGCCCAGGGCGCGCGCATCGCCTTCGTGGGAGATGGCATCAACGACGCGCCGGCACTGGCCGGAGCCGAAGTGGGAATCGCCATGCAGCAAGGGGCCGACATCGCCCGGCTCACCTCGGATGTGGCGCTGCTGGAAGACTCCATCGAGCGGGTGGCCGATGTGAAGGAAATCGCCAATGCCACCATGCAACTCATCGATCGCAACTACCGGCTGACCGTGGGCGCCAACACGGGCATCCTGGGGGCGGCGGCGCTGGGCCTGTTGCGGCCCATCACCACCTCGGTGCTGCACAATGGCACGACCATTGCCATTCTGCTCAATGCGCTGCGCGGCGGGCAAAAGACCCTGCGCGCACGCAAGACACCTCATCCTGCAAGCAGCCCCCCGGCGGCCAAGGTCACAGGAAAAAAACCTACTTGAGCAGATGGCGGCGGTGCACCCACAGGTGCATCCCCAGGGCATGCAGAAACAGGATGCCCGTGAGCGTATGCCAGCGCTTGGCGCCCTGCGCCGCCAGCAGCATGGACAGCGCCAGACTGCCCAGCATGGTGCGCTTGGCCCAGCGGTTGGCCTGCTGGCGACGGGTCTGGCCCATGGGGGCGCGCATTCTGCGCCGCTGCTGCATGGCACCCTCGGGCGGCGGAGCTAAAGGCAGCAGCCCCCCCAGCAGCGCACCGATATGCTGGTGGCTTTGCGCCTGGGTCCACTGCGCAGCGTCGTAGTACACCACCAGGCTCGCAGCCTGCAGCTTGGGTTCCACCTGGGTCACCGCCTGGTACTGGCCCGCCTGTGCAGCCAGTTCCTGCAGCAGCGCAGGGCTGCGCAGGGCCTCATGGCGCACGCGCAGGCGGCCGGGGACGGAAGCAACAATGGCACGCATGGTGTCGCCTTTCTGGTCTGCAAAAATCAATGCCCGTCAGACGGGGCGTGGGGCTTGCTCAGCAGCCGGTCCGTGAGCGCAATGGCCAGCGCGCTGAGCAGGAACACCACGTGGATGATGGTCTGCCACATCAGCACCTTCACCTCGTAGTTGGCGGCATTGATGAAGGTCTTGAGCAAATGGATCGAGCTGATGCCGATGATGGCCGTACCCAGCTTGACCTTGAGCACCGAGGCGTTGACGTGGCTCAGCCATTCGGGCTGGTCGGGGTGGCCTTCGAGGTGCAGGCGGCTCACAAAGGTTTCGTAGCCGCCCACGATGACCATGATGAGCAGGTTGGAAATCATCACCACGTCGATCAGCGCCAGCACCACCAGCATGATGATGGTCTCGTTCAGCGCCGTGATCTGCACATCGGTCTTGTAGCCGATGCTGGTAATCAGCGCCTGCAGCGCGTGGCCGTTGCCAAAGGCGGCCTCCAGCAGGTGCACCAGTTCCACCCAGAAGTGGAACACGTACACCGCCTGCGCCGCGATCAGGCCCAGGTACAACGGCAACTGCAGCCAGCGGCTGGCAAAAATCAGGGCAGGCAGGGGGCGCAGGGCGGCACTCTCGCGGCGGTCTGTGGTCATGGCAGGGCTGGTGTGGAAAAGGCCGCAGATTGTAGAAGACCTCGCAAGCGCCCGCCTGCGCCCTGCCCAGTACCCTGCGGGGCATTGTCATCATTTAACAAAAAACGGCTCTAGCGCTTATCAATAAAGCGCTAGCAGCTATGATTTTGATAGCAAACTCAGAAATTCTCCCAGTCGCCATCCTTGGATCCAGCAGAGCGGGCCGGTGCTGGCGCAGCAGCAATGCGTTGCGGCGCTGCAGGGGCCCTGGCGGGCTTGGCAGCGCCCGGCAGCGCCGACTTGGCCCTGGCAGGTGCGGGCGCCACCCGGGGGCTGGCACTTGCCGCAGCGGCAGCACGGGCAGGCGCTGGGGTACGGCTGACCGCCATGGAACCCACGTTGAACACCGACACCACCTCGCTCAGCCGCTGCGCCTGGTCGCGCAGCGAGGTGGCGGCGGCGGTTGATTGTTCGACCAGCGCCGCGTTCTGCTGCGTCATCTGGTCCAGGTGCGTGACCGCCTGGTTGACCTGTGCAATGCCGTCGCGCTGCTCGGAGGACGAGGCGGTGATCTCGCCGATCAGGTCGCTCACGCGCTGCACGCTGGACACGATCTCCTCCATGCTCTGGCCCGCCTCGGCCACCTGCTGGGAGCCGGTCTCCACGTTCTCGACCGAGGCGTTGATGAGCTGCTTGATTTCCTTGGCCGCCTCGGCGCTGCGCCCGGCCAGGCTGCGCACCTCGCTGGCCACCACGGCAAAGCCCCGGCCCTGCTCGCCTGCGCGCGCCGCTTCCACCGCAGCATTCAGGGCCAGGATGTTGGTCTGGAAGGCGATGCCGTCGATCACGCTGATGATGTCGGAAATCTTGCGCGAGCTGTGCGTGATCTGCTCCATGCTCGCCACCACCTGGCCGACCACCTGCCCGCCGCGCGTGGCGGCCTGCGCGGCGTTGGCCGCCAACTGGTTGGCCTGGCGTGCGGTGTCGGCGGACTGCGTGACCGTGGCGGTCAGCTCCTCCATGCTGGATGCCGTCTGCTCCAGGTTGGAGGCCGTCTGCTCGGTGCGCGCCGACAGATCCTGGTTGCCGGTGGCAATTTCCGTAGAGGCCAGCGACACGGCCTCCACGCCGGTGCGCACCTCGCCCACCACGCCACGCAGCCGCTCGGCCATGCGTGAGAGCGCGCGCAGCATGTGGCCGAATTCATCCTTGCGCTCGGCGTGCAGTTCCCGTGTGAGATCCCCGGCGGCAATGGCATCGATCAACTCGCCCGCCTGGTCCAGCGGCACGGTGATGGAGCGCACCAGCTTCCAGGCCAGGAACAGGAAGCCCCCCATCAGCACCAGCGAAGCCGCCAAGCCCTGCACGGCGTAAGCAGTGTTGTGGCTCTGCGCATCGGCCACAATGGCCTCACGCCGTTTCTCCAAAACGCCCACAAACTCATCCTGCGCCTTGAGGTATTTAGCAATGGTGGGCGTCAACTGCTCGTCGGCAAAGCGCTGCGTCTCCACCGCATCCCCAGCGCCCTTGAGTTCCCAGGTCTTTGCAGTTGCTGCCAGGGTCAGCTTTCGCTCAGCCTGCACTTTGTCCAGAGCGGCTTTCTCCTCTGGATCTTGGGCCTGGTTAATGATCTCTTGCTGGATTTTGTTGATATCCGCAATGATGGCCTTGATCCTTGCGTCGTATTGTTGCGCCAACACGGCATCGGTCGTCACGGCTCCACCCATGACCATGGTCACAGCCGTCTCGGTGGCACCGCGCCATCGAATGGCCTTGCTGATGCGCCCCTCGATGGCAATCACCTGCTCGATGGCCCGCGCCATGGAATTGTTGGCGCGGTACTGCTGAAAGCCAGAAATCACCAGCATGGCCAGCATGAGCACCAGGAACATGCCCCACAGCTTGCGGGGCACACGGATATTGTCGAGTTGCATGGTCTTCTCCGGAAACACGGGACAGCTTTTTTGCCCTCCCCCATAGACTACGCCACCGCAGCCCGCATGGCACCCATGTATGGACAAGGACAAACCCGTAGAATGGCCCGGTGACCCGCACCACCTACTCCAACCCTGACCTGCACTGCCACAGCACCGTTTCCGACGGCACGCTGGAGCCCGAGGCCGTGGCGGCCAGGGCACGGGCCAACGGGGTGGATTTGTGGGCCCTGACGGACCACGACGAGGTGGGCGGCCTGCAGCGCGCCGCCGCCGCCGCCAGGGCACAGGGCATGGCCTTTTTGACGGGCGCAGAAATCTCGGTCACCTTTGCCGGCACCACAGTGCACATCGTGGGCCTGGGCTTTGACGCCAGCGACGAGCGCCTGGTGCAGGGCCTGCGCCAGACACGTGGCGGACGCGGCGAGCGCGCCCAGGAAATGGCGGCCCAACTGGCCCAGGTGGGCATCCTCGGCGCCTACGAGGGCGCGCTGCGCTACGTGGGCAACCCGGAGCTGATCTCGCGCACGCACTTTGCGCGGTTTCTGGTCGAGCAGCGCGTGTGCCGCGACACGGGCGAGGTTTTCCGCCGTTTCCTCACCGAAGGCAAGCCCGGCTTCGTGCCGCACCGCTGGGCGCGCCTGGGCGACGCGGTGCGCTGGATCTGCGACGCGGGCGGCGTGGCCATCATCGCCCACCCCGCACGCTACAGCCTGAGCGCCAACGAGGAGTTTGCGCTGTTCTCTGAATTTCGCCAGCACGGCGGTCAGGGGGTGGAGGTGGTCACCGGCAGCCACACGTCCGCCGAATGCGCCACCTACGCAGGCATGGCGCGCGAATTCGGCCTGGCGGCCTCGCGCGGCAGCGACTTCCACAGCCCCGACGAATCCCATACCGACCTGGGCACTTTGCCGCCGCTGCCAAGCGATCTCACCCCCGTGTGGGATCTGCTGGCCGACCGAATCCAGCACGCCTGATCCATGGCCCAGTATTTCGAAGTCCACCCAGACAACCCGCAGCCACGCCTGCTCAAGCAGGCCGCTGCCCTGCTGCACAAGGGCGGCGTGCTGGCCGTGCCCACCGATTCAAGCTACGCGCTGGTGTGCCACCTGGACGACAAGAACGCCGCCGACCAGTTGCGCCGCATCCGCCAGGTGGACGACAAGCACCACCTCACGCTGCTGTGCCGCGACCTGTCGGAACTGGCCAGCTACGCGCGTGTGGACAACCGGCAGTTCCGCCTGCTCAAGCTGGCCACGCCGGGCGCCTACACCTTCATCCTCGAAGCCACCAAGGAAGTGCCGCGCCGCGTGAGCCACCCCTCGCGCAAGACCATCGGCCTGCGCGTGCCCGAGCACAAGGCGCTGCAGGAACTGCTGGCCCTGCATGGCGCGCCGCTGCTGGCGACCACGCTGATCCCGCCCGGTGAGAGCGAGCCACTGAACGACGCCCACACCATCCGCGAGCAATTCGAGCATGCGCTGTCCGCCGTGGTCGATGCGGGGGCCTGCCCGTCCGCACCCACCACGGTGATCGACCTCACGCCCATGGGCACGGGCGGCGAGCCCGAGGTGGTGCGCCAGGGGCGCGGCAGCCTGCAGGCCCTGGGCCTGTGATCGCCCCACGGGCTGGGCGGGCGCGCTGCGTCTGAGACAATCGGCGCGTGGACACCTCCAACCTCATCCAAACCGTTCTGATCTACGCCCTGCCGGTGTTGTTTGCCATCACCGTGCACGAGGCCGCCCATGGCTACGCGGCGCGCCATTTCGGCGACAACACCGCCTACATGATGGGGCGCATCACGCTCAACCCGCTCAAGCACATCGACCCGGTGGGCACCATCCTGATGCCGCTGCTGCTGTACTTCGCCACCTCGGGCACGTTTCTGTTTGGCTACGCCAAGCCGGTGCCGGTCAACTTTGGCAAGCTGCGCAAACCCAAGCAGCACATGGTGTGGGTGGCGCTGGCGGGGCCGGCCTCCAACTTTGCGCAGGCGCTGCTCTGGGCCGTATTCCTGGTGGTGCTGGTAGGCATGGGCATTGACGAGCGCTTCTTCCTTGAAATGGCACGCGCCGGGGTGCTGGTCAACCTCGTCATGTGGGCCTTCAACCTGTTTCCGCTGCCGCCGCTGGACGGCGGGCGCATCCTTGTAGGGCTGCTGCCCTGGAAGCAGGCGCAGCTGGTATCGCGCCTCGAACCCTGGGGCTTTTTCATCGTCATGGGCCTGGTCATTGCGGGCATTGTGGGCAGCCTGTGGCTGCGCCCGCTGATGAACCTGGGCTACGGCATCATCAACCTGCTGCTCATCCCCCTGACCGCTTTGATGCGCTGACCCATCCTTCCCTCCTTTCCTGCTGATTTCGTTCCCATGAGCACCACGCGCTTTCTCACCGGCATCACCACCACAGGCACCCCCCACCTGGGCAACTACGTGGGCTCCATCCGCCCCTCGGTCGCGGCCAGCCTGCGGCCTGGCGTGCAGAGCTTTTACTTCCTGGCCGACTACCACGCGCTCATCAAGTGCGAGGATCCAGTGCGCATCCAGCGCTCCACGCTGGAGATCGCTGCAAGCTGGCTGGCCGCGGGCCTGGATCCCGAGCAGGTCACCTTCTACCGCCAGTCCGACATCCCCGAAATCCCCGAGCTGACCTGGCTGCTCACCTGCGTGACCGGCAAGGGCCTGCTCAACCGCGCCCACGCCTACAAGGCCGCGCAGGACAAAAACGCCGCCGCCGGGCGCGAGCAGGACGACGGTGTGACCGCGGGCCTGTTCATGTACCCCGTGCTCATGGGTGCCGACATCCTGATGTTCAAGGCGCACAAGGTGCCCGTGGGGCGCGACCAGGTGCAGCACATCGAAATGGCACGCGACATGGGCGCGAGCTTCAACCACCTCTACGGCGAACATTTCGTGCTGCCCGAAGCGGTGATCGACGAGCACGTGGCCACCCTGCCCGGCCTGGACGGCCGCAAGATGAGCAAGAGCTACGACAACACCATCCCGCTGTTCTGCAGCCGGGAGCAGCTGCGCAAGCACATCCAGGGCATCGTGACCGACTCGCGCGCCCCCGGCGAACCCAAGGACACCGAGGGCTCGGCCCTGTTCCAGATCTACCAGGCCTTTGCCACCCCTGAGCAGACCAAGGCCCTGCGCCAGGCCTACGCCGCAGGCATTGCCTGGGGCGACGCCAAGCAGCAGTTGTTCGAGCTGGTGGACGGCATCGTCACCCCCATGCGCGAACGCTACGAGGCCCTGGTCCAGGACCCGGCCCGCATCGAAGCCACGCTGCTGGCCGGCGCCCAGCGCGCCCGCGAGACAGCCACCCCCTTCCTGCGTGAACTGCGCGCCGCCGTGGGCCTGCGCAGCCTGGCCCAGACCCGCGCCACCCCCAGCGCCAAGGCCGCCAAGACCGCCCTGCCCGCATTCAAGCAATACCGCGAAAAGGACGGCAAGTTCTACTTCAAGCTCGTGGCGGCCGATGGACGCCTGCTGCTGCAAAGCACCGGCTTCGATGCCCCCAAGGACGCCGGACAGGCCATTGCCCAGCTGCAGCGCGAGGGGCTGGGCGCTCTCGATGGCCGCTGCACACTGGCCGAAGGCGTGGCGCAGGCCGAAGTGCAGGCGGCGCTGCAGGCCTTGGCAGAGGCAGCAGCGGCCAAGGAATAGCTATTGTTTTGATAGCATCTTGCGCTTACCACATAAGCGGTAGAGGCAAAAATACCCAAAACACCTACACTGGCGCCCTGAGCAAACCCTGAGGGGATTCGGTATGCGACTGAGCGCGTTGTTGGTGCTTTTCGTCCTGGCGCCCCTGTCAGCGTGGTGCCAGGCACAGCCTTCCCGCTGGACCAACTCCCTGGGCATGGTGTTCGTGCACATCCCGGCGGGCAGCTTCTGGATGGGCAGCGCGGAATCACCCGCCAGCCTGGCGCGCGACTATCCCGACCTGGAGCCGCAGCGCTTCACGAAGCTGGGCGACGAGGCCCCGGTGCACCGCGTGCGCATCACGCGGGCGTTCTGGCTGGGGCAGCATGAGGTCACGGTAGGGCAGTTCCGGCGCTTTGTCGAGGCCTCGGGCCATGTGCCGCAATCGGTGGCCGATGGCACCGGCGCTTATGGCTACAACCCCGCCTACGACCCGGCCACCACTGCGCGCGGCGACGCCTTCGAGGGCCGCCTGCCGCGCTACTCCTGGCGCGACCCCGGCTTTGCCCAGACGGACGAGCACCCCGTGGTGAACGTGACCTGGCACGACGCCCAGGCACTGGCCGAATGGCTCAGCCGCACCGAAGGCCAGCGCTACCGCCTGCCCACCGAGGCCGAATGGGAATACGCCTGCCGTGCAGGCACCCGCACCCGCTACCCCCACGGCAACGACCTGCAGGCGCTGGTGCAGCACGCCAACCTGTTCGACCAGGAAGCCGCCCCCTACTGGCCGCGCTGGCGCCAGCACGCACTGGCCGCAAGCGATGGCCACGCCTTCACCGCGCCAGTGGGCAGCTATGCGCCCAATGCCTTTGGTGTGCAGGACATGCTGGGTAACGTGTGGGAATGGGTGTCCGACTGGCATGGCGAAGACTACTACGCCCACTCCCCGCGCAACGACCCCCGTGGCCCCGCACAGGGCACGGTGCGCGTGCGCCGGGGCGGCTCCTGGCACACCTGGCCGTTCTACGCACGCTGCAGCTTCCGCAACTGGAACGACCCGGACACCCGCTACACGCTGGTGGGCCTGCGGCTGGTGCGCGAGTGACGCTGCCGCGCACCGGGCTGCTGTCAAGCCTTTGACACCCAGCGTGCGGCCCAGGCGGCGACAATCGCCCCATGCCCTGGGACTTTGCGCAGCCTTTCACCCTCCACGTCGCCCCGCAGGCCGGTGACATCGACGGCCTGAACCACACCAACAACGCCGTGTACGTGCAGTGGTGCGAACGCATCGGCTGGGCGCATTCCGAGGCGCTGGGCCTGGATCTGGGCGACTACCACCGGCTGGACCGCGCCATGGTGATCCGCCAGGCCCACTACGACTACCTGCTGCCCTCGCTGCTGGGCGAGCCGCTGGTGCTGGGCACCTGGATCACCGCCAGCGACGGCAAGCTCACCATGGAGCGGCGCTTCCAGCTGGTGCGCGCCAGCGACAACGCCACCATCATGCGCGGCCACTGGCACCTGGTGTGCGTGGAACTGGGCAACGGCAAGCCCCGGCGCATGCCCGAGGCGTTTTGCCGCATCTACCTGGCGGCACTCACTGCCCCCTGAGCGAGCCCCCTCCATGGCATTCACCCGCTGGGCCAGAGCACCATGCCCCCGCCAGCCAGCGGTAGGGGTGGGGTAATCTGTAGGTTTTGACAAGGAGGCTTGCATGCGCACATCCCACCTCTGGCCGACCCTCATCGCCACGCTGCTTGCGGCAGGCTGCGCCGCCCCGCCGCCGACCGCCGGCCCCACGGGCGCGCCGCGCGGCGACCTGTGCAATGCACAGCCCGTACAGTCTTTTGTGGGCCAGAACAGCACCGCCAAGGTGGTGGAGGCTGCGCGCGTGCAGTCTGGCGCGCTCATGGCGCGCATCCTGCGCCCTGGGCAGATGGTGACCAAGGAGTTCAACGCACAGCGCTTGAACCTGGAAGTGGACGCCAACGGCCGCATCGTCGCTGTGCGTTGCGGGTGAGAGAGAGAACACCCCCCTGAGGCACCTGCGGCGCCTTCCCCCCGCTCTCGCATTGCTGCGCAATGCGGGCAGGGGGACGCCCCCAGCGCGGCGGGGCGGCCCTTGCGCGGGGGCTCTGGCCTACGATGCGCCAGCTTTTGAGGCTGTGACCCCCCTCGCCCCGGTTTTTTTAAGGCACCGTTTGCGGCTACAGGAACAGCTCCTGCAGGTCGCTCAGAAAGTCAAAGCCGCGAGGCGTGGGCTTGACGCGGCCCAGGTCGCGCAGGATCAGGCCCTTGCGTTCGGCCTCTTGCAGCGGGGCTTCGATGGCGGTGAGGGCCAGGCCGGTGCGCTCGACAAAATCCTGCAGCGCAAAGCCGCTGCGCAGGCGCAGGGCGTTGAGCATGAATTCAAACGGCAGGTCGCCACGGCGCACTTCGTTGTCCTGCGCCAGGGCCTGGCCTGCAAGCGCCTGGTCCATGTAGCGCTGCGGATCGCGAAAGCGCACCTGGCGCACGATGCGGTGGGCAAAGCTGAGCTTGCTGTGCGCGCCCGCGCCAATGCCAAGGTAGTCGCCAAACTCCCAGTAGTTGGTGTTGTGCTGGCACTGGTGGCTGCTGCGCGCGTAGGCGGACACCTCGTAGCGCTCCAGCCCGGCCTGCGCGGTGTGCTCGGTGATGTGGTCGAGCATGGCGTAGGCCTCGTCGTCCGGTGGCACAGTGGGCGGGTGCTTGGCGAACCAGGTGTTGGGCTCGATGGTCAGGTGGTACACCGACAGGTGCGGCGGCGCCAGGGCCAGCGCGGTGCGCAGGTCGGCGTCCAGCTCGGGCAGCGTCTGGCCGGGCAGCGCGTACATGAGGTCGAGGTTGAAGGTCTCGAAGGCCTGCTGCGCCTCCTCGACCGCCGCGATGGCCTGGGCGCGGTCGTGCACGCGGCCCAGGGCCTGCAGGTGCCGGTCGTTGAAGCTCTGCACGCCGATGGACAGGCGCGTGACGCCCGCTGCGCGGAAGGCGCGGAAACGGTCTTTCTCGAAAGTGCCGGGGTTGGCCTCCATCGTCACTTCGCAGCCCGGCGCCAGCGGCAGGCGCGCGCGGATGTCGGCCAGCAGGCGGTCGATAGATGCCGGTGCAAACAGGCTGGGCGTACCCCCGCCAATGAAGATGCTGTGCACCTGGCGGCCCCACACCAGCGGCAGCGCGGCTTCCAGGTCGGCGCACAGGGCGTCGAGGTAGCGCTGCTCGGGCAAGGCCTCGCCGCCGTCGCGGGCGTGCGAGTTGAAGTCGCAGTACGGGCATTTGCGCAGGCACCAGGGGATGTGCACGTACAGCGACAGCGGCGGCAGGCTGCTGAGCTGCAGCAGCCCTGGGCGCATGTAGTGCTGGATGTCGCGCTGCGGCGCGGCCTGCGTCTCGTCGGCGGCGGAAACAATGGGGATGCTCATGGCGATATCAAAACCATAGCTGCTTGCGCTTGTCTGTATTGGGTTTCAGTATGAAAAGTATCTGAAACGCCTGAATGGCAAGCGCTGGCAGCTCACATTTTTGAAGCCTCCGGCAACCAGCGCTCGCGCATCAGCGCCAGCATTTGCTGCGCTGCGCGGCCGCGGTGGCTGTGGGCGTTCTTCACTTCGGGGGGCAGCTCGGCGAAGGTCTGGCCGAACTCGGGGATGAACATCACCGGGTCGAAACCGAAGCCATGGCTGCCGCGCCGCTCGGGCGCGATCTCGCCCACCACGCGGCCCACGGCGATCAGCGGCTCGGGGTCTTGCGGGCTGCGCACGGCGACCAGGGTGCTGACCATGGCGGCGCGGCGGTTGCGCTGGCCCTGCATCTGCTCCAGCAGGGCGCGCACGTTGTTGTCGTCGCCCTTCTCGTAGCCGAACTGCGTGGCGTAGTAGGCCGTGTCCACGCCCGGCAGGCCGCCAAAGGCGTCCACGCACAGGCCGGCGTCGTCGGCCAGGGCCGGCAGGCCGGTGTGCTGGCTGGCGAAGCGGGCCTTGGCCAGCGCATTCTCGACGAAGGTGCGGTGCGGCTCCTCGGCCTCGCCCACGCCCAGGTCGGCCTGGCGCACCAGTTCCACGCCCAGGGGGGTGAGCATGGCCTGCAGCTCGGCAAGCTTGCCGCGGTTGTTCGATGCCAATACGATTTTCATAGTCAAACAAGCCTCTAGCGCTTGTACTTCAAGCGCAAACAGCTATCATTTTTGTAGCACAGCCTGCTGCATCTGCATCAGTTCGCCAATGCCTTTTTCGGCCAGCAGCAGGAGTTGGTCCATCTCTCGGCGCGTGAAGGCCACGCCTTCGGCCGTGCCCTGCACTTCGACATAGTGTCCGGCACCGGTCATGACCACGTTCATGTCGGTGTCGCAATCGACGTCTTCCACGTATTCCAGGTCGAGCACGGGCGTGCCCTGGACGATGCCCACCGAGATGGCGGCCACGGCTTCGCGGATGGGCGAGGTGGCGATCTTGCCGCTGGCGAGCAGCGTGTTCACCGCGTCCTGCGCGGCCACCCAGGCGCCGGTGATGGCGGCGGTGCGCGTGCCGCCGTCGGCCTGGATCACATCGCAGTCGAGCACGATGCTGCGCTCGCCCAGGAGCTTGAGGTCGAACACCGCGCGCAGCGAGCGGCCGATGAGGCGCTGGATCTCCTGCGTGCGCCCGCTTTGCTTGCCGCGCGCAGCCTCGCGGTCGCTGCGGCTGTGCGTGGCGCGCGGCAGCATGCCGTATTCGGCGGTGACCCAGCCCTCGCCGCTGCCGCGCTTGTGCGGCGGCACTTTTTCTTCGACCGAGGCGGTGCACAGCACCTTGGTGTTGCCGAACTCGATGAGCACCGAGCCCTCGGCGTGCATGGTGTAGTGGCGGGTGATGCGCACGGGGCGCAGCTGGTCGGCGGCGCGGCCGCCGGGGCGAACGAAAGAGGTCATCTGGGAAACATCCAAAAAATGGCGCCCTGTGCGGCGCCCGAATGGGAAGCTATTGGCGCACCGTGCGCGGCCCAGCCCAGCAACCGCCGCGCAAGGGCCGCCAGCCTTCCCATGTACAGGCGCTGGCGGTGTCCCCCTCCCCGCAGCGCACAGCGCTGCGAGAGGAGGGGGAAGGCGCGTAGCGCCTCAGGGGGAGGATCATGCTTTCTTTGCAGCAGAGGTGCGCCTGATGGCCTCGTTGATCTCGGCAATGGAGCGCTCGATGGCTTCATCGTCGAGGTCATCGACCAGCGCGTCCAGCGGCCCGGCCTGGATGGTGGAGGCAAACACATCGTCGCCAATGCTCTCGGTGGACACGCCCTGGGTGGACTCGAACGCATCGGGCGTCTCCCACTCCATGGCCACCACGGTCACGTTGTCGCTGCTGTCACCGGCCTTGCGCAGGGCTTGCTCCACCAGTTCCGGCACGGCCTGCGCGACCGCATCCGTGCCCAGTTGGCGGGAGATGTCCTCGTCGCTGAGCGTACCCCACAGCCCGTCGGAACACAGCAGCAGCCGGTCGCCCTGTTCCAGCAGCACCGGGCCGGTCATGTCGTAGATGGGTTTGGTGGGCGAGCCCAGGCAGGTGAACAGCACATTGCGGTTGATGCGCTCCAGCGCTGCAGGCACGTTGCGCAGCTCCAGGTACGAGTGGTCGCGCGTGCGTGTCAGCAACTGGCCCGAGCGCACCATGTACAGGCGCGAATCGCCACAGTGGATCCAGTGGGCATTGCCCGCCTGCACCACGGCCACCACCAGCGTGGTGCGGGGCGAATCGATCATGCCCTTGTCGCTGGCATAGCGCAGGATCTGGTGGTGCGCGGCCAGGAGCGAGGCCGACAGAAACTCTTGCACATCGGGCAACTGCGGCCGCGCCTGGCGCTGGAACATCGAGGCCACGGTCTGCAGCGCGATCTGGGCGGCCACCTCGCCCTCGGGGTGGCCCCCCATGCCGTCGGCCAGGACAAACAGACCGGACTCGCGCGTGTAGCAGTAGCCCATGCGGTCTTCGTTCTTCTCGCGGCCGCCACGGCGGCTGATCTGGAATACAGAGAATTTCATTTGGGCTTGGCCGCTACGGCCGCAGGGGCGGTGGCCTTCTGGACGGTTTTCTTGGTGTCGGTGACCAGGTTGTCAATCTGCAGCCGCATCTTCTCGGCCACGGTGAGCTTGGTATACCGGCGCTCGCCCTCGCGGGCCAGCTCTTTCTGCAAGGCAAACACCGACTGGGGACGCGAGAGCGGGTCCAGGGCCATACACCATTCGACCACCTCGATCAGGTTGTCCGAATACACACCGCGCAGCTTGGCCAGCGCCAGCGACAGACGGTCCTTGTCCTGGCGCTGCGGAGCCTCATTGGGCGGATAGCCCTGCATGCAGGCATAAATACAGGCGCCCAGGGCGTAAATGTCGGTCCAGGGGCCCATGGAGGCGTCGCGCCGGTACATCTCGGGCGCGGCAAAGCCAGGGGTGTACATGGGGCGGATGAAGTTGCCCTCTTTGGACAGCACCTCGCGCGCGGCGCCAAAGTCGATCATCACCGCCTTGTTGTCGTCGGTGATGAAGATATTGGCCGGCTTGATGTCCAGGTGCAGCATCTTGTGCTGGTGCACGATGCGCATGCCGCGCAGCACTTCGTCAAACAGCGAGCGGATGGTGGACTCGCGGAAGACCTTCTGGCCCTTGAGGTCGCGCGCGGTGATGATGTAGTCCTGCAGGGTGGCGCCCTCCAGGTAGTTCATCACCATGTAAACGGTTTCGTTCTCGCGGAAGAAGTTGAGCACGCTCACCACCGAAGCGTGCGAGATCTGCGCGAGCGCCCGGCCTTCTTCAAAGAAGCTCTTGAGCCCAAGGCGGTACAGCGACAGCTTTTCGGGCTGCACCTTGGGCAGCAACTCCCCCGGCGCGCGGCTGGCCAGGGATGACGGAAGGTATTCCTTGATCGCTACCTGCTGGCCTTCGCTGTCTTCAGCCAGATAGACCACGCCAAAGCCGCCCGCAGACAACCGGCGAATCACGCGGTACCCACCTATGACGGTATCGGGCGGCAACGGGGCCGGTTTGATTTTTGACATATTCTGCGAAGAAGATTCAGGGATCCGGCAGAACCCGGATAATCACGGGAATCGCAAGTCACCATCAAAAGTCCGATGCCAGTTTACAGCATGACCGGATATGCCAGCGCACAGGCTGCTGGCGCCGCCGCCGCCCCACCCACCGAGGGTCGCGCAGCGCCCACACGCCGCCTGGGACTGGAGATCCGGTCAGTCAACAGCCGTTTTCTGGATCTGGCCTTCCGCCTGCCCGACGAACTGCGTGCCCTGGAGCCTCCGCTGCGCAGCTTGCTCACGGGCCGGATCAAACGCGGCAAGGTGGAAGTGCGCGCCACCCTGGAAAGCACCGACGCCTCCAACGTACCAGACCCGTCGCCACGCCTGTTGCAGCGCCTGAATGCGGCGCAGGACACCATCCGTTCCTGGTTGCCGCAGGCCACGCCGCTGTCGGTGGCCGACGTGCTGCGCCTTTCGGCCTATTCCGGCCCGGCGGAAGAAGACTGGAACACCACCGCCCTGGAACTGGCCGAGCAGACGCTGGCCGCGCTGCTCGAAGCACGCGCCCAGGAAGGCGCGCGCCTGGCGGCCATGCTCAAAGGCCACCTGGGACAACTGCGCAGCCTGGCCCAGCAGGCGGTGCCGCTGGTGCCCAAGCTCGTGGAGCAGCAGCGCCAGCGCTTCATGGAACGCTGGAAAGAGGCCATGGGCCTGACCGAAGGCTCCAGCGCCTCCCTCGAAGCCGCCCAGGAGCGCGCCCTGTCCGAGGCCACGGCCTTTGCCATTCGTATCGACGTGGCCGAGGAAGTCACCCGGCTGCAGTCCCATCTGGACGAAATCGAGCGCCTGCTGAAAAAGGGCGGCGACATCGGCAAACGCCTGGATTTCCTCATCCAGGAACTGCACCGCGAGGCCAACACCCTGGGCTCCAAATCGGCGGCGCTGGAACTCACCCGCATCAGTGTCGATATGAAAGTGCTGATCGAGCAGATGCGCGAGCAGGTTCAGAACATCGAATAATGCTTTAAATTTGATAGCGCCTGGCGCTTGTCTGCTATGGAATATCCGGGAAATTTATTTGTTGTTGCAGCCCCCAGCGGGGCCGGCAAGTCCAGCCTTGTGAAGGCCTTGATGGAACTCGATTCCCAGGTACGTGCCTCGGTTTCGCACACCACGCGCCCACCCCGGGGGCAGGAAAAGCACGGCCGCGAGTATTACTTTGTCTCCGACGCCGAGTTCGACGCCATGGTCGCCTCCAACGCCTTTGTCGAGTGGGCCCATGTGCACGGGCGGCGCTACGGCACGTCCAAAAAGGCCATCGAAGAGCGCATTGCCCAGGGCAATGACGTGGTTCTGGAGATCGACTACCAGGGCGCGTTGCAGGTCAAGCAGACCTTTGCCAATGCCGTGCTGATCTTCATCCTGCCGCCCAGTTGGGAAGAGCTGCGCTCGCGCCTGGAGCGCCGGGGCGAAGATTCCGCCGAAGTCATTGAGCTGCGCCTCAAGAACGCCGCCGAGGAAATGGCCCAGGTGCACAAATTCGACTTCGTTATAATCAACGAACTGTTTGAGCGCGCGCTTTTCGATATGAAAGCCATCGTCCACGCACAACGCCTCAAGTACGCAGCCCAGCGCCGCGCCCGTGCCCAGACCTTCGAATCGCTCAACATTTCCTGATTTTCCGGAGTACCCCATGGCCCGCATCACCGTCGAAGACTGCCTGGAGCAGATTCCCAACCGCTTTCAGCTTGTTCTGGCAGCCACCTACCGTGCCCGCATGCTGAGCCATGGCCATGCCCCCCGCATCGAGAGCCGCAACAAGCCCGCTGTCACGGCCCTGCGCGAAATTGCCGCAGGCAAGGTCGGCCTGGAAATGCTCAAAAAAGTGCCGGGCTGAACCTCCCTGGCGCCTGCCAAGCACCGCTTTGCGGTGCTTTTTTTATGGATCAGGGCCATAGAGGCATTTGCACTCCGTCTTGGAAGCATCCGCGCTACATTTAACCAATGGAAATGCAGGCTACTCCCTCCGCCAATGCCAAGCCAGCAGGCGCCCCGCCCAGGGCTGCGGCCAATGCCGCTGCGGCCAGCTTTGCCGCGCTCACGGACAGCCTGGACTACCTGGACAGCGCCAGCATCGAGCAGGTGCGCCAGGCCTACCGCTTTGCTGACGAGGCCCACCTGGGCCAGTTGCGCAAGAACGGCGAGCCCTACATCACCCACCCGATCGCCGTGGCGGCGCAATGCGCCACCTGGAAGCTCGATGCCCAGGCACTGATGGCCGCCCTGCTGCACGACGCCATGGAGGACTGTGGCGTCACCAAGGCGGATCTGATCGAACGCTTTGGCGCCCCGGTGGCCGAACTGGTCGATGGCCTGACCAAGCTCGACAAACTGGAATTCGACACACGCGAGGAAAACCAGGCCGAGTCCTTCCGCAAAATGCTGCTGGCCATGGCGCGCGATGTGCGCGTCATCCTCATCAAGCTGGCCGATCGCTCGCACAACATGCGCACGCTGTCGGACATGCCGCGCAGCAAGTGGCGGCGCATTTCCTCGGAAACACTGGAGATCTACGCCCCAATTGCCCACCGCCTGGGCCTGAACCAGACCTACCGTGAGCTGCAGGACCTGTCCTTCCGCCACCTGCACCCCTGGCGCTACGCCACCCTGGCCAAGGCCGTGGGCAAGGCGCGCAACCGCAGGCGCGATCTGGTGCAGAAAGTGCAGACCGATGTCGATGCCGCCTTCTCGCGCTTAGGCATGCCCGTGCGGCTGGCAGGGCGCGAGAAAACCCTCTACGCCATCTACCAGAAGATGGCGCTCAAGCACCTGAGTTTTGCCCAGGTGACCGACATCTACGGCTTCCGGGTGATCGTGCCCACGGTGACCGACTGCTATACCGCCCTGGGCGTGCTGCACCAGATGTACAAACCGGTGCCCGGCAAGTTCAAGGACCACATCGCCATCCCCAAGCTCAACGGCTACCAGTCGCTGCACACCACGCTGGTCGGCCCCTCGGGGGTGAACGTCGAGTTCCAGATGCGCACCGAGGAAATGCACCTCGTAGCAGAAGCGGGCGTGGCCGCCCACTGGCTGTACAAGGCCCAGGATGCCGATGGCGCCGCCGCCGAGCGCCTGGGCACCAAGTGGCTGCAGTCCTTGCTCGACATCCAGAACGAAACCCGCGACGCGGCCGAGTTCTGGGACCACGTCAAGGTGGACCTGTTCCCCGATGCGGTGTATGTCTTCACCCCCAAAAGCCAGATCCTGGCCCTGCCCCGGGGCGCCACGGCAGTGGACTTCGCCTTTGCCATCCACAGCAACGTGGGCAGCCACACGGCGGGTGCGCGCATCAACAACGAACAGGTGCCGCTGCGCACCGAGCTCAAGAACGGCGATGTGGTGGAGATCATCACCGACCCCGCCGCCACGCCCAACCCCGCTTGGTTGGGCTTTGTGCGCACCGGCCGGGCGCGCTCCAAAATCCGCCACCACCTCAAGACACTGGCCCAGGCCGAATCCGAGAACCTGGGCGAGAAACTGCTGACCCAGGCCCTGCGCTCCGAAGGCATGCAGCAACTGCCTGCCCAGGACGATACCCACCAGCAGATCTGGGAAAGGCTGCTGCGCTTTACCGGCAACCGCACCCGCAGCGAACTGCTGACCGACATCGGCCTGGGCAAACGCATTGCCAGCATCGTGGCCAAGCGGCTCGTGGTGCTGATGGCCGAGCACGGCCACAGGCCCGACGCCCTGCTGATGACCCGCGAGCGCTACACCTCGCATGAAACCGTCTCGCAAGGCGGCGTCACGCTGGACGGCAGCGAGGGGGCATCGGTGCAATACGCTCCCTGCTGCCATCCGGTGCCCGGGGAGCCCATCATGGGCTACCTGGGGCGCGGCGAAGGGCTGGTGGTGCATTCCAGCCAATGCGCCGTGGCGCAACGCCTGCAGCACAAGGACAGCGAGCGCTTCATTGCCGTGGACTGGTCCGAAGAGCCCACCCGCCCCTTCGAGGCCCGCATTGTCGTCACAGCCCGCAACGGCAAGGGCACCCTGGCGCGCATTGCCGCCAATCTGGCCCGCTCGGAGGCAGACATCACGCATGTGGACATGGACGAACAAACGGCGATGGACACCATAGACCTGCGTTTCATCATCGCCGTGCGCGACCTGCAGCACCTGGAAACCGCGCTGCGCAACCTGCGCCGCACCCCCGACGTGCTGCGCGCCGTGCGCGCCATGCCCCAGCCATGATGCGCCACTGACTGCACTCAGCCAGGCTGCGGGTAGCGCACCTCCACCACTTCCAACAGGCGCACGCCCGAAGGCGTGGGCAAGGCCACCTCATCGCCCACCCGCGCCTTGAGCAAGGCACGCGCCACCGGCGCCACCCAGCTCACCTGCCCCTGGCTGCTGTCGGCCTCATCAATCCCCATGATGGTGATGCAGCGCTCCTCGCCCAGGTCATCCACATAGCGCACCGTGGCACCGAAGAACACCTGGTCGCTGCCCGCATGCAGGGACGGATCGACCACCTCGGCGATCTCCAGCCGCTTGGTCAGAAAACGGATGCGGCGGTCAATCTCGCGCAGCCGCTTCTTGCCGTACAGGTAGTCGCCGTTCTCCGACCGATCGCCATTGCTGGCGGCCCAATGGACCACCTCGACCACGCGGGGCCGCTCCTCGTCCATCAACTGCAGCAATTCGGTGCGTAGACGGGCGTAGCCCTGCGGCGTGATGTAGTTCTTGCCCCCGGCGGGAAGGGGTGGCAAGGCCGGTCCATCGTCCTCGTCGTGGTCGGTTTCCTTGGTGAAAGCCTTGTTCATGGTGCTGCGATTGTGGCCCCGGAAAGTCCCAATCGGCATAGGGGGCCTCCATTGTAGGGAGGCACCCCTGCCACACCACCCGGCATGCGGGTCCACACCGGGCGGTTCGGGAGCTTGAGGTCATGACAGTCTGGGCACTCCCAGCCGATCAAAGTACGCGATGGTGAGCACCGTCTTGAGCAGTCGGTCGCTGTTGCGCCACCAGCGGCGGCAGTTATCCGCAGGCCCACACGCTCACGACCACCGCATGACCACACCGCGCTTCACTGATAGACGTTGACGGTATCCACCGCAAAATTTGTATAGCTCAATTGAAGCTTGGCGCGCTTGCGTCCGTCAGTAGTTGGGACAGTGAAATAGTGGATTTCGCGCCCCCCAATGTTCTGTACCGACGCAGGGTCACCAAGGATGTCACTCACAAAGGCGCGTGGCTTCTCACGTAGCAGCCGGGCGTAAGTGCCAGATTCACAACCTTGATGCTCAAGGCATCCGCGCAAGAGTTTTGCATCGGCCTTGGTTTCCGCATCCCATTGTTCTCGGGTGTCAGCGGCCAACTTGTCCAGTCGGGCACTGTGCGCCTTGATGTCGTCTAGCGCCTTTTGCTGCCCCTCGGTCAGCTTTTCCTCGCTTGGTGCAGGTGCTTTAGGGTGCTCTGCGGTGCGCACTACTGGCGCTTTCTGCGGCGCGCTTGCAACGGGTGTCGATTTGTCCTGCTTCGGCAGCATCGCCGCAACCACGCCGATAGCAAAGACGATCAGCAGCCACTTGCCAATGCCGCCTTTGGCCTTCTTCTTTGCGGGGGCTGATGTTCCGCAGTGTGGGCAAGTTTTCGCCTCTGTGCTGACTTGCTTGCCGCACTCCTTGCATGTGGTCATTGCCATCTGTTTCGCTCCTTCCTCATTTTGCAGCATATATACGGAATTTCAGAGGGTAGCACGACTGAACCTTGCTCAATATTTTGAGCAAGAAACTTGGAACCAGATCAGGCATTCGGGCAGGCACTGCGCAGCCTGCGAACAAAGAGGAAGTGGACGCAGACCGACTTGGCGTTACGGGCTGACGTTGACCGCAACTACGTCTCGTTGATCGAGCTCGGCCGCAACAGCCCAAGCGTGCGCCTGATGTTCCGACTGTGTGACGCCCTCGACATCACACCCTCGGACATGCTCAAGGATGTTGAGCGGCGAATGCGGGTACAGGCGAAGGCCCTCCCAACTGCCGATTGAGTACTCACAGCGGAACACCCCTAGCAAAACAATCTGTTGGGCACATTGTTGGGCACAAATCCCAAAAGTGAAAAAGGACTTAGCCCCTTGCGAAGCTAAGTCCTTGTCACATATGGTGCGGCTGGCAGGAATCGAACCCACGACCCCTTGGTTCGTAGCCAAGTACTCTATCCAGCTGAGCTACAGCCGCTAAGCCTCGCATTGTAGCACGAATTTTCAGAGTTTCTGCAAATTTGTGCTGGCGGAGAGGGAGGGATTCGAACCCTCGGTAGTGTTACCACTACGCCTGATTTCGAGTCAGGTACATTCGACCACTCTGCCACCTCTCCTGGCGGGCAAGCTTTAGATTGTAGCAGGATTTTTACGGTGCGAGCCGTTCGATGCCGCCCATGTAGGGGCGCAACACCTCGGGCACGGTCACGCTGCCGTCGGCCTGCTGGTAGTTCTCCAACACGGCCACCAGCGTGCGGCCCACGGCCAGGCCCGAGCCGTTGAGGGTGTGCACCAACTCGTTCTTGCCCTGGGCGTTCTTGAAGCGTGCCTGCAGGCGGCGCGCCTGGAAGGCTTCGCAGTTGCTCACCGAGCTGATCTCGCGGTAGGTATTCTGCGCGGGCAGCCACACTTCGAGGTCGTAGGTCTTGGCGGCGCCAAAGCCCATGTCGCCGGTGCACAGGGCCATTACGCGGTAGGGCAGGCCGAGCTGCTGCAGCACGGTTTCGGCGTGGCGGGTCATTTCCTCCAGCGCCTCGTAGCTCTTGTCGGGGTGCACGATCTGCACCATTTCGACCTTGTCGAACTGGTGCTGGCGGATCATGCCGCGCGTGTCGCGGCCATAGCTGCCAGCCTCGGAGCGGAAGCACGGCGTGTGCGCGGTCAGGCGCATGGGCAGTTCGGACTCCTGCAGCACCACGTCGCGCACGAAGTTGGTCAGCGGCACTTCGCTGGTGGGAATGAGGTAGAGCGCAGCGTTGTCCGGCACGGGCTCTCCGTCCTGGCCGCCCTTCTTGGCGGCGAACAGGTCGCCCTCGAACTTGGGCAACTGGCCCGTGCCCTTGAGCGAGTCGGCATTCACGGCGTAGGGCACATAGCACTCGGTGTAGCCGTGCTGCTGGGTCTGCAGGTCGAGCATGAACTGGGCGAGCGCGCGGTGCAGGCGGGCGATGGGCCCCTTCATCACGGTGAAGCGCGAGCCCGAGAGCTTGACGCCCATGTCGAAGTCCAGCCCCAGGGGGGTGCCCACGTCCACATGGTCCTTCACCTCGAAGGCGAAGCTGGCGGGGGTGCCCCAGCGGCGCACTTCGACGTTGCCGCCGTCATCCGCACCGACGGGCACGCTCTCGTGCGGCAGGTTGGGCACGGCCAGCAGCAGGGTCTGCAGCTCGGCCTGGATCTGGTCCAGGCGGGCTGCGGATTGCTCCAGCTCGACCTTGGACGCAGCCACCTGGGCCTTGGCGGCCTCTGCGCCCTCCTTGTCGCCCTTGCCCATGAGCATGCCGATCTGCTTGGAGAGCTGGTTGCGTTGTGCCTGCAGCTCCTCGGTGCGGGTCTGCAGGGTCTTGCGCTCGGCTTCCAGGGCCTGGAAAGCCTCGACATTGAGGAAGGGCTGGGGATTTTTGCGGGTTTGCAGACGCTCGACGGTGGTGCCGAGGTCTTTGCGCAGAAGAAGAATGTCTAGCATGGTGCGATTTTAGATGCCCGCACTCCTAAACCCTTGGGCTGTGCCGATAACATGGGCAGGCGCGTCCCGTCTGCAGGGACGGCAGGAGGCTGCCATGTTTTTTGTGTTCGGCCCATCAGGACAGATGTACCGGGGTGGCCCCGAGAACCTTGCACGCATCACGTCCGTGCGGCGGGTAAACCGCCCGCAAGCCCTGCGCACACGCGGCACAGACGAAGCGCCGCCTTTTGCGCTCGACGCGTTGCTGCCCGGCGGCGCCCCGGCGGCGCCCGGTGTGCACAGTACAGGCGGCGCCCCCACACGCACGCAAGAGGCGGTGGCAGCCTATGCCCAGACGGGGCAGCCCGTGGTGGCTGCGCGCCAACCCTTGTCGCGCGTGCGTGACGTCATGACGCCGCACCCGTTCACCGTGCGGCCCGAAACCATCGTCAACCACGCCTGGCAGCAACTGGCGGAGCACCAGGTGTCGCAGGCACCGGTGGTCGATGCGCTGGGGCGGGTGGTGGGCCTGCTGGTGCGTGCAGACATGGCGCCGCTGGATCTGCTGCCCGAGCCGGGCCACATCCAGGCGGCCATTGCGCTGGCGCGGCGGCCCGTGTCCGCGGTGATGGTCAGCCCCGTGCCCGCCGTGGCCCCCGACACCGATCTGCGCCGCCTCACCGCCGTGCTGCTGGAAACCGGGCTGCCCGGCCTGCCCGTGACGGACGAGACGGGCGTGCCAGTGGGCTTTGTCTCGCGCACCGACATCCTGCGCGCCGTGGCCTCAGACCCCCCTCTTGACCTATGGAGTTGAGGGCCGGAAGAGTTTAAGGAAAATACGGCTCAAGCGCGCGTATTCATTGCGCAAGAAGCTATCATTTTTATAGCAAATTACTCGCTTTGCGTCAGTGCGTCCGTCTCGGCAGTACCGTCGAGCTTGAGCCCCTTGGGCAGCGGGAACTTGAGCGTTTCCTCGATGCCGCTGAGCTTGCGCACCGACACAGCGCCCAGCGCCTTGATGCGATCGATCACCTCGCGCACCAGGATTTCAGGGGCCGATGCGCCTGCCGTCAGGCCCACGCGGGCGATGCCGTCAAACCATTCGGCACGCAGCTCATCCGCAGAATCCACCATGTAGCTGGTGGTGCCCATGCGCTGCGCCAGTTCGCGCAGGCGGTTGCTGTTGGAGCTGGTCGGGCTGCCCACCACGATGACCAGGTCCACCTGCGGACTCAGCAGCTTGACCGCATCCTGCCGGTTCTGCGTGGCATAGCAGATGTCCTGCTGCTTGGGCTCGCGCACCTTGGGGAAGCGCGCACGCACGGCGGCGGTGATCTCGGCAGCGTCGTCCACGCTCAAGGTGGTCTGCGTGACCACGGCCAGCTTCTCCTGCTGCGCAGGCTGCACGCGAGCCACGTCCGCCACGTCTTCCACCAGGTGGATGCCGCCGTCGAGCTGGCCCAGCGTGCCCTCGACCTCGGGGTGGCCCTTGTGGCCGATCATGATGAACTCATAGCCCTCTTGCGCGAGCTTGGCCACCTCGACGTGCACCTTGGTCACCAGCGGGCAAGTGGCGTCGAAGATGTGAAAGCCGCGCGCACGGGCTTCTTCCTGCACGGCCTTGCTCACCCCATGCGCGCTGAAAATCAGCGTAGCGCCAGGCGGCACCTCGGACAGCTCCTCGATGAAGACCGCGCCCTTGGCCTTGAGGTCGTTCACCACATAGGTGTTGTGCACGATCTCGTGGCGCACGTAGATCGGCGCGCCAAACTTGGCCAGCGCACGCTCGACGATCTCGATCGCCCGGTCCACCCCCGCGCAAAAACCGCGCGGCTCAGCCAGCAGCACCTCCTGCGGGTGGTTCATAGCACCCCGATGACGTGCACTTCGAACGTGACCGGCTGGCCCGCCAGCGGGTGGTTGAAGTCGATCAGCAGCGCATCCTGGCTGTCGGCATTGCCCACCTGCACCACCACGCCCGCGTAGGAGCCCGCCCCGTCGGGCGTGGCAAATTCCACCGCCTCGCCCACGTGGTACTGCTCATCAGGGTCGCCCAGGGTGTCCAGCAGCTTGCGCGATACCCACTGCTGCATGGCCGGGTTGCGCTCGCCAAAGGCCTCGCCCTGCGCCAGCTCAAAGGTGCTGCGCGTGCCCTCTTCCAGGCCCAGCAGGCGCTGCTCCAGCACGGGCGAAAGCTCGCTGTTGCCCAGCGTGAGCGTGGCGGGCTTGTCCTCGAAAGTGTTGATGACGTCGCCCTCAGGGCCCGCCAGACGGTAATGCAGGGTCAGAAAAGAACCCGGTTGAACAGTTGCCATGGATGCCTCGATAAACTGGCGCCATTTTACGTTTCGGCCTTTGCGCCCCACTTGCGATGCCGCTGAAAGACCTTCCTGCCGACGCGCAGCCGCGCGAAAAGCTCCTGGCGCGCGGCCCCGCCGCGCTGGCCGATGCCGAGCTGCTGGCCATCCTGCTGCGCACCGGCATTGTGGGCAAGGGCGTGCTGCAACTGGCGCAGGAACTGCTGGAGCCGCCCGCGCAAGACCCTGCCACCGGCCAGCCCACGGGCGGCTTTGGCGGCATCGCCGGGCTCCTGCACACCAGCGCGGCCGACCTGGAACGCATCAAGGGCCTGGGCCCGGCCAAGCGCGCCGAACTCGTGGCCGTGCTGGAACTGGCGCGCCGCGCGCTGGCCCAGCAACTGCGCGAGCGCGAGGTATTCGACTCGCCCCAGGCCGTCAAGCACTACCTGCAACTGCACCTGGCCGCCAAGGCGCACGAGGTGTTTGCGGTGCTGTTCCTCGACAGCCAGCACCGCCTGCTGGCGCTGGAAGATCTGTTTCGCGGCACGCTCACGCAGACCAGCGTGTACCCGCGCGAAGTGGTGCTGCGCGCCCTGCACCCCCAGGCCGCCGCCGTGGTGCTGGCGCACAACCACCCCAGCGGCAGCGTGCAGCCCAGCCGCGCCGACGAAGCGCTCACCCAGACCCTGAAAGCCGCCTTGGCCCTGGTGGACGTGCGCGTGCTGGACCACGTGATCGTGGCGCCGGGCCAGGCCCTGTCGATGGCCGAGAAAGGGCTGGTGTAGCGTGAGCCTGCCCGGCCATACCGCCCTGCGCCTGGCGCTGGAGCGCGCACGCGCGCCCAAGGGCGCTGCGGCGGCACCCGCCACCCCGGCTGTGGCACCGCCCGCCAGCGCGCCGGTGGCACCACCCCGGCCCGCTGCCGCGCCACGCCCAGCACGGCCTGCCCCCAGCACAGATGCTGCCCCGGTGCCGCGCAAAGCCCGCCGCAGCAGCGCGCCCACACCCCGCCGCGCCAGCGTGCGTATTACCGACCTGCAGGACCTGGCCGCCGTGGCCCGCCACCTGCTCAAAGAAAAGGCCCGCAGAGAGGCCGAAGAAAAAGCCCAGCGCGAAGCCGCAGCTCGGCGTGAAGCCGAACGCCACCTGTTCAGCCGCACGGTAGGCCCCATCACCCGGCTGCACGAGCGCAACCTGGCCCTGCCGCGCCGCCCCCTGCCGCCGCCCCTGCCCGTACAGCACCAGTTGGACGAGCAGCGCGCGCTGCAGGAGTCGATCAGTGACGACTTCGACGTGGGCACCCTGCTGGACACCGACGACCAGCTCAGCTTTCGCCGCCCCGGCATTGGCGTGGAAGTGACGCGCCGCCTGCGCGCCGGGCACTGGAGCATTCAGCGCCAGCTCGACCTGCACGGCCTGCGCGTGGATGAGGCCCGCGAGGCGCTGGGCCAGTTCATCCGCAATGCCCACAAGCAGGGCCTGCGCTGCGTGCGCGTGGTGCACGGCAAGGGCCTGGGCTCTCCCGGCAAAAGCCCCGTGCTCAAAGGCCGCGTGCAGCGCTGGCTGGTGCAAAAGCACGAGGTGCTGGCCTTTGTGCAGGCCCGGCCGGTCGATGGCGGTGCAGGCGCGCTGCTGGTGCTGCTGCAGCCCGTGGGGGGGCGCTAGCCTTATTGCGAAAGGTCGATGGCGTACTTGGACGTGCCCTTGCCCGTGCCGTCGTCCGCCGCCAGCAGGCTCACGTTCTTCAGGCCTGCGGCCTGCGCTACGGACAGCGCGCCCGCGCCCGAGCTGAACACCACCGCACCCGCCGTCTTCACCTTGGCAAAGCGCCAGCTCTGGGCTGTGCCGTTGGCGCCGCGGGTGATGCTGGGGTGTTTGCGGATGTAGTCAATCACCACGTCGCGGTTGGCGTCGGGCGAAGCCCAGATGGTGCCCGAGCCGTCGAGCTTGTCGATGAAGCTCTTGCCGCTGGTGGCGCGGTAGTTGTTGGTGGCAATCACAAATTCCTGCGCCGGGTTAATGGCCTTGCCCAGGTAGGTCAGGTTCTTGATGCGGCTGCCCACGGGCTGGGTCACGTCGATCTCGTACTGCACGTCGGGCGTGGTGAACATGTCGAAGTTGTAGCCGGGAAAGCTGCTGATGAGCGCCTGCTCGGTGGTCTTGGCCGGGTCGATCTGGTTGAAGCGCTTGGCCGCGGCCTCCAGCCAGTTCTGGATGTCTGCGCCATTGACCTTCACCGCGTACACGGTGTTGGGGTAGAGGTACAGGTCGGCCGCGTTGTTGATGGCCAGCGGGCCCACGGCCACGTCGGTGTAGTCGGCCGCGCCCTGGAAGCCGCTCTTGAACGGCGCGCTGACCGACAGCACCGGCAGGTCCTTGTACTGCGGCAGGCTGGCCTGGATGTAGGCGGCCACATAGGCTTGCTGCGCCTGGTTGACCACCTGGATCGCGCCGGGGTCGCCCACGTCGGCAAACAGCGTGCTCATGCGGAAGTCGGTGGTGCCGATCGGCGTCTTCACGTACTGGATGGCCGCCTGGTGCTGCGGCTCCACCAGCGGCGCAATGCCGGGGTCGGCATCCACGTACACGGCCTTGCCTGCGGCGTCCTTGCCGGTCTGGATGGTGCGCAGCGCACTCTTGCTGGCCGTTTTGTCGCTGATCCACTTGCTGCCGTCCCAGCGCAGCGCCAACTGCACCACGCCCAGGGCCTTGCCCCAGGAACTGGCCATCACCGCAGGCACGCCGTTCACGGTGCCTGCCTTGTGGTCCACCCCCGGCAGGTTGAAGCTGGGCGTGGCCGCCGTGTCGGGGAACACGCCGTGCTGGTGGCCCATGACCATGGCGTCGATGCCCGCCACCTTGGACAAGTGCAGGCCGGGGTTCTCCATGGTGGGCGAGTAGGCCGCACCGTCCAGGCCGCCATGCAGCAGCGCCACCACGACGTTGGCGCCCTTGGCGCGCAGTTCGGGCACGTACTTGTTGGCAGATTCGACCGCGCCCTCGGTGGTGAGCTTGCCCTCCAGGTAGCGCTTGTCCCAGTTCATGATGCCGGGCGTGGTGAAGCCGATCACGCCAATCTTGATGGGCGCCTTGACCTCGGAGCCATCGGGCGCCTTGCCGGTGAGCGTGCGCTCCACAATGGTGTAGGGCTGCACCAGCGGCTTCTTGGTCTTGGCGCTGTACACGTTGGCCAGCACCATGGGAAAGCCCGCGCCTGCGCACTTCTGGCTGGCATCCACGCCGTCCACCTCCAGGCCGCCGCCCAGCACCTGGTTCAGAAACGGCAGGCCGTAGTTGAACTCGTGGTTGCCCAGCGTGCCCGCATCAAAACCCAGCGCGCCCATGGCCTTGTACATGGAAAGCTGCTGCGTGCAGGGGATGGTCTTGACCACCGCCTCATAGTCGGCCAGCGCCGTACCCTGGATAGTGTCGCCGTTGTCCACCAGCAGCGTGTTGGCAAACTCCTTGCGCGCGGCGCGCACCAGCGTGGCAGTGCGCTCAAAGCCATAGCTCTTGTCTTCGGCCAGCTTGAAGTAATCGTAGCTGCGCACGTTGAAGTGCAGGTCCGTGGTCTCCAGAATGGCCAGCGTGGCCGTGGCGCCCGTGGGCACGCCAGCATCCGAGCCACCACAGCCCGCCAGTGCCGCACACAATGCAGCCGCAGCGGCACCAGCCAACGCACGGCGCGTTACCAGCGCCATGCCTCCCTCGTTGTTCCAATAGTGCATGGGTTCCATCCCGTTACCGAAAACCCCGCAGTCTGGCCAGGAGCTTTGACAGGGATGTGACGCTGCGGGCCTGCAGCGCGTTGGCCTGCGATGGGGACGGCTACTTCAGATTCTTCCCGAAGAAAGCGGAAATCCTGTCAAAAGGAATCTTGTCCATGCGGTCGTACAAATCGACATGGCTGGCGCCTTTGACAATCAGGAGTTCCTTCGGCTGCTTTGCTGCCGCATACGCGGTTTCTGAGAAGTAGCGTGAGTGGGCCTTCTCCCCGTGCACGAACAGGATCGGGCGTGGCGAAATCTCCTGGATATAGGTCAGGATGGGCATATTCATGAACGACTGCGGCGTGGTGATCGACCAAGAGTTGCCGGAATTGACCGCCCTCGGGTGGTAGCCGCGCGGCGTCGTGTAGTAGTCCGCGTAATCGATCAGGAACTGCGCTTCGCCGCCTTTCAACTGGTTGTAGGCTGGCTGGTAGGCGGGCTTTCCGTTCGCAGCGTCTTCCCAGCGCTGGCGGCTCATCTGCTCCAGCGCCTGCGCACGCTGCTCGGGTGTCACGCTGTCGTTGTAGCCCATGGACATGACGCGGCTCATGTCGTACATGGTGCTGGCGACCACGGCCTTGACGCGCTTGTCGGCCGCCACGGCGTTCAACGCCATGCCGCCCCAGCCGCAGATGCCGATCATGCCGATACGCTCGCGATCGACGTAGGGCTGCAGGCCGATGAAGTCCACCGCCGCCATGAAGTCCTCGGTGTTGATGTCCGGCGAGGCGATGTTGCGCGGCTCGCCGCCGCTCTCCCCGGTATAGGAGCCATCGAAGGCCAGCGTGACGAAGCCGCGCTCGGCCATCGTCTGCGCGTAGAGGCCTGATGCCTGTTCCTTCACCGCACCAAACGGGCCGCCGACCACGATGGCCGCCAGCCGCTGATTCCCGCGGTTCTTTGGCAGGTACACGTCTGCGGCAAGCGTAATGCCGTAGCGATTTGTGAACGTGACCTTCTGATGATCGACCTGGTTGCTGCGCGGAAACGTCTTGTCCCATTCCTGAGCCAGACTTAGAGTATTTCCACCGATTGCAGCGGAGTTTGGCTGGGATAGAGCGGGTTGCGCGCAAACCAGCATTGCGGCAACGGCAATGACGGTGCTTTGAATGAGATTTCTGCGAGAGAGACTGCTGTTCATGGGAACTTCCTTGGGTGAAGTGAAAATTGGGTGCCTACAGGGCGCTCTTCAAAATGGCGGCCACTACGTCCGGCGTGTAGATGTCGGCGATGCCAAAGCCACGGACGTTGACCTGCACGTTGTCGACGATGGCGGGCAGGTCGGCTTCCTGGATGCCCAACTGCCCCAGGCGGGTAGGCGTGCCGATCTTGTCGAACCATTGCTCCAGCGCGCCAATGCCTTGCTCGGTCGTATCCACGCCGAACACCTCGCGGGCAAAGCGCTGGAATTGAACCGGGTTGCGGCCGTGGTACCACTTCATCCAGGCCGGCATGACCACCGAAAGACCGGCACCGTGCGGCACATTGAACAGGGCCGACAGGGAGTGCTCGATGGCGTGGTTGGGGTAGCTGAAGCCGGAGGCGCCGGAAGAGGTGAGCCCGTTCAGGGCGAGCGTGGCCGCCCATGCAAACTGCGCACGGGCGTTGTCGTCCTTGGGATCGGACAGCAGCGCCTCGGTCGTTTCGATGATGGTGTGGATGACGGACTCGACCAGCCGCGACTGCAGCTTGGGATGGATGGCTGCCGTGAAGTAGACCTCGATCAGGTGGGCGATGACGTCCGCCGCGGAATACGCCAGATAGTCCCGTGACACGCCCCGCATCAGCACCGGATTGACAATGGACACCTTGGGGAACAAGGCCGGCGAGGAGATGAAGAACTTTTGTTGGGTGTCTTCGTTCGTCACCACCGCGCCGGGATTCATCTCGCTGCCGGTGGCAGCCAGGGTCAGGATGGCAAACAGCGGTAGCGCGGACGCGATGGCTGCCTTGCCGATGAATAGATCCCAAACGTCACCGGAGTAGCCCACGCCTGCGGCAATGGCCTTGGCGCTGTCGATTACCGAGCCCCCGCCGATGCTGAGAATGGCATCCACCTGATGGTGTCTCGCCAGGGCGACCCCTTCACGCACCTTGGAGATGACCGGGTTGCTGACGATGCCGCCGCATTCGACCCATTCGATGCCCTTCTCGGCAAGACGCTGGCTCACGACGTCAAAGAGCCCTTCGCGCTTGATGCGGTCGCTGCCGTAGCACAGCAGCACCCGCTTGATGCCATGCGCCGCCAGATGCTGGCCGATGGCTTGCTCCTTGTCGGCGCCGAATTCAATGGTGGTCGGATTGAAGAAGGTGAAGTTGTCCATGGGTTGTTCCTTGATCGTGAAAGGTGCAAGGTCTGCTCTGGCGGTGCTGTCCAAGAGCAAACGACCTGATTGCATTCTTGTGCAAGGAACGGATCGATCGGTATAGCAAACCAGTCAATTTCTTGCCTGATCCTCCGAATCTGCAGATTTCTATGTGGAAATGCACTCTGGATCGGGCTACATTGCGCCATAACGACATTGCCTGGGAGACACGCAAGTGCCACATGAAGCGTTGGGGCGGATCATTGGAAAGTGGACCCAGGGAGCCAGGGACTGGCAGACGCCCATCCCCCATCTGGGGTTCTGGCGGCGCGAGAAGCCGGAGCCGCCCGCCGTCTGCATGGTGGCGCCCAGCGTCGTGCTGGTAGCCCAGGGAACGAAAAAGATGTGGGTTGGCGACGAATGTTACGAGTACGACACCGGCCGCCTTCTGATCACATCACTGGACCTCCCCGCCAACTCGGAAGTCGTCACCGCCAGTCCCCAAAAACCCTGTCTCGGCTTGGTATTGAACCTTGATCTGCGACTTCTGGCGGACTTGATCGCGCAAGGCAGCCTGCCGCCGCCGATGGAGAAACCCGGCGACCGGGGCATCGGGATCGGCACGGTGACACCGCACATCATGGAGGCCTTCCGCCGTTTGCTGGATTTGCTCGACGAGCCGGAAGCCATCCCGGTGCTGGCCCCGCTGATCCAGCGTGAAATTCACTACCGCCTGCTCATGAGCGACCAGGCGGCGCTCCTGCAGCGAATCGTCGCGGCAGGCAGCCAGAGCCAGCGGGTGGCCAAGGCGATCGAATGGTTGAAAGCCAACTATGCCGCGCCGCTGCGCATCGACGATCTGGCGTCGCGTGTACAGATGAGCGCGTCCAGCCTGCACCACCACTTTCGCAAGCTCACCGCGATGAGCCCGCTGCAGTATCAAAAATGGATGCGTCTGAATGAGGCGAAGCGCTTGATGCTCAATGAAGCTTTCGACGCCACCAGCGCCGCGTTTCATGTGGGCTACGAAAGCCCCTCGCAATTCAATCGGGAGTACAGCCGCCTGTTTGGCCAATCGCCTAAACGCGACATCATGGCGTTGCGCGGCGAGACTGCGGCAACGAGGCAGGTGGCCACCAAGTCGACTTAGGCCAGTGCCGCGAAAGGCGTCCGAAGCCGTCCAGCTCCTGTGAACTCATGGTGTTCAACCGGTTGCACGGCAATGCCCAGGCAGCAGCAATCTGACGAAGCCTGAACGGCAAGCCCGCATCCGCAGGTACCACAGCCCTGTTTACAGGCAATTATCCAAATCAGATAATTATCATCATCAAATAAACAGAGCTAAACCATGCCCGCCACCCCCTATTACCGCCGCGACCAGTACGCCGCAGACCTGGCGCAGCAGTTGCTCAAGCCCACGGCTTTGCAGGTGCAGGTGCGTTCGGGGGTGTTTCTTTCGGGCATTCGGCGCATCGGCAAGACCACCTTTCTGCGGCAAGACCTGGTGCCCGCGCTGGAGGCCATGGGGGCCTTGGTGATTTATGTGGACCTGTGGGTGGACCGCAGCAAGAGCCCGGCAGCGCTGGTGTATGAGGCGGTGCGGTCCACGCTGGCCGGCCTGGCGGCGCCCGGCAGCAAGTTGCTGCAGCGCTTCAAGGGCTTGAATGTGGGTGCGGCGGGGTTTTCCTTTGGCTTTCAGGTGGATGCCGTGGGCAAACCGGGCGGCGCCACGCTGGCCGAGGTGCTGACCGAGCTGGTGGACAAGGTCAAGACCGACGTGGTGCTCATCATGGACGAAGTGCAGCAGGCGCTGGGCACCGAGGACGGCAATAACCTGCTATTTGCCCTGAAGGCGGCGCGCGATGCCGTCAATACCCGCCCCGGCACGCCGGGGTACCTGCTGTTCCTGGGCACGGGCTCGCACAAGTCCTTGGTGGCCGACATGGCGACGCGGCGCACGCAGCCGTTTGCGGGGGCTGTGTCCGCTAGCTACGAGCCCTTGGGGGCAGACTTTGTGCGCTGGAAGCATGAGCAGTTGCGGCAGATGCCGGGCATCAAGCTGCCGTCACAAGAGGTGATGTACCAGGGCTTTGTGGCCGTGGGCCAGCGCCCCGAAGAGTTGCAGAATGCGTTGGTGCTGCTGCAGGCGCGCCCCGAGAGCCCCGACGTGGCGTTTCCCATCATCTGCACCACGCTGGCCGCAGCCGCTTCCGAGGTGGAGATTGCCACCATCGAATCGCTGGGCGCCTTGGCGCGTGCCCTGTTTGAACGGGTGGTGCAAGGTAGCGAGTCGGGCGAATCGGGCCTGTTCTCGGCCGACGCGCTGCGCCAGTATGCCGAGCAGATCGGCATGGCGGTCGATACGCCGCAGGTGCAGAACATGGTGGAGAGGATGATCGCGGCCAACCTCATCCACCGGCAATCGCATGGCGTCTATGCCGTGGCCGACCCGTTTGTGCGCCAAGCGTGGCAGCAGCGCAAGGCCATGCAGTTGCCGAGCCCATAGTGCCCGGCGGGCGGCTTGGCCAGATCCGGCTGCCTTTACTGGGGCACCATCAGCCGCACAGCCCCAGGCTCTCACTGCTCACCACCTCCACCCGATCCCGCAAGGCGCTGATTGCAATGGCGTGGATCATCGCGTCCACCGTGGTGCACAGGTCTTCCAGCACACGCACGGTGTAGCCCTGCGCCTGGGGCGAGAGCGCGGTGTGGGTAACGCAGTTGTGGGTCATCATGCCGCACAGCCACAGGGTGTCCACGCCCTGCGCGGCCAGGGTGGCTTGCAGCGTAGTGTTCAAGAAGCTGTCGGCATGGCCCTTGACCACCACGGGTGCGTCGGGCGCGGCGGCGCGCAGAAGCGGGTGGATTTGCACGCCTTCGGTGCCGACATTGAAGAAGGGCGACGGGCTGCTGCGCGCTATGTGCTGCACCAGCACCACGGGCACGCCCTGGGCCTGCGCGCTGCGCACGGCCTGCACGGTGCGCTCCAGCACGGCCTGCGTGTCGTGCAGCGGGTAGGCACCGGTGGGGAAGTAGTCGTTCTGTACGTCGATGACGATCAAGGCGGGTTGGCTCATGGTGGACTCCTAAAGTAGTGAAGGAATACCCTGTATCGTGCGCCACGGTAGCCGTTGGCACGACTGGCCCGATGGCCAATATGCGATAGCATCGGGCCAATATGCCCACTGCGCCATCCCGTCGCCTTCCTCGCCGCCCCTTGGCGCAACCCCAGCGCGTGGCCGTACTGGCGTTTGACCACATCAGCCCCTTTCACCTGTGCGTGCCCAGCATCGTGCTGGGCGAGGCATCGCCCTACTTCGATGTGCGCGTGGTGGCCATGGAGAGCGGCCCGCTGCGCACCACGGCGGGCTTTCACATCGCGACCGACTGGGGGCTGGAGATGCTGGCACTGGCCGATGTGGTCATCGTGCCCACCTGGCGCGACGTGCATGAGCGCGCCCCCGAGGCCATGCTGCAAGCCCTGCGCGACGCCCACGCGCGCGGTGCCGTGCTGGTGGGGCTGTGCCTGGGCGCCTTTGTGCTGGCGCAGGCCGGGGTGCTGGACGCGCGCCGCGCCACCACGCACTGGGCCTACGCGGCCGCACTGGCGCAGCAGCACCCCACGGTGCAGGTGGACGCCAGCGTGCTCTACGTGCAGGACGGCACGGTGCTCACTTCGGCTGGCACCGCCGCCGCACTGGACTGCTGCCTGCACCTGCTGCGCAGCACGGCCGGGGCGACCGTGGCCAACCACGCGGCGCGCATGCTGGTGCTGGCGCCGCACCGCAGCGGCGGGCAGGCCCAGTTCATCGAATGCGCGGTACCCGCGCAGCAGCCGCGCAGCGAGCGCATGGGGCAGTTGCTGCACAGCCTGCTGGCTGATCTGGCCCACACGACCACGCTGGACGACGTGGCGCAGCAGCTGCACATGAGCCGGCGCACCTTCAGCCGCCAGTTCCGTGCCGCCACCGGCATGGCGCTGGGGCCGTGGCTGGCACAGCAGCGCCTGGCGCGTGCGCAGCAGTTACTGGAGACGACCGACGCCCCGCTGGATTCAGTGGCCGCCCAGTGCGGCCTGGGCAGCGCGCAGAACCTGCGCCTGCAGTTCCGCAAGGCGCTGGGGCTGACGCCGCAGCAGTGGCGGCGGCAGTTTCATGCGTGAAACGCCTATACCGCTTTATCCACAAGGATTTACAGCTATATTTTTTATAGCAATTGCAGCACTTTCAGGCTATGCCGCGCCATCCTTGAGGAAGGCCAGCACCTGGCCCAGCAGCGCGTTGATCTGCGCGCAGTGCCGGGGCGCGGCGGCCAGGATGTCCTGGGCGCTTTGCACATAGCGTGCGGGCTGCAGCTCGGCCTGCCCGTGGGTCACCATGTCCTGCGTGGTGGCGGGCGTGGCCTCCAGGTGGAACTGCAGGCCGATCACGCGCGGGCCCCACTGGAAGGCCTGGTGCTCGCAGCCCTCGCTGCGCGCCAGATGCACGGCACCGTCGGGCAGGTCAAAGGTCTCGCCATGCCAGTGGAACACCGTTTGCGACGCCGGAAACCGGAACACCCCGGCACCGCCCGCCCCCGTGCCCTGCACCGGCAGCCAGCCGATCTCCTTGTGCGTGTTGGCGTACACCCGCGCCCCCAGGGCACTGGCAATTACCTGCGCGCCCAGGCACACGCCCAGCACGGGCTTGCCCAGAGCGATGCATTCGCGCACAAAGCGCTTTTCGGCGGCCAGCCAGGGATACTGCGCCCCCTCGTTCACGCCCATGGGGCCGCCCATGACGATGAGCAGGTCTACGGCCTGCGGTTCGGGCAGCGCGCCGTCCTGGTCGAACCGCGTGGCCGTGATCTGGTAGCCCTGCTCCACCAGCCAGGGCTCGATGGCGCCCAGGCCCTCAAAAGCCACATGTTGCAGGTAATGCGCCCGCATGGTTTGTCCTTTCTTCGAACGTGTTCACGGTCTTTTCATGGCATCTTGAAGCCTGCAGCCCAGTGCTGGAACGCTTCTGATGGCATGGGCTTGGCAATGAAATAGCCCTGCGCGATGTCGCAGCCTAAGCTGGCGAGCAGTTCCCAGTGTTCTTGCGTCTCCACTCCCTCAGCGACCGTCTTGCATCCAAGATCATGCACCAGGTCAATGGTGGAGCGCACAATCGCAGCAGATTCCCGGTTGTGGGTCATGTCGGCCACGAAGGACTGGTCAATCTTGATGTAGTCAACCGGGAGCTTCTGCAGATAGCCAAGCGAGGAGTACCCGGTGCCAAAGTCATCTATGTAGAGCGGAATGCCCTCCCCACGCAAGGCATGCAGCATGCGCAAGGCGTATTCGGCATCATCCATCACAGTGCTTTCAGTGATTTCCACCTCAAGCAGCCCAGGGGCGACATTGCGCTGCGCTTGCCAGTTGCGGTACTTACTGAACAATTGCTCATCGCGGAAGTTGCGTGCGGAAAGATTGATGGCAACGGGAACCGCACAACCCCGAACCTGCCAGTCCTGCAACAAGTCAAGCGCGGCTACGATGACCCACTCCGTCAGAGGCTTGATCAACCCCGTCTGCTCGGCCAAACCAATGAATGCGCCCGGCAGGATCAATCCCTGCTGAGGATGCTGCCAGCGCACCAATGCCTCGGCGCCACAAACCCGTCCCGAGGAAATTTCTACCTTGGGCTGCAGAAACAGCCTCAGTTGGCCAGCGCTGATGGCTCGCCGAAGTTCACCCGCCATTTTCAGCCGCCCGGTCTGGTCTCTTTGTTTTGACGGATCGAACAGGCATTGGGCCAGTCCGTTGGCCTTGGCGTAATAGAGCGCCTTGCCCATCCGGCGCAGCAATTCCTGGGCCGTCGAACCATGCTCGGGATAGAGGGCAATGCCGATCTTTGCGCTCACGTCCAGTTCGATGTCGGCAACCGGGAAAGGACGGGACAGGAAGGCATTTATCGTCTCGACGAGGCTCTGGGCCTCGGCAGTGTCCTTGGCTGGCGCCAGAACGGCGAATTCATCGCCGCGCAGGCGCGCGACCAAGACTTGCGGCGGAAGGCATTCGCGCAGCCGTTGCCCAAAATCCCGCAGTATCTGATCGCCGTGGGTATAGCCGAGCACATCGTTGATCTCGCCCAGCCGCTCGACATTGAGTTGCAGAGCGGCCATGGGTTGGCCGACTGGCGAAGGGCCTTCGACGGCGGCAGTGAGCGCTTGCGTGAACTCGATCGCGTTGGGAAGCCCGGTAAGCACGTCGTGGCGCATCATGTGATACATCGCCGCATGCACGCGTTGCTGTTCCATGCGTGCGCGCAGGCTGGAGATGCCGAAGGCCAGGTCTTGCGCTGATTCAGTGAGCAGCGCAATTTCATCGTCACCGAATGCACCCGGTTCCGGATCGTAGATAGAGAGCGCACCGATCACCGCGCCATCTACATGCAGGGGACACGACAGACCGGAAGTAGCCCCGGCAAAACGCCCCAGCCCCAATGAGAACGCAGAATTTCCTCCACCCATGCTGCGCACGAGATGGGGCCTCTCATCGCGAATGGCGGCCGGTGTCGGATCCTGGCCAAGCCCAGCATCCGCCAGACAGAGATCCACTTGGCGCAGGGCATCCATTCCCCCTGGGTAACTGCACTCGGCCACAGGCCGCAGCATCGCGTCTACGTCCTCGCCCCGATACCAGACAATCGCCATGCCATACCCCCCGGCTGTGACGATGGCGCGGCACATGCTTTCGAGCAGCACCGCCTCCTCACTGGCACGCAGCATGGCCCGGTTGCCGGCGCTCAGAGTACGCAGCGCACGGCTGACGCGCTCGAGTTCGCGCACACGCTGCCCAAGTTCGGTGTTGAGGGCCTGGATACGCTCCTCGAAGCGCTTGCGTTCCGTGATATCCGTGCCCAGCACGTAGTAACCCGCCACCTCACCGTCGGCACCATGCTTGGGGGCGTATTGGATGGTCTGCCAAACGCCTGGGAAGGGCTGCCAGTCATAGGCTTGCGGCTCTCCTGCCAGCACCTTGTCGATCAGCGCGCTGGCGATGGCGTAGCGATCCGGGCCAAGGATTTCCTGCACCGTGCAGCCCGTAATATCCTCGTGGCCGGGAGCGAAGCGCTCACGGTACTGCATATTGACATAGACATAGCGCCGCTCTGCATTCACGTAGGCGATCATCGCGGGCACGGTGCCAATGATGCTGCGCAGGTGGCTTTCACTTTCATGCCATTGCGCAGTGCGCTTACGCACATCGGCTTCCAGTATTGCATTCTGCTCACGGATGATGCGTGCAGCCTCACGCTCGGCGGTGACGTCACGAAAGACCAGTACAACGCCACGCAACAACCCTTGGGCATCGCGGATTGGCGCGGCACTGTCTGCAATGGGCCATTCGCTGCCATCGCGTGCAATCAAGACGGAATGATCGGACAGGGCCTGGGTTTCCCCGGTGGCAAGGGCCACGGCCACAGGCACCTGGACAGGTTCACGGGTCTGGTCATGAACGATATGGAATACTTCCTCGACCGGGAGCCCCTGCGCCTGCGAGATCCGCCAACCCGTGAGCCTTTCGGCCACCGGGTTCATGCGCGTGACGCGCCCGGCGATGTCCGTGGCCAATACAGCGTCACCGATGGAATGCAAGGTTGTGGAGAGGTTTTCCTCGTTGTCGGCCAGTGCGCGCTGGCTGGCCGCGGTGGTTTGCAGCTGCCGACGAATCAGAAAATAGGTGCAGCCCAGCAAAGCGACCAACAAAGCAGCGACCAGGGTGCCGGCATACACGAGTGCCTGGCGCGCCTGCGCATGTTCAGCCAGTCGCTGCGCAAGGCTTTGGCGCGCATCCATGTCCATCTCGTTCAGCAACTGGTATGTACGAGTGCGGGTGGCCTTCAGAGGTGCCGTGGCCACAAAAGCGTCCGCAGCCTCCTGTCCCTGTGTCTTGCGCAGCTTTTCTACCTGGCGCGATATCTCCAATCTTTGATTGACGATCTGGCGCAATTCCGTCCAGCGCCGCTGCTGCGCCGGGCTGTCGGCCGTCGATTGACCAATGTTCCCGAGCGACAGTTCGCGCGCAGCAATCGCCTGATCCCGTTCGACCAAATGGTCGGCATTCCCGGTCAACCGGAAATTCTGCGTCGCCAATTCAACTTGCAGTGAATAACCCCTCGTGCGGGCCAACTCGTTGAGCACCTCATACGTTTGGGCCACCATCTTGGCTGCATGCGCTGCATCGTCAGCAATTTTCCAAGTTGATACAGCCAATGCGGCGACCACCAGCGTGGCAGCACCGAATGCAATGGCGACCTTTGACTTGAAACTGGACCATGACGTCATGGAACAACCCTTCCATCCCATGTGCCGTGCAGATTGCCACGAACACATTGCTGTCTTCTCCCGGGCACAACAAGCAAAAACTGCAACTATACAGATAACATGTTTTTTTACGCATGGGTGCCGATTGGCATTGGCACGGCCCGGATCAAGCAGGGACGGGTTCGTTGCACCTTCAAAAGCTATGCGACGAACGAGACATATGCCCCCGCCCTCACTCCGCTGCCTGCCTCAGCGTATCCACCACCGGGCGGCGCAGCACTTCGCGCAGGCCCCACCAGCCTGCCAGCAGGGCCAGCACGGCGCCTGCCAGTCCGCCTGCCACGGGCACCAGGGGGGAGGCTGTCCAGGTGAAATCAAAGGCGTAGCGCGCCAGCGCCCAGCCCACGGCCACGGCCACGCAGCTTGCCAACACGCCCGCGAGCAGGCCCACGCCCGCCAGCTCGGCGCGCTGCACCTGGCCCAGCAGGCTGGCGCGTGCGCCCAGGGCGCGCATGATGGCGTATTCACGCGCACGCTCTTCGCGCGTGGCAGTCACGGCGGCAAACAGCACCACCAGTCCGGCGGCCAGGGTGAAGCCGAACAGGAATTCGACCGCGCGCACCACCTGGTCGAGCACGGTTTGCACCTGCGTGAGCGTAGCGCCCATGTCCACGTTGGTGATGTTGGGGAATTGGCGCACCAGGGCGTTGTCGAACCCGGCGCTTCCAACGCCGGGCCGCCCCAAGTCGGAAGCAGCCCCCTCGGGGGGCAGCGGATCTCGCGCAGCGGAGGAGCGTGGGGGCCATACTTCTGGCGCACGGTAGGCGGCCAGGTAGGTGAGCGGCGCATCGGGCACCTGCGCCACGGGGAACATCACAAAGAAGTTGGCACGCATGGAGGCCCAGTCCACCTTGCGCAGCGAGGTGATGCGCACCTCGTGCTGCACACCCGCCATGTCAAAGCGCAGGGTGTCACCGAGCTTCAGGCCCAGGGTCTTGGCCAGGCCCTCTTCCACGCTGGCGGCGCCTTGTTCATCGGGTGTCCAGCGGCCTGCCACCACCTGGTTGTGCGGGGGCTGCTCCTGGGCGTTGGAGAGGTTGAACTCGCGCTCCACCAGGCGCTGCGCGCGGTCGTCTGAAAAGCTCTCGGGGCCGATGGGCTGGCCGTTCACGGCCACCAGGCGGCCACGGATCATGGGGTACCAGTCGTAGCGGCGCACGCCCGCGTCCTGCAGGGTCTGGCGGAAAGGCTGGGCCTGGTCGGGCTGGATGTTGATGACGAAGCGGTTGGGCGCGTCGGGCGGCGTGGCCTGGCGCCAGCTGGCGATGAGGTCGGTGCGCAGCAGCACCAGCAGCACCAGCGCCAGCAGCCCCACGGCCAGGCTGCTGACCTGCACCACGGCATAGGCTGGGCGTGCGGCAATCTGGCGTGTGGCCAGCACCAGCCAGCGCGGCGCGGTGGCCTCGTGCACGCTGCGGCGCAAGGCGTGCACGGCCAGCCAGCTCAGCAGGGCAAACAAGCCCACGGCCAGGCCAAAACCGCCCACTGCGATCAGGCCCAGCTTGAGATCGCTGCTGACGGTGAGCAGCAGCGCGGCAAAGCCCGCCACGCCCAGCCCCAGCACGGCCAAGGAGGCCGGGCGCAGCGCGCCCATGTCGCGCCGGATGACGCGCAGCGGCGGCACCTGTGCCAGTTGCAGCACGGGCGGCAGGCCAAAGGCCGCCAGCAGGGTCAGGCCCACGCCCAGCCCCAGGCCCAGGGGCCACAGGCCGGGTGCGGGCAGGCCGCTTTCCACCAGCCCGGCCAGCAGCAGCACAAACACGTGGTGCACGCCATAGCCCAGCAGCAGCCCGGCCAGGCTGGCGGCCAGGCCCACGAGCAGAAATTCCACCGCATAGCTGCCCGCAATGGCGCGCTGGCTCAGGCCCAGCACGCGCAGCATGGCGGCGGCGTCCAGGTGCGCGGCGGCAAAGCCGCGCGCGGCCAGCGCCACCGCCACGGCGGCCAGCAGCGCAGCCAGCAGCGCCACCAGGCTGAGGAACTTTTGCGCACGCTCCAGGGTTTGCTTCATCTCGGGGCGGCCCGATTCCATGGATTCGAGCCGCACGCCGCGCACGGCGGAGCGTTGCAGTTCCTGCTCGGCCCAGGTGGTGAACTGGCGCACAGCCGCAGGCTCGCCCGCCACGGCAAAGCGGTAGGTCAGGCGGCTGGCGGGCTGCACCAGGCCGGTGGCGGCCACGTCCGCCGCGTTGACCATGACGCGCGGCGCAAACGCCATGAAGCCCGCGCCCCGGTCGGGCTCGACGACGATGATGCGCGCGATGCGCAGGCTGGCGTCGCCCAGCAGCAGCGGGTCGCCCATGCGCAGGCCCAGCGCTTCGAGCAGCGGGGCATCGACCCACACCTCGCCAGGCGCAGGAATGTCGCGGGTGCTGGCGCCGGTTTCGCCAGGTGCTGCGGCCACCTTCAGGCTGCCGCGCAGCGGGTAGCCGGGTTCCACGCTTTTGAAAGCCACCAGGCGGCTGGCACCGCCAAACGCGTCGCCTGCGCGGCCCATGGTGGGAAAGCCTGCCGTGGTCACGGCCTGCAGGCCCAGGGCGCGGGCGCGTTCGACAAATGCGGCGGGCGTGGGGTTGTCGCTGGCCACCACGGCGTCGCCGCCCAGAATCTGCAGCGCGTCGCGCTGCAGGCCGCCTTGCAGCCGGTCGGCAAAAAAGGCCACCGAGGTGAGCGCGGCCACGGCCAGCGTCACGGCCACGGCCAGCAGGCGCAACTCGCCAGCACGCCAGTCGCGCAGCAGGGTGCGCCAGCCCAGGGCAAAGAAGGAAGCGTTCATGGACACTACCTTAGCGCAAGTGCTCTCACTCCCAGCGCGTAGCGAAAAAATTGCAGGCCGCGGTCGGGGTATTCGCACGCTCCTGCGCCTGAACAGCCTCTCAGGTGTTCTTGCTCACGGTGATGGTCGGGAACTTGGCCGAGAAGTCCTTGGACTGCAGCGCAATGCGCGCGGCCACGTCGCGCGCCACCTGGCGGTAGATGCCTGCGGCCTCGCTCTGCGGGTCTGCCACCACGGTGGGCTGGCCGCTGTCGGCCTGCTGGCGGATCTTCAGGTCCAGCGGCAGCGCGCCCAGGTAGTGCATGCCCTGCTCCTGGGCCAGGCGGCGCCCGCCGCCCTCGCCAAAAATATGCTCGGCATGCCCGCAGTTGGAGCACACATGCACGGCCATGTTTTCCACCAGGCCCAGGATGGGCACGCCCACCTTTTCAAACATGTTGATGCCCTTGCGTGCGTCGATCAGGGCAATGTCCTGCGGCGTGGTCACGATGACGGCGCCGGTGATGGGCACGCGCTGGCTCAGGGTGAGCTGGATGTCGCCGGTGCCGGGGGGCATGTCCACCACCAGGTAGTCCACGTCCTTCCAGTTGGTCTGGCGCAGCAGTTGCTCCAGCGCCTGCGTGGCCATGGGGCCGCGCCAGATCATGGCCTGGTCCGGGCTCACCATGAAGCCGATGGACATGACCTGCACGCCGTGGTTGACCAGCGGCTCCATGGACTTGCCGTCCAGGCTGTCAGGCTTGCGGTCAATGCCCATCATCATGGGCTGGCTCGGGCCGTAGATGTCGGCGTCCAGCAGGCCCACGGTGGCGCCTTCGGCCGCCAGGGCCAGCGCCAGGTTGGCGGCGGTGGTGCTTTTGCCCACACCGCCCTTGCCCGAGGCCACGGCCACAATGTTCTTCACGCCCGGCAGCAGCTGCACGCCACGTTGCACGGCATGGGCCACCACCTTGGTCGCAATGTCCACCTGCACCGCCTGTACGCCCTGCACCGAGCGCGCTGCGGCGTCCAGCGCGGCGCGCAAGGCGGCCTCCTGGCTGCGGGCCGGGTAGCCCAGTTCAATATCGAAAGCCACCTGGCCGCCGTCGATGCGCAGGTTGCGCAGCGCGCGGGTGCTCACGTAGTCCTTGCCGGTGACCGGATCGCGCACGCCTGCCAGCGCTGCGAGCAGATCTTCTTCCTTGATCGCCATTGCGTTTCTCTCCTGTGGGGAAGGCAAGTCTATCCAAGGTGCGCAGACATGGCGTCCATCAACCCCACCGCCATTGGGCGCATCAGGTTGTGGCCTGGATGCCGCAGTTGCGGGTTTTCCCAAGCTGGCGCCGGGGCTGCGCTGGCGCACACTAGGGCGTGTCATCATTCAATTCGCGTGGGGGAATTGAATGATGACACGCCCTAGCGCTGCACCATGACCGACCCGAACCGCCCGCCCGAACCATCCTCCCCACGCACCGGCCTGCTGCTGACCGGCGGCGGCGCGCGCGCTGCCTACCAGGTGGGCGTGCTCGAAGCCATTGCCGACCTGCGCCTGGCCTGCGGCGCGGGCGAGGAGCCCAACCCCTTCCCCATCGTCACCGGCACCTCGGCGGGCGCCATCAACGCCGCCGCGCTGGCCTGCGGGGCCGACCAGTTCGACCGCGCGGTGCGCCGCATCGTGCGCGTCTGGAGCGGTTTTCACGCACAGCAGGTGTACCGTGCCGATTCCATCAGCGTGATGCGCAGCGGCGCGCGCTGGCTCACGCTGCTGTCGCTGGGCTGGGTGCTGGCGCGCTGGCGCCGCATGCGCCCGCGCTCGCTGCTGGACAACGAGCCATTGGCCAAGCTGCTGATCAAGATGGTGCCGCTGGTGCGCCTGCCCCGGCTGATCCGCCAGGGCCACCTGCAGGCGCTGGCCGTCACCGCGTCGAGCTACAGCTCGGGCGAGCATGTGACCTTTTTCGAGGCGGGCGAGCGCCAGAACCCCTGGGTACGCTCGCAGCGCCGCGCCGTGCGCGACCGCATCACGCACGAGCACCTGCTGGCCTCGGCGGCCATTCCCTTCGTGTTTCCGGCCACGGCCATCGACATCGAAGGCCACACCGAATACTTTGGCGACGGCTCCATGCGCCAGTCCGCCCCCATTGCCCCGGCCATCCACCTGGGGGCAGAGCGCGTGCTGGTGGTGGGCGCAGGCCGCATGCACGAGCCCAAGGACGACGCGACGGCTGCGCTGTCCACCGGCTACCCCTCGCTGGCGCAGATTGCGGGCCACGCGCTGTCCAACATCTTCCTCGACGCGCTGTGGGTGGACCTGGAGCGCATGCAGCGCATCAACCAGACCATCTCGCTGATCCCGCCCGAAGCCCGCGCGCACAGCAGCCTGCGCCCCATCGAGCTGCTGGTGATCGCCCCCACCCAGCGCCTGGACGCCGTGGCCGCCCGCCATGTGGCCGACCTGCCCGTGCCTGTGCGCACCATGCTGGGGGCGCTGGGCGTGTCGTCCAAGAACCAGGACGTGCGCAGCGCAGCGCTGGCAAGCTACCTGCTGTTCGAGCAGAACTACACGCGCGACCTCATGGCCCTGGGCCGTGCCGACACGCTGGCGCAGCGCGCGGCGGTATGCCGCTTCTTCGGCTGGCAGGACACGGGCACCGAACTCCCGCAGCAGCCGGCAGCCTGAAACAGCGGCCCGCCGGTAAAATCGCAGGTTCCGCCAAAAAGGCGAACCCGCTTTTGAGAGCCGCTCCCATGCCCGCACGCAAACTCTTTGTCACCACCGCCCTGCCCTATGCCAACGGCCATTTCCACATCGGCCACATCATGGAGTACATCCAGGCGGACATCTGGGTGCGCACGCAGCGGCTGCTGGGCAACGAGGTGAACTTCGTCGGTGCCGACGACACGCATGGCGCGCCCATCATGATCGCTGCCGAGAAGGCCGGCAA
The DNA here is from genome assembly GCA_016192425.1 of Burkholderiales bacterium. Classification (GTDB taxonomy): domain Bacteria; phylum Pseudomonadota; class Gammaproteobacteria; order Burkholderiales; family Burkholderiaceae_C; genus Simplicispira. The sequence continues at coordinate 56,643 of JACPUE010000015.1, forward strand.
GACGCCGCAGCAGTTCGTGGCCGACATCGCCGCCGGGCGCCAGCAGTACCTCGACGGCTTCCACATCGCATTCGACAACTGGCACAGCACCGACGCGCCCGAAAACCACCAGTTGGCCCAAGACATCTACCGCGGCCTCAAGGCCAACGGCCTGATCGAGACACGCACCATCGAGCAGTTCTTCGACCCCGAGAAGAACATGTTCCTGCCCGACCGCTTCATCAAGGGCGAGTGCCCCAAGTGCCACACCAAGGACCAGTACGGCGACAACTGTGAAGCCTGCGGCGCCGTGTACGCGCCCACCGACCTCATCAACCCCTATTCCGCGCTGTCGGGCGCCAAACCGGTGCTCAAGCATTCGGAGCATTTCTTCTTCAAGCTGTCCGACCCGCGCTGCGTGGCTTTCCTGGAAGACTGGACGCAGGACGGCCGCCTGCAGCCCGAGGTGGCCAACAAGGTGCGCGAATGGTTCACCGTGCGCACCAACCCCGACGGCACGCAGAGTGAGGGCCTGGGCGACTGGGACATCTCGCGCGATGCGCCCTACTTCGGCATCGAGATCCCCGACGCGCCGGGCAAGTACTTCTACGTCTGGCTGGACGCGCCCATCGGTTATCTCGCCTCGCTCAAGAACCTGCTCGCCAAGCGCGGCCAGGACTACGAGGCCTACATGGCCGACCCGGCGCTGGAGCAGTACCACTTCATCGGCAAGGACATCGTCACCTTCCACACGCTGTTCTGGCCCGCCACGCTGAAGTTCAGCGGCCGCAAGGTGCCCGACTCGGTGTTCGTGCACGGCTTCCTCACCGTGAACAACGGCGAGAAGATGAGCAAGAGCCGGGGCACGGGCCTGGATCCGCTCAAGTACCTGAAGCTGGGCATGAACCCCGAGTGGCTGCGCTACTACCTGGCCACCAAGCTCAGCAGCCGCAACGAGGACATCGACTTCAATGCCGAAGACTTCCTGCTGCGCGTCAACAGCGACCTGATCGGCAAGTACGTGAACATTGCCAGCCGTGCGGCGGGCTTCATTGCCAAGCGCTTTGGCGGCCTGCTGGGCGAGGTATCGGCCGACGGCGACGCACTGCTGGCCCACCTGCGCGCAGGCGCCCCGGCCATCATCGAACTGCTGGCCGAACGCGAATACGGCAAGGCCCTGCGCGAAACCATGCTGCTGGCCGACCGCGTGAACGCCTACGTGGACCAGAACAAGCCCTGGGAGCTGGCCAAGCAGCAAGGCATGGACACCCGCCTGCAGGATGTGTGCACCACCTGCATCGAGGCTTTCCGCATCCTCACCGTGCTGCTCAAGCCCGTGCTGCCCGCAGTGGCCCAGCAGGTGGAGGCCTTCCTCAACGTGCCACCGCTGGGCTTTGCCAGCGTGGACGAGCCCCTGCCCGCAGGCCACCGCATTGGCGAATACAAGCACCTGATGCAGCGCGTGGAGCTGCAGCAGCTTGAAGCACTTTTTGAGCCTCCAGCGCCCGCCAATCAAGCGCAAGCAGCTATCGAAACAATAGCACCCGGCGGCGAGGAACTGGCCCCCGCCATCAGCATCGACGACTTCGCCAAGATCGACCTGCGCATCGCACAGATCGTGAACTGCGAGGCCGTGGAGGGCTCGACCAAGCTGCTGCGCCTCACGCTGGACGTGGGCGAGGGGCGCCACCGCAATGTCTTCTCGGGCATTGCCAGCGCCTACCAACCCGCCGACCTGGTGGGCAAGCTCACCGTGGTGGTGGCCAACCTGGCGCCGCGCAAGATGAAGTTCGGCGTGAGCGAAGGCATGGTGCTGGCCGCCAGCCATGGCGACGAGAAGGCCCACCCCGGCATCTATGTGCTGAACCCCTGGCCTGGCGCCCAGCCGGGCATGCGGGTGCGCTGACCGGCAGCAAGCACGCAGGGCTTGCCGCTGGCTGACAGCGTGGCCCTGGCACGCTCAGCAATACCCACGATTGCATCCCGGCACGCGGGGCATACACTGGTGTCTCCATGACACACCCCGCCCCTGTGCAGCAGCACCCTCCCGCCTTTCGGCCCCGCATCCTGGACTCCCTGCAGGGCTACACGCGCGCCCGCTGGTTTGCCGACATGGGCGCGGGCATCACCGTGGGCATCGTGGCGCTGCCGCTGGCCATGGCCTTTGCCATTGCCAGCGGGCTCAAGCCCGAGGCGGGGTTGTGGACGGCCATCATCGGGGGCTTTCTGGTCTCGCTGCTGGGTGGCACCAGCGTGCAGATCGGCGGGCCCGCCGGGGCCTTCATCGTCATCGTCTACGGCATCGTCGAGCGCCACGGCGTGGCGGGGCTGCTGATTTCCACCACCGGCGCAGGCATGCTGCTGTTTGCGCTGGGGATGTTCCGGCTGGGCAACCTGGTGCGCTTTGTGCCGGTGAGCATCGTCATCGGCTTCACCAACGGCATTGCCGTGCTGATTGCGCTGTCGCAGGTAAAGGACGCGCTGGGCCTGGACATTGCCAAGATGCCGGGCGACTTTGTCGCGCAAATTCTGGTGCTGGTGCAGCACGCAGGCAGCGTCAACCTCTATGCCCTGGGGCTGACGGGCGCCTGCCTGGGGGGGCTGTTCCTGTGGCCCGTGCTGTTTGTGCGGCACAACAAACTGGTGCTGCGCCTGGCCGATGGCAAAACCGTGCGCTCGTTTGCGCGCATTCCCGCCCCCGTGGTGGCGCTGGTCTCGCTCACGGCGCTGGCAAGCTTCATGCATATGCCCGTGGAGACCATTGGCACACGCTTTGGCGGCATACCGCAGGGGCTGCCCAGCTTTGAATTGCGCCCGCTGTCGTGGGACACCTTGCGCCAGCTCGTCATTCCCACGCTGACCATCGCGCTGCTGGGCGCCATCGAATCGCTCCTGTGCGCGCGTGTGGCCGACCAGCTGGCCACGGGCGAGCACCACCGCAAGCACGACCCCAACCAGGAACTCATGGCCCAGGGCGTGGCGAATTTTGTGGTGCCTTTCTTTGGCGGCATGCCGGTCACGGGCACCATTGCACGCACGGTGACCAACCTGCGCTCGGGCGCCACCTCACCCATCGCAGGCATCGTGCACGCCGCCACGCTGGGCGCCATCGTGCTGCTGGCTGCGCCGCTGGCGCTGCACATCCCGCTGGCGGTGCTGGCGGGCATCCTGCTGTATGTGGCCTGGAACATGGGCGAATGGCATGAGTTCGTGCGCCTGCGGCATTTCAGCAACCACTACCGGCTGCTGATGCTGGGCACCTTCTTCCTGACCGTGGTGTTCGACCTGACCGTGGCGGTGGAGGTAGGCCTGGTGCTGGCCTGCGTGCTGTTCGTGCGGCGCATGAGCGCACTGTTCCGCGCCGACCCTTTGCCGCTGGAGGCGGGCACGCCTGGCACCCGCCTGGGCTGGAGCCTGCACGGCGCGCTGTTCTTTGGCGCCGCCGCCAAGATCGACCCGCTGGTGCAGGCCATCGAAGCCGCCCCGCAGGGCGTGCTGGTGGATCTGGACATGCGCTACCTGTTCGCGCTGGATACCACCGGGCTTGACGGACTGGAACAAATCCTCAAGGCCGTGGCCCAGCGCGGCGGCCGCCTGGCGGTACACCAACCGCAGGAACAGGTGCGCTCGCTGATGGAACGCTCAGGCTTCAGCGCCAAGCTGGCGGCACAGGCCCCGCCAGCAGAGGGTTCAGGACAGGAGCCGCTGGCGGGCCGCACCTAGCGCCGGAGCGGCTGCATGGGCTGCGGGCACAGCGGTGGACCGTTCCGCCGCATCACCCGCGTCCACCTGGAACACGGCCACGGCCTGCACCAGTTCCTGCGCCTGGGTGCTCAGGCCGGTGGCTGCGGCGGCAATCTGCTCCACCAGCGCAGCGTTCTGCTGCGTCACATGGTCCATCTGCACGATGGCCTCGCCGATCTGGGCCACGCCCGAGCGCTGCTCGGCGCTGGCGCTGCTGATCTCGCCTACCAGGGCCGTGACCCGGCGGATGGACTGCACCACCTCCTGCATGGTGGCGCCTGCCTTGTCCACCAGGTTCGAGCCCTGCGCCACGCGCTCCACGCTGGCAGAGATCAGGCCCTTGATTTCGCGCGCGGCCTCGGCGCTGCGCCCGGCCAGGGCCCGCACCTCGCTGGCCACCACGGCAAAACCGCGCCCCTGCTCGCCTGCGCGCGCCGCTTCCACGGCGGCATTCAGGGCCAGGATGTTGGTCTGGAAGGCGATGCCGTCGATCACGCCAATGATGTCGGCAATCTTCTGGCTGGAGGTGTTGATGTCGCGCATGGTGTCCACCACCTGCCCCACCACGGCGCCGCCGCGCTCGGCCACGGCGCTGGCGTCGCATGCCAGGGTGTTGGCCTGCTGGGCGTTGTCCGCGTTGTGCGCCACCGCATCGCGCAGTTCCTGCATGGAGGCCGAGGTTTCTTCCAGCGCACCGGCCTGGGCCTCGGTGCGGTTGGACAGGTCCATGTTGCCTTGTGCAATCTCGGTGCTGCCGCCCAGCACGTTTTGCGCACCCTGGCGCACATGCGTGACGACACGCGCCAAAGCACCCTGCATGTCCTTCAAGGCCAGCAGCAGCTGCGCCACTTCGTTGCGCCCCTGCGCCTCAATAGGCTCCTGCAGGTTGCCTGCAGCCACCGAACGGGCCACGCGCACCGCCTGGCGCAAGGGCCCGGTGATGGAGCGGATGATCCACCAGGCCAGCAAGCCGCCCAGCACCATGACCACCAGCGTGGTGGCCAGCAGCATGCCGCGCACGCTGTTGGCAGCCCGCTCGGTGGCACCAGTGGCCTGGCCCAGTTGCTGCTGCTGTTGCTGCAGCAGGGCGTCCATGGCACTGAAATAGGCCTGCTGCGCCGGGTGCATCTTCTCGACCAGCAACTCCTTGGCGTCGAAGACCTGGCCCGAACCGGCCAGTTCCTGGGTCTCGTTCTGCAGCGGCTCGTAGGCCTTGCGTGCCGCCTGCACCTGCTGCAATACAGCCTGCGCAGCACCGTCGCCCGCCAGGAGCTTTTCCAGCTCTACAAAGCGCTGGTCGATCCGCTTTTGAACGCGCCCTATGCTCTGCGCCTCGGCCATGATGGCGGCCGTGTCGCGCATCAGGATCATGTTGCGCACGCTGCTGGAGATGGTCTGCACGTCCTCCTTGATGGCGCTGCCCACCACCATGCGCGGAATGCGCGCATTGGCCACATCGCCAAACAGCCCGGTCATGGTGGAAACCTGCACCCAGACCACGGCCACCATGGCCAGGATCATCAGGCCCAGCAGGGCAAAGCCCAGTTCCAGCCGGGTGGAAATCCGCAAATCAATGATGCGCATGGTGTCATCCTTCAGGCAGTTTCTGCCACTTCATGCCGGCAAGGCTGCTGGGGCCGCACAAGACACGAAGGCCCCAGGCCCCCCTAGCGCCGAAAGCGCCCGCCGGTACCGATGATGGAGAGGTCGGAAAAATCCAGCCCCGTGTGGTCGCTGGGGCTGTAGTCCAGCACCAGCCCGCCCAGATCGAAGCGGCCCAGGTTGTCCAGGGCCTGGTGCAGGCTGGCGCGGCTGGGCTTGGGGCCGGCGCGGCGCAGGCCTTCGACCAGCACCTTGGCGGCGACAAAGCCTTCGAGCATGGCGGGGCTCAGTTCGTCCGCGCCGTGCGCCTTGGCCAGCTGGGTGGCCTCCTTGACCAAGCCGAAGTTCAGGCTGGCGGGCATGACCTGGCTGACGATGACGCCTTGCGCCTGGTCGCCCAGCAGCTTGACGAAGCCCCCCGAGGCATTGTTCGACAGCGTGAGGTACTGCCCGCCCACCCGCGCCGCCTTGAGGCTGCGGATGCCCTCCACCACCGCCGTGCCCGAGCCGATGATGAGCACGGCCTGCGGCTGCGCTGCCTGCAATGCGGGCAGCAGCGGCGCAAAGTCGGGCTTGGTGCGGTCGAACCTGGCCACGGCCACGGGCTCCAGCCCGGCCGCCTTGAGGCCGTTGCGCGCGCCCTGCAGGCCGTCGGCGCCAAAGCTGTCGTCCACGTGCACCACGGCCACTTGCCGAACACCGATGGAGGCCAGGTACGCCATGGCACGCTCGGCCTCGCGCTGGTAGGTGGCGCGCACGTTGAAGATATAGGGCTTGACCGGCTGGTGCAGCACCATGGCGCCGGTGGACGGGCCGATGAGGGCCACGCGGTGCTGCTCCAGCACGGTGTTGATGGCCTCGGTGTGCGGCGTGCCCCGGCTCATGAAAAGCGCCAGCACGCCGCGCTCCTCGATCAGGGTGCGGGCGTTGGCCTCGGCCTTCTTGACGTCGAACGCGTCGTCCAGGGTGATGATCTCGATTTTTTCGCCGCCCACGCCGCCCTTGGCGTTGACATGGTCCAGGTAGAGCTGCGCGCCCTGCATGGATTCCTTCACCGTGGCCGCCACCGCTCCGGTGACGCCCACGGTCTGCCCGATGCGCAATTGCGCGAAGGCAGCGCTGGCGGCCAGGGCCAGCGCACACGCCACCACCAGGGGGCTGACGTGCGGCGTGGCCATGGCTACATCATCCCCAGCATGTGCGGGAACCACAGGGAGAGACCCGGCCAGTAGGTCACCACGATCAGGAAGCCCAGCATGGCCAGCAGCCACGGCCACACCGCCACGGTGAGCTCGGTGATGCCCATCTTGGTGATGCCCGAGGCCACGTACAGGTTCAGGCCCACGGGCGGATGGCACATGCCGACTTCCATGTTCACCACCATGATGATGCCGAAATGCACCGGGTCGATGCCCAGCTTCATCGCCACCGGGAACAGGATGGGCGCGAAGATCAGCACGATGGACGAGGGCTCCATGAAGTTGCCCGCCAACAGCAGGATCACGTTCACGGCCAGCAGGAAGGTAATCATGCCCAGGCCGTTGCCCAGCATCCAGTCGGCCAGCGCCTGCGGGATGTTCTCGTTGGTCATGATGAAGCTGAACAGCACCGCGTTGGTGATGATGTACAGCAGCATGGCGCTCATGTTGGCCGAGTTGAGCAGCACCTTGGGCACGTCCTTGAGGCCCATGTCCTTGTAGACGAACACGGCCACGAAGAAGGCGTACACCGCGCTCATGGCGGCGGCTTCGGTGGGCGTGAACATGCCGGTGTAGATGCCGCCCATCACGATGACGATCAGCAGCAGGCCCCAGGCCGATGCACGGAAGGCCTGCCAGCGCTCGCCCCAGGTGGCCTTGGGCATGCGCGGGTAGTTGAACTTGCGCGCACGCCAGTAGGTCACACCGCCCAAAACACCGGCCAAGGCCAGGCCCGGCACCACACCGGCCATGAACAGGGCGCCCACCGAGGTGTTGGTGGCCACCGAGTACATCACCATCACGATGGAGGGCGGAATCAGGATGCCCAGAGCACCCGAGGTGGTGATGACCCCGGCGCCGAACTTGTTGGGGAAACCCGCCTTGGTCATGGCCGGCAGCAGGATGGAGCCAATGGCCACCACCGTGGCCGGGCTGGAGCCCGACACCGCAGCAAACAAAGCGCATGCCAGCACCCCGCCCAGGCCCAGGCCGCCGTACCAGTGGCCCACCATGGCGGTGGCAAATTTGATCATGCGCCGCGCCACGCCGCCGTGGGTGAGGAAGTTGCCCGCCAGAATGAAGAACGGGATCGCCATGATCTCGAACTTCTCGATGCCGGTGAACAGCTTGAGCGCCACCGACTCCAGCGGCACATGGGTAAAGCCGAACAGGAAGGTCAGTACCGTCAGGCCCAGCGAGATGGAGATGGGCATGCCGGTGAGCATGAGCACCAGCAGGATGAGGAAGATGATGGCGGCGTTCATTTCTGGCCCCCTGCGTTGTCTTGTTTGTCTGCGGGGTGCAGGTTGTCTTTCATGGCGTAGGGGTTGATGTCCTTCGCCGCAGCCTCTTCGTCCAAGCCGTCCACATGGCCGTGGTCGTGGTGCGGCAGTTCACCCGTGCGGATGAAGCCCACCAGCACCTGCAGAAAGCGGAAGCACATCAGGCTGGTGCCCAGCGGAATGGCGCTGTACACCATCCAGGTAGGCCACTCCAGGTCCGGGGTGGTGGGGCCTTCGATCAGGTCGTCGATAGGCAGGCCGAACAGCTTGTACAGGCCATAGTGCGCACCGTTTTCCCACACGAAGTGGGAGCCCAGATAGGCCACGATGCCGGTGAACACGGCCCCCGCCGCCAGGCCGAAGATGATGAACTTGCCACGGTTGGCGTCGCTCAGGCGGTTGATGAGCACGTCCACCCCCACGTGGATGCCGGTGCGCACCCCGTAGGCGGCGCCGAACTTGGCCATCCATACGAACATGATGATGGTGAGCTCCTGCGCCCAGGTCATGTTGATGGTGAGCAGCCAGTCCTGCACGCCGGGGATGGCAAAGCCTGCGGCGTAGCGGTGCAGCACCGCTACAAAAACGATGAGCGTGGCGCCGCCCATCAGGAAGGTGATGAACCACTCTTCCAGGTGATCGAGGAATTTCATGGGAATTCTCCAGGGGAGATCGTTGTGCGGGCTGCTGTTGCGCGTCAACAGGCCCCGCGGTCAATGTGGCGCACGTGCCATGCGGTGCGCCCTGCGGCAGCGGTGCGGCTGGGCACCGCTGCCAGGGTTGTCACAGGATCAGAGCTTGGCCGGGTCGAAACCGGTGGCCTTGTACACGTCCTGAATGGTTTCCTTGCCCACGCGGCTGGACATCTTGTCGTGCACCGGCACCAGCGCCTTCTTGAGTGCCGTGCGCTCTTCCTTGGTCGGGGTGTAGATGGTGGTCTTGCCGCTCTTCTTCACGCCTTCCAGGGCCTGGTCGTTCTCGTCCTGGGCGATCTGGTTGGCGTAGAAGGTCGATTGCTTCATCGCCTGGGAGAGCTGCTCACGCACATCGGCGGGCAGGCCGTCCCAGAACTTCTTGTTCACGATCACGGCGTAGCCCAGGTAGCCGTGGTTGGTCAGGGTCACGTGCTTTTGCACCTCGTGCATCTTTTGCGTGAAGAAGTTGGAGGGCGGGTTCTCGGTGCCGTCGACCACGCCGGTCTGCAGGGCCTGGTAGGTCTCGCCAAAGGCAATCACCTGCGGAATGCCGCCCAGGGCACGGATTTCCTCTTCCAGCACCTTGGACGACTGGATGCGGTACTTCAGGCCCTTGTAGTCGGCCACGGCCTTGAGCGGCTTGTTGGCCGAGAAGACCTTGAAGCCGTTGTCCCAATAGGCCAGGCCGGTGATGCCGCGGCTCTCCAGCTTCTTGAGCAGCTTTTCACCCACGGGGCCGTTGGTGACCTTGTGCAGCGCATCGCGGTCGTCAAAGATGAAGGGCAGGTCGAACACCTCGAACTCCTTCACCCCCAGGGGGCCGAACTTGGCCAGCGAGGGGGCCAGCATCTGCACCGAACCCAGCTGCAGGGCTTCCATCTCTTCCTTGTCCTTGTACAGCGCGCTGTTGGCGTACACCTCGACCTTGACCTTGCCCTTGGTCAGCTCTGCAGCCTTCTTGGCAAAAAACTCTGCGGCCTTGCCCTTGGGCGTGTCCTGGGCGACCACGTGGCTGAACTTGATGACGATCTGCTGTGCCTGGGCCACCGTGGCACCAAACGCCACCAACGCGCAGACAAGCACTTTTTTCACCGGAAATTGCATGACGGACTCCTTGGATCTTGAGGGATGACAACGGGGCGCACTGTAGGCCGCATGTCACAACTTTGTAACTGTGGTGTTCCACAGCTAGGGTTAACCCTCGTCCCGGAACACGCGTTCAGGCGGCTGCCAGCACGGCGTGCACCCGGTCGATCCACTGGCGGCCGATACGCCCCTGCAGGCCCAGGGCCACCTCCTGCGTCGCCTGGCGCAGGCGCTGGCGCTGGTCATCGCTCGGCACATGGATGCGCGTGCCGCCCCCCAGGCGCAGGTGTGCCAGGGCTTCGTCGTTTTCGTACTGGGCGATGGTGTTGCCCCAGTCCAGCGCCTCGGCCATGGCCTGCCGTACCAGGGTGCGGTCGCCTGGGCGCAGGTGGTTCCAGAAGCGCTGGTTCACCACCACGCAGTAGCCCAGGTAGCCGTGGCGGGTCAGGCTCAGGTCGGTCTGCACCTCGTGCATGCGCTGCGTCCAGAGGTTGGACACCGGGTTCTCCGTCCCGTCCACCACGCCCGTGGCCAGGGCGCGGCGGGTTTCGCCAAAGCCCAGCACCACCGGCTTGGCGCCCAGGGCGCGCATCTGGTGGGCAATCACGCGCGAGCTCTGGATGCGCATGCGCAGGCCCACAAAATCCTGCGGCGCCAGCAGCGGGCGGTTGGCGCTCATGTGCTTGAAGCCGTTGTCCAGGTAGCCCAGGCCCACCATGCGCTGGCGCTCCAGCGCAGCCAGCAGCTCCTTGCCGATGGCGCTGCGCATCACGCGGTGCACCTGCTCCTTGGAGTCGAACAGGAACGGCAGGTCGAACAGCTCGAACTCCGGGAAACCGATGCGCCCGAACTTGGACAGCGAGGGCGCCAGCATGTCCACCGCGCCCAGTTGCAGGGCCTGGATCTCGTCGGCATCGCCATACAGCACCGAATTGGGGTAGATGACCACCTGGATGCGCCCCTGGCTCAGCGCCTGCACGCGCTCGCTGAACCGCTCCAGCGCCAGGCCCTTGGGCGTCTGCCGCGCCACCACGTGGGACAAGCGGATGGTCACCTGTGCCTGCGCCGGCGCTGCGCCCGGCGCTGGCAGTGCGCCCAGGGCCAGGGCCTGCAGGCAACGGCGGCGTGGAAGGGCAGCGGCGCGCATGGCCGGTATTATCGCCAGCAGCCTGCACGCCGCCATGCCATCGCCTTCCCAATCCTCCGACGACTTTGCCCTGCTGCACGCCAGCAAGCGCACCCTGAGCGACCGGGGCCGCTGGACGGTGCTGTGGATGATGGGCCTGGTGGTGCTGGTGGTCTCGGCCGTGGTGGCGCTGGTGTGGTACCTCAACAGCTTCGAGACCGAAGAGGAAGAACGCCGCCGGGGGGCCGATGCCCAGTGGCTGGAGCAGAGCGTGCAGTTCCACTTCGGCCGCCTGGAGGACGACCTGGCCGCCCTGGCGCGGCAGGCGGCGCTGGACGGCCCGCAGGCGCTGCACAGCGCAGGCCGGGGCGATGGCAACGGCGACGGCGAACCCGCCGGCCTGCTGTGGCGCGCACCCGGCGTGGTGCTGGCCCATGCCTGGATCGCATCGCAAGGCCCCAGCGCAGGCGATGTGCGCGCATGGCAGGACGACCAGGCCCAGCACGACGACAATTTCCAGGCCCTGAAGACGCTGCAGGACATTGCCAGCGGCCTGCGCCGCTCCAGCTACGCGGGCCCCATGCGGCGCCAGGACGGCAGCACCACCGACCGCGTCTGGCTGGCCGTGCCCTATTTCGACGGCAGCCGCCTGATGGGCATTTACGTGGCCGCACTGTCCACCCAGAAGGCGGTGGATGCCTTGCTGCCCCCGTGGTTTCTGCAGAGCCAGACGGTGCGCCTGGTGGTGGACGCGGTGGACACCCCGCCCCCCCAACCGGCGCAAGGGCCCTACCGCACGGTGATGAACCTGCCCGGCACCGACCTGATGCTGGAAGTGGTGCCCCAGGGGCCGCAGACCTCGCCCGTGCCGCGCATCTTCTTTGTGGTGGCGCTGCTGTTTCTGCTGGGCATGCTGGCCAGCCTGGCCGCGCTGCGGCGCGACTTCATCAAACGCCAACAGGTGCAGCAGCGCCTGCAGGCCGAGGTGGCGCTGCGTTCGGCCATGGAGCGCTCGGTCACCATCGGCATGCGCGCCTGGGACATGACGGGCAAGATCCTCTACGTGAACCAGGCCTTCTGCGCCATGGTGGGCTACAGCGCGCAAGAGCTGCGCGGCGCCCGCGCGCCCCTGCCCTACTGGCCCGCCGACCAGGCCGACGAGCTGGCGCTGCTGCACCGCACCGTCATCAGCCAGGGCACGCAGCCCCAGGGCATGGAGGTGCAGTTCCAGCACCGCGACGGCCACCGCGTGGACGTGCTGATCCACGAAGCGCCGCTGACCGCCGCCGACGGCAGCCAGCTGGGCTGGATGAGCTCGGTGCTCGACATCAGCGAGCGCAAGCGCGCCCAGCAACTGGCCGCGCTGCAGCAGGAAAAGCTCGAAGCCTCGGGCCGCCTGGTGGCCGTGGGCGAGGTGGCATCCACCCTGGCGCACGAGCTGAACCAGCCGCTGGGCGCGCTGGCCAGCTTTGCCAACGGCCTGCTCAACCGCCTGCGCGACGGCACCATCACCCCCGAGGAACTGCACGCCGTGGTGCAGCGCATGGCCCAGCTGGCCGAACGCGCCGGGGGCGTGATCCAGCGCGTCAACGCCTTTGCGCGCAGGCGCGAGCTCAACCTGGGCAGCGTGGACTTCACCGCCCTGGTGCGCCGCGCCGTGGCCGCCGCCCAGGAGGCGCATGCCACCGCGGTGGTGCTGGACCTGCCCGCGCAGCCGCTGTGGGTGCAGGGCGACGCGCTGCTGCTGGAGCACCTGGTGCACAACCTGTGCGGCAACGCGCTGGACTGGGCGCAGCGCAGCAGCACGCGGCCGCAGGTGCAGGTGCGCCTGCACACCGGCACGAATGCCCAGGTCACCCTGGCCGTGGCCGACAGCGGCCCCGGCGTGCCCGAGGCCGAGCGCGCGCGCATCTTCGACGCCTTCTTCAGCACCAAGGACGGCGGCATGGGCATGGGGCTGGCGATCTGCCGCTCCATCACCGAGGCGCACCACGGGCGCATCGTCGTCGGCCAGGATGAAACCCTGGGTGGCGCGCTGTTCACCGTTCAGTTACCCTTGGCCACCGCCCCCGCAACCGCCCCCAGCCCCGCACCATGACCAACGAACTGCGAGCCGTGGACATCCACATCGTGGACGACGACGCCGACGTGCGCGACGGCCTGGCCTGGCTGTTCGACTCGCGCGGCTACCAGACGCGCACCTGGGACAGCGGCGCCGCACTGCTGGAGGCGGCCCGCCAGCGCCAGGGCAACTGGGGGCTGGCGGTGGTGCTGCTGGACGTGCGCATGCAGCCGCTGTCGGGCCCGGTCACCTTCGAGCAGCTCAAGGCCCAGGGCTGCCCCTGGCCGGTGCTGTTTCTCACCGGCCATGGCGACGTGGGCACGGCTGTGGGCGCCGTCAAGAACGGTGCCTGGGACTTTCTGGAAAAGCCCTTCCAGGACAACATGCTGGTGGACCGCGTCGAACAGGCCATGCACGCCGCACGCGCACAGACCAACGCCGAGCGCGAAGCCCAGCGCCTGCGCCAGGCCCTGGCCAGCTTGAGCCCGCGCGAGCGCGAGGTGCTCGACCAGCTGATCCTGGGCCACTACAACAAGAACATCGCCGACCACCTGGGCATCACCCAGCGTACGGTGGAATTCCACCGCGCCAACATCTTCGAAAAAATGGGCGTCGAATCGGCCATCGAACTGGCCCACAAGCTCGGCCGCCTGGAGCCCATGCCGGGCGGAGAATCCAAATAAAAACAGGCCTCAGCGTTTATGGCTATTGCGCTGATAGCTATTATTTTTATAGCAATTGTCAAGCATGGGGCTGGCTGCGCCACGCCTGGGGCGTGCTGCCCGTCCAGCGCCTGAACGCGCGCCAGAAGGTGCTGGGCTCGGCAAAGCCCAGTGCCTGGCCGATGTCGCCCAGGGCGCGGTCGGTGTGGGCCACGGCGTGCAGGGCTGCGTCGCGCCGGGCCTCGTCCACCAGTGCCGAAAAGCTCAGGCCCTGCGCCTGCATGCGCCGCGCCAGGGTGCGTTCGCCCAAAGACAGCGCATGCGCCGCCTGGGCGCGCGTAGGCAAGCCCAGGGGGAGTTGGCGCGCGATCCAGGCGCGCAGCTGGGGCACCAGCGGCTCGGCGCCGGACAAGGCCTGCAAGCGCGCCTGGGCGTACTGGTGGTGCATCTGCGCCAGTTGCGCATCGGCCTGCGGCAGGGGGGCGTCCAGCACGGCGTTGTCCAGCAGCACGCCGCTGAAGGCCTGCTCGAACTCCACCGGGCACTGGAACACCTCGCGGTACACCGCCAGCGGGCCGATCTGTGCCTGACTGAACTGCACGCGCTGGGGAACCACCGGCTGCGCCGTGACCCAGCGCGCAAACGCCACCACCGCCGCCAGCACCGCCTCGATCTGGTGCGGGCTGAAGGCCAGCGCCCCCTGGCGCGGGTGGTACACCACCCAGCTGGCCGACTCGCCCGCAATGGTCTGGAACCGCCCGCCGTCCGAAATCAGGCGCTGGTACTGCTGCACCAGGGCAATGGCCCCGCGCAGGCTGGGGGCCGACTGCAGCACAAAGCTCACCACATTGAAGCTGGCCGGGCCCACTGCAGCCCCGGCGCGCAGGCCAAAGCTCGCGTCCTGCGTGCACTGCACGGCGGCGCGCCACAGCCGCGTGATGTGGTCTATGGGCCAGCGCTCGGCCTGCAGTTCCTCAGGCGCGATGCCTGCGGCAGCCAGCACCTGCGCATGCTCCACCCCCTGGGCCTGGGCGGCTGCCAGCACCGTGTGCACCCAGCTCATGGAGACTGTGGCCTGCAAAGTCAATGCTCATGTCCTCCAAAGTCAATCGCGCCCCATCATAAGCCGCTATCTTTTGGGCACAAAACAAGGCGCGCTGGGCAATGGTTCCCGGCGAGCGCGAAGGAGGCAAGCCCGCATGGCACACACCCATTCTTCTGACATCCTGGTCATCGGCGGCGGCCTGGCCGGCATCGTCACCGCGCTCGAAGCGCTGCGCCAAGGCCAGCGCGTGACCCTGGTAGACCGCGACACGCCCGAGCGCCTGGGCGGCCTGGCCCTGTGGGCCTTTGGCGGCATGGCGCTGGTGGGCACGCCGCTGCAGGCGCGCATGAAGATCCCCGACACGCCCGAACGCGCCTTGCGCGACTGGCTGCGCTTTGGCGAGATAGACCCTGACGACACCTACCCCCAGCAGTGGGCGCGCTACTACGTGGAGCATTCACGCGCCCAGGTGTACGACTGGCTCATTGGCGAAGGCGTGAAGTTCATGCCCGCCGTGAACTGGGTGGAGCGCGGCATGCAGGGCGACGGCAACAGCGTGCCGCGCTACCACATCGTGTGGGGCACCTCGCGTGAACTCACGCGGCGCATGATTGCGCAGATGCGCGCTGCCGACAGTGGCGGCCGCCTGACGCTGCTGCACGGCCACCGCGTCACCGCGCTCGACCACGCGGGCGGGCGCATCGCGGGTGCCGTGGCCGTGAACGAAGCCACGGGCACGCAAGTGCGCCTGCAAGCCCCGGTGGTGGTGCTGGCCATGGGCGGCATCAACGGCAGCCACGCCGAGACCCGGCGCAACTGGCCCCGGCACCGCCCCCTGCCCGCCTCGATGCTCAACGGTGCCCACCCCTTTGCCGATGGGGCGCTGCACCACGCCGCCAGCGAGGGCCTGGGTGCGCAGATCACCCACGCGGGCGAGATGTGGAACTACGCCGCAGGCTTTCCGCACCCGTTTCCGCACTTTGAAGGGCACGGCCTCTCGACCATTCCGTGCAAGTCGGCGCTGTGGCTCAACCACAAAGGCGAGCGCATCGGCCCCGAGCCGCTGGTCACCGGCTTTGACACCCACTGGCTGTGCCAGCGCGTGGCCGCGCAGGAGAAACCCTGGACCTGGCATTTGCTGAACTGGCGCATCGCCGCCAAGGAATTTGCCATCTCGGGCGCGGAACACAACCAGCGCATCCGCGACATGCAGTTCCCCCTGTTCCTGAAGGAAACGCTGCTGGGCAACCACCGCTTGGTCAAGCAAATGGCCGCCGAGAGCCGCCACTTCCTGGTGGACGACACCTTGGCCGGGCTGGCAGCGAAGATGAACGCGCTGACCTGTTCGCACGACATCCAGCCCGAAGTGCTGCAAGCCACGGCCGATGCCTTTGACGCCAACTTCGCCAACGGCACCAAGCTGCACAACGACGACCAGATCCGCCGCATCCTGCACGCACGCCAGTGGGGGCCGGATCGCTTACGCACCTGCAAGCCCGCGCCGCTGCAGATGCCAGGGGCGGGGCCGTTCATTGCCATCCAGATGCAGCTCATCACGCGCAAGAGCCTGGGCGGCCTGCGCACCGACCTGCACAGCCGCGTGCTCGATGGCGCAGGCCAAGCCATCAGCGGCCTGTACTGCGTGGGCGAGGCAGCGGGCTTTGGCGGCGGCGGGGCCGCTGGCCGTCGCTCGCTGGAAGGCACCTTTTTGCCCGGCTGCATCCTCACGGCGCGCGCGGCGGCACGGCACATCGCCACCGGCAAATAAACATCAAATCAGCTTCCAGCGCTTATCCATCAAGCGTAAGAAGCTATCAAAAGGAGAGCACCATGAACGGCGCACAAGCCCTGATGAAAACCCTGGTCGATGCCGACATCGAGGTCTGCTTCACCAACCCCGGCACCAGCGAAATGCACTTTGTGGCCGCGCTGGACAGCGAACCGAAGATGCGCGCCGTGCTGGCCCTGTTCGAGGGCGTGGCCACGGGCGCCGCCGACGGCTATGCCCGCATGGCCGACAAACCTGCCGCCACCTTGCTGCACCTGGGCTGCGGCCTGGGCAATGGCCTGGCCAACCTGCACAACGCGCGCAAGGGCAAGGTGCCCGTGGTCAACATCGTGGGCGACCATGCCACCACCCACACGCAGTACGACGCCCAGCTGCAAAGCGACATCGAAACCGTGGCGCACAACGTATCGCCGGGTTTTGTGCGCACCTCGCAGAGCACCGCTGCGCTGTGCCAGGACGCGATGGACGCCATCACCGCCGCACGCGGCCTGCCAGGCCAGGTGGCCACGCTGATCCTGCCTGCCGATGTGTCCTGGGGCGAAGGCGGTGTGCCCTGCCCCCCGCCCCCCGCCCCCCAGCCCGCGGCGGCCGACGACGCCACGGTGCAGGCGCTGGCCCAAGTCCTGCGCTCGGGTAAAAAAACCGCACTGCTGCTGGGCGGGCAGGCGCTGCGCGAGCCCAGCCTGCTGGCCGCCGCACGCATTGCCGCGCACTGCGGCGTGCAGCTGCTGGCCGAAGTCTTCCCCACCCGGATGGAGCGCGGCGCGGGCCTGCCCAGCGTGGAGCGCATTGCCTACCTGGCCGAGATGGCGGGCGTGCAGCTCGCCCCCATCGAGCACCTGATCCTGGTGGACGCCAAAGCCCCCGTGTCCTTCTTCGCCTACCCCGGCAAAAAGAGCTACCTGGTGCCCGACACCTGCACCGTGCACCAGCTCTGCACCCCCGCCCAGGATGCGCGCGCCAGCCTGGACAAGCTGGTGCAGGCCCTGGGCGCAGCGCAGGCCCAGCCCGCGCTGCAGGCCCCGCAGCGCCCCGGCCGCCCGCGTGGCGCGCTCACCGCACCCAAGGTCTGCAAGGCCGTGGGCCACCTGCTGCCCGAGAACGCCATCCTCATCGACGAAGCCATCACCTCCGGCCTCATGCTCAATGTGATGACCGCTGGCGCCCCGCGCCACGACCTCATCACCCTCACCGGCGGCGCTATCGGCCAGGGCCTGCCCAACGCCGTGGGCGCGGCCATTGCCTGCCCGCAGCGCCCGGTCATTGCGCTGATTGGCGACGGCACCGCCATGTACACCATCCAGGCGCTGTGGACCTTGGCGCGCGAACAGCTCAACGTGACTGCCATCATCTTCAACAACGCCTCCTACTCGGTGCTCAACGTGGAGCTGGAGCGTGTCGGTGCCGAAGAAGCCGGCCCCAAGGCCAAGTCGCAGCTGGACCTGCACGGCCCGGTGCTGAACTTCGCCCAGCTCGCCCAGGGCATGGGCGTGCATGCCGTGCGCACCGACGAGGCCGAGGGCTTTTGCAAGGCGCTGGAATATGCCCTGGCGCACCCAGGCCCGCACCTCATCGAAGCCGTGGTGCCCGAGTCGCTGTCGGGCGCCAAGCGCAAGGTGCTGCCGTGGCTCTTGCGCTCGCTGCCCAACCTGCCGCAGCCCGTGGCAAGGGCGCTCAAACGCAAG
The DNA here is from genome assembly GCA_016192425.1 of Burkholderiales bacterium. Classification (GTDB taxonomy): domain Bacteria; phylum Pseudomonadota; class Gammaproteobacteria; order Burkholderiales; family Burkholderiaceae_C; genus Simplicispira. Next base: position 74,600 of record JACPUE010000015.1, read on the forward strand.
ATTGCGCCGTGAGGGGATTGGGTCTTCCTGTAAAAATGGCTGCCAAGGTGGTGTCTATTGGGGCCGCGCCAAACAGGCAGAGGAACAGGTTTTCCATCCGATTCCATCCGATTCCATCCGATTCCATCCGATTTCAATCGGCCGGGTTTGGGCGGGCCTGATGTTCGAGGTAAAAAGAGGCTCGTCCTGATCCTTGAAGTTCAATCTGGCCTGACGCAACAAGGCGACGCAAAAGTTCCTTGGCTTGCCCCTCCGTCAAATGGCACAAACCCATCACTTCCGAACGCTTGATTTGCCCATACTGGCGGACATAGCTCAGCACCATCTGTTCGTGCTGAATAGAGGAAAAACCAGCCTGCCGGGTATACGCAGCCTTGTCGCTTACCACCGAATAAACCGTTGCGGACAGGGTGTAACTTCGCCCCCGAGTATTGCCGTGCGCCTGCACCAACCCTGCTTCGGTCAAGGCTTCCAAGGTGTGCTTGGCACTTGCTGCGTCGCGCTGAATGTACTGGGCCAGCGACAGCGCAGACAGGCGCTTGAACTGCCGCAAGGCTGCCAATGCAATAAGCGAATCAATCGGCAACTCCGCGTTGCGCCGCCGCTCCACATCCACCACCATGCGCCGAAAGGCCAGATCCGCAGGTGCGGTAGGCAGCACCAACACCACGCTACTTGCATCCGTACGGCCATAGTCTGGTGCTGGGCGCCCGAACTTCAACATTCCGCGATAAATCGTATCCACTCCGCGCCCCGAGCGCTCCACCACCCCAATGCGCTTCATCGCATCGGCCAAGGCGCGATTGCGCGGGCGCGGCTCTGTCACCAGCAAATTGGCCACCGTCACGCCATCGACCAACCCGCCGGGGTTGCTGATGACCAATGCATCATCTTCAAGACGCACATGCACCGCACCCAGGTGGTGGTAGTCGCGGTGAATCAGCGCGTTGGCCACTGCTTCACGAAATGCCGCCATGTCCACCAAAGGCACGGGCACGCGAAACAGCCCCACCTGCAATTCTTCCTCGGGGTTGTAGGGGCGAAAGTTGGTTTCCAGCCAGTCCAAAGCCTTGAGCAGGGGGAAGCGGCGAAACTCGTTGAAGCGCACCGCCTGCTGCGCAAGCACCTGGAACGCAAACTCGTGCGTGGCCACACGCTGTTGCAACACCGACTCGCGCCCAATCAACAGCAGCCCGGTCAGCGTGGGCACCCGGCTACCGTCTGCTTGGCGGACAGTGAGGCCCAACGCTCCCTCCAGCGCTTCATCGTCCAGTTCCAGCAATACACGGTCGCCACCATACTGCTGCACTGCCTGGCGCAAGCGTTCGCGTTCCAGCGGGTCAAAGTCTGCCAGCGTGCAACCCGCCACCGGCTGGGCTGACACATCCACCAGCCCAAAGCTCGAAGCGCGGCTGATGCGCTCGTGCGGCAGCATGGGCACGCATTCGGGCGTGCCGTCATGCTTGATGCGTCGGCGCAGAGACACCCCCGCCGTGGTGGCCACCTCGGCCTGCACTTTGGGCACACGAATGCACGCCACGCGCACACCTCCAACCTCCACCGCGTGCACATCCACCTGCAAGGACGGAGACGTGCGCGCAGCCACCAGCCCCGCCAGTCCCGACAAAACCGCGTGGTCGGCATGCAGGCCTGTGGCTTGCCCGTCATCTTCCACCCCCAGCCACAACTCGCCACCCTCGGTATTGGCCAGGCACACCAGGGCTTCCACCAGTTCAGTGTCTGGCAAGCGTTTACGGTCGCTTTTGAACTCGATGGTCAGGCTCTCCGCCGCTGGCAAACGTGCGTTGCTCATGCTCTCCTCCCCCTCGCCGCCTTGGCCGCTGGCTTGGGCTTGGTGGCCGTGGCTGGCATTTGGGTGTACAGCGCAAACAGCTTCTCCAGCCGCTCGGTGCCGTTTTTGAAGCGTTGGCCGATGTAGATGCGCTCCAGCACCTCATTGTTGTGGGCGTGGGCGGCGCGCAGGTTGTCGGGCATCTCCTGCGGATCGTACAGGCCGGCAATGGTGGCGTGCGCGGTGAACTGTTGAAGGGTCTGGGTGAACAGGCCCTGGCCGTTGAAGATGCCGGTATCTTCGACAAAGAAGCAGAAGATGAACCGGGCCATGAAGTTGTTCATGTCGGCGCGGCGCTCGGCACTGGCCCAGGCCGGGTTTTTCTTGAGCAGCTCAACATAGCGCTTGTTCAAGCGCCCGGAGAGGGCTTGCTCGATTTCTACGGCGGTCATCGGTGCTGGGGATGAGGTTGGTTGGCGGATGGGTTGGCGGTGTTCCAATAACCCGACAAACCCTGCCGCACGCTCGTTGCCAACGATTCTAGGCGTCGACACAGGCCGTGCTGCCAAAGGAACCGTGTCCTGCAAGTCCTCCCTCCAGCACCGCCAGCAGACCCCGTTAAAATCAGCCACCCTTTCCCTGCCGCACACCATGTCCCTCTTTGCACGCCCCCACTACACCTCGGTTGCCACCCAGTTCCTGGACGATCTGAAGAAGCAAAAGCCCCAGCTCGAAGCAGGCCAGCAGGCGGGCCGCGCGCTGCTGTGGGACAAGACGGTAGACCGCAGCCTCTGGCAGGACTACCGCGCAGGCCGCGTCAACCAGAAGCCGTACGCGTTCTACTCGTACGACGGATACTGATAAAAACAGGCTCCAGCGCACTAAATACGGGCGCTAGCAGCTATTATTTTTATAGCAAATGGGTTCTGTGACGGACACTGCCGCGCCCGTGCCTGCGGGTGATGCCGACGCGGCCGCGCCGTCTGCCATGCCCGAGGTGGTGGACCAGGTCGCGCTGGCGCGCCTGTACGGCGAGCCGCTGTTTGCGCTGCCCACCGACCTGTACATCCCGCCCGACGCGCTGGAGGTGTTTCTGGAGGCCTTCGAGGGGCCGCTCGATCTGCTGCTGTACCTGATCCGCAAGCAGAACTTCAACATCCTCGACATCCCCATGCTCAGCGTCACGCGCCAGTACCTGGCGTATGTGGACGAGATCCGCAGCCGCAACCTGGAGCTGGCAGCCGAGTACCTGCTGATGGCGGCCATGCTCATCGAGATCAAGTCGCGCATGCTGCTGCCCCCGCGCAAGCAGGAGGGCGCCGACGAGGCGCAGGACCCGCGCGCCGAGCTGGTGCGCCGCCTGCTCGAATACGAACAGATGAAGCTGTCCGCCGTGCAGCTTGGAAACCTGCCGCAGTACGGGCGCGACTTTCTCAAGGCCCAGGTGTTCATCGAGCAAAGCCTGCAGCCGCGCTTTCCCGACGTGCACCTGGTCGATCTGCAAGAGGCCTGGCGCGACATCCTCAAACGCGCCAAGCTGGTGCAGCACCACAAGATCACGCGCGAGGAACTGAGCGTGCGCGAGTACATGAGTCAGGTGCTCAAGACGCTGCAGGGGCGCCGTTTTGTCGAGTTCGAGGAATTGTTCGACCCCGGCAAGGGCGGCACCGTGCTGGTGGTAACCTTTATCGCGCTGCTGGAGCTGGCCAAGGAAACCCTCATCGAGATCACCCAGGCCGAGGCCTACGCGCCCATCTACGTCCGGCTGGCCTACACGCCGGTCTGACAGACCCTTCGAGCCCGGCCTCTGCGCTGTGCAGGACACACACAACCCGAGTTGCATCCATGGCATCGCACGACTTTGACGTATTGATTGTGGGCAGTGGCCTGGCAGGCCTGTCCACCGCACTGCACCTGGCGCCCACGCACCGCGTGGCGGTCATCACCAAGCGCGAGCTGCAGGACGGCTCCAGCGGCTGGGCGCAGGGCGGCATTGCCGCCGTGCTGGCCGACGACGACAGCTTTGCCGCCCACATCCAGGACACGCTGGTGGCGGGCGCGGGCCTGTGCGACCTGGCCACCACGCGCTTTGTGGTGGAGAACGCGCCCCAGTCCATCGGCTGGCTGCGATCCTTGGGCGTGCCCTTCACGCTGGAGGGCGAAGAACTGCACCTCACGCGCGAAGGCGGCCACAGCGCACGGCGCATCGTGCACGCCACCGACGCCACCGGCGCCGCGGTGCAAAAAACGCTGATGGAGGTGGTGCGCAGCACGCCCGGCATCACCGTGTTCGAGCACCATACGCTGGTGGACCTGATCACCGCCCGCAAGCTGGGCCTGGCGGGCCAGCGCTGCCTGGGCCTGTACGCGCTGGACGAGGCCAGCGACACGGTGGTGACCTTCCGCGCGCCGCAGACCATCCTGGCCACGGGCGGCGCAGGCAAGGTGTACCTCTACACCACCAACCCCGACACCGCCACCGGCGACGGCATTGCCGCCGCCTGGCGCGCGGGCTGCCGCGTGGGCAACATGGAGTTCGTGCAGTTCCACCCCACCGGGCTGTACCACCCGCGCGCCAAGTCCTTCCTCATCAGCGAAGCGGTGCGCGGCGAAGGCGGCAAACTGCTGCTGCCCGACGGCACGCGCTTCATGCCCCTGCACGATGAACGTGCCGAACTCGCCCCGCGCGACGTGGTGGCGCGCGCCATCGACTTCGAGATGAAAAAGCACGGCCTGGACTGCGTGCACCTGGACATCTCGCACCAGAGCCCCGAGTTCCTGCGCGAGCATTTCCCCAACATCCTGGGCACGTGCGCATCGCTGGGCATCGACATCACCAAGGAGCCCATCCCCGTGGTGCCCACGGCCCACTTCACCTGCGGCGGCGTGCTCACCGACCTGTCGGGCCGCACCGACCTGCCCGGCCTGTACGCCGTGGGAGAGGTGGCCTGCACCGGCCTGCACGGCGCCAACCGCCTGGCCAGCAACTCGCTGCTCGAATGCATGGTGTTTGCCCGCGCCGCCGCGCAGCACATCGCCCAGGCGCCACGCCAGCAAATCCCGGCGCTGCCACGCTGGGACGACAGCCGCGTGCAGGACGCCGACGAATCGGTCGTCATCTCCCACAACTGGGACGAGCTGCGCCGCTTCATGTGGGACTACGTGGGCATCGTGCGCACCAACAAGCGCCTGGAGCGCGCGGCGCACCGCATCGCCCTGCTTACCGGCGAAATCCACGAGTTCTATTCCCACTTCCACATCTCGCGCGACCTGCTGGAGCTGCGCAACCTGGTGCAGGTGGCCGACCTCATCGTGCGCTCGGCGCAGATGCGGCGCGAAAGCCGCGGCCTGCACTACAGCCGCGACTACCCCGAACTGGCCGCACCGGCTGCGCCGACCATCCTCGTGCCCCCCGTCAACCATTGAAAAGCACCGCCATGTACCGCACCCTGCTCAAATCCAAGATCCACCGCGTGGCCGCCACGCACTGCGAACTGCACTACGAAGGCTCCTGCGCCATCGACGAAGACCTGCTCGACGCCGCCAACATCTGCGAAAACGAGCAGGTGCACATCTGGAACATCAACAACGGCGAGCGCTTCATCACCTACGCCATCAAGGGCCAGCGCGGCAGC
>JACPUE010000016.1 GCA_016192425.1 Burkholderiales bacterium
AATGGCGTTGGCGTTGGCGTTGGCGTTGGCGTTGGCGTTGGCGTTGGCGTTGGCGTTGGCGTTGGCGTTGGCGTTGGCGTTGGCGTTGGCGTTGGCGTTGATCCGTTTCCGTGGACACTTTCTTTTTAAGGGGTCGTAAATGTCCAAAGTACGACCGCCGTACTCGGCGGAATTCCGCCAGCAGATGGTTGAGCTCGTTCGAGCTGGTCGCTCGCCAGTACAGCTCTCGCGTGAGCTCGGCGTTACCGCCCAATCCATCACCAACTGGGTCGGCCAGGCTGCCATCGACGACGGCAAGCCCTTGCCGGGCAAAGAAGGCTTGACCACCGCCGAGCGGCAAGAGTTGGTGCGCTTGTGCCGATAGTTGCGCCCGGTCCAGATGGAGCGCGACATCCTGGCAAAAGCTACGGCCTGGTTCGCCGGTTGCAACGATGCGACATCCACGAAGTCTTCGGACTCGTGATGGCAAACCGGGCCGACTTCATGGTGTGGTTCGAATCCCGCCGCTCCGACCATTCACTGATCCGCCAGCATCTCTTTGGGGTGCTGGCGGATTTTCTTTGTGGGCCTGTGTGTCCGGCATCTGGGGTTTGCCGTTCCTGCGTGCGTCCATGCTGCAAAATCGTGCGCAGAGGAGGTTCTGCCATGGGACTGTTCAAAAACGCCCTGCAGGTTGCAAAGCTGGAGGGCGCACTGTTTGCCCATTTCCCCAAGCTGCGCTTTTCGGTGTTGGGCATTGTGCTGATTCCAGCGCTCTATGCGTTCATCTATCTTGCTTCGGTGTGGGATCCGGTCAGCCGCACCTCTGAACTCCCGGTTGCGATCGTGAATCTGGACCAGGGAACGCAAGTCGATGCCAAGCAGGTGAACCTCGGCCAGGACTTGGTGCGCTCGCTCAAGCAGCGCAACGCCTTTTCCTTCCGCGACCGCCAGGATGCCGAGGCGGCCCAGCGCGAGGTGCGCGACGGAAAGCTGTTTTTTGCACTGATCGTTCCCCCCGGTTTCAGTGCCGACGCCATGGGCGCCGCGCAGTCTGGTGCGGGCAAACTGGTGGTCTATATCTCTGAAGGCAACAACTACTCGGGTGCGGGCATTGCCCGGCGATTTGCGTCGGAGCTGGGCCACCAGCTGAATGAGACCCTGAACGAAAAGCGTTGGGAGGCGGTGCTGGGCGTGGCAGCCGGTTCTGCGGACGGCCTGGCACGGCTGCGTGAAGGCGTCGCCAAGCTGCAAGCCGGTGCTGCGGCCCTGGACAGCGGCCTGGGCCAGGCGCAGGGGGGGTCTGCGCAACTGGCTGCGGGGTCGGGCAAGCTGGCGGACAACCTGGTGCTGTTGACCGACGGCGTCAAGCAGTTGGGGGCGGGCGCGCGCACGCTGGATCAGCGCAGGCCTGCACCCTCTGATCTGCAGGCCCTCAAGGACGGTGCGTCCCAACTGGTTGCAGGGCATGCCAGCCTGCAAACTGGCTTGGCCGAGCTGGAGTCCGGCGCTGGCAAGCTGGCAGAGGGGGCCGTGCAGATGCAGGAACAGACACAAGGCATTCCGCTGGTGGGCGGCAAGGTGTCTGCTGGAGCCGGGCAGTTGGCGGATGGTGCCCGGCAATTGCAGGCGGGGCTGCATACCGCGTCGCAAGGGCAGGGGCAGCTTTCAGCAGGGGCGCAGCAGTTGTCCAAGGGGGTTCATCAGCTGGCTGACGGGTTTTCAGCCTATGGCGCCGGGGTCGGCACGCTGGCGTCCAAGTTTCCGGCGGATGCGTCGCTGGACCAGCTTGCGGGCGGCGGGCACACGGCTGCCGATGCAGGCAAGCGGCTGAATGCAGGGCTGCTTCAGCTGAAATCGGGCTCTGCGCAACTGCACGCGGGCCTGGTGACGCTGGCGGCATCCTTGCCACCGGGGGTGCAGGAAATTGCAGGCACCCCGCAGGGCCTGGCCGCCTCGGTGGCGCCAGAGGTGGTGATCGATGCGCCGGTGGCCAGCCAGGGCCAGGGTTTTGCATCCAACTTCATACCAGTGGCGCTGTGGCTGGGCGCCACCATGACGGCATTTGTCTTTCACCTGCGCCGCTTGCCACTGGCGGCACAGCACCATTCGCGTACCGCCTTGTTGCTGGGCAAGATGGGAATCCTGGGAAGCATCAACCTTGCGCAGGCGGGCGCTGTGTTCCTGATGTCTGCGTTGCTGCTGGAAATGCATCCGCAACATGCCATCGGCCTGGCGTTGACGATGGCGTTGACATCGCTCACGTTCATGCTGGTGATTCTGGCGCTGGTGCGGGCGTTTGGTGATTCTGGCAAGGCTGTCGCCCTGATTCTGATGGTGCTGCAGCTTTCATCGGCGGGTGGAATGATGCCGGTGGAACTGACCAATGCCTTCTTCCGCAGCATCAGCCCCTGGCTGCCATTCACCTGGGCGGTGCGCTCGGTGCGGGCCAGTTCGTTTGGCGCCTTCGGGAGCGAATGGGCTTCGGCTTTGGCCGTATTGGCGGCATTTGGGGCTGTGGCCTTTGTGGTCTGCCTGCTGGTGGGGCGCTGGAAGTTTGTTGCGCCCCAGGAGCACCGCCCGGCAATGGACATGTGATGAAAGCACTGGCTCCGGTGCACATGGCACGGTTCGATCGTGTGGACGCCCTGCGTGGCTTTGCCATGGTGTGGATGACGGCGTTCCATTTCTGCTTTGACCTGAGCCACTTTGGCTATTGGCTGCAGGACTTTCGCCACGATGCGTTCTGGACGCTGCAGCGCACGGCCATCGTGAGCATGTTCCTGTTCTGTGCCGGCCTGGGGCAGGCCATTGCGTGGCACCAAGGGCAGGGTTGGGCGCGTTTTGGCAAGCGCTGGGTGCAGATTGCAGGGTGTGCGCTCTTGGTGTCGGCGGGATCCTGGCTGATGTTTCCGCGCAGCTATATCCACTTCGGGGTGCTGCATGGCGTGGCGGTGATGCTGGTGCTGGCGCGCCTGACGGCGCCCTGGGGGCGCTGGCTGTGGCCTGCGGGTGCGGTGGCGCTGGCCTTGCCGCACCTGGCGCATTGGGCCTTGAATGAGCCGCTCGCCACCTGGGCGCCGTGGTTCAACGGCAAGGGGCTCAATTGGCTGGGGCTGGTGGCGCGCAAGCCTTTTACCGAAGACTACGTGCCGGTATTTCCGTGGCTGGGCGTGATGTGGTGGGGCCTGGCCAGCGGCCAGTGGCTGCTGCAGCGCTATGCGCCGCTGCTGCAGCAGCCTGTGGGCGCTGCATTGCGGCCGCTGGCGGTGCTGGGGCGCTGGAGCCTGAGCTACTACATGCTGCACCAGCCGGTGATGATCGGCGGCTTGATGGCCGTGGGCTGGATGCTGGGCCGCTGAGCCGCCCAACAAAAACGCGGCCCTGGGGCCGCGTGGTGCGTGGGCGCCGAAGCCCGATTACTCGACCTTGGCCTTGCCGCGCAGCTCTTCCTGGAACTTGGCCAGTTTTTGCTGCTGCAGTTGCTGCGACACCTGGGGCTTGACCTCTTCCAGCTTGGGCAACTTTGCTTCGCGCACGTCGTCCAGGCGGATGATGTGCCAGCCGAACTGGCTCTTGACTGGGGCCTGCGTGGTCTTGCCCTTTTCGAGCTTGATCATGGCTTCGGTGAACTCAGGCACATAGCTGCCGGGGTTGGCCCAGTCCAGGCTGCCGCCCTGGGCGCCGGATCCGGGGTCCTTGGACTGTTTCTTGGCGATGTCTTCGAACTTGCCGCCCTTCTTGAGCGAGGCGAGGATGGCCTTGGCTTCCTCTTCCTTTTCGACCAGGATGTGGCTGGCCTTGTATTCCTTGCCGCTGTTGGCTGCGACGAACTTGTCGTATTCGGCCTGGACTTCGGCGTCGGTCACCGGGTTCTTCTTCTGCTCGTCGGCGAACAGCTCGCGGATCAGGATGGATTGGCGGGCCAGTTCCATCTGGGCCTTGAAGTCGGGCGAGGCTTCCAGGCCACGGCGCTGGGCTTCCTGCATGAAGACTTCACGGGTGATGACTTCGTCCTTGATCTGGCCTTCCATTTCGGGCGTGATCTTGCGGCCCGAACGTTCCACCTGCAGCTTGAGCTGTTCGGCGCGTTCTTTGGGAATGGCTTTGCCGTTGACGATGGCAAGGTTCTGGGCATGCACGGGCAGGGCCATGGCGCCCGTCAGGGCAGCGGCCACCAGGCCGGACAGGAGCTGTTTCTTCATTCGAATTCCGTTAAAGAAAGGGTTGGCAGGCAAGAAAAGGGGCCTGTTCAGACGATTTCAATGGCGATGGCGTGGGCGCCGCTGTCAATGAAATCTTGCAGCGCATCATACACAAGGCGGTGCTGGCGCACGCGGGTCAAACCGGTAAACAAAGGTGAACCGATGCGCACGCGGAAATGGGTGCCAAAACCCGTGCCATTGGCGCCCGGGTGGCCCTCGTGCTGCCAGCTTTCATCCAGCACCTGCACGGTGGTGGGCTGGAGCTTTGCGCGCAGGGCGTTTTCCATGTCGGGGGCGGTGACGGCGTTGGTGCTCATGCCTGGGGATCCTTTGCGTTGTCGGTGTCCTTGATGTAGCGGCTCAGGTACAGCGCCTGGGCCACGATGAAGACCAGCATCAGCCCCAGGCCGCCAAACAGCTTGAAGTTGACCCAGGTCTCGGTGTCGAACTGGTAGGCCACCCAGAGGTTCAGCGCGCCCATGGCGGCGAAAAAGCCAGTCCAGCTCCAGTTCAGGGCGCGCCAGGCTGCTTCGGGCAATTCCATCTGCGCGCCCATCAGGCTTTTGATCAGGTTCTTGCGCAGCACCAACTGGCCCACCAGCAGCGCGCCGCCCATCAGCCAGTACAGCACGGTGGGTTTCCATTTGATGAAGGTTTCGCTGTGCGCCAGCAGGGTGGCGCCGCCAAAGACGACGATGACGCCCAGGCTGAGCCATTGCATGGGCTCGATCTTGCCGTGGCGCAGGCGCAGGTAGGCGATCTGCAGCACCGTCGCGGCAATGGCCACGCCTGTGGCAATGTAAATGCCTCCAAATTTGAAGGCGGCAAAGAACAGGATGATGGGAAAAAAATCGATCAGCAGTTTCATGGGGCGGGGTCCGGGGTGAAGTCCAGCGCAGCGGAATTCATGCAATAGCGCAGGCCCGTGGGGGCAGGCCCGTCGGGAAAGACATGGCCCAGGTGCGCCCCGCATTGTGCACAAACCGTTTCGGTACGCAGCATGCCGTGGCTGCGGTCGGTGCGTTCGGCAATGGCGCCGGGCACCGCCTGGCTGAAACTGGGCCAGCCGCAGCCCGCGTCAAACTTGGTGTCCGAGTCAAACAGCTTGTGTCCGCAGCAGATGCAATGGTAGCTGCCGTCTTGCCAGTGGGCCTCGAAGCGGCCGGTGAAGGGGCGCTCGGTGGCGGCGTGGCGCGTGACCTCGAAGGCGCCGGGCTCGGCGTTCTTGCCGCGCAGGATGGCCTGCCACTGCGCGTCGGTGTGCTGGATGGGGTGTGTCATGAGGAGCAACTGATGGACAGGTGGGCCGCCCAGTCGGGCGGAAAACCGGCATAGGCGGCATGGCTGGGGTGCTCGTCGAATGGGCTTTGCAATGCCGTTTGGAGTGCGTGCAGCGCAGAAAAATCCCCCGCCTGGGCCGTATCGATGCACTGCTGGGCCAGGTGGTTGCGCAGTACGATGTGGGGGTTGCTGCTGAGCATCAAATCGGCATCCAGTGCCCTATGGGTAAGCGTAACATGCTCTGAAAATGATAGCATCCAGCGGTCCCAGCCCGCCCGGTCGGCAAACAGGTCGCGCACGGGTTCGAAGTCGCCGCTGGCCACTGCGCGCGACAGGCGGCGCCAGAAGATGGGGTAGTCCACGGCGTTGTCGGCCAGCAGGTGCAGGATGGCGTCGATAGGGGGGCTGTCGCCTTCGTGCGCGGCGTTCAGGCCCAGCTTGGCGCGCATGCGCTGCATGAAGTGCTGCGGGTACAGCGTGCGGAAGGACTCCAGCGCGCCCATGGCAATGGCCGGGTCGCCGATCAGCGGCTGCAGCGCCTGGCCCAGGCGGTACAGGTTCCACAGCACCACGCCCGGTTGCTGGCCGTAGGCGTAGCGCCCCTGGTGGTCGCTGTGGTTGCAGATGTGGCCGGGGTCGAAATGGTCGAGGAACTGGAACGGCCCGTAGTCGATGGTTAGGCCCAGGATGCTCATGTTGTCGGTGTTGAGCACGCCATGGCAGAAGCCCACGGCCTGCCACTGCGCCACCAGGGCGGCGCTGCGTTCGCTCACCGCCTGCAGCAGCGCTGCGTAGCGGTTGCCCGCGTGGCCGCCGCAATCGGCACCGTCCTGGCACTCGGGGTAGAAGCGCTCGATCACGTAGTCGGCCAGTTGCTGCAGTTCGCCGAATTGCCCGCGCGCGGCAAAGTGCTCGAAATGCCCGAAGCGGATGAAGCTGGGCGCCACGCGGGTGACCACCGCTGCCGTCTCGACTGCCTCGCGCTGCACGGGTTCGGGCGAGCCGCACAGGTACAAGGCCCGCGTGGTGGGAATGCCCAGCGCATGCATGGCTTCGCTGCACAGGAATTCGCGGATGCTCGAGCGCAGCACCGCGCGCCCGTCGCCCATGCGCGAGTAGGGCGTGAGCCCGCTGCCCTTGAGCTGGATTTCTTGCGGCCCCTGCGGCGTTTGCACTTCGCCCAGCAGCAGCGCGCGGCCGTCGCCCAGTTGCCCGGCCCATACACCGAACTGGTGGCCGCTGTACACGCTGGCCAGCGGATCGCCGCCCACGGGCAGGGCGTTGCCGCTGAAGAGCTGCAGCGCATCGCCAGAGCGCAGCCAGTCTGCGGCCAGCCCCAGCAGGGCTGCCACGCCAGGGCTGTGGGCCACGGGGTGCGGCGAGGGCAGCGGCCGGGGGGCCAGGCGCGTGTAGAACGCGGGCCCGAGTGCGGCAAAACGGTTGTTCCAGGCCAGGCCGGTGTCCACGGCGGGCAGGGCGGCAGATGCGGGCTGTGTCATCGGGCCATTGTCCTGCGGGCCCCATGCCCTTGTGGGCCAGGGGGGATCAGGCGGTGGCCGTGGCGGCCAGGTGGGCGTTGAGGGCCTCGTCGTCAACGATGGCCACGCGGCCAAAGTCCAGTGTCACGATGCCTGCGGCCTCCAGCGCCCGCAGCTCGCGGTTGACGGTCTGGCGCGACAGCCCGGCCAGCTGCCCCAATTCTTCCTGCGTGAGGTTGAGCCTGCGCGTGCTGCGCCAGAACAGGCGGCTGAGGTACAGCGCCACGCGGTGCTCGGGCGAGCGCATGCGGCCTGCCTCGATGATGGCCATGGCCTGGCCCAGGCGCAGGTTCATGTGCTGCACCAGGTATTGGTTGAAGGCCAGGCTGGTGTCGCGCAGCGTGTGGAACAGCGGCAGGGGCAGGCACAGCAAAGACGTGGGGCGCAGCGCCACCACCTCGTACTTGCGGGCTTCGGATTTCAGCGCAGAGCCTTCGCCAAACCATTCGCCGTCCGGAATGCCGATGAAGGCCGAGGTGCGCGCCTTGCACGCGGGGCTGCGCAGCATCACCAGCCCTTGCAGCACGGCGTGCCAGCCCTCGACCTGTGAGCCAACCGCCAGCATGACTTCGCCCTTGGCACCCTCGGCCTGGTATACGCCGCTACGCACGGCTTCCTGCAGCGTGGCGGGCAGGCTGGCATACCAGGGCTGGCTGCAGATGAAGCGCTCGGCAGGGTCGGAAACGCAGAACATGCTTTCATTTTCGCAGCTCTGCCGACCCCAGGGCCGGGAAAACCCTGGGCATCTGTCTGCGTGGCGACAGGTGTTGGCAGCCCAGGGGGCGGGCGCGACACTGCGCCCCGCCGGGCCTTGCGGGGCCCCTGGGTGATACAGGGAGACAAGTGTGAACAAACGCGAATTTCTGGGGCTGCTGGGCGCCGCCGCCATGGCGCCCTGGGGTGCGGCGCATGCTGCCGCAGGGGTGGCGGATGGCGAAGTCCTGCTGGGCCAGTCCCTGGATCTGTCAGGGCCGCTGGCCGAGATGGCGCCTGACATCGTCAACGCCAGCAAGGCCTGCTTCGATACCGTCAATGCCCAGGGCGGCATCCATGGGCGGCGCATCCGCATACTGACCGAGGACGACGGCTACAAACCCGACAACACGGTCAAGAACCTGCACAAATTGCTGGGGCAGGACGGTGTGTTTGCCTTGTTCAACCTCACCGGCACGGCCAATGTTGCAGCCGCCTTGCCGCTGCTGGCCCAGGAGAGCCCTGTGGTGCCGCTGGTCACACCGTTCACGGGCGCCGACCTGGTGCGAGCGCCCGGCCTGGATCATGTGTTCAACCTGCGCGCCAGCTACGGCGACGAGGTGGACAAGCTCGTGCAGCACCTGACCACCGTGGGCGTGCCGCGCATCGCCGTGCTGTGGGTCAACAACGCCTTCGGCAAGGACGGCCTGGCCGGGGTGCGCAAGGCGATGGACAAGCGCGGGCAAAAGCTCCACGCCGATGCGCCCATCCAGGCCGACTCGTCCGACGTGGCGCAGGCCGTTGCCGCGCTGGTGGCCTCCGATCCCACGGCGATCATCCTCATCACCGCCGGGGCGCCCACGGTCAGTTTCATCAAGGCCTACCGCAAGCAAAGCCGGGGCGCGCGGTTCTACACGCTCTCGGTCATGGGCACGCAGGCGACCTTGCGTGCGCTGGGGGAGGACGGCGTGGGGGTGGTGGTCACTTCGGTGGTGCCGTTTCCGTGGAGCCAGAGCCTGCCCCTGGCGCGCGAGTACCGCGCTGCGCTGCAGGCGGCAGGGTTTGGCCAGCATGTCTCGTTCATCGGGCTGGAGGCCTACATGAATGCGCGCCTGGTGGTCGAAGGGCTGCGGCGCGCGGGCCGCGATCTGACGAGGCCGCGCTTCATCCAGGCGCTGGAGTCCTTGCGCCACTTCGACCTGGGCGGTTTCGAGTTGGACTACGGCAAAGGCGTGCGCCAGGGATCGCGGTTCGTGGATTTGACCATCATCGGCAAAGGCGAGCGGTTCACCCGTTAGGATGGTGCGCGGGTTATTCGTGGGTTATTGATTGCTACACAAAGGAGTACACATGTTGGGTTTGATGCAGAGCCAGCCGTTGCTGATTTCGTCGCTGATCGAGTTTGCCGAGCGGCACCATGGCGACGGGCAGATCGTCTCGCGCCGGGTGGAGGGCGACATCCACCGCTACACCTACAAAGAGCTTGCGGCGCGCTCGCGCCAGCTGGCCAATGCCCTGGATGCCCTGGGCCTGCAGTTCAGCGACCGCGTGGCCAGCCTGGCCTGGAACGGCTACCGCCACATGGAGATGTATTTCGGCGTGAGCGGCTCGGGCCGCGTGCTGCACACCGTCAACCCGCGCCTGCACCCCGAGCAGATTGCCTGGATCGTGAACCACGCCGAAGACCAGGTGCTGTGCTTTGACCTCACCTTCCTGCCGCTGGTCCAGGCGGTGCATGCCAAGTGCCCCACGGTCAAGAAGTGGGTCGCGCTGTGCGATGCCGACAAGCTCCCGCAGGACAGCGGCGTTCCCGGCCTGGTCAGCTACGAAAGCTGGATCGGCGCCCATGCCAGCAGCTACGACTGGCCGTCGTTCGACGAAAACAGCGCCTCCAGCATGTGCTACACCAGCGGCACCACGGGCAACCCCAAGGCCGCGCTTTACAGCCACCGCTCCACGGTGCTGCATGCGTATGCGGCGGCGCTGCCCGATGTGATGTGCCTCTCGGCGCGCGACGCCGTGCTGCCCGTGGTGCCCATGTTCCACGTCAACGCCTGGGGCATTCCGTACTCCGCGGCGCTGACGGGCTGCAAGCTGGTGTTCCCGGGGCCTGCGCTGGACGGCAAGTCGGTGTACGAGCTGATGGAAGCCGAGCAGGTCAGCTACGCCGCAGGCGTGCCCACCGTCTGGCAGATGCTGCTGGGCCACATCAAGCCTGCGGGGCTGAAGTTCTCCTCGCTCAGGCGCACGGTCATTGGCGGCTCGGCCTGCCCGCCCGCCATGATTGCGGCCTTCCAGGAAGAGTACGGCGTGGAAGTGCTGCACGCCTGGGGCATGACCGAGATGAGCCCGCTGGGCACGCTGTGCACGCTCAAGAACAAGCAGTTGGGCCTGTCCAAGGACGAGCAGATGAAGGTGCGCCAGAAGCAGGGCCGCGCCATCTACGGCGTGGACATGAAGATCATCGACGGCGACGGCAGCGAACTGCCCTGGGACGGCAAGACCTACGGCGACCTGCTGGTGCGCGGCCCCTGGATCCTGGACACCTACTACAAGGGCGAGAGCCCGCTCATCAAGGACGCCCAGGGCCGGGGCTGGTTCCCCACGGGCGATGTGGCCACCATCGACGCCGACGGCTTCATGCAGATCACCGACCGCAGCAAGGACGTGATCAAGTCCGGCGGCGAGTGGATCAGTTCCATCGACATCGAGAACATTGCCATGGCCCACCCGGCCATTGCCATGGCCGCCTGTGTGGGCATGCCCCATCCCAAGTGGGACGAGCGCCCCATCGTGGCGGTGGTGCTCAAGCCCGGCACCGAAGTCACGCGCGAAGAGCTGCTCAAGTTCTACGAGGGCAAGACCGCCAAGTGGCAGATCCCGGACGACGTGGTGTTTGTCGACGCCATTCCGCTGGGCGCCACCGGCAAGATGCTCAAGACGCGGCTGCGTGAGCAGCTCAAGGATTACCGGCTCCCCGGCCTGTGATCCTGGACTGGCGCGGCCACGGGGGCGGCCGCGCCAGTCACCTGTGCGATAGGTGCTAGGGGCAATCCCTGAGCAATGCCGCAGCGCAACACTGTACGCTGCATCCATCGATTCAACCGGAGACAAGAAATATGAAATTTGCTATTAAAACAATAGCTGTTTGCGCAATGCTGGCAAGCGCTGGAGCCGCATTTGCTCAAAAAGGCGAAACCGTCAAGATCGCCTGGATCGATCCGCTCTCCGGCCTGATGGCCGCGGTGGGAACCAACCAGCTCAAGAGCTACCAGTTCATCGCTGAAGAGTTCAACAAGAAGAACGCCGCAGGCGTGAAGTTCGAGATCATCGGCATCGACAACAAGCTCAGCCCGCAGGAAACCACCAGCGCCCTGCGCTCGGCCATGGACCAGGGCGCGCGTTACGTGGTGCAAGGCAACGGCTCGGGTGCGGCGCTGGCCATCATGGATGCGCTGGAAAAGCACAACGCCCGCAACCCCGGCAAAGAGGTGCTGTACCTCAACTACGCGGCGGTGGACCCGGACCTGACCAACAGCAAGTGCGGCTACTGGCACTTCCGCCTCGATGCCGACACCTCCATGAAGATGGAAGCCCTGACGACCTACATGAAGGACATTCCCGAGGTCAAGAAGGTCTACCTGATCAACCAGAACTATGCCCACGGCCACCAGGTGTCCAAGTTCGCCAAGGAAATGCTCAAGCGCAAGCGCCCCGACGTGCAGGTGGTAGGCGACGACCTGCACCCCCTGGCCCAGGTGCGCGACTTTGCGCCCTACATCGCCAAGATCAAGGCATCGGGCGCCGACAGCGTGATCACCGGCAACTGGGGTTCCGACCTGGCCCTGCTGGTCAAGGCCGCCAACGATGCGGGCCTGAACAACGTCAACTTCTTCACCTACTACGGCTCGGTCACCGGCACGCCCACGGCCATGGGCTCTGCGGCCGCAGGCCGCGTGTACATGGTGGCCTATGCCCACATGAACCTGCCCGGCCCGCTGAACCAGGTCGTGGTGGACTTCAAGAAGAAGTTCAACGACGACATGTACACCGGCGCCGTGTACCACGCATTCACCATGCTGTCCGAAGGCTTTGCCAAGGCCAAGACGACCGACCCGGTCAAGGTGGCGGCGGTGCTGGAGGGCATGAAGTTCAAGAGCTTCAACGGCGAGGTCGAGATGCGCAAGACCGACCACCAGCTCCAGCAGGGCCTGTTCATCTCGAAGTGGGAAAAGGCCGGCGGCAAGTACCCGCTGGATTCCGAGAACACCGGCTACACCTTTGTCCCGGTCAAGTACTACGAGCCCTATGTGGCCAGCACGCCCACCTCGTGCCAGATGAAGCGTCCCTCCTGATCGCGCCTTGGGGTCGCGCTGATCAAGTCTTGCGCCGTGCGCGAGGAGCTTGTTCAGCGTTGCCTTGGCAAGAGGCCCGACGCCCCTCGGGCCTCTTTTTTTGACTCGGTGTTGCGGTAACTGCGATGAATCTTGAATTTTTTGTCATCTCCATGCTCAACGGCGTGAGCTATGGGCTGCTGCTGTTCATGCTCAGCTCGGGCCTTACGCTGATTTTCAGCATGATGGGTGTGCTCAACTTTGCACACACCAGCTTCTACATGCTGGGCGCCTACTTTGCCTACACGCTGTCGGGGCTGGTGGGCTTCTGGCCCGCACTGGTGCTGGCACCGCTCGCGGTGGGGGCACTGGGGGCGCTGTTCGAGCGCTACTGCCTGCGCCGTGTGCACAAGTTCGGCCATGTGCCCGAGCTGCTGGTCACCTTCGGCCTGTCCTACCTGGTGCTGGAACTGGTGCAACTGGTCTGGGGGCGCTCGACCGTGCCCTACGGCCTGCCCGAGCAACTGCAGGGGCCCTTGTTCACGCTGTTCAACACGCAGTTTCCCAAGTCGCGTTCCTTCGTCATGCTGGTGGCGCTGCTGATGCTGCTGTCCGTGTGGCTGCTGCTCACGCGCACACGCATCGGCCTGGTGATCCAGGCGGCGCTCAAGCACCCCGAGATGGTGCAGGCCCTGGGCCACAACGTGCCGCGCGTCTTCATGCTGGTGTTTGGCGGCGGCTGTGCGCTGGCCGGGCTGGCGGGCGTGATCGGCGGCAACACCTACGTGACCGAGCCTGCCATGGCGGCCTCGGTGGGCTCCATCATCTTTGTGGTGGTGGTGGTGGGCGGCATGGGGTCGCTGGCGGGGGCGTTCCTGGCGTCGCTGCTCATCGGCGTGGTGCAGACCTTTGCCGTGGCCATTGACCAGTCGCTGGCCAGCGCGCTGCAGGCCGTGGGCATGACGGTGACCGAAGAAACCTTTGGCTGGCCGGTGCTCAAGCTCACCGTATCGCAGGTGGCGCCCATCCTGCCGTACCTGTTCCTGGTATTGATATTGATCTTCCGCCCCAAGGGCCTGCTGGGCACGCGGGAGGACTGAGACCATGACTTCCATCACTGCAACCACCACACCCACCGCGTACCACCGCTTCAAGCCCTGGAACGTGGGCCGCATCGTCATCTGGGGGCTGTTCGCGCTGCTGCTCATCGTGGCGCCGTACCTGTTTTCCAGCAGCCTGGCGCTGACCATGCTCTCGCAGATCGGCTACCTCATCATCATCTGCCTGAGCTACAACATGCTGCTGGGGCAGGGCGGCATGCTCAGCTTCGGCCATGCGGTGTATACGGGCCTGGGATCGTTCGTCGCCATCCATGCCATGAACCTGGCGAGCAAGGGCAGCCTGCCCATTCCGCTGGTGCTCATTCCCATCGTGGGCGGGCTGGCGGGCATGTTCT
This sequence comes from Burkholderiales bacterium, assembly GCA_016192425.1. Taxonomy (GTDB): domain Bacteria; phylum Pseudomonadota; class Gammaproteobacteria; order Burkholderiales; family Burkholderiaceae_C; genus Simplicispira. Next base: position 13,487 of record JACPUE010000016.1, read on the forward strand.
TCGCCATCCTGCTGGGCTACGTCACCACCAAGAAGGCCAGCACCACCTTCGCCATGATTACCCTGGGTGTGGGCGAACTGGTGGCCGCCATGGCGCTGATGTTCCCCGAGTTCTTCGGCGGCGAGGGCGGCATCACCACCGACCGGGTGTATGGCGCTTCGCTCCTGGGCATCAACTTCGGCCCTGCCATCCAGGTGTACTACCTGATCGCGGTGTACTGCTTTGCCTGCACGGCGGCCATGTTCGCCTTCACGGGCACGCCGCTGGGCCGCATGCTCAATGCGGTGCGCGACAACCCCGAGCGCGCCGAGTTCATTGGCTACAACACGCAAAAGGTGCGCTACCTGTCCTTCATCATTGCCGGGTTCTTTGCGGGCATTGGCGGGGGGCTCACGGCCATCAACTTCGAGATCATCACCGCCGCCGACAGCGTGAGCGTGATCCGCTCGGGCGGTTACCTGCTGTTCACCTTCCTGGGCGGGGCCACCTTCTTTTTCGGCCCCATCATCGGCGCGGTGCTGCTGGTGCTGGCGTCGGTGCTGCTGTCCGAGCTGACCAAGGCCTGGCTGCTCTACCTGGGCTTGGTGTTCCTGTTCATGGTGATGTTCGCTCCCGGTGGCGTCGCCAGCCTCATCATGATGAACCTGCGCGTGGCCAAGTACGGCAAGCTGCGCAGCCTGTGGCCGTCGTACCTGGGCCTGGGCGGCACGGCCTTGGTGGCCTTGCTGGGTGCGGCCTGCATGGTCGAGATGACCTACCACCTGCAGCTCAATGCGGCCCTGGGGCCCGAGATGACCTTCATGGGCGCCACCCTCAACGCCAAGGGGCTGACGAGCTGGTTTGGCGCCGCCTTTGTGATGCTGACCGGGCTGGGCATGTTCGAGCTGTGCCGCCGCCAGTTTCAACGCCAGTGGGGCCAGATTCAGGAGCAGATCGAACATGACATCAAGCGTGGGGAGGCGCTGTGACCATGGCGCATGACACCACTTACGCACTGGAACTGCGCGACCTGCGCAAGTGCTTCGGCAAGACCGAGATCATCCGCGGCGCCAACCTGGCCGTGAAGGCGGGCGAACGCGTGGCCATCATCGGCCCCAACGGCGCGGGCAAATCCACGCTGTTCAACCTCATCAGCGGGCGTTTTGCGCCCACCAGCGGCGAGGTGCTGCTGGACGGCCAGCGCATCGACGGCAAGAAGCCCTTCGAGATCAACCGCATGGGGCTCTCGCGCAGCTTCCAGATCACCAACATCTTCCCCAACCTCAGCGTGTTCGAGAACCTGCGCTGCGGCGTGCTCTGGAGCATGGGCTACAAGTACACCTTCCTGCGCTTCCTCTCGGGGCTTCATGATGCCAACGAGCGCGCCAGGCAGCTCATGGAGATGATCAAGCTGGAGAAAAAGCGCGACACGCAGGCCGTCAACCTGACCTACGCCGAACAGCGCGCGCTGGAGATCGGCATCACCATCGCCGGGGGTGCCAAGGTCATCCTGCTGGACGAACCCACCGCCGGCATGAGCCGCAGCGAGACCACGCGCTTCATCCACCTCATCAAGGAGGTGACCGAAGGCCGCACCCTGCTCACCGTGGAACACGACATGGGCGTGGTGTTCGGCCTGGCCGACAAGATCGCCGTGGTGGTGTACGGCGAGGTGATTGCCTTCGACACCCCCGAGAAGGTGCGCGCCAACCAGCGCGTGCAAGAAGCCTACCTGGGCTCCGCCGTGGCCGACGCGCAGGCCGGAGGACACTGACATGCTGCACATTGAAAATCTTCATGCTTATTACGGCAAAAGCCATGTGCTGCATGGCGTGGCCTTTGATGTGCAGCCGGGCGAGATCGTTGCGCTGCTGGGCCGCAACGGCTCGGGCCGTTCGACCACGGCCAAGGCCATCATGGGGCTGGTGGACTGGGAGGGCACGCTGCAGTGGAAAGGGCAGAACCTCAACGGCAAAAAAGCCTACGAAATCGCCCACCTGGGCCTGGGCTACGTGCCCGAAAGCCGCGACGTGTTCCCCAACCTCACGGTGCACCAGAACCTGCTGCTGGGCCAGAAGGGCGGTGGCAAAGGCAGCCGCTGGTCGTTTGACGATATGTACGCAATGTTCCCGCGCCTGCACGAGCGCCGCAACATCGAGGCGGGCGTGATGTCGGGCGGCGAGCAGCAGATGCTCACCCTGTGCCGCACGCTCATGGGCGACCCCGACCTCATCATCATCGACGAACCCACCGAGGGCCTGGCGCCAAAAATCGTCGAACTGGTGGGCCAGTACCTGAAAAAGATCAAGGAGCGCGGCATCTCCGTGCTTTTGATCGAGCAGAAGCTCACCATCGCCATGGACATCTCCGACCGCACCCTGGTCATGGGCCACGGCAGCATCGTGTTCCAGGGCACGCCCGACGAACTGCGCGCCAACAGCTACGTGCGCAAGGAGTGGCTGGAGGTCTGAAGTTGAACACCCCCCTGTGTCGCCTTCGGCGCCTTCCCCCCTCTCTCGAATCGCTGCGCGATTCGGGAGGGGGGACGCTCCCAGCGCGGCGGGGCGGCCCTTGCGCGGGAGCACTGGCTTGGGGCGCGCCGGTTTCATGCGCTGCGGGTGGTGCGCAGCAGCATGGGCAGCTGATCCTGGGATGGCTGGACCGAACAGGCGGCGGCGCAGAGGCTGAGAGTTTTTTGCCCGTGCCCGCAAGGCGCGTCAAAGCGCCGCTGATCGAGGCGCAAAGCGCAGCCATAGCGCGGGCTATGGCGAGCATTTGCAACGACGAGCAGGGGTGTTTTGGCGTGCAAGGCGGGCATA
>JACPUE010000010.1 GCA_016192425.1 Burkholderiales bacterium
AACAGGACAGTGAAACGACTTTGCGCCAATGATAGTGCGGATCCCCGTGTGAAAGTAGGTCATCGTCAGGCTCCTATTCCAGCCCAGCTGCGCCCCGCACCTCATCCGTGCGGGGCGCTTCTGCTTGGGGAAACAGAAATCATGGCGCTCGAACAAATGCAATTGCAGGACATCTTATATTCCCAAGGTTTCGGGACGCGTCGTGTTTGCTGTGGGCTGATCCAGCATGGCAATGTGCGTGTGTGGCCTGCGGGGGGAGTGGATGAAGATGGACTGGAATGCAGGGATCCGCTGCAGGCATTTGAGACATCTGGTCTCTGGTTCTCTGTCGATGGTGTGCGATGGCCGTACCAAAAGCATGCTTATGTGCTCATGCACAAGCCAGCTGGCACCGAGTGCTCACACAAGCCGAGCGTGCATCCGAGCATCTACACACTGCTTCCTGCGCCTCTGCGCCAGCGACCCGCGCAAGGTGCGGTTCCAGGAGTTCAGGCAGTGGGAAGGCTGGACCAGGACACCACTGGCATGTTGGTGCTGTCCGACGATGGCCAATTCATCCACCGGATGAGTTCTCCCAAAAAGAAGGTGCCCAAGATCTATGAGGTCACGACCAAGCACGAAGTACAAGCAGATCAGATCAACCGATTGCTGGAAGGGGTGCTGTTGCATGATGAAACGGTGCCCGTTTGTGCGGCTGCCTGTCGGCAGATAGGAGACCATTCACTGGAGCTGACTTTGACACAGGGTAAGTTCCATCAGGTCAAGCGTATGGTCGCAGCAGTGGGAAACCGGGTCGAGCTACTTCACCGCTCCCGGATCGGTGCACTGGATCTGCCGCGGGATCTGGCGCCTGGCCAATGGCGATGGCTGGGTGAGCAAGAAATTGCGGCACTGATGCGTAGCAACTGATCGCGTGTTTGGCCCCTGACAGGGTATGCTTGCCGATATGGGATCAATGTTTGATGCCTTTTGGCGTGCGGCGATGTACTGTGTGCATCCTCGCGTGATTGCGCTGTCGTTGCTGCCCTTGGTTTTGATGGCTGGCGGTGCTGCCGTTTTTGGCTACTTTTTCTGGCAACCCGCTTTGGACATCGTGTCAGGCTGGTTGGCAGCGTTGCCGGTCGTGGATGGCTTGTGGAGTCGCTTGGAGGAATGGGGATGGGGGGGCGTCAAAGCCTGGATGTCACCGCTCCTGGTGATTGCGGGTTTCACTCCTGTGGTTGTGGTCGTCGCATTGCTATCGGTCGCCTTGTTGGCTACGCCGGCATTGTTGTCCTTGGTGGCACAGCGTCGATTCCCGCTGCTTGAGCGCAAGCGCGGAGGCTCTTTTCTGTGGAGTGTGGCCTGGTCTTTGGGTTCCACCTTGCTTGCGCTGGTGGCCATGCTTGTCTCGATGCCGCTTTGGCTCATTCCTCCCTTGGTGTTGATTCTGCCGCCTCTGATCTGGGGCTGGTTGACCTACCGTGTGATGGCGTTTGACGCATTGGCGGAGCACGCAAGCCGGGACGAGCGTGCCGAACTCTTCAAGCGGCACCAAATGAGCTTGCTGGTGATGGGTGTGGTGACAGGCTTTCTGGGGGCGGCACCCGCCATCGTGTGGGCTTCTGGTGTGTTGTTTGTCGCAGCGTTTTTCATCATGGTGCCATTGGCCATTTGGATCTACACCCTGGTGTTTGTGTTCTCCTCGCTGTGGTTCATCCATTTCAGTCTGGCCGCGCTGGAGCGTTTGAGGAACGAGCAAGCCGCAGCGTCTGCGGCAACGCCTGTGTTTGCGCAAGAAGGGTCCGGTTCGATCGGACGGCCCGCATTGTCTTCCCCGCCATTGCCCTTGGATGAAGGGCCGAAACCATGACACCATCGTTGGGCTTGATCGTTGTTGGCGATGAAATCCTGTCGGGCAAAAGGGCCGACAAGCATCTCATCAAGTTCATTGATCTGCTGTCGGACCGCGGCTTGGCGCTCTCTTACGCTGAGTACGTGGGAGATGAACCGGCGCGTATCACTGCCGTACTGGCCCGTGCCTTTGCATCGGGTGACATTGTGTTCAGTACCGGGGGCATCGGCGCAACGCCGGATGACCACACGCGCCAGTGCGCAGCACAGGCCCTGGGCGTGCCCTTGCAACTGCATCCTGAGGCGGCTGATCTCATTCGGGGGCGCATGCGTACCCTGGCACAGGAGCAAGGCGTGCCCTATGACCCGGAGCATCCAGACAACATCCACAGGCTGAACATGGGCTGCTTCCCGCAAGGGGCGTCGATCATTCCCAACCCTTACAACAAGATCCCAGGGTTCAGTTGCACAGGCTCTGCAGGCGGCTGTGTGCATTTTTTCCCAGGTTTCCCCGTGATGGCCTGGCCCATGATGGAATGGGTTCTGGACACACACTACGCCGGGTTATTCGGCAGCCAGGCCAAGGTTGAGCGCTCGGTGATCGTCTATGAGGCCATGGAAGCCACCTTGACGCCCTTGATGCAAGCGATCGAAGCGCACCACCCTCAAGTGCGAGTCTTCAGCCTTCCCAGTGTGGACCACCCAGTGCATGGGCGGCATATTGAGCTGGGTGTCAAAGGCAAGCCTGCTGACAGCCTGTCGGCCTGGAAGGAGTTGCTCGATGGTCTGCACAAATTTGGTGCGAAATGCGGCCCGGAAATGGTGCGCGAGTGACTGTTTTCTGCTCCGTTGTTGAATTCGCACCAAATTGGCGCTATGGATTGTGAGCGACAATCCATGCTTGTGCCCCTGGCGCTGTGAATGCTGTGATGCCGCAGTTGGCACACTACCTGCTAGATGTCAGTACCTTTCTTAACCGCCCTTTTCCCTGGAGAACCTGATGGCCAAAACCGTTGCAGACGTGATGAAAATGGTGAAGGAGAACGAAGTCAAGTTCGTGGACTTCCGTTTCACCGACACCCGTGGCAAAGAACAGCACGTGACCGTGCCGATTTCTGCCTTTGATGAAGACAAGTTCTCCTCGGGCCACGCCTTTGATGGTTCTTCGATCGCTGGCTGGAAAGGTATCGAAGCTTCGGACATGCTCCTGATGCCCGATCCCAGCACCGCCAACCTCGACCCCTTCTTCGAAGAAACCACGCTGTTCCTGCAGTGCGATGTGATCGAGCCCGGCGATGGCAAGGCCTATGACCGTGACCCCCGTTCGGTGGCGCGCCGTGCCGAGGCCTACCTGAAGGCATCCGGTTTGGGCGATACCGCTTTCTTCGGTCCTGAACCTGAGTTCTTCCTGTTCGACAATGTGCGCTGGAGCACCGAGCCCGGCCGTGGTTTCTACGAGATCGAGGAATACGAAGCCCCCTGGAACACCGGCGCCAAGCTCGAAGGCGGCAACCGCGGCCACCGTCCGCGCACCAAGGGCGGCTACTTCCCCGTTCCTCCCGTGGACACGACCCACGACATGCGCGCTGAAATGGTGCTGATCCTGGAAAGCCTGGGCATTCCGGTCGAAGTGTTCCACCATGAAGTGGCGGGCGCTGGCCAGTGTGAAATCGGCACCAAGTTCTCTACCCTGGTCGAGCGCGCCGACTGGACGCAAAACCTCAAGTACGTGATCTGGAACGTGGCCAATGCCTATGGCAAGACCGCCACCTTCATGCCCAAGCCCTACCATGGCGACAACGGCTCGGGCATGCACGTGCACCAGTCGGTCTGGAAGGATGGCAAGAATCTGTTCGCAGGCGAAGGCTATGCCGGCCTGAGCGACTTTGCGCTGTACTACATCGGCGGCATCATCAAGCACGCCCGTGCCCTCAACGCCATCACCAACCCTACCACCAACAGCTACAAGCGTCTGGTGCCGCACTTCGAAGCGCCCGTCAAGCTGGCCTACTCGGCCAAGAACCGCTCCGCATCGATCCGCATCCCCTACGTGGCCAACCCCAAGGGCCGTCGCGTGGAGGCCCGCTTCCCCGATCCGATGGCCAACCCCTACCTGTGCTTTGCAGCGCTGCTGATGGCCGGTCTGGACGGCGTGGAAAACAAGATCCATCCGGGCGAAGCTGCCACCAAGGATCTGTACCACCTGCCCCCGGAAGAAGACAAGCTGGTGCCCACTGTGTGCCACAGCCTGGACCAGGCGCTGGAGTACCTCGACAAGGATCGCGCATTCCTGACCAAAGGCGGCGTATTCACCGACTCCATGCTCGACGCCTTCATCGAGCTGAAGATGCAGGAAGTCACCCGTGCACGCGTCGAGGTCACCCCGACCGAGTTCGACATGTACTACTCGCTCTGATTTTCTGAGCGGATCCAGCAAAGCGGTCTTCGGACCGCTTTGTCGTTTTCGGATTGGATGATCTTGAACGGCCACGCTGCAGCAGCGTCTGATCGCACTGCACCGTGGCATGGATCGCACGGCTTTGCCCTTGGTTGCAGATGCATGGCGGCGCGTGATTGGAGATGACGCCTCTTTGGGCGATACTTCAAGACTGTTCTGCCCACAGCGAGCCGTTGTGGCTGCTTGCGAGAAAACCGTATGAACCTGAAATTGATGAGTGCACGTTGCCTGCCCTTGTTGCTGGCCCTGGGAGCCGCTTCGGCCGTGCAGGCGCAGAACACCATCTACCGTTGCGGCAACGAATACACCAACAACGCCAACCAGGCCCGTGAGCGTGGCTGCAAGGCGGTGGAAGGGGGTAACGTCACGGTGGTGGAGGGCACACGCCCTGCGGCATCTTCCGGTGGAGCCAAAGCCAGCTCTCCGGCTGGCGCACCCAAGGTGACGGCCAACGACCAGCGTGCGCGAGACTCTGATGCACGCGCCATCCTGGAGGCCGAACTGCGCAAGGCCCAGGCGCGCCATGCCGAACTGGTCAAGGAATACAACAACGGCGCTCCCGAGCGCAGCGCATTGGATCTGCGCAACCCGCAGAAATACCAGGAACGCACCGCAGAGCTCAAGGCAAGCATCGCGCGCAGTGAGAGCGACATCGAAGGCATACAGCGCGAACTCAGCCGCCTGCCTGCACCGCCCACGCGCTGATGCACCGCAGTTGCATGCACGACGCCAATCCTGCGGGCATTCCTGCACAGCTGCTGGCCCTGGACTGGCTTTCTGTGCTGGTGGCCGTGCTGCGGCCCGACGGCGCCGTGATGTTTGCCAACGCCTCGCTGGAGCAGCAACTGGGCATGTCGCGCCGCACGCTGGAGGGCGCCGACTTCTCCCAGTGCTTTACCGAACCTGCCCTGCTGCAAACGGCGTTGGCCGGAGCACGCAGCCAGGACTTTGAGGCCCTGCGCTACGAGGCAGGCCTCAAGCGCCTGCACCAGGAGCCCTTGCCGGTGCATGTGAACGTATCGCCAGGGCAGGGCGATGAGCTGGTCGTGGAACTGTGGCCGCTGGAGCAGCAGGCGCGCCAGGACCGCGAAGACCGCCTGCTGGAGCAGTCGCAGGCGCACAAGGAGCTGATCCGCAACCTGGCCCATGAAATCAAGAACCCCTTGGGGGGCATCCGGGGCGCAGCGCAGTTGCTGGAGATGGAGCTGCAAAACCCCGAGCTGGCCGAGTACACCGAAGTCATTGTCCACGAGGCCGACCGCCTGCAGGCGCTGGTGGACCGCTTGCTGGCGCCGCACCGCCACCCGCACCAGGTAGGAGACGTCAACATCCACGAAGTCTGCGAGCGGGTGCGCTCGCTGATCCTGGTGGAGCACCCCCAGGGCCTGCGCGTGGTGCGCGACTACGACACCTCCATCCCTGAATTCCGGGGCGACCGCGCGCAACTGATCCAGGCCCTGCTGAACATCGTGCAGAACGCGGCACAGGCCCTGGCCGAACGCATTGCTGCCGGGGATGCCTGCATCACCCTGCGCACCCGCGTGGCGCGGCAGGTGACTTTCGGGCGCCAGCGCTACAGGCTGGCACTGGAATTGCATGTCATCGACAACGGGCCAGGCGTGCCCGACGCCATTCGGGATCGGATCTTCTATCCCCTGGTGTCGGGCCGGGACGGAGGTTCGGGGCTGGGGCTGACGTTGGCACAAACCTTTGTGCAGCGGCACCACGGCATGATCGAATGCGAAAGCAGACCCGGTCGCACCGATTTCCGTATCCTGATTCCCTTGCCCTGAGGAACCTACGACCCGCTGCACCAACCTGTGGAAGCACCCAAGCCCATGAAGCCGATCTGGATAGTAGATGACGACCCCTCGATCCGCTTCGTGCTCGAGAAGGCCCTGGCGCGCGAGAACCTGCCTACGCGCAGCTTCACGCACCCGCGCGAGGTGCTCGATGCGCTCGAAGCCCTGCAGGGTGGCGATGCGCAGCATAGTGCGCCGCAGGTGCTGGTCAGCGACATCCGCATGCCCGGCGGCAGCGGCCTGCAACTGCTGGAAAAGGTGCACACCCTGCAGCCCGGCCTGCCTGTCATCATCATGACGGCGTTTTCCGACCTGGACAGCGCGGTATCGGCCTTCCAGCGCGGCGCGTTCGAATACCTGCCCAAACCCTTCGACCTGCCCAAGGCGGTGGAGCTGATCCGCCGCGCCGTGCAGGAGAGCGAGCGTGAATCGGTGGCCCAGGATGCGCAGGAGGTGGCCCCGGAAATGCTGGGCCAGGCACCGGCCATGCAGGACGTGTTCCGCGCCATCGGGCGCCTGAGCCAGAGCCAGGTCACGGTGCTCATCACCGGCGAATCGGGCTCGGGCAAGGAGCTGGTGGCACGTGCGCTGCACAAGCATTCGCCTGTGGCGGGCGGCCCCTTCGTGGCCATCAACACCGCCGCCATCCCCAAGGATTTGCTCGAATCCGAACTGTTTGGCCACGAGCGCGGCGCCTTCACCGGCGCGCAGACGCAGCGGCGCGGGCGCTTCGAGCAGGCCGAGGGTGGCACGCTATTCCTCGACGAAATCGGCGACATGCCGTTCGACCTGCAGACGCGCCTGCTGCGTGTGCTGTCGGACGGGCAGTTCTACCGCGTGGGCGGCCACGCGGCCGTCAAGGCCCATGTGCGCGTGATCGCCGCCACGCACCAGAACCTGGAGCAGCGCGTCAAGGACGGTGTGTTCCGCGAAGACCTGTTCCACCGCCTCAACGTCATCCGCCTGCGCCTGCCGCCGCTGCGCGAGCGGCGCGAAGACGTGCCCATGCTTACGCGCCATTTCCTGCAGCAAAGCGCGCGCCAACTGGGCGTGGAGCCCAAGCGCATTTCCGACGCCGCCCTGGCGCGCCTGGGGCAGTTCAGCTTTCCGGGCAACGTGCGCCAGCTGGAAAACATCTGCCACTGGCTCACCGTCATGGCGCCTGCGCAAACCATCTCGGTGCAGGATCTGCCGCCCGAGGTGCTGGAGGCCCCCGGCACCAGCACCGAGCCGCTGGCCGCCATGCCTGCGCAGGAAGCTGTTGCAGAACACCTGCCAGCCCCCGTGGCGCCTCCTGCCCCGGCGGCGGGCGCTCCCAGCCTGGCTTCCCGGCCCGCAGGGGGGCTGCCTTACGGACTGCGCCCGGCGGAAGGGGGTCCCACGGCAGAAACGGCAGCATCAGCAGCCTGGGAGCAAGCCCTGGAACGCGAGGCCCAGGGCCTGCTGGCTGCGGGCCGCAATGACATCTGGGATGTGCTGGCGCACCGCTTCGAGTCGCGCCTGATCCGCACCGCGCTGGCCGCCACCCATGGCCGCCGCATGGAGGCCGCCCAGCGCCTGGGCATTGGCCGCAACACCATCACACGCAAGATCCAGGAGTTGGGCCTCGATGGCGTGGATGAGGCAAAAAATGCCTCTAGCGCTTGATGGATAAGCGCTGGCAGCTATAAAAAGAATAGCAATCTAAAGGCCTAGTTCCAGCACCACCGGCGCGTGGTCGCTGGGCTGGGGGTTCTTGCGCGGGGCGCGATCGATGTGGCAGGCCGACACGGCGGGGCGCAGCGCCGGGCTCACCAGCATATGGTCTATGCGCAGCCCGCGGTTCTTCTGGAAACCCAGCATGCGGTAGTCCCACCACGAGTAGCTTTTGTCGGGCTGCTCGAACAGGCGGAATGCATCCACCAGGCCCAGCGCCAGCAGCGCCTGGAAATGCGCGCGCTCCTCAGGAGTGTGGTGGATCGTGCCCGCCAGGCCCACGGGGTCGTAGGAATCGCGGTCCTCGGGCGCCACGTTGAAATCGCCCAGCAGCACCAGGCGCGGATGCGCCGCCAGTTCGCTGGCCACCCAGTCGTGCAGGGCCTGCAGCCAGCGCAGCTTATAGGCGAACTTGTCCGTGCCTGGCGCCTGCCCGTTGACGAAGTAGCCATTGAGCACACGCAGCGGCCCCTGCGGTGTGGGTACCGTGGCGGCAATCACGCGCGCCTGCTCGTCGGCAAGGCCCGGAATGTTGCGCACCACCTCGGCCAGCGGCTGGCGCGACAGCACGGCCACGCCGTTGTAGGTCTTCTGCCCGAAGCAGGCGGCCTCGTAGCCTGCGCTGCGCAGTGCGTCAAAAGGAAACTTGTCGTCGGTGAGCTTGAGCTCCTGCAGGCACAGCACATCGACCGGGTGCGCGGCCAGCCAGTCCAGCACCTGGGGCAGGCGCACGCTCAGGGAGTTGATGTTCCAGGTGGCTAGTTTCATGAAGAGGCGGGCAAAGGGTATTGGAGGCGAATTATGCGGGGGCTTGCCCAGATCTGCCCAGCTCGGGTGAGCACGGTAGGGAGAGTGCATGCACTGCCGGTTGGAATGCACGGATCGGTGTGCGAGAGAGGTTGCGCTGAGTTGACGAAATAGCGTGTGATGGGGTCTGGATTCAAGATATAAAAGGTACTGTCGATGAAATCTGACAATATAAGGAGACACATCGCCATGGCTGATATGGATCCGCATCACCGGTCTTTGACGTTGAAGGTGGTCTATTACGGCCCGGCTCTGTCTGGCAAGACCACCAATCTCATCAGCCTGCACGATCTGCTCACGCCCGAACTCAAGGGTGAGTTGATGACCCTGGATACCCGCAATGACCGGACCTTGTTTTTTGACCTGATTCCTTTGGGGTTTCGGGCGCCGTCTGGCTTGCTGCTGAAGTTCAAGCTGTTCACGGTGCCGGGGCAGGTGGCCCACGATGCCACACGCAAGGCCGTGCTGTCGCGTGCGGATGCGGTGGTGTTCGTGGCCGATTCGCAGCGCACCCAGGGGCTGAACAACGGGGAGTCGTTCGACAACCTGGCGCACAACGCCCAGCAGGTGGGCCTGAATTTCGAGCGCCTGCCTCTGGTGGTGCAGTACAACAAACGCGATTTGCCCGATATCTTGTCGGAAGACGAGATCCACCAGCGCTGGCAGGGCGCGCCCTGGCCGGTGACGATGGCCTGTGCGGTGCAGGGCCGGGGTGTTCGAGAAACCTACGAGACCTTGTTGACGCGCTTGTATGAGGTGGTTGACGAGGAATACCGCTTGATGCAGGACCACGGCGTGGATGCACGCACGTTCAGCGCATTGGGCTGCGGTCTGGATAAAAAATGATGCCGATGGAGGTCGCCATGGATGCCTCGGTGGACGCATTTGATCGCCGGTTCACGTTGCGGGCCTTGTTGGGGCCTTCGCAACAGTTGCGCCTGAGTGCAGCACTGGAGGCCTTGCTGGGGCCACGGTTTGCCATGGAAGACGACATGGGCGAGGTGCTGCTGTGCGGCCAGGCGCTCGATGCGCAGGCCTGCACGGTGCCCATCGAGCATGAATTCGAGGTGATGGGGCATTTGCGTGCCGCTTGCGCGCTGCCGCAGGTTCAGGCGGCTGTGGTGTTTATTCAGATTCTGATGGAAACGGCAGCACGTGAGCGCATGACATCGGAGCTGCATTTGCAGACCACGCAAGACAACTACCATGAATTGGTCAAGAAGCACAGCGAGCTGGAGCAATCGGAGGCGCGCTACCGGGAGTTGTCGGCCCAGTTGGAAGACCGAGTGACGGAGCAGGTGGGCGTGATTGAAAAATCGCAGCGGCAACTGTTCCAGTCCGAGCGCATGGCCTCGGTGGGGCATTTGGCTGCAGGCATGGCCCACGAGATCAACAACCCCATTGGCTTCATTCAGAGCAATCTGGTGACGGCGCAAGACTATGTTGGCAACCTGGCTCGCCTGGGGGAAGTGGTCAAGGCGGCGGGCTGCGCCAGCGTATCGCGTGCCTGGCAGGACGCCGACATGGACTTTGTGGTGGAAGATTTCAATGCGTTGCTGGATGAGTCTTTGTCTGGGGCGCGGCGCATCGCCCGCATCGTGGCTGATCTGAAATCGTTTTCCAGCGTCGATGCCGTGGGCGAAGTCACGGACGACATCAACGAGTCCTTGCGCGTGGTGGTGCGGCTGGCGCAGACGCAGATCGGGCAGCATGCGGTGGTGGATCTGGATTTGGCGCCATGCCCCCCTATCCAGTGCGACAAGGGCAAGCTGGGCCAGGTCTTCCTGAGCTTGATCCAAAACGCAGATCACGCCGTGGCCGAAGGGGGGCGCATCACGGTGCGCTCCAGCGTTGACAACGGGTGGATCCGGGTGGACGTGGCCGACAATGGTTGTGGCATCTCTCCAGAAAATCTGGCGCATGTTTTCGACCCGTTCTATACCACCAAGACGGTGGGGCATGGAACTGGTCTGGGGTTGACCGTGACCCGCGACATCGTGATGGCACACGGTGGGCGGATCGAGTTGGCCAGCGAGTTGGAAAAAGGCACGACCGTGACGGTCTGGCTGCCTCCATCGCCCAAGTGAGAGGAAGGCTCGCCATGTCATACGCCAATCTATTCACGGGCTCAGCAGCGGGCAACGCTGCTGAGCCAGCCCACGTCGGCCAACGCTACCGACTGCTGCTGGTGGACGATGAGCCCAACGTCATCAATGCGCTCAAGCGCATTTTCCGACAAGAGAACTATGAAATTTTGACGGCGAGTTGTGGCGAGCATGCTTTGAGCCTGCTGGAGCAACAGCCGGTTCATGTCGTGATCAGCGATTTCAAGATGCCGGGCATGGATGGCGGGGAGTTGCTCAAGCGCATTCGCAGCATGCAGCCCAATACCATCCGCATGATGCTGACGGGGCATGCCGATGTGGCGGCCGTGATGTCGGCGATGAAGGCTGGCGCGGTTTACAAGTTCATGCTCAAGCCATGGAATGACGACGACCTGCGCGTGACCGTGGCCTTGGCGTTGGAGCAATACGAGCTGCTTCAAAAGAACAGCCAGCTCAAGAAGGACAACGAATCCAAGGCCAAAGACCTGGAAACCTTGGCCAAGCTCAGCGTGACCAATCGCAGCCAGATCGCCATCATCTTGCACAAGAGGGATCTGCTGTCGTCCATGCAGGTGCAAGAGCTGTTCAGGCTGCAACAGACGCGCAAGGAGCCGCTGGTCAAGCTCATTTTGGAAAAGGGCTGGGTGAGCGAACAGGCCATCCACGACATCCTGAGAAACGAGCTGTTGGTGGAGGAAGTGTCGCCAGCCGAGTTCAAAGTGGATGCCTCGCTGGCCTCGTTGGTGCCTTCTGCCATGTGCCTCAAGCAGGTGATCATGCCGCTCAAACTGGCTGGCAGGCGCCTGACCCTGGCCATGGCCGACCCGCTGGACAGCGGCCTGCTGGACGATTTGCGGTTTGTGATCGGGCTGGAAATCCAGCCGGTGCTGGCTTCGGCTAAGGCCATCGAGGCCAAGATTGGCGAGGTCTATGGCATTGACACGAGCGGATCCATGACGGACCTGCAATCGGTGGCTGTGATGACCGATCCGGTCGAGGGCATCGAGATCGTGATCGACGACGATGCGGACAACATGTCCTTGGAGGATCTGCTCAAGGGCACGGACGAGCCGCCATCGATCCGCTTGGTGAACTCTGCCATCCTGGAGGCCATTCGCCTGGGGGCCTCAGACATCCACGTGCAGCCTCGCGCCAAGAACGTGATGGTGCGTTATCGCATCGACGGCATCTTGCAGGACAAGATCCAGATTCCGCATGTGCTGCACCAGTCTTTTGTGTCGCGGCTCAAGATCATGGCTGAGCTGGATATTGCCGAGCGACGCAGGCCGCAAGACGGCCGGATCACGGTCAAGACACCCACACGGGTGGTGGACCTGCGCATTTCCACATTGCCTACGATCAATGGTGAAAAGATCGTGATGCGGATGCTCGACCGAAACTCACCGGTCTTGAAAATGGAGGCGCTTGGCTTCAATGACGCAGACCGGGTTCGAATCGAACGCGCCGTAGCGTATCCACAAGGCTTGATCCTGGCCACAGGCCCCACGGGCAGTGGCAAGACCACCACCTTGTACAGCTTGCTCCAGCACGGCATCACGCCTTCGAAGAACTACGTCTCCATTGAAGACCCGGTGGAGTACTACATGGACCAGGCTGGGCAGGTGCACATCCGGGAACGGATTGGGCTGACCTTTGCCGTGGTGCTGCGCGCCATCTTGCGCCAAGACCCCGATGTGATCCTGCTGGGCGAAATCCGCGACCTGGAAACCGCCGAAGTGGCGTTGCATGCCTCTTTGACCGGCCACCAGGTGTTCAGCACGCTGCACACCAATTCGGCCATTGCCAGCTTGGCGCGGCTATTGGATCTGGGGCTCAAGCCCTATGTGATTGCCACGGCCTTGTCGGCCATCATCGCGCAGCGGCTGGTGCGGCGCAATTGTGAGGCATGCTGCGAACCGTATCAGCCCGATGAGCGAACTCTGGCCTTGCTGGGTCTGACGCCTGCCAGTGGGCCGTTCTTCAGAGGAGTGGGTTGTCCCCAATGCCACAGCTCTGGATTCAAAGGGCGCATGGGGGTGTATGAAGTACTGGTGCCCGATGCCAAGTTGCGGCACATGATTGCCAGCGGCGCCAGCATCTACGAGATGACGCTGGCGGCCAAGCGCATGGGGGTCAACACCCTGTACATGGATTCGCTGGAAAAAATGCGGCAGGGCCTGACGAGCGCCGAGGAAATTTTGCGGGTGCTGGGGCCAACGCCAGACAGCGATGTCGAGGCAGCCTGATGCGGATGGTTCCGTTATTTCACTCTTGAGGACGGCCCTCGAATTCACGCAGCCCGGGCGCCCGGCAACGGTGCCCGCAGCCGCCGTGGCATCGCTGCGCTTGGGTTCTGGGAGCATCTCGCGTTTTCAGAACGTGCGCACCAGCGCCCCGGCCAGGCGGCGCAGCGGGGTGGTGTCCTGCAGCGTCCAATGCCGCCGCTCGCCGCTGAGCCATTGGCGCGTCTGCCACTGCGCCAGCAGGCGGCTCAGGGTTTCGGGGCGGATGCCCAGGTGGGCGGCCAGCTGGCGCTGGCTGCCGGGCAGTTCTACACGCAGGCCCTGGTCGGCGGCCAGGCGCAGCAGGTAGGCGGCCAGGCGCTGGGGGGCGCTGCTCACGGTCAGCCATTCGACCTCGTTGACGTAGTGGTACAGCCTGCGGCTGAAGTCCTCCAGCAGGCGCAGGGCCAGGGCAGGGTGCTGGGTACAGGCCTGTTGCAGCGCCTGGCGTTCCATGCGCCAGGCCCTGGTGGAGCCCACCGCCCGTGCCTGCATGGGGTAGCGGCCATGCGCCATGAACATGGCCACCTCGGCCACGCACTGGCCTGGGCCAAAGCGGTGGTACACGCGCTCGTTGCCATCGCAGCCAAAGCGCACCAGTTCCACATGGCCGCAGTCTACCAGGAGCCAGTGCTGGGCCGGGTCGCCTTCGTGGAACACAACCTCGCCCGTGCGGTAGCTGCGCAGCTCTGCCCGCGCGCCCAGGCCTTGCAGTACCTCCAGTGGCAGCTCGCTCAGCAGGGGATGCACAGCCAGGCGGTGCATCAATATGTGCGGTGCGCAGGAGTTGTTGACAAAAGTCATTGTCGGATACAGGTGGTTTCCCGGATCATATTGCAAATGCGAATGACTACCAACAATATTTACATGAAACCGAGCCACTCTCCCCATTCCTGCGGTTTCGTCCTGCGTGCGACGGCTGGCATGTTGTTGATGGCCGCATGGGCTGCGCAGGCGCAGGCGCAGGCACAGGATGCGGCCAGTCTTCCTTCCGTCACGGTGCAATCGAGCCGCACCAGCGCCGAGATGCCCGCGCGCAAGACCGCGGAGCAAGAGCGCAAGCAACTGGAACGGGTGCCCGGCGGCACCAACCTGGCCGAGCCGCAGAAAGAGGCGCGCCTGGCCACCCTGCGCGATGCGCTGGACTACCAGCCTGGCATCGTGCTGCAGGACTTTTTTGGCGGCACCGACCAGCCGCGCCTGAACATCCGCGGCTCGGGCATCCAGAGCAACCCGGTCAACCGCGGCGTGCTGCTGCTGCAGGACGGCCTGCCGCTCAACGAGGCTGACGGCTCCTTCATCATCGGCCTGGTCGAGCCGCGCAATGCGGCCTACATCAGCGCGCGGCGCGGCGCCAACGCCATGTCCGCCGGTGCCACCACGCTGGGCGGCGAGCTCGATTTCGTCTCTCTCACCGGCGCAGACGAGCGCGGCCGCGTGCGTGCCGAGGCGGGCAGCTTCGGTCGCCAGGGCCTGCAGGGCGCCGTGGGCAGTGTGGGCGAGCGGCTGGACGGCCGCGTGTCCGTCAGCAGCGACCGCTATGACGGCTACCGCCACCACTCGGCCTCGCAGCGCGATGCCTTGCAGGCCAACGTGGGCTTCCAGGGCGAGGGCGGGTTTGAAAACCGCACCTACCTGAACTGGACCGACCTGGCCTTTGAAATCCCCAGCGTGGTGCCCAAGGACCGCATCACCAGCAACCCGCGCGGCGTGATGGGCGACGGCAAGACGCCGCAGGACCAGTTGCTCAACGTCTACAAGCGCGATCCGCGCCGCGAGGCTACGCAGCTGCGCCTGGCCAACCGCTCCACCTGGGGCAGTGAGGCGCTGCGCCAGGAGGCGGGCGTGTACTGGCAGGACACCGATGACCTGTTCAACAACCAGACCAGCCACACCGTGACCCACAGCCGCACCGTGGGTGCGCAGTGGCAGGCCAGCGGCCGCCCGGGCGGGCAGGGTGGTGCCGTCGGCTGGCGCACTTCGCTGTCGTGGGCGCAAAGCCAGATGGACCGCGACCTCTACGCCACCAACCCCGCCAACGGCACGCAGTTGCAGCGCTTTGGCTCCTACGACCTGGACGCCAGCAACCTGCAGGCCCTGGCGGCAGGCGACTGGCGTGTGGCCCCCGGCTGGACGGTGCTGGGCAGCCTGCAGTGGAGCCAGATCACCCGCGACGCCGCCAGCCGCACCAGTGGTGCCAAGCTGGACCAGGACTGGAGCTTTGGCACGCCCAAGATCGGCGTGAACTGGGACCTCTCGCCCGCCACGCGCCTGTGGGCCAACCTCAGCCGCAGCCAGGAGGCGCCCACCTACTGGGAAATCGTCAGCGCCACCGTGGCGCCCAACAACCCGGCCGCCGCCAGCGCCGAACTGGTGCGCCTGAAGATGCAGACCGCCACCACGCTGGAACTGGGTGGCCAGGGCCGCTGGGGCGAAGGCCCGCAGGCCCAGCACTGGACGGCCACCGTGTACCGCAGCGTGATCGATGACGAGCTGATGTCCACCACCGATGCCAACGGCATCAAGGTCGGCACCTACAACTACCGCGGCGGCACCGTGCACCAGGGCGTGGAGCTGGGCCTTGCGGGCAGCCAGCGCCTGGGCCTGGGTGCGCTGGACTACCGCAGCACCTGGACCTACAGCGACTTCCGCTTTGACGGCGGCGAATACGCGGGCAAGCGCATTGCCGGCGTGCCGCGCCATCTCATCAATGCCGAAGTGATGTGGCGCATCGGCGCATGGCGCTTCGGCCCCAACGTGCGCTGGGTGCCTGTGGCCACTCCCACGGACCATGCCAACACCCCCGGCACGCAGGCCGAGGCCTATGCCCTGCTGGGCCTGAAGGTCGAATGGCGCGAAGGTCCCTGGGCCGTGTATGTGCAGGCCGACAACGTGACCGACCGCCGCTATGCCAGCAGCTTTGCCATCCGCAACCAGGCCGCCGCCGCATCGCCGGGCTACCTGCCCGGCCTGGGGCGCAGCCTCACCGCAGGGCTGACCTACAAATTCTGAAACACCCTCCTGTGTCGCTGCGCTCCTTCCCCCCCCTCTCTGCTTCGCTGCGCTGCGCGGAGGGGGAACGCCGCCAGCGCGGCGGGGCGGCCCTTGCGCGGCGGCCACTGGCCTGGGCTGCGCCAGTGGCCAAGGGAGTGGGTGAGACGCACGCCATGATTCATTAAGAACCTATTTTTTGCGCCCTTGCGGCCCGTGCCCCGGTGGCACCGGGCCGTGGCGGCCATGGAGCACGACGACCATGCACGCTGATTTTTTGAGCTCCCAGACCACGCTCTCGCGCCGCCAGGCGCTGGCACTGCTGGCCGTGCCGGTCGCAGCACCGCTGGCAGCGCCAGCCTGGGCCGCCGCGCCGCTGCCGCAGATCACCTTGGCCGGGCCGCCCGCCATCGTCTCGGCGCCGCTGATGCGCATGGCCGAAACCAATGCGCTGCAGGGCGTGGCGCAGCGCACCGTGTTCACCGCCTGGCGCGACCCCGACCAGTTGCGCATGATGGCCATGGGCGGCAAGGCCGACGTGCTGGCCATGCCCAGCAACGTGGCGGCCAACCTGTTCAACCGGGGGGCCGGGGTCACGCTGCTCAACATCTCTGCCTGGGGCGCGCTGTGGGTCGTCACGCGCGATGCGCAGCGCAAGGCGCTGCAGGACTTCAAGGGTGAGGAAATCGCCGTGCCCTTCCGCGGCGACATGCCCGACATCGTGCTGCAGCTGCTGGCCGCCAAGCAGGGGCTGGATGTGCAGCGCGACTTCCGCATCCGCTACGTGCCCACGCCCATGGAGGCCATGCAGCTGCTCATCACGCGCCGCGTGTCGCATGCGCTGCTCTCCGAGCCGGGTGTTTCGCTTGCCATGCGCAAGACCAAGTCCTTCCCCGTGGGGCTGATTGCCCCCGAGCTGCACCGCGGTGCCGACCTGCAGCAGGAATGGGGTCGTCTGTTCCAGCGCGCACCGCATATGCCGCAGGCAGGCATTGCCGCCGTGGGCGCCGTGCGCGCGCAGCCGCAGGTGCTGGCCGCCGTGGTGCAGGCCTACGCCCAATCGCTGGCCTGGTGCCGCAGCAACGTGCTGGAGTGCGGCCGCATGATGGCCCGCCACATCGACCTGCTGACCCCCGAGGCCGTGGCCGACGCCATTGCCGTGAGCCAGCTCGATGCCGTGCCTGCGGCGCAGGCGCGCTCGGATCTGGAGTTCTTCTACGGCCAGCTCATGACCCGCAATCCGCAGCTCGTGGGGGGCAAGCTGCCTGACGCCGTGTTCTATGGGCAGGGACTTTGATCGCCTGCATGTGTTTTTGGTAAGCCTGTTTTTCTTTTGTGCATCCCTGGCAGCCGCCGCCACCTGGGTGATCGCCATTTTTTTTGACTCAGGAGTGATGGATGAGCATGGTTCAAAACGGAATCCCCCCGGCGCACTGCCCGCGCCACCCCCTGGTGCGCCGCCCCGTGGCGCTGGCGGCCTTGCTGGCGCTGGCTGGCGCGGCGCAGGCGCAAAGCGAGGCCGTGGCGCAGGCCCCCACTGCCGTTGTGGCACAGGCGCAGACGCTGCCTTCGGTCACCGTCACCGCCACGCTCAATGAGCAGGACGCCCGCACCGCGCCCGCCAGCGTCACCGTGATCGGCCGCGAGGAGCTGGACGCACGCAACGCCACCGACCTGCTGGATGCCGTGCGCGGTGCGCCCGGCATCACGCTCTCGCCGCGCCAGGTGGGCGGGCGCAAGACCATTGCGCTGCGCGGGCTGGAGGGCAAGCACACGCTCACGCTGATCGACGGGCGCCGCATCACCGCGTCGGACGATGTGGTGGGGCACTCCGACTACCAGTACGGCTGGCTGCCCATGTCGGCCATCGAGCGCATCGAGGTCATCCGCGGCCCTATGTCGGCGCTGTACGGCTCCGAGGCGCTGGGCGGCGTGGTCAACCTCATCACGCGCAAGCCCAAGGACCGCTGGGTCGGTTCGGTCGGCATCTCGGGCAGCAACCCCACGAGTTCGAGTGAGGGCGAATCCACCGGCAAGGCCTCGGTGTATGCCAGCGGCCCGGTGGGTGAGCGCCTGACGCTGCGCGTGAACGGCGAGGTGGCGCATTCCGCCCCGGTGGCCAACCGGGCAGATGCGCGCTACTCCGACATCGAAGGGCGCCACAGCCAGTCCGGCGGGCTGACGGCGACCTTTGCCCTCACGCCGCAGCAGACGCTGGAAGCGGGCTGGACGGGTTCCAACGAGCAGCGTTTTTACGACACCGTGTCCTCGGCCAAGAAGGCCTACCGCAGCACCTACGACGTGGACCGCACCCAGACGCACCTGGGCTGGGAAGGCCGCTTTGACAGCTGGCGCGGCCGCGTGCAGGCCTACCGCAGCGAGATCGACATCACCAACACCGCCACCAATGGCGTGTCGCCCACGCGCCCGCAGGATCTGACCGACGAGGTGATCGACGGCTCAAGCTCGGCGGCCACCAGGTGACCGTGGGCGGCGAATGGCGCGATGAAACCCTGGTCAACGCGGGCCTGAAGAACGGCAGCGACTCCGCCACGCACAAAGCCTTGTTCGTGCAGGACGAGCTGGCGCTGAGCCAGTCCTTGATGCTCACCGCCGGCCTGCGTGCCGACCACCACCAGCTCTTTGGCAGCGAGCTCAGCCCGCGCGCCTACCTGGTGTGGGAGGCCAGCCCGGCGCTGGTGGTCAAGGGCGGCTTCGGCCATGCCTTCAAGGCGCCTACGCTCAAGCAGATTTCGCCCAACTACGTGGGGGCCGAGGGGCCGCATACCTTCATGGGCAATGCCAATGTGCAGCCCGAGTCGTCCAACTCGTTCGAGGTGGGCGCCGACTGGCAGGTGGCGCCCGGCTGGACGCTGCGCGCCACGGCCTTCAACACCGAGGTCAAGGACCTCATCACCTACCGCCTGCTGAGCACCGTGGGCACAAGGCGCACCTACCTCTATGACAACGTGGATGCGGCGCGCATCCGCGGGCTGGAGGCGGGCATGGCCTGGGATATCAGCCGCAGCTGGAGCTGGAGCAACGACCTCACCCTGCTCAACACACGCGACAAGACCACCGGCAAGAAGCTGGCCGACCGCCCGTCGAGCAGCCTGACCTCGCGCCTGGAGTGGAAGGACGCCTCGGGCTGGAGTGCCCGCCTGGGCGGCGAGTTTGTCGGCAGCCAGACGGCCACCGACGGCAAGCCCCTGCCTTCCTACGCGCTGTGGAGCGCCAGCGTAGGCAAGCAGATGGCACTGGACGGCCAGCGCAAGCTGGTGCTGCGCGCCGGGCTGGAGAACATCGGCAACGTGAACCTGGCGGAAAAGTCCGCCAGCTTCGGCTATGCCGAGCGTGCCCGGCGCCTGTTCGTGTCGGCCCGCATGGATTTTTGAAGAGGGGAGTGAGTGAAGCAATAGAACCCGTGTGACGAACCACCCCCGGCCTCCTCTCTGGTGGGGAAGCGAGTGCCGGGGCGTGACGCCGCACTGTGTGTGGATGCTATAAAAATAGCAGCTGCTAGCGCTTGATAGATAAGCGCTAGAGGCCAGTTTGATTCAAATAATTCCAGTGAACCCCATGCCCATTCTTCGCCGCTGGCTGGCCCTGTGCCTGCTGGCCTTGCTGCCTGTACTGCCTGTGGGGGCGGCGCAGGCTGCGTCGGTGCTGTTCATCGCCACATCCAACGTGCCGCCGGGCAAGTTCCGCCTGCTGGCCGACATGGCACGCCCGCATGGCATAGCCGTGCAGGTGCGCTACCTGGGCAAGATCCCGGCCGACGCCGATGCCGGGCTGTTCCAGGGCCAGGACATGGTGTTCTTCGACACCTACCAGCAGGACGAGGTGCGCCAGCACCTGGCCCGCGCACTGCCCGGCCTGCGCGTGCCGCACGCCTGGCTGTACGATGCCCGCCCGGCCTGGGGCGGCGGGGTGGATGAGGCGCTGGGCAAACGCCTGTCGCTGTACTACAGCAACGGCGGGCGGCAGAACATGCAGGCCTTTGTGGACACCGTGGCCGCCGCCCTGAAGGGGCAGAGCGCGCAGGGCGTGCCCGAGCCGGTGATCTTCCCCAAGACGGCGGTGTACCACCCGCGTGCCCCCGGCCAGGTGTTTGCCGACCCGCTGGCCTACCTGCGCTGGGCAGGCGTCGATCCGGCCGACCCGAAGCGCCGCCCCGTGGTGGCGCTGGCCGTGCACCAGCAGTACATCGCTTCGGTGCAGGCCGACTACATCGACGACCTGATCGCCCGCATCGAGGCCGCAGGCGCCGTGGCGCTGGCCTTCTACAGCCCCATCATGGATGCGGGCAGCCTGGACCGCATGCTGCGCCCCGGCGGCAAGGCGCTGGCCGACGTGCTGATCAACACGCAGATCATGCTCATGCCCGAGATGCGCCGCGCGGAGTTCGAGCGGCTGGGCATCCCCGTGCTGCAGGCCATGACCTACCGGCGCGGCGACACCGCGCACTGGCAGGCCAGCCCCCAGGGCGTGCCGCTGATGGACGTGCCCTTCTACCTGTCGCAGGCCGAACTGGCGGGCGTGACCGACATCCAGGTCGCATCGGCCAGCGGCGCGGGCGATGCGCCCATTGCCGCCATTCCCCCGCAGGCCGACGCCGTGGTGGGCAAGGCGCTGCGCCTGGTGGCGCTGCAGCGCAAGCCCAACGCCGACAAGCGCCTGTCGGTGTTCTTCTGGAACTACCCGCCGGGTGAGAAGAACCTCTCGGCCTCCTTCCTCAACGTGCCGCGCAGCCTGCAGACCACGCTGGCCGCGTTGCGCGCGCAGGGCTACGACACCGAGGTGCCGTCCGAGCCCGAACTCATCGCCAAACTGCAGCGCCTGCTGGCCCCGGCCTACCGCGCGGGCGAGCTCGAACCCCTGCTGCACGACGGCCTGGCCGCCACCGTGCCCGTGGCGCGCTACCGTGCCTGGCTGAACAGGCAGCCTGCCGCCGTGCAGGCCGCGCTGCGCGAACGCTGGGGCGAGCCCGAGGCCTCCAGCATGGTGCTGCGTGAGGGCGGGGCGGCCAAGGAGCCGGTGTTCGTGGTGCCGCGCCTCATGCTGGGCAAGATCGCCATCCTGCCGCAGCCGCCCAGGGGAGAGAAGTGGGAGCCCAAGGAAAAGATGCTCTACCACTCCAGCAACGCCTGGCCCTCGCACTACTACCTGGCCGCCTACCTGTGGGTGCGCGAGCAGCAGGCCAGCGACGCGCTGGTGCACTTCGGCACGCACGGCAGCCAGGAATGGCTGCCCGGCAAGGAGCGCGGCCTCTCGGTGTTCGACCCCGGCATGCTGGCTGTGGGCGACCTGCCCGTGGCCTACCCCTACATTGCCGACAACATCGGCGAGGCCCAGCAGGCCAAGCGCCGGGGCCGCGCCGTCATCATCAGCCACCAGCCGCCGCCCTTCAAGCCCGCCGGACTGCACCAGACCCTCACGAACCTGCACGACCTGCTGCACGCCTGGCTGGCGCAGGACGAGGGCGTGGTCAAGGAAAAGCTCAAGGCCGACCTGCTGGCCGCCACCGCCAAGGAGCGCATCGACCGCGACATGGGCTGGGCCGCAGAGCGCGCCCGCGCCGAGTTCCCCGCCTTCGTCGATGCGCTGCACGCCCACCTGCACGAGCTGGCCGAAACCGCCCAGCCCCTGGGCCTGCACACCCTGGGCCGCGCACCCGAGGCACAGCACCGCCTGGCCACCGTGCTGCTGATGCTGGGCCGCCCGTTTTGGGAAGCCGCTGCGCTGCACGCAGGCACGCCGGTGGCGGATGTGGACGAAGCGCTCGTCACCGATTACGACAAGCTGCCCCACACCACGCCCTACCAGTTGCTGCAGCGCCATGTGGTGCAGGGCGAAAGCACCCAGGCCTTGCCCACGCTGCTGCGCGAGGCGCTGGACAAGGCCCGCACCTGGCATGCTGCCATCGGCGCCGACCAGGAACTGCCCGGGCTGCTCACGGTGCTGGCGGGCCGCTACCTGCCAACGTCCTACGGCGGCGACCCCATCAAGAACCCCGACGCCTACCCCACGGGCCGCAATCTCTACGGCTTCGACCCCTCGCGCGTGCCCACCCAGCAGGCCTGGGCGGCGGGCAAGGAGGCGGCTGAGCAGCTCATTGCCGAGCACCGCCGCCTGACGGGCCAGCAGCCCAAAAAACTCGCCGTGTCGCTGTGGTCGGTGGAGACCATGCGCCACCAGGGCCTGCTCGAAGCCCAGGCCCTGTGGCTGCTGGGCACCGAGCCCGTGTGGGACGAGGGCGGCCGCGTCACCGGCGTGAAGCTCGTGCCGCGCAAGGAACTGGGCCGCGAGCGGGTGGACGTGGTGCTCTCGGCCACCGGCCTGTACCGCGACCACTTTCCCAACACCATGAAGATCCTCGCCCAGGCCGCGCAACTGGCCGCGCGTGCCACGGATGATGGCGACGAGGCCAACCCCGTGGCCGCGCACACCCGCACCATCGCGGCGCGCCTGCGCGCCCAGGGCATGCCCGAAAAAGCCGCGCAGGCGGCAGCGGAAACGCGCATCTACGCCTCTGAATCGGGCAAGTACGGCACCGGCCTGGACGACGCCACGCTGGCCACCGACACCTGGAAGGGCAAGGCCGAGGGCGACCGCAAGCTCGCACAGCTCTACCTCTCGCGCATGCAATTCGCCTACGGTGCAGATGAGTCCACCTGGGGCAGCCTGCCCGCCGATGGGCTCAAGGGCAAAGACGGCCAGCAGCTCAACCTCTACGCCGAGCAACTGCGTGGCACCGAGGGCGCAGTGCTCTCGCGCAGTTCCAATACCTACGGCATGCTCACCACCGACGACCCGTTCCAGTACCTGGGCGGCATCGGCCTGGCCGTGCGCCACCTCGACGGCAAGGCGCCGCAGCTCTACATCAGCAACCTGCGCGGCGCGGGTAGCGGGCGCGTGGAAGGCGCGGCGCAGTTCCTGGCCAAGGAGCTGGCCACGCGCCAGTTCCACCCCGGCTACATCAAAGGCCTGATGGACGAGGGCTACGCCGGCACGCTGCAGGTGCTGGACGCCACCAACAACTTCTGGGGCTGGACGGCCGTGGCGCGCGAGATCGTGCGCGACGACCAATGGCAGGAAATGGTGGACGTGTACGTGCGCGACAAGCACCAGCTGGGCCTGAAAAAGTGGTTCGAGGCGCACAACCCGCACGCGCTGGCGCAGAGCATCGAGCGCATGCTCGAAGCCGCACGCCAGGGCTACTGGCAGGCTGACGCCAAGACCGTGGCCGAGCTGAAGGACCGCTGGCGCGACCTGGCCCAGCGCTTCGACGTGCGCACCGACAATGCCGCCTTCCAGCGCTACGTGGGAGCGGGCCAGGGCACGGCAGGCTTTGGCCTGAACCTGGGCCATTCTCCCGCTGATCCCGCCGATGCCGCCGCCGCAGCGCAGAGCGCCGCCGAACCCCCACCCCCGGCCGAAGCCGCCCCCGCCGCGCCGCCCCCACCCCCGCCGCCCATCAGCGGCATGCGTCTGGAGCAGGTAGCCGACAAGCCGCCCGCACCTGCCGCCAACACCTGGCAGGCGCTGTGGGTGGCGCTGGTGCTGGGCGCCGTCATGCTGGGTGGCGGCTGGTGGCAGCGGCGTTACTCGTTTCAAGCCAAATTGGCCTCTGGCGCTTGATGGATAAGCGCAAGCAGCTATCAAATTAATAGCAAATGCCTGATTTCAAGCCTGCCCCTGCCCGCCTGCTGGCCGCCACCCTGTGCGCTGCCTGCGCGGCCTCCGTGCTGGCGCAGCAGCCTGCACCAACATCTACGCCCGAACGCCAGCTGGGCGAAGTCACCGTGCGCTCGGCCAGCGACGTGCTGGAAGACCAGCGCAACGCCGCCACGCAAAAAACCATCATCGACCGCAAGGAGATCGAGGCCCTGGGCGGCCTCACCGTGGGCGAGCTGATCCGCAAGCTGCCCGGCATCGACGCGGGCGAGCACGGCGCCGACGGCGGCATGAACGCGCGCGCCCGGGGCATGTCGCGCGACGGGGTGCAGTTCCTCGTCAACGGCGAGCGGCCCACGGCCAACGCGCGCTTTGCGCTCACCGAGGTGGGCCGCATGCCCTCGGGCGAGCTGGAGCGGGTGGAGATTTTGCGCGGCGGCTCGGCCGAATTTGGCGGCGCCGCGCCGGTCACCGTCAACCTCGTCATGCGCCGCCCGGTGGCGCGTGCGGCCACCAGCGTCAAGCTGGCCGTAGGCCAGCGCGGCAGCCTGGCCAACGGCCAGTTCACCGCCAGCCGCAGCGGGGGCGAAGGGGCTTTTAGCTGGCTGCTGCCGCTCACGCTCAACCACCATGCCATGCCGGTGGACCAAAGCACCACGCGCACGCTGGCGGGCGGTGCGCAGCAACAGGACGTGGAGCAGGGCCGCTACGGCATCCACGAATTCATCCTCTCGCCGCGCCTGGCCTGGCGCGGCGCCGCAGGCCAGCTCACGCTGTGGCCCAGCCTGTACGCCAACGAGGGCGACCGCGCCACGCACACCGCGCGCTCGGACGGCACTTTGCGCCACGACAGCGAAGACAACAGCACCCGCATTGCCCGCCTGCGCAGCGAGGCCGAATGGCGTGCCTGGGGCGGCAAGTGGACGGGCCGCGCCGCCGCCATGCAAGGCCGGCGCAACGCCGACCGGCAGCGCCTGGGCGCGGGCGCTGCATGGCAAGAGGCCGAGCGCCGCGAAGACCGCGAACACAGCGCATCGCTGCGCTACGACCGGCCCGTGGGTGACCACCTGCTGGCTGTGGGCCTGGATGCCGCACAGCACAGCCGCGACGACTGGCAGGCCTTGACGGGCGCCTACGCCAGCGACACCCGCTTTGCAGGCCGCGCGCGCCAGGGCACGCTGTGGCTGCAGGACGAGTGGCAACTGGCCGAGGCGCTCACGCTCACCAGCGGCCTGCGCGGCGAGCGCATGGCGCTGCGTGCGCAGGAGCGCGACAGCAGCCACGGCGCGGTCGATCCGTCGCTGGCCCTGCGCTGGGAGGCGGCGCCGGGCTGGGTGGCGCGCAGCTCGCTGTCGGGCGCCATCCGCTTCCCCAAGCTCGACGAACTCACGCGCGTGGCCTCGCGCAGCACGCTGGCCAACACCCCGCTGGAGCCCGACCGGGGCGGCAACCCCTGGCTGGTTCCTGAGCGCGTGGCCAACCTGGAGGCCGGGCTGGAGCGCCATGTGCCCGGCGGCGTGTGGGGCATCAACACCTACTTGCGCCGCACGCAGGACTTCATCGAACGCCGCACGCTGTGGGAGGCCGGGCGCTGGGTCGAGCGGCCCACCAACGAAGGCGACGCGCGCCACTGGGGGCTGGAGCTGTCGGCCAAGCTCACGGGTGAAGCGCCCTGGCTGCAGGGCCTGGTCGGCCGCCAGGGCAGCGTGCGTGCCCAGTTCACGCTGCCGCGCGGTGAGGTGCAAGACACCGTGCTGGGCCGCAAGCGCGCCCCGCGCGAGCTGCCGCGCTACCAGTCCACGCTGGGCTACGAGGGCAGCCTGCCGCAATGGCAGTCCACCTGGGGCTTTCAATGGCAGCACCAGGCCGCCGTGCGCACCCAGGTGCCCGGCGAAGTGCAGGCCGCCACGCGCTCGCGCAACCTGCTCGACGCGCATGTCGTGCGCCGCCTCACGCCCGCGCTCAACCTGCGCCTGTCGGTGCAGAACCTGCTGGGCAAAGGCAGTTGGCGCACGGCCACATCCAGCCAGGGCGGCCAGCCCTGGGCGCTCACGTCCAGCGAAACCGGGCAGCGCACCTGGCTGCTGGCGCTGGAAGGCAAGTGGTGAGGGTGTGACATCTTCCTTGTGCCGGCTTCAGCGCCTTCATCCATGACCTGCTTTCTTTTTTTAGGAGTTTTTTTCGCATGAACCATTTGCTCGAATCCCTGATGTACCAGGCCAGCCAGGTCTTCCTGTTCCCGACCTTGCTGGTCATCACCGTGCTGTTCGTCTATGCCTTCTTCCTGTTGGGCGCGTTTGCCATGCAGTGGTGGCAGCGCCGCAAGGGGCAGGGCGGCCAGTCCACGCGCGGCCACCACCTGCTGGCCTGGGCGCAGGCGCAGCCCGGCGCCAGCGCCGACGAACTGGACGTGAAGGCGCACCAGTTGCTGGAGCTGCCGCGCATTGCCACGCGCGTGGCGCCCATGCTGGGCCTCATCGCCACCATGATCCCCATGGGCCCAGCGCTCAAGGGGCTATCGGATGGCAACCTGGGCCAGGTGTCGGACAATCTGGCCGTGGCCTTTGCGGCGGTGATTCTGTCGCTCATTGCCGCGGCCATCACCTTCTGGGTGGTGTCGGTGCAGCGGCGCTGGCTGGCTGAAGAGCTGGCGTGGCTGCAGCGCCAGGGCGTACGCACCCCGGCCGCAGGCCACATGGCAGAGGCAGGTAGCGAAGCATGAAATTCCTGGACGAAACCGAAGCCGACGACCCCATCCTTTCGGTCGTCAACCTCATCGACGTGTTCCTGGTGGTGATTGCGGCGCTGCTCATCACCGTGGCCAAGAACCCGCTGCTCAGCCCTTTCTCCAAGCAGGACGTCACCGTCATCACCGACGCGGGCAAGCCCACCATGGAAGTCATCCAGAAGCGCGGCGAGAAGATCGAAAAATACAAGGCCAGCGGCGAGATCGGCGAGGGCGACGGCGAGAAAGCCGGCGTGGCCTACCGCATGAAGGACGGCTCCATGGTCTATGTGCCCGAAGGCGGCGCGGTGGACCAGGCCACGGCCCCCGCACCCCTCAAGAATGTGGGCGCGGCCCCCGGCGGCATGGGAGGGCGCTGATGCTGCGGGTGCTATGGCGCGTGCTCTCCGGCCTGCCCGCCTACCTGTGGAGCGGCTGGGGCGCCGGTGCCAGCCTGCTGCTGCTGCTGGCCACCTGGGAGGCCGTGGCCGCGCTGTACGACCCGCTCATCCTGCCCGACCCGCTCACCGCCTTTGCCGCCTTGCGGGCCGTGGTGGAGCAGGGCGCCGCCTGGCCCGCGCTGTGGGCCACGGCGCGGCGCGCCTTCATGGGCCTGGCATTGGCGCTGGGCGTGGGCAGCGTGCTCGGGCTGCTGGCGGGCCTGTCCGTCACGGCCTCGGTGCTGGCGCGTCCGCTGGTCACGGTGCTGCTGGGCACGCCGCCCATCGCCTGGCTGGTGCTGGCCATGCTGTGGTTCGGCATGAGCGACGGCACGCCCGTGTTCACCGTGTTCATCGCCTGCTTCCCCGTGGTGTTCGCCAGCGCACTGCAGGGCACGCGCACGCTCGATTTGCAACTGCGCGACATGGCGCGCGCCTACCGCCTGCCGTTGGGTATGGCGCTGCGCGAGGTGTACGGGCCGCATGTGCTGTCGTACCTGTTCCCGGCCTGGGTCACCGCGCTGGGCAGCGCCTGGAAGGTCGCCGTGATGGCCGAACTGCTGGCCAGCACCGACGGCGTGGGCGCCGCGCTCGCGGCCAGCCGCTCGCAGCTGGACACCGCCACCACCCTGGGCTGGATCAGCGCCGTGGTGGGCTGCCTGCTGGTCGTCGAGTACGGATTTTTGGAACCGCTCAAGCGCGAAGTGGAACGCTGGCGGGAGGCACCGCGATGAGTTTGCTGCTCCAAGACGTGCGCCACAGCTACGCGCTGACCGAGGTGCTCGGCGGCGTGGGCCTGGCGCTTTCGCCCGGCCGCGTGCTGGCGCTGGTCGGCCCCTCGGGCTGCGGCAAAACCACGCTGCTGCACCTGTGCGCGGGCCTGCTGGATGTGCAGGAGGGCCGGCTGGACAACGCCTTTGCCAATCCCGCGCTGATGTTCCAGCAACCACGCCTGCTGCCCTGGCAGACCACCGCCGACAACATTGCCTTGGGCCTGCGCGCACGGGGCCTGGCCCGCGCCGATGCACG
Source organism: Burkholderiales bacterium (assembly GCA_016192425.1). Taxonomy (GTDB): domain Bacteria; phylum Pseudomonadota; class Gammaproteobacteria; order Burkholderiales; family Burkholderiaceae_C; genus Simplicispira. Next base: position 27,845 of record JACPUE010000010.1, read on the forward strand.
CGCCAAGGCCCACGCCATGGGCGCCGTGCTGGGGCTGGATGCCGAGGCCCTGGCCGCCTACCCGCACCAGCTTTCGGGCGGCATGCAAAGCCGCGCCGCGCTGGCGCGCGCCTTGGTGCTGGAGCCCGATTTGCTGCTGATGGACGAACCCTTCGCCGCGCTCGACATCGGCCTCAAGGCGCAGCTGCACCGCCTGCTGCTGCGCCACCAGCACGACAAGGGCACGGCGGTGCTGATGATCACGCACGACCTCATGGAGGCCGTGCGCCTGGCAGACACCGTGCTCGTCATGGCCGCAGGGCCGGGCCGCATTGTGCACCTGCATGCGCCTGCCGTGCCTGCGCTGGCGCGCGACGACGCCATGGTCTACCACGACACCGCCGAGCTGCTGCGCGTGCCCGCCGTGCGCGCCGCCTTCGGGCTGGATGCGCTGCAAGACCCCGGCACCTGCAGCGCAGCGCCCGGCGCAGGTGCTTCCATTGCCGCCCCTGCAGCCCCTGCCTCCACGGCGCTCCCCCTGCCGGGCCAGCGCCTGGCGGCCCTGCAGCCGGGGGCCGCACCCGGCGCCACCAGAAAAACGTCTTGCGGATGAACACCACCGCCGCCCCCCATCCCCCCACCAGCGCCGCGCATCCCGCTGCTGCCTGGCACCAGCTGGCCCATCCGCTGTGGATGTGCGCCATGCGCCCCTTCTTCCTGCTCACCATGGGCTCTGCCGTGCTGCTCATCGCGCTGTGGAGCGCCGTGCTGGCGCTGGGCCTGCCGCCGCCGCCCGTGGCGGGCGGCGCGCTGGTGTGGCACGCGCACGAGCTGCTGCTGGGCTTTGGCCTGGCGGCGGTGGCGGGCTTTGTGCTCACCGCCGTGCCCGAGTTCACCGACACGGCCAGCGCCAGCCCGCGCACCGCGCGCCAACTGGTGCTGCTGTGGCTGCTGGGGCGCGCGGGCTTCTGGCTCTCGGGCGTGGCGGGCAGCGCCGCGCTGGCGCTGGCCGCCTTGGCGCACCTGGGCCTGCTCGGCGGCCTGCTGGCGCTGCTGTGGCCCGCGCTGCGCACCGTGGCCGGGCAGCGCCACCGCGCCTTCGGCTGGGCGCTGGCGGGCCTGTTCGTGCTGGTGGCGGGCTTCTATGCCGACGCGCTGCGTGGGGCTTACCCCCTGCGCTGGCTGCTGGCCCTGCTGGGCCTGGTGATGGTGCTCATCATCGTGGCCATGAGCCGTATTTCCATGCGCATCGTCAACCGCGCCATCGACGATGCAGGCGAGGGCCGCGAGCCCTACCTGGCCCGCCCGCCCCGGCGCAACCTGGCTATCCTGTGCATCGCGCTGTTCACGCTGGCCGAGTTCCTCCAACCGGGTGGCCGTACCAGCGGCTGGCTCGCCTGCGCCGCCGCCGCCGCGCTGTGCAACCTGATGGGCGACTGGCATGTGGGCCGCCCGCTGCTGCGCCGCCTGCCGCTCATGCTCTACGCCGTGTACGTCTGCATGGCGCTGGGCTACGCCCTCATCGGCACGGCCTTGCTCGCGGGCGGGCCGGGCGCCAGCGCCGGGCGCCACCTGCTCACCGTGGGCGCCATCGGGCTGTCGGTCTACACCGTGATCTGCATCGCCGGGCGCGCGCACTGCGGCCACCCGTCGGACGAACAGCCCTGGGTGGCGCGGGGGGCGGTGCTCATTCTTGCCGGTGCTGCGCTGCGGGCCAGTGCGGCTTTTGTACCGGACGCGGCTACCGCCCTGCTGGGCCTGGCAGGGCTGTGCTGGGTGGCGGCGTTCGGGCAGCTGTGCTGGCGCATGGCCCCGGTGCTGTGGCGCGTGCGGCCCGATGGCCTGTGGGGGTGCCAGGGGTAGGGGGCTGGCCTGTGCGGAGGTCGCCGGGGCCAACGTGCTGCGGGCTTGCGGGTGCTTGTCACCGCGAGAGCAGTTCAACGTAGGCCTGGTAGCTGTAGCTCCTGTTCTTTTTTTGCCCTGTCATCTCGGTCACGACGCCCAATTCTTCCAGCACCTTGACCGCGGCCGTGGCGGTGGGGAAGCTGGTATCGAGTTGCTGGCGCACGCGCTCGATGGTGAAGCGCGGCATCATGGGCAGCATTTCGAACAGCCGGTAGCTTGCCGGGCCCGCTTTGGCGGATTGCAGCAGGCGCCTGCGGTCTGTGGCCACAAGGCTGGCGATCGCAATGATGTTTTTCTCCGCGTCGCCCGCGGCAGTAGCGACACCCTCCAGAAAGAACCTGACCCAAGATTCCCAATCACCGTCCGTGCGGATGGCCGACAGGCGACGGTAGTACTCCGCCTGGTGCTGCTTCAGGTAGCCGCTGAGATACATCAACGGCTCGGACAGCAACCCCCAATGCTCGAACAGGGCCGCGATCAGCAGGCGGCCAATGCGCCCGTTGCCATCCAAAAACGGGTGAATGGTTTCAAACTGCGCGTGGACGAGCGCCACCTTGACCATGGGCGGCACATCCGTCGCCGTGCCGTGAATGAACCGCTCCATATCGGCCAGCAGCGCCGGAACGTGCTCCGGCGGCGGTGGCACGAAGACCGCGTTGCCGGGCCGTGTACCGCCGATCCAGTTTTGCGACCGGCGCAACTCGCCCGGTTGCTTGCCAGCGCCCCGAGCCCCATCCAGCAGGCGCCGGTGCGCTTCGCACAACAGCCGCACGCTGATGGGCAGCCCGTGGGGGGCGCGCAGCTGCTCCTGAGTCCAGCGGAACGCACGAAGGTAGTTGGTGACTTCTTCCACATCCTCGGTATTGCGCACCTTGACCCCCGCTTCTTCGTCGAACAGATCGGTCAGCGTGGCCTGCGTGCCCTCGATCTGCGACGTGAGCAGGGCTTCTTTGCGGATGGCGCTGTACAGCAACCAATCCACCGACGGCACCAGGCCGGACACGCCTGCCAAACGCGCAAGCGCCAGTTCGGCCTGCCGGTGGAGTTCGGTGAACACCTCGGGCGACAGGTCCGGGTCCGAGGGGGGCAAGAAATGGGGCACGAACGCACGCACAGGCTCGCCCAGCGTCGTGGAAATCGCGTAGGTGCCCGTGGTGCGTGTCATGGAAAGCGGCTTTGAACAGTGCGTAGGTAAATTAAAGCATTCTTTAATTTAAACGGCAACAATGAAAGAACGCTTTCATGTGCGCAGGGCGGATCGCCAACGGGTGTTGCCATGACCATCGTGCAAGCGCCGCTTGCACCTGTCGATCCACACCGTGATCTGCATCGCCGGGCACGCGCACTGCGGGCACCTGTCGGACGAGCGGCCCTGGGTGGCGCGGGGCGCGGTGCTCATCGTGGCCGGGGCCGTGCTGCGCGCGGGCGCGGCCTTTGTGCCGGATGCGGCTTCCGCCCTGCTGGGCCTGGCGGGGCTGTGTTGGGTGGCAGCGTTTGGACTGCTGTGCTGGCGTATTGGGCCGGTGCTATGGCAGGTGAGGTCGGATGGGTTGTGGGGGTGCCAGGGGTAGGGCGGAGGGTGTGACGGGATGCCGCTTGCCGCCAGTCAGCCCCTGGCGCCCGCCTCGTACCACCCTTTGCTGCGATTGACCGCCCGCACCACCAGCAGCATCACGGGAACCTCGATCAGCACGCCCACCACGGTGGCCAGCGCTGCACCGGACTCGAAGCCGAACAGGCTGATCGCCGCCGCCACGGCCAGTTCGAAGAAGTTGCTGGCGCCAATCAGCGCGGAGGGGCATGCCACGTGGTGCGACTCGCCCAGCTGGCGGTTGAGCCAGTAGGCCAGCGCCGAATTGAAGAACACCTGGATCAGGATGGGCACGGCCAGCATGGCGATCACCAGGGGCTGCTGCAGGATGGCGGCCCCCTGGAACGCAAACAGCAGCACCAGGGTTGCGAGCAGCGCGCTGATAGACCAGGGGCCGATCCGGGCCAGCGCCGCGTCGAACGCGGCCTGCCCCTTGGCCAGCAGGGCCTTGCGCCACCCCTGTGCGATGAGCACCGGCACCACGATGTAGAGCAGCACGGAAGCCAGCAGCGTGTCCCACGGCACGGTGATCGACGACAGCCCCAGCAGCAGCGCGACGATGGGCGCGAAGGCAAAAACCATGATGGTGTCGTTCAGTGCCACCTGGCTGAGCGTGAACAGCGGGTGTCCGTTGGTCAGCCGGCTCCAGACGAACACCATCGCCGTGCAGGGCGCTGCAGCCAGCAGGATCAGGCCAGCGATGTAGCTGTCGAGCTGGTTTGCCGGCAGGTAGGGCGAGAACACCTGGCGCACAAAGACCCAGGCCAGCAGCGCCATCGAAAAGGGCTTGACGGCCCAGTTGACGAACAGCGTCACGCCGATGCCGCGCCAATGCTGTTGGACCTGGTGCAGCGCGCCGAAGTCCACCTTCAGCAGCATGGGGATCACCATCACCCAGATCAGCAGGCCGACCGGGATGTTCACCCTGGCCAGCTCCATGCGGCCAATGGCCTGGAACGGTCCGGGCAGCATCTGGCCCAGCAGGATCCCTGCCACGATGCAGAGCAGCACCCAGACGGTCAGGTAGCGCTCGAAGACGCTCATGGGCGCCGGGGCCTGGGCGCGGCCAGCGGATGTGAGGGTGCTCATCTCAGTTGCTCCACCGCGCGTCGTGCGACCCACGACGCATGAAACCGGCGCAGCCCAGGCCAGCGGCCACCGTGCAAGGGCCGCCCCGCCGCACCGGTGGCGTCCCCCTGCCCGCAGCGCGCAGCGCTGCGAGAGCGGGGGGAAGGCGCCGAAGGCGACTCAGGGGGGTGTTGTTTCATCCTAGCTCCCGGCAATGTCGGCCAGCGCCACTTGCAGCGCGGTGCTATCCATCGTTTCCAGCGGCAGCGCAAGCAGTTGCAGCATGCGGTAGCCGATGGCCTGCCGGGTCAGCTCGAACGCGCGGCGTTTTCCTTCTTCACCGCCCTCGGCATGCGACGGATCGGGGTAGCCCCAATGGACCTTGACCGGCTGGCTGCCCGTGCCGCCGAAGAAGACGGGGCAGGTCTCGGCGGCCGCGCTGTCGCACACCGTGATGACGATGGACAGCGGCGGCGCTCCTTCGCGGCTGAACTCGTCCCAGCTCTTGCTGCGGCAGGTGTGGGTGGCGATGCCCGCTTTCTCCAGCGCTTCGATCGCAAAGGGGTTGACCCGGCCGCTGGGCGCGCTGCCTGCGCTGTGCGCCTTCACATCCTTGCCCAGCCTGGCTGCCAGATGGTTGAGCATGCCTTCGCCCAGCACGCTGCGCGCTGAGTTGTGGGTGCAGAGGATGAGGATATGGGTGGTCATGGTTCGATGGCCCTGTGGCCGCGCCGAGTGCAGTTGACAGCGGCATTGTATTTCGATTATTGTGGAAATATAGTGACAAGGTGCAAAGAATGCCCACCCGCCGCCATCCCCCCGCCACAGCCCGATTCGCCCGCATGCTCGCTGCGATGGGCACCGAACCCCGCCTGGCCATCGTGCGGCTGCTGCTCACCGCCCACCCCGAGGGGCTGGTGGTCGGCGAGATTGCCGCCGAACTGGGCATGGCGGCCTCGACGCTTTCGCACCACCTGGACAAGCTCAAGAACGAGGGCCTGGTGGCCGTCCAGCGCGAAGGCACCTTCCTGCGATGCACCGCCAACACCGCCGGGTTGGAAGAGCTGCTGGGCTTTCTGTATGCCGAGTGCTGCACCCGCAACAAGGCGGTGGAGCCTCGGCGCATTACCTGCTGCGGGTAACCTTTGATGAAGGAGAACGTGATGAGCGAAACGACGGATGTGAAGGACGTAGTGAGGCAGAAATACGGCGCCGCTGCCGAACGTGTGGCGCAGGGCGGCGGCAACGCCTGCTGTGGCGGCGCGGCGGCGTCGCCTGAACAGTGGGACCCCATCACCTCGAACCTGTACGACCAGGCCCAGGCGGCCGACGTGCCCGCAGCGGCGATGCTGGCATCGCTGGGCTGCGGCAACCCGACTGCGCTGGCGGAGCTGAAGGCAGGCGAAACGGTGCTGGACCTGGGCTCGGGGGGCGGCATCGACGTGCTGCTTTCGGCCAAGCGCGTCGGCCCCACCGGCACGGCCTACGGCCTGGACATGACCGACCCCATGCTGGCCCTGGCGCAGGAGAACAAGCGCAAGAGCGGCCTGTCCAACGTGCATTTCCTGAAGGGCGAGATCGAGCACATCCCGCTGCCAGCCAACTCGGTGGACGTCATCATCTCCAACTGCGTGATCAACCTGTCCGCGGACAAGGATCGCGTGCTGCGCGAGGCCTTCCGCGTGCTCAAGCCGGGCGGCCGCTTCGCAGTGTCGGACGTGGTGGTGCGCGGCGAGGTGCCCGAATCCATCCGCCGCAGCATGGATCTGTGGATCGGCTGCGTGGCCGGCGCGCTGCGCGATGCAGACTACATCGCCAAGCTGCAGGCCGCTGGCTTCGAGGACGCGGCCATCGAAGTGACACGGGTCTACACGGCTGAAGACGCCGCCGAGTTCCTGGCGGGCCAGCCTGCGCACCTGCAGCAACTCGCGCGCGAGGTGGATGGCCGATTCGTCAGCGGCTTCGTGCGCGCACGCAAGCCACTGGCACCGGAAAAGACGGCCGAAGCCGAGGCACCGGCCGCAACGCCCGTGGCCACTGGCTGCGGCTGCGGCCCGCGCTGCTGCTGAGGCGGAGGATCTCGCGGGGGCTGATACCGGTTTTTGCAGCTGGCATGAATTGAAATGACCTCATGTGGTTACAAGGAGGTTCGCCATGGAAACCCTGCAAATCCGTGAAGCCAAAGCCAGCTTCTCTGCGCTGGTGGCCGCTGCAGAAAAGGGGCGCCCCACGCTGGTGAGCCGCCATGGCCGTCCAGCCGCCATGATTGTTCCGGTGGCAGATGGCGCGCGCCTGTATCCGCTGGAGATGCCCAACCTGGCCAACTACCTGCTCGCGCTGCCAGAGCCGCTGGAGACCGAGCGCGACACCACGCCGCTGCGGGGCATCGATTTTGAATAAGGGGTATTTGCTGGACACCAGCGTGGTGTCCGTGCTGGCACCAGGGTGGGCGTCTTTCGTGCCTGCCGCCTTGCGCGAGTGGCTGCAGGCGCATCACCAAGAGCTGTTTCTGCCCTCGATTGCCATTGCTGAAATGGCGCAAGGTATTGGCAAGCTGCGCCGAGCCGGAAGCGCAGAGCGGGCTGACCGCCTGGATGCCTGGTTGGATGGCTTGCTGGCCGTGTATGCAGACCGTATCTTGCCCCTGGACGCCCAGGCCGTACGGCTGGCGGGGCAAATGTCAGATGCCGCCATGGCACAGGGTCGCCACCCCGGTTTTGCCGATGTGGCGATTGCGGCATTGGCCCAGCATGCGGGATTGCTGCTGCTGACCTGCAATCTCAGGCATTTTCAGCCGCTGGGGATGGCCTGTGTTGATCCGTTGATCGAACTGCCCGTAGGGTGAGTGCGAAGGATGCGCCCAATAGCACCTCCATTCAACGACAGACACAACGACAGCAGTCCAAATGTTGCTATTGATGTTCATTAAAATAGACTAAATTCTTTATTTTGTCTAATATTATGGACAAATGCACTCCCCGGATTCCTCCACTGTCCTGCAACGCCAACTGCTGCTGCAGCTGGGCGACAGGCTGCGCCGCCTGCGCAAGGCGCAGCGGCTGGGCACGGTGGAGATGGCCCGCCGCGTGGGCATCTCGCGCACGACGCTGGCTGCAGTGGAGGCGGGCGACCCCGCGCCTTCCATTGGCACCTATTTGCGCGTGATGGCGGTGTTGGGTATCGGCGGTGATTTGGCGCTGCTGGCGGGCGATGTGATGCACCCCGCGCCGGCCGATTCTGCGGCGGCACGGTCGCGCCGCAGTGCGCCACAAGTGCAAGTGCTGGTGTCCACTGACACTGCCCGCCACCAGGCCCAGGATTTGCAGAGCCTTGTGCTGCACGAGGAAGCGGTGAGGCGCGTGCGCGCCGACCCTGCATTGCTCGCGCAGGCGCAGGACACCCTGCAAACCTGGCTGGCCGCTGGCAACCAGCGCTCTGCCAGCCTGTGGCTGGAGTGGCAGACGATTCTGGAGGACGGCAAGTGGAGCAAAGTGCTGGGCCGAACACAGCATGCGCAGGAGTTGCGCCAGGCCTCGCCGCTGACGCCGCTGTTGCCGCCTGACGTGCGTGAGCGCATTCTTGGCGAGGTCGGCAGCCTCAAAAAAGGGGTTGTGCTGGGTAAGGAGCTTGCGCCATGAATCGGGACGAGCTGGAGCACCTCATCCGGGCCAGTGGCGCCATTACCAACCAGTATGAGTTTGTGATCGTCGGAAGCCAGTCGATCCTTGGGCCGATTCCCTACCCGGAGCCTGAGTTCAAGATGTCCGCCGAAGCAGACATCTATCCACGGTACGCGCCGGACCTGGCGGATCAGATCGATGGAAGCATTGGGGAGGGTTCTGCGTTTCACCTGAACTACGGTTTCTATGCCCAGGGTGTCGGCCCTGAAACCGCCGTGTTGCCAGAGGGTTGGGAAGGCCGGTTGCACAAGGTGCAGAACGGAAACACGGATAACCGGATCGGCTGGTGCCTGGATGTGGCAGATCTTTTCATGTCCAAGGCAGTTGCTGCCCGCAGCAAGGACCAGTTGTTCTGCCGTGCCCTGCTGAAGTACGGGCACGTCCAGTTGCAACAGGTGCTGAACCTTGTGCCGTGTATGCCTCTTGCGGACGATGAGCGCACGCGCCTTGCGCTGCGCATTCGCCGGTGGGCCAAGCATCTTGGTTGAGAATGCTATTAAATAGATAGCTTGTAGCGCTGATGGATAAAGCGCTGGATGCCGATTTGATTGATATTTTCGGGCATCTTGCGAGGACTGCTTCCAGGCGGTTCTGCGCGGAAATACTGCGTTGCATCAAAGGCGGTTCCCAAGGGCAAAATTTCCGTTATAACCAAGCGTATACTTCGCTCGCTTGTAACACCCTGGAGCCCCGTCCCATGGCCCTCAGATCCCTGAAACACCGCCTCGCCGCCTGCCTGCTGGCGGGCCTTGCCAGCGCCGCCATGGCGGGCGAAGTCACGGTATCCGCCGCCGCCAGCCTGACCAATGCCTTCAAGGACATTGCCCAGGGTTACGAGGCCGCCCACCCCGGCCGCAAGGTGCTGCTGAACTTCGGCGCGTCCGGTGCCTTGCTGCAGCAGATGGCCAAGGGTGCGCCGGTGGATGTGTTTGCCTCGGCCGACCAGGAGACCATGGACATGGCCCAGCAGCAGGGCCTGGTGCGCGCGGCGGACCGGCAGGACTTTGTGCGCAATGCGCTGGTGGTGATTGCGCCGATGGATGCCAAGGCGCCGCCCGCCGCGCTGAAGGATCTGGCAGCACCGGGCGTCACGCGCGTGGCCCTGTCAACGCCTGCCAGCGTGCCCGTGGGGCGCTACGGCAAGCATGCGCTGGAGGCTGCGGGCCTGTGGGCGGCGGTGCAGCCCAAGCTCATCAACACCACCAACGTGCGCCAGTCGCTGGACTACGTGGCGCGCGGCGAGGTGGATGCGGGCTTTGTGTACGCCACCGACGCCGCCATCATGAAGGACAAGGTCAAGACGGTGTTTGATGTGCCGCTGGACGTGGCCATCCTCTACCCCATTGCGCGCACCGCGGCCGCCAGCAATGTTGCCGATGCCGATGCCTTCATCGCCTACGTCCGTTCGCCCTCGGGCCAGGCTGTTCTGGCGCGTTACGGTTTCTTGAAACCCTGACCATGCAAGGCGCATGGCCCGCTCTCTGGCTCTCGCTGCAAGTGGCCACCTGGGCCACGCTGGCGTGCCTGTTGCTGGGCACGGGCGTGGGCTATGCGCTGGCGCGCTGGCGCTTTCCGGGGCGCGACCTGATCGACACGCTGCTCACGCTGCCCATGGTGATGCCGCCCACGGTGCTGGGCTACTACCTGCTGGTGCTGCTGGGGCGCAAGGGCTGGGTGGGCGGCTGGCTGCATGCTGCCTTTGGCATCCAGCTCATCTTCACGCTGACGGGCGCGGTGATCGCGGCCACGGTGGTGGCGTTTCCGCTGGTGTTCAAGCCCGCGCGCGCCGCCTTCGAGGCGGTGGACCCGCAGTTGCAGGACGCCGCGCGCGTGCTCGGCATCTCCGAGGCAGGTGTGTTCTGGCGCGTCACGCTGCCGCTGGCCTGGCGCGGCATCCTGGCCGGGGTGCTGCTGGGCTTTGCGCGTGCGCTGGGCGAGTTTGGTGCCACGCTGATGGTGGCGGGCAGCATTCCGGGCAGGACGCAGACGCTGTCGATCGCCGTGTACGAAGCCGTGCAGGCCGGGCAGGACGATGTGGCCAACCTGCTCGTGCTCATCACCTCGGCGGTGTGCGTGGCGGTGCTGCTGGCCGTGGGCAAGCTGGCCCCTGGCCGGGTAGCAAGGCAATGAGGCATCCCCCTGTGGCGCTGCGCGCCTTCCCCCTTCTCTCGCCTCGCTGCGCGACGCGGGAAGGGGGACGCCACCAGCGCGGCGGGGCGGCCCTTGCGCGGTGGCCGCTGGCTCGGGCCGCGCTCGTATCGAGGGCTGACTACCGTTTGCGAGGCAGCGGCGCACAGAGAGGTTTGCATGCGGCTTGACGTGGACATCCGCAAGACGCTGCGCTCGGGCCACCGCGTGTTCGAGCTGCAGGCGCGTTTTTGCACGCAGGGCGAGCGTGTGGTCGTCACGGGGCCTTCGGGTGCGGGCAAAAGCATGCTGCTCAAGGCGCTGGCCGGGCTGCTGCAGCCCGACGCGGGCCATGTGCGGCTCGATGGCGAGACATTGTTTGACGCCGCCCAGGGCATCCATCTGCCGCCGCAGGCGCGCAACGTGGCCTACCTGTTCCAGGACTATGCGCTGTTCCCGCACCTGAACGTGCGCCAGAACATCGCCTTTGGCGAGCGGCGCGGCTGGCGCAACCCGGCGGCCACCCATGCCAGCCCGGCCGTGGACCGCTGGCTCGATGCGTTCGGCCTGCGCGAGGTGGCGCACCAGCACCCGCATGAACTCTCGGGCGGGCAGCGCCAGCGCACGGCCCTGGCGCGCGCGCTGGTGGCCCAGCCGCGCGCGCTGCTGCTCGACGAACCCTTTGCCGCGCTCGACACCGGGCTGCGCGCGAGCATGCGCGCTGAATTGGACGTGCTGCAGCGAACCTTGAATGTGCCCATGGTGCTTATCACGCACGACCCGCAGGATGTGCAGGTGTTTGGTGGGCAGGTGCTGCGCATGGACCAGGGCGCCATGCAGCCCGCGCAGGCCGGCTTGACTGGGTACGCATGACCTGAAATTTTTTTGTCTAGCGTTATACACAACCTGAAATAACGAAGAAAGGGAACCCATGATGAACGAACGTACCCACGGGTGCCGCGCAGCGCTTCGCGGCGCACACACTGAACCATTTGGTGGGGGAGAAGCCGACTCCGCAGCCGGGGCGTTGCGAGCGCTCCGGCTGCGGCAGCTTTCTGCCATGCTGATGGCGTTGGGGCTGGCAACGCCCGCGCTGGCGCAGCAGGGGGTGTTCGAGCTGGGCACGGTGGTGGTCACCGGCAAGTCGCAAGCGGCCGAGCAGATGGCGGAGCGGGTGATGGGCAGCGAGACCATCGACACCCTGGGCAAGGACACGGTGGGCGCGGCCGTGGCCGTGCTGCCGGGAGCCAGCCTGTCGCACAACAGCCGCAACGAGGACATGGTGTCGTTGCGCGGCTTTGATGCGCGCCAGGTGCCGCTGTACATCGACGGCGTGCCGCTGTATGTGCCCTACGACGGTTATGTGGACTTTGGGCGCTTCACCACCTTCGACCTGGCGCAGATCCGCGTGGCCGCCAGCGGCGCATCGCTGATGTACGGCCCCAACACGCTGGGGGGCGCCATCAACCTGGTTTCGCGCAAGCCGGTGCGCGCGTTCGAGGGCAACGTCAGCGCCGGGTTCGCGTCGGGCAGCGAGAAGGAGCTGGCCGTCAACCTGGGCGGCAACCAGGGCAGCTGGTACTACCAGATCGGCGCCTCGTACCTGGATGCCGACAGCTTTCCGCTGCCCCGTGGCTTCAAGGACTACAAGGCCAAGCCCACCGACACGGGCAGCCGCCGCGAGAACGCCTACCGCACCGACCAGCGCCTGTCGCTCAAGCTGGGCATCACGCCCAACGCCACCGACGAATACGCCCTGGGCTACGTGCGCCAGGACGGCGAAAAGGGCAACCCGGTGTACACCGGCCAATCGGCCAGCGGCATCCGCTACTGGCGCTGGCCGTATTGGGATACCGACAACCTCTACTTCACCAGCCGCACCCGCCTGGGCGAGAGCAACCAGCTCAAGACGCGCGTGTACCGCAGCACCTACAACAACTCCATCAACGCCTACACCGATGCCCGCTACGCGGTGCAGCTGAACAACACCAGCTTCCCCAGCGCCTACGACGACAGCTCGACAGGCGCATCCATCGAACTGGCCAACTATGCGTTTGCCGGGCATGAGCTGCAGGTGGCCCTGCACTACAAGGAAGACAAGCACCGGGAGACCAACCCCAAGTCGCCCACCAAGGACTACCGCGATGTGACCACCTCCCTCGCCCTGGAGGACAGCATCGCCCTGGCCAAGGACTGGCAGCTGCGCCTGGGCCTGTCGCACGACCAGCGCGACGCCAAGCAGGTGTATTACTGGCCCACCGGCTCCACCAGTGCCACCAACGCCCTGGCCGAACTGAGCCATGCCCTGGACGGCAAGGGCACGCAAGCCTATGGCGTGCTGTCGCACAAGACACGCTTCCCCACCATCAAGGACCGCTACTCCGCCCGCATGGGTTCAGCCCTGCCCAACCCCGACCTCAAGCCCGAGGCGGCCAACCACCTGGAGCTGGGTCTCAAGGGCTCGCCCTGGGCTGGCGGCAAAGGCCAGGCCGCCGTGTTCCACAGCCGTATCACCGACCTGATGCAAAGCGTGTACGTGCCCGCACCCGTGGGCACCTGCGGCACCGGTGCCAACACCTGCGCGCAAATGCAGAACGTGGGCACCGCACGCCACGCGGGCCTGGAACTGTCGCTGGACCAAACGCTGGCCAGCCACTGGACGCTGGCAGGCGCCTACACCTACCTGGCACGGCGCAACCTCAGCGATGCCAGCGTGCAGCTGACCGACACCCCGCGCCACCGCCTGTTCAGCTCGCTGCAATGGGCGCCGTCCGACCAATGGAAACTGATGGCCACGCTGGAGGCCGAGCAAGGCCGCAAGGTGGCCTTCGCCGGATCGGGCAAGACCACCTACCGCGAACTGGGCGGCTACGGCATCGCCGGCCTCAAGGCCGTCTGGATGCCGCGCAAGGACCTGTCGGTGGACTTTGGCGTGAACAACCTGGGCGACAAGTGGTACGAGTTGTCCGACGGCTTCCCCATGCCGGGGCGTACCTGGTTCGTGCATGCCAACTATCGGTTCTGAGCTTTCCCGCCGCACTTTTGCGCTGGTGGTTGGGACCTCGGCTGCCGCCTGGGGTCTGCCTGCCGGTGCGGCAGCCGTGGCCGCCGACCGTCGGCCTGCCGTGCGCGTGGCCGCCGTGGGCGGGCTGTCCTTGTGCGGCGTGTGGCCGCTGCTGGCGGCGCAGGCTGGGCAGGATTTGGGGCTGAATGTGGAAACGGTGGCGGCCAGCCCGAAGGAAGGCATATTGCCTGTTTTTGTGCAAGGTGACGCCGATGTGCTCTTGATCCACGCCAGCGACGAAGCCATGGGCCTGGAGGCCGCTGGCCTGGCGGGCCCGGCGCGCGTGTGGGCTTGGAATGAGCAGGCTGTCATCGGCCCCCAGGCAGACCTGGCGCAAGTGGCCCAGGCGCGCGACGGGCTGGACGCCATGCGCCGCATCGCGCAGGCTCAAGCGCCGTTCATCGCATTCCGCGACCCTGGCAGCTACACCGTGGTGCAGCGCCTGTGGCGGCGGGCGGGCATCCGTGCCGATGCCGCCTGGGTGCGTATGGATACCGCCCCCACACCCCAGGCGGTGCTGCGCCAGGCGAGCGAGCAGCAGGCCTACGTGGTGGCGGGCCATATCCCCTGGGCCTTCGGAAAGATGGCGGCGCCGGGAATGCAGTTGCTGCTGCGCGGCGACCCCCACATGCGCCGCCCCTATGTAGTGCTCACGCCAGGACCGCAGCACGGTGCCAGCGCCAATGCGCGCCGCCATGCGCAGCGCCTGGCCGAATACCTGGTGTCGCCCACAGGGCAGGCGGCACTGCGGGCCGCCGACCACATAGCGGGTGGCCCCTGGTTGTTTGCCCGTGACAGCGTGCCTTTTGTGGCAGGAGAAACACCATGACGACGAACATGCAGGCCGCGCGGCTGGCGGCCATAGTCCATGCCGATGATTTTGCCGGGGCAGACGCCTTGCTGGCCGCGTTTGCCCAGTCGCTGCTGCAATGCGGCTGGCGTGTGGGCGGGGTGGTGCACGAGCGGCGCACCAATGCGCTGGGGCGCAAAGGCATGTTCCTGACGGACATCACCACGGGGCGCGAGTTCTGCATTTCGCAAGACCTGGGGCCGCAGTCGCACGCCTGCTGCATCGACCCTGCAGGCGTGGCGCAGGCCAGCGCCGTGCTGCGCCAGGCCCTGGCCGATGGGGTGGACCTTGTCATCGTCAACCGCTTTGGCGCCCTGGAGGCGCAAGGCGGCGGCTTTGCCGCAGAAATGCTGGCGCTGGCACAGGCGGGTATTCCGTTGGTGACGGTGGTGGCAGAAAAACACTTCGACGCCTGGGAGGCCTTCACCGGCGGCATGGCGGTGCGGCTGCCTGCGCATTTGCATGCCCTGTGCACCTGGTCGGCCCCTTGGGCCCCCCGCAGCGCCACGCAGGAGACCGCATGAAACGGCGCGACAGCCTGTGCTGGCTGGCTGGCCTGGCCGCCGGTGTGCCCGGCTTGGGCACGCCCGCCTGGTCGGCCGGCCCGGTGGATGTCATTGCGGCGCGGTTTGGCGAGCTGCCCACACCCGAACGCGTGCAGCGCGTTTTTGCCGCCGGGGCGCCCGCCGGGGTGCTGCTGGCGGTACTGGCCCCGTCCAAGATGATGGGTTGGCCGCTTCAGCCCAGCGATGCGGCCCGTGCCATGCTGGCCCCGGCGCTGCGCGAGCTGCCGTTCCTGGGCCGCCTGGCCGGGCGCGGCAGCACCATCCCGGTGGAAAAGCTGCTGCAGCTGCGCCCCGACCTGATCCTGGATGCCGGCAGTGCCGACGCCACCTACATCTCGGCTGCACGCGCGGTGCACGAGCAGACCGGCCTGCCCTGCGTACTGACGCACGGGCGCCTGCCCGAGCACGCCGCGCAGTTGCGCACCGTGGGCCGCATGCTGGGCGAGGCGCAGCGCGCCGAGCAGTTGGCCGCATATGCCGAGGCCGCCCTGGCGCTGGCCGAGCGCGTGGTGCAGGCCACCCCGGCGGCGCGGCGCCCGCGCGTGTACTTTGGCCGCAGCTCCGACGGGCTGGAGACCGGGCTTTCGGGCGCCATCAACGTGGAAGTGATCGAGACCTGCGGCGGGCGCAACGTGGCCGCTGTGGCGGGCAAGGGGTCGCTGGCGCGCGTGTCGCTGGAACAAATCCTGGCCTGGGACCCCGAGGTCATCGTCACCCAAGACCCAGCGTTTGCGCGCCTGGCGCTCCAAGACCCGGCGTGGAAAGCGATCAGCGCCGTGCGCCAGGGCCGGGTGCACTGCGCGCCCACGCTGCCCTTTGGCTGGCTGGACGGGCCGCCCAGCGTCAATCGGCTGATCGGCGTGCGCTGGCTGGTCGAGCGCCTGTACCCCCAGCATCGGGCCCTCCAGGGCCTGGAGCCCATGGCGCAGGCCGTGCAGTCGTTCTACCGGCTGTTCTACGGCGTGGAGCTCTCGGCCCCTGCGGCCGAACGCCTGCTGCGCGGCGAGGCTTGAAGTTTAAAGGTGAAAATGGCCTGTAGCGCTTGTACAGTAAGCGTAAGCAGCTATTAAAACAATAGCGTATGAGTTGTGCGAATTCCATGGCTGACGACGCAGCCTCCCTGTCGCCCGCGCTGCTGCAGCGCTGGCCCGGCCTGGGCTGGGCGCTGGCGTTGGCCTTGCTGCTGGCCGTGCTGGTCGCGGCCTTTGCCGTGGGCAAGTTTCCGGTGGCGCCGGGCGACCTTTGGCAGTCGGTGGCGGCACGCCTGTCCGGCGTGGCCTCAGGCCTGCCCCCTGCGGTGGACACCGTGGTCTGGAACATCCGCATGCCGCGCGTGCTGGCCGGGCTGCTGGTGGGTGCGGCGCTGGCGGCGGCGGGTGCGGTGTACCAGGGCATGTTCCGCAACCCGCTGGTGTCGCCCGACATTCTGGGCGTGTCGGCCGGTGCGGGGCTGGGCGCGGTGATCGGCATCTTCATCGGCCTGCCGCTGGCGCTGGTGCAGGTGCTGGCCTTTGCCGGTGGCCTGCTGGCCGTGGGGGCGGTGCTGGCGGTGTCGGCCCTGGTGCGCAGGCAAGACCCGGTGCTGGTGCTGGTGCTCACCGGCGTGGCCGTGGGCTCGCTGCTGGGCGGGGGGATCTCGCTGCTCAAGCTGCTGGCCGACTCCAGCACGCAGCTGCCCACCATCACCTTCTGGCTGCTGGGCGCGCTCAATGCCGTCTCGCCGCGCGACCTGGCCGCCACGGCCCCGGCCCTGCTGGCGGGCCTGGTGCCCATGGCGCTGCTGCGCTGGCGCGTCAACCTGCTGAGCCTGGCCGACGAAGAGGCGCTGGCCCTGGGCGTGCCGGTCACGCGGCTGCGCGTGGTGCTGGTGGCGGCGGCCACGCTGTCCACGGCGGCGGCGGTGTCGCTCACCGGCATCATCGGCTGGGTGGGGCTGGTGGTGCCGCACGTAGCGCGCATGTGGGTGGGGCCGGAGTTCTCGCGCCTGCTGCCTGCGTCGCTGCTGCTGGGCGGGGGCTTTCTGGTGGCTACCGATACGCTGGCGCGCACGCTCGCGCCCATCGAACTGCCGCTGGGCGTCCTCACGGCCTTTGTCGGGGTGCCGTTCTTCATCCTGGTGCTGGCGCGTTCCGGGGGGCGTGAATGACGGCCCCCCAGGCACCCCTTGGCGACGGCACCGTGCCCGTGCTGCAGGCCCACGCTCTGACCGTGGGCCATGGCACGCGCCGCGTGGCCACAGGCGTGGACTTTGCCTTGCAGCGCGGCGAAGTGCTGTGCCTGCTAGGCCCCAACGGCTGCGGCAAGACCACGCTGTTTCGCACCCTGCTGGGGCTGCTGCGCCCGCTGGAGGGCACGGTGCGCGTGGCGGGCACGCCCGTGGAGCACTGGGCCCGCGCCGATTTTGCGCGCCATGTGGGCTACGTGCCGCAGGCCCATGCCGGGGTGTTTGCCTACACCGTGCTGGACGTGGTGCTGATGGGCCGCGCCGCGCGCGTGGGGCGCTTTGGCGCACCCTCGCGCCAGGATCGCGAGCATGCCCTGCATTGCCTGGCCACGCTGGGCGTGGCGCACCTGCGTGCACGCAGCTACACCGCCATCAGCGGCGGCGAACGCCAGCTCGCGCTGATTGCGCGGGCGCTGGCGCAGGACCCGGCCGTGCTGCTCATGGACGAGCCCACCGCCAGCCTGGACTTTGGCAACCAGCTGCGCGTGCTGGAGCACATTGCACAGCTGCGCGACGCGGGCTTGTCCGTGCTCATGACCACGCACCAGCCCGAACACGCCCTGCGCACAGCCGACCGCATCGCCCTGCTGGGCGGCGGGCGGCTGGTGGCCCTGGGCGCGCCCGATGCCACGGCCACGCCCGAGCGCCTGGCGCAGTTGTATGGTGTGAGCGCCCAGGCCGTGGCCCACGCGCTGGGCGCTACTCCTTTGAACCCTTTGCAGAAAGCCATTGCATGACGATTGAAGCGATTGATTTCGGGCGCCTCTACCGCGACCACCTGGCCATGACCACGCGAGCGCGCAAGAACGCCGCCGATTGGGATGCACGCGCCGCAGGCATGGCTGCCAAAGCCCTGCGCAGCAGCTACGCACAGGAATTCGTCTCGCGCATGGACTTGTGCGGCGCCAGCTCGCTGCTGGACGTGGGCTGCGGTCCCGGCACCATCGGCCTGGCGGTGGCGCACCGGTTGCAGCAGGTGATCGGCCTGGACTACAGCCCGGCCATGGTCGAGGCCATGCGCGCCAAGGCGCACGAGGCCGGTATGGGCCATGTGCAGGCGCTGCAGCGCGCGTGGGAAGACGACTGGAGCGACCTGCCGCAGTGCGACATCGTGGTCGCCTCGCGCTCCACCACCGTGCCCGACATCGCTGCCGCGCTGGCCAAGCTGCACGCCCAGGCACGCCAGCGCGTGTACCTCACACACCTGGTGGGCGGGCACTTCATCGACCCGCGCATCCAGGAGGCCATCGGTCGGCGCGTGCCCTCCATGCCCGACTACATCTACCTCGTCAACATCCTGCACCGCATGGGCATCCACCCCCGGCTGGACTACATCCGCAACGAAAACCGCCTGGCCGACGCCACCGACTTTGCCGACTTCGCCTGCCGCGTCGCGTGGTCGGTGGGCGGCCTGTCGGACGATGAAACCGAACGCCTGCGCGACTGGTACACCCACACGCCCGCGGGTGAGCGAGAGGGGGCGCCCATGCATTGGGCGTTCATCGCATGGGAGAAGGTGCCATGCTGAGCGCAGCGCAGCGCAGCGGCTTGCGCAAGGCGTGCAGCTCGCCAATGGCGCGGGCGGGCTGTGCGCCACGCCCATCAAGAGCATTGCGCAGGCCGTGTCCAGCCCCAGTTCGGCCCAGGCCATGCCTATCCCCGGCAAGATTGCCGGGCGCAGCGTGGCCGAGGTGTTGCACGACCTGTACCGCCCGCAGGAGCTGCGCCGCGCCCTTTGCGCGCTATGGCGTGACGGTGGGGTGCGCATCGAACCCGTGGACTACACTGGCGCCCCTTTCCTGACCGACGAGGACCATCTGCATGGCAGGCAATGACAAACGCATCGAACTGGGCGGCTCGGTCTGGATGACCGTGGGCGGCGAAAACCTGGGCGGCCAGGGGCGCATGGCGCTGCTGTCCCTGGTGGGCACGCATGGCTCCATCACCCACGCTGCCAAGGCCATGGGCATGAGCTACAAGGCCGCCTGGGATGCCATCGACACCATGAACAACCTGGCGGGCGAGCCGCTGGTGGAGCGCCTGGCCGGTGGCAAGGGCGGCGGCGGCACGCGGCTGACGGCCCGGGGGGAGCAGCTGGTGCAGAACTTCCGGCTCATCGAGGCCGAGCACCGGCGCTTCATCGCGCAGATGGATCAGCAGGCCGCCAACATTGCCGACGATCTGTTGTTGATCAGGAGGATCAGTATGAAGACCAGCGCACGCAACCATTTTGCGGGCATCGTCACCCGGGTGGTGCACGGTGCTGTCAATGACGAGGTCGAGATCAAGGTGCGCCCCGATCTGCACATTGTGGCCATCGTCACGCACGAGAGCGCCGAAAGCCTGGGGCTGGCCGTGGGTGCGCAGGCGTTTGCGCTGGTCAAGGCCTCGTCCATCGTGGTGGTGGCCGATGCAGAAGGCGCGCGCTTTTCGGCGCGCAACCGGCTGGTGGGCACGGTCTCGCGCATTGCGCCGGGAGCGGTGAATGACGAGGTGGTGATCGACGTGGCCGATGGGGTGTCGATCGCTGCCACCATCACCCACGCAAGCCGCGAGGCCCTGGGCCTGGCCGTGGGCGCGCAGGCGACGGCGATCTTCAAGGCTTCGAGCGTGATCGTGGGCGCCCCGGCATGATGCGCCGCCCGCGCGGCGGTGCTCAGCGCCGCTCGTAGCGCACGAAGGCGAAGCGCAGGCCGCCTGCGCTGGTGTGCGCCTCGCGCGCGGCTTCCACCCACTCGGGGCCGAGTTCGGGGGCAAAAGCATCGCCGTCGAAGTCTTGCGCGATCTCGGTCACTTCCACGCGCTGGGCCAGGGGCAGGGCCTGGGCGTAGATCTGCGCACCGCCGATCACCCACACCGTTGCGGGGTTTGATTGCTCTGCTATTTGTAGCGCTTCGCGTAGGCTGGATGCGCGTTGCGCGCCATTTTCATTCCAATCTGTCTGGCGCGTGATGACGATGTTGCTGCGCCCTGGCAGCGGGCGAAAGCGCGGCGGGAGCGAGTCCCAGGTCTTGCGCCCCATGATGACGGGGCTCCCTTGCGTGAGCTGCTTGAAGTGCGCCATGTCTTCGGGCAGGTGCCAGGGCATGGCGCCGTCCTTGCCGATGACGCCATTGGCGGCGCGTGCGTAGATCAGGTGCACTTGCATGGCGGGCCTCTTCGCGGACGGGATTCAGATGTGCATCGCGGCCAGGCCGCCCACGGCCACGCCGATGGCGCCGACGCCGAACATGGCGTATTCCAGCCACTTCTTCTTGGTCAGCAGGGCGATGGCGGCCAGCGCGATGGCGACCTGCAGCGCCGTGGTGGCCTGGGCCCAGCGGTGGTGCTGGTGCATCTGCGCGTCGCTCTTCTTGTCCCACTCGGTGGCTTCCTGTTCGAGCTTCTCGGCGGCGGCCTTGATGTCGTTCTTTTCTTTTTCGTAGCGGTCGATCTTGGCCTGGTACTTGGCCTTTTCCTCGGTATTGGGCGTCAGGTCGCGTGAGACTTCGGCCAGCGACTGCTTGGTGCTCTTGGCCTGGAAGTAATTCCACTGGTTCGACGCCTCGGTCTTCTTGATGGCTGCATCGTTCTTGTACAGCCCGGCATTGGCCTGCGTGGCGCCGCCCATGTAGGCAAAGATGGCGCCCACGGTGGCGATGATGGCCGTGAACATGGCGATCTGGTTGGTCATGGAGCCGCCCTCGTCGTGCGCGGCCTCATGGTGGCCGCCGTGCGTGGCGTGCTCAAGGGCGTGGTCGTGGGGGCCGTGTACGTGGAATCCGCCGGAAGACATGGTGTTGTCGCAAGTGGTTGTGGATGGAATGGAAGAAGGTGCCCGCGAGGGTGCCATGCCCGTGTGAAAGCCGTGCTACACCGCCACCGGCGCCTTGATGGCCGGGTGGCACTGGTAGCCCTGCACTTCGAAGTCTTCGTACTGGTAGCCGAAGATGCTGTCCGGGCGGCGCAAGATGCGCAGCGTGGGGTAGGGGTAGGGCGCGCGCGCCAGTTGTGTCTGCACCTGCTCGTGGTGGTTGCTGTAGATGTGGCAGTCGCCGCCGGTCCAGATGAAGTCGCCCACCTCCAGCCCGCACTGCTGCGCCACCATGTGCGTGAGCAGGGCGTAGCTGGCAATGTTGAAGGGCACGCCGAGGAAGATGTCGGCGCTGCGCTGGTAGAGCTGGCAACTGAGCTTGCCCGGTTCACCAGCCACCTGCGATGGCGCCACGTAGAACTGGAAGAAGGCGTGGCAGGGCATGAGCGCCATCTGGTCGAGTTCGGCCACGTTCCAGGCGCTCACGATGATGCGGCGCGAGTCGGGGTTCTGCTTGATCGTGTCGATGACCTGCTGGATCTGGTCGATGTGGCCGCGAGGGTTTTCAGGGGTGGGCGCGGGCCAGCTGCGCCACTGCACGCCGTACACGGGGCCCAGGTCGCCGTCCGCGCGCGCCCATTCGTCCCAGATGGTGCAGCCGCGCTCCTGCAGCCAGCGCACGTTGCTGTCGCCGCGCAGGAACCACAGCAGCTCCAGGATGATGCTCTTGAGGTGCACCTTCTTGGTCGTGACCAGCGGAAAGCCTTCGGAGAGGTCGAAGCGCATCTGGTGGCCGAACACGCTTTTCGTGCCCGTGCCGGTGCGGTCGCCCTTGTCCACGCCATGGAAGAACACCTGGCGCATGAAGTCTTCGTATTGCGAACGGATGGGGCGGGAGGGCATGGAACGGTCTCGGCAAGGCGGCGGAAATAACACGGCGCACGGACTGGGCCGCGCGCCGGATACCATTCTAGGGCCAATAAGAAAATAGGGCTTCAGCGCTTGCCTGACAAGCGTCATTAGCTATTGAAATAATAGCAATTCAGCTGGGCGCGGCGCAGCTTAGCCCAGCACCCGCCCCGGGTTCATCAGGTTCTGCGGGTCCAGCGCCTGCTTGATGGCGCGCATCATCGACAGGGCCACGGGCGATTGGTAGCGTTCGAGCTTGTCGGTCTTCAGCGCACCCACGCCGTGTTCGGCCGAGAACGAGCCGCCGAACTGCGCCACGGCCTCGTACACCAGGTGGTTCACGCGATCCTCCTGGTCGCGCAGGAAGGCCTTGGCGTCGCCGCCCTCGGGCGCCGGCACGTTGTAGTGCAGGTTGCCGTCGCCCAGGTGGCCGAAGTTGACCAGGCGCACGCCGGGGATTTCGCGCTGCAGCAGCGCGTCGGTGTGTTCCACAAAGGCCGGGATGCGCGAAATGGGCACCGAGATGTCGTGCTTGATGTTCAGCCCTTCCTCGGCCTGGGCCAGGGGAATGTTCTCGCGGATGTGCCAGAGCTGCTGCGCCTGGGTGATGCTCTCGGCCACCACGGCGTCCTGCACGCAGCCTTGCTCGAAGGCGGTTTCCAGCAGAGCTTCAAAGCGTTTGCGCGCGTGCTGTTCGGATTCGCTGTCGGAGTTTTCCAGCAGCACGGCCCAGGGGATGTCCGGCTGGTCGATGAAGGGCACGCGCAGCTGCGGCATGTGCTTGTCCACCAGCTGCAGCGCAAAACGCCCCATCACCTCGAAGCCGGTGAGCCCCGCGCCCAGGTGCTGGTGCGCCAGGGCCAGCAGGCGCACGGCCTGCTCCATGCTGGGCACGGCGGCCCAGGCGGTGAGCTGTGCGGCCGGGCGCGGGTAGAGCTTGAGCGTGGCGGCGGTGATGACGCCCAGCGTGCCTTCGCTGCCGATGAACAGGTTGCGCAGGTCGTAGCCGGTGTTGTCCTTGCGCAGGCCGCTCAGGCCGCTCCAGACCTCGCCCTGTGCGTTGACCACCTCCAGCCCCAGGCATAGTTCGCGCGTGTTGCCGTAGCGCACTACCTGCGTGCCGCCGGCGTTGGTGCCCAGGTTGCCGCCGATGGTGCAGCTGCCCTCGGCCGCGAGCGAGAGCGGGAACAGCAATCCGGCTTTCTCGGCGGCCTCCTGCACGTTCTGCAGGATGCAGCCGGCCTCGACGGTGAGCGTCAGGTTGTCCGGGTCGAGCGCGCGCACGGCGTTCATGCGCGTGAGGCTCAGCACCACCTCGCGGCCCGAGGTGTCGGGCGTGGAGCCGACCGACAGGCCGGTGTTGCCGCCCTGCGGAACGATGGGCGCACCGGCCGCGGCGCAGGCCTTGACCACGGCGGCCACCTCCTGCGTGCTGGCCGGGCGCACCACGGCCAGGGCCTTGCCGTGCACGCGGCGGCGCCAGTCCTGCTCCCAGGCGCTGAGGTCGCCCTCGGTCAATACATGGGGGGCGCCGACGATCTGGCGCAGTTGTTCAATCAGGTCAGGCATGGGTCCACTCCGTCCGCGCGGGCGCGCAGGTGCAGGTACTTGGCAATCGGTCAGGAAGGGTCGGTTGCAGGGGATGGGGCATAGCGCAGCCTCAGCCGCACATGGGCCGCGCAGGCGGCAAACAGAATCAGGCACAGCAGCAACTCGGCCAGCGCCAGCCAGTTGCCGGGTGGGCGGTCGCTCCAGCCGCGCACCACGGCTTCGGTGAAGTAGAGCCACACCATCAGGCTGACCCAGCGGTAGGTGTACATGCGGTTGCGCAAGATGCCGGCCAGCGGAATGCACAGCGGCAGCGCCTTCAGCGCCAGCCACGAACCGCCCGGCCGCAGCGGCGCCAGCACCAGCTCCCAGGCCAGGCACAGCGCAATCAGGGCCAGCAGGGTGGCCGCGGCGGCGCGGCGGGTGGCGTCCACCCAGCGGGTGTAGTCCGGGGGCAAGGGAAGGGCGGGGGCGGCGGGCGGGTGCATGGCGGATGGCATCATAGCGGCCATGCCCTTTTCCCTACAGTCCGTGGTGCAGCGCCTGCAGGCCCTGCCCGATGAGCTTTCGCACTTTCCGTGGGCCACCACGGCCCATACGCTGCGCGAGCGCTTTCGTGAAGACCGCCTGGGCCTCACAGCCAGCAGCCTGACCTTCACCACCATCCTGGCGCTGGTGCCTTTCGTGACGGTGGCGCTGGCCGTGTTCACCGCCTTTCCCATGTTTGCCAAGCTGCAGGACGTGCTGCAGCGCTGGCTGGTGGAAAGCCTGGTGCCTGACAACATTGCGCGCCAGGTGCTGGGCTACCTCACGCAGTTTTCCTCCAAGGCCAGCCGCCTGGGGCTGCTGGGCTTTTCCGTGCTGCTGGGCACGGCGCTGGCCTTGATATTGACCATCGACCGCACGCTCAACAACATCTGGCGCGTGCGCCGCCTGCGGCCGCTGGGCCAGCGCGTGCTGATCTATTGGGCCGCCATCACGCTGGGGCCGCTGCTGCTGGGGGCCAGCCTGGCGCTGACCTCGTATGCGCTGTCGGTCTCGAGCGGGCTGGTCGATGCGCTGCCCGGCGGAGTCCGCCTGCTGCTGGATTCGCTGGAGTTCCTGGTACTGGCACTGGGCATGGCGGCGCTGTACCACTTCGTGCCCAACACCCAGGTCAATTGGCGCCATGCCTGGGCGGGCGGCCTGTTTGTGGCCTTGTGCATGGAGCTGGCGAAAAAAGGGCTGGCGCTGTACGTGGCCAAGGTGCCCACCTATTCGGCGGTGTACGGCACCTTTGCCACGCTGCCCATCCTGCTGGTGTGGATCTACGTGGCCTGGGTCATTGTGCTGCTGGGCGCCGTGGTGGCTGCCTACCTGCCCAGCTTGCTGGCGGGCGTGGCGCGGCGCTCGGGCCACCAGGGCTGGAACTTCGAGCTGGCCGTGGAGGTGCTGCAGCAGTTGCATGCAGCCCGCCAGACCAGCGCGCACGGCCTGCGCCTGGACGAACTGGCGCAGCGCCTGCGCGTGGACGCACTGCAACTGGAACCCGCACTGGATGCCCTGCTGGGCCTGGACTGGGTGGGCCGCCTGCAGGAAGAGGGCGAGGCCACGCCAGGCCAGGCCGAATCGCGCTACCTGCTGCTGGCCGACCCGCAGGCCACGCCGCTGGCGCCGCTGGTGCAGCGCCTGCTGCTGGAGCGCACGCCCAGCCTGGAGGGGCTGTGGGGCGGGGCAGGGCTTGAGGGCCTGCACTTGGCAGTATTGCTAACAACCGTTCACGGGCACTGACAGGGCTGTTTTCCATTCAGTGCGCTTGACGTGTCCTGGGACCATGTTATTTAATAGACAGATCAGTCGGTCTATTAATTTCCTGCCATGCGGCCAGTGAACCCCGAGCGCCACGAGGCGCGCAGAAGACACATTCTCGAATCCGCCATCGCATGCTTCATGCGCAAAGGATTTCATGCAACACGCACGGCAGAAATCTGTGCTGAGGCGGGTATGAGTCCAGGCAACCTGTTCCATTACTTTCCAAGCAAGGAGGCAATCGTCATCGCCATCGTGGAAGAGGATCAGCGTGAAACCGCGCAGTGGTTCGCCCATGCGGTGCAGGCGGCCGACCTGCACGCAGCCTTGTTGGATTTGGTGAGCACCAGCCTGCGGATGCTGTCAGACCCTGTTTACACGCGCATTGGGCTGGAGGTGGTGGCCGAGGCTGCGCGCAATCCTGTGGTTGCGCAATGCGTAGCACGAAACGAGGCGGACAAAAGGGCCCAACTCATTTATCTGTTGGAACAGGCCGAACAGCGTCAACAACTGCTATTGCGGATGCCTGCGGCGCAGGCTGCAGACGGGATCTTGCTGGTGCTCGACGGGGCATTTGGCCGCGCCATCGCTGATGGGGACTTCAAGGCCGAGCGGTATGAGCCCCTGGTCTTGCGGGCACTGGACGTGATCTTGGAGGGGCGCTCATGAGAGAAATGGGCTCTGCAGCGTCAGTCGGAAACCCCCACATATCGGGCACCGTGCCCCACCAGCATCGGCGCGAAAATGCAGTCGATGCCTTGCGCGGCTTTGCCTTGCTGGGGATCCTGGTTGTGAATGCGGGGGCGTTTTCCTCCACGTACTACGGCTCAGGCCTGAGCGACCCTTTCCATGCACAGGCGCTGGATCGCATGGTCCGGGCGCTGGTGACAATGGGTTTCGAGACCAAGTTCTACTTGCTGTTCTCGTTCTTGTTCGGCTACAGCTTCGTGCTGCAGATGGATTCGGCCGAGCGCGCAGGCGCTGCGTTTGTTCCCCGTTTTGTGCGCAGGCTGGTGGGCCTGGCATTGCTCGGGCTGGCCCATGGCTGGCTGCTGTTTGCTGGCGACATCTTGTTGACCTATGCCATGCTGGGCGCCGCGCTGCTGCTGTTGCGCGGTTTGCCGCCGCGTGGCGCACTGCTGTTGGCGGGTGGGTTGGTGGTGGGCACCGCAGGGGGATGGGCTGCATTGGCGTGGCTGGAAAGCATGGCGCCCACACCTTGGGATGTCGCCACGATCCACGCGCAGGCACAGCAGGCAGCGCAGGCCTATCGCCATAGTGCGCTGGAGACCATCGCACAACGCGGCAGAGACATGGCGCAAGGCATGTGGTTTGTGCTGGTGTTCATTCAGGCGCCATGTGCGCTGGCGATGTTCCTTGTGGGCATGGTGGTGGCGCGCGAAGCAGCCATTGCACGCTGGATGGCGCGGCCTCGGCATCTCCAGCGGGCCATGGCCTGGTGCATTCCTGCCGGACTGGCTGGAGGTGTTTGCATGGCTTGGGCGCAGGGCGGCGGCGCGGCCATGCCTCTGCACGTGGGAATGGCCTCCATGGCACTGAACCTGTTGATGGCACCAGTGCTGGCTGCAGGCTACCTGGCCTCCATGTTGTGGGTCTTCCTCCAGCCTTGGGGCCGCATCGGGCTTGCGCTTCTGGCCCCCGCTGGCCGCATGGCGCTGAGCAACTATCTTTTGCAGTCGCTGGTGGGGGCCTTGGTGTTCACTGCCTACGGCGCCAAGTTGGTGGGGCAGGTGCCGCCTGCGGTCGTGCTGTCGGGGTGCGTGGCGCTCTATGCTGCCCAACTGGCATGGAGCCGTTGGTGGTTGTCGGCCCATGCGTACGGCCCCGCCGAATGGTTGCTGCGGGCCATTACGCTGTGGCACTGGCCCGCCTGGCGGGGGCGTTGAGCTGGTAGACCGTGCCTTTTCTTACCTGGCCAGAAAGTCCCGCAGCGCCAGCAGTGTCTCCTCGGGTGCTTCGGTCATCTGGTGGTGGCCCACGGGCAGGTGCACCACCTGCACCTGCTTGCCGCTTTCGCGCGCCTTGGCGATCAGGCCCTGCGCGGCCTTCGGGCTCGTCATCTGGTCCTGCGCGCCCAGGGCGAACAGCACGGGGCAGGTGATGCGCGCGATGGCGTCTTCGCCGCCCGCGTAGCTGTCGCAGGCCACGAAGCCGCGGTGGAACAGGTTCACCTCGCGGTTGCTGCGCAGCACGCGGCGGCCCAGCGCCATGCTGGCGCCAAACACCCAGGTGCCGGGGCCCAGGGCGGTGGGCGGGGCGCACAGGGTGCTGCGCGAGAACACGTTGACCATGCGCAGCGCCTTCTCGGGCTCGTTCAGCGAGGCCTCGATGAGCGCGGGCGAAACCTTCATGGGGAAGGCCGTGCCCACCAGCACGAGGTGGCTGGCGCGCTCCTGCAGGCGCGCGGCGGCCTCCAGCGCGATCAGCGAGCCCCAGCTGTGGCCCACCAGCGCGGCGCGCGGCGCGCCCACGGCGTCGAGCAGGGCGATGATGAAGTCCGCCGCCTCTTCCACCGAGGCGGGCGCCGGGCCGGCGCTCTTGCAGTGGCCGGGTAGGTCCACCGCCAGCACGTTCCAGCCGTGGTGGGCGAGGTAGCGGCTCTGCATGGCCCAGACGCTGTGGTCGTTGAGCACGCCGTGCACCATCACCACGGTGGGCTGCGCCGGGTTGAAGGGCTTGCCGCCGGTGTAGCAAAAGGTCTTGTGGCCGTTGACTTGCAGTTCCATGGCTCAGGCTCCTGCCTTTTCCGCGGCCTTGAGGGCGCGCTTGAGGTCGTCGATGAGGTCGTCCGGGTCTTCCAGGCCAATGGACAGGCGGATCGTGCCCTGCGTGATGCCCGCACCCGCGAGCGCGTCGTCGGACAGGCGGAAGTGCGTGGTGCTGGCGGGGTGGATCACCAGGCTGCGGCAGTCGCCCACGTTGGCCAGGTGGCTGAAGATCTTGAGCGCTTCGATGAACTTCTTGCCCTGTTCGCGCGTGCCCTTGAGGTCGAAGCTGAACACCGAGGCCACGCCGCGCGGCAGCAATTTTTGCGCAAGCTGGTGGCTGGGGTGCGATTCGAGCAGCGGGTGGCCCACGCGCTCGACGAAGGGCTGGCTGGCCAGGAATTGCACGACCTTCTCGGTGTTGCGCATGTGCTGCTGCATGCGCAGCGGCAGCGTCTCGATGCCCTGCAAGATGAGCCAGGCGGTGTGCGGGCTCATGCAGGCGCCGAAGTCGCGCAGGCCCTCGCGCCGGGCGCGCAGCAGGAAGGCGCCCACGGTCGATTCCTCGCTGAACACCATGCCGTGAAAGCCGTCGTAGGGTTGCGTCATCTCGGGGAAGCGCCCCGAGCCTTCCCAGTCGAACTGGCCGCTGTCCACCACCACGCCACCGATGACGGTGCCATGGCCGCTGAGGAACTTGGTGGCCGAGTGGTACACCAGGTCGGCGCCATGCTCGAAGGGCTTCATGAGCCAGGGCGTGGTGAAGGTGGAGTCCACCAGCAGCGGAATGCCGTGCTCGTGTGCGATGGCGCTGACGGTGGGGATGTCGAGCACGTCCAGGCCCGGGTTGCCCACGGTCTCGCCGAAGAACAGCTTGGTATTGGGGCGGATGGCGGCGCGCCAGGCGTCGATATCGCCAGGCTTGACGAAGGTGGTCTCGATGCCGAAGCGGCGCAGCGTGTAGTGCAGCAGGTTCTGCGAGCCGCCGTACAGCGCGGTGCTGGCCACGATGTGCGAGCCCGCGCCCATCAGCGTGCAGATCGCCAGGTGCAGCGCGGCCTGGCCGCTGGCCACCGCGATGGCGCCCGCACCGCCTTCGAGCGCGGCCATGCGCTGCTCCAGCACGGCGTTGGTCGGGTTGCTGATGCGCGAATACACATGGCCGCCGCGCTCCATGTTGAACAGCGCGGCCGCGTGGTCGCTCGATTCGAACACGAACGAGGTCGTCAGGTGGATGGGCACGGCGCGCGCGCCCGTGGCGGGGTCGGGGGTGGCGCCTGCGTGCAGGGCCAGGGTGTCGAAGCCGGGGTCGGCGTAACCAGGCATGGGTTTGTCTCCAGAAAAGGGCCGGGCAGCTACTGATGGCTGCGCATTTGTGGGCTATATTTGACCACTCAACGTACCGCGATTCTGGCGCCCGCGTGACGCGGCGCCCTTCACGAAGGCAGCACCCCATGAAAGTCAGCGACATTCTGCGCGTCAAGGGCAACACCCTTTTCACCGTCCACCCCGACGAACCCCTGGCGCGCGCCGCCGAGGCCATGGCCGAGAAGGACATCGGCTCGCTCGTGGTCATGGAACTGGGCGATCTGGTGGGCATGCTCACCTTCCGCGAGGTGATCCAGGCCGTGGTCAAGAACGGCGGCAGCGTGGGCACCCTGCTGGTGCGCACCGCCATGGACGACCACCCGCTCACCTGCACCATGGAAACCGACATGGACGAGGTGCGCCGCATGATGCTGGACCGCCATGCGCGCTATATGCCGGTGATGGACAAGCGCATGCTCATGGGCGTGATCAGTTTCTACGACGTGGCCAAGGCTGTGGTGGACAGCCAGAACTTCGAGAACAAGATGCTCAAGGCCTATATCCGCGATTGGCCGGAGGAAAAGACAACCCCCTGAGCGGCTGCGCCGCTTCCCCCTTCTCTTGCAGCGCTGCGCGTTGCGGAAGGGGGACGACGCCAGCGCGGCGGGGCGGCCCTTGCGCGGCGTCTGCTGGCCTGGGCCGTGCGGGTGCATGCGCCTGAGGCTGTTTTCTCATGCAGCGTTGGGCGTCTGGGATAATCCGGCGCCATGAGCGGCAACACCTTTGGCACCCTTTTCTGCGTCACCAACTTTGGTGAATCCCATGGCCCGGCCATTGGCTGCGTGATCGACGGCTGCCCGCCCGGCATGGCGCTGTCGGAGGCCGACATCCAGGCCGACCTGGATCGCCGCCGTCCCGGCACCAGCCGCCATGTCACGCAGCGCAATGAGCCCGACGCGGTCGAGATCCTCTCGGGCGTGTACGAGGGCCGCACCACCGGCACGCCGATCGGGCTGTTGATCCGCAATACCGACCAGCGCAGCAAGGACTACGGCGACATCCTGCGCACCTTCCGCCCCGGCCATGCCGACTACACCTACTGGCACAAGTACGGCCTGCGCGACCCGCGCGGCGGCGGCCGCTCCTCAGCGCGCCTGACGGCGCCCACCGTGGCCGCTGGGGCCGTGGCCAAAAAATGGCTGGCCGAGAAGTTCGGCACCCGCTTTCGTGCCTGCATGACGCAACTGGGCGAACTCGACATCCCGTTCGAGAGCTGGGACCATGTGCCGCACAACCCCTTCTTCGCCCCGGTGGCCGACGTGCAGCGCTACGAGGACTACATGGATGCACTGCGCAAGGCGCATGACTCCTGCGGCGCGCGCATCCGCGTGCAGGCCACGGGCGTACCCGTGGGCCTGGGCGAGCCGCTGTTCGACAAGCTCGATGCCGATATTGCTTACGCCATGATGGGGCTCAACGCCGTCAAGGGCGTGGAGATCGGCGCGGGCTTTGCCAGTGTGGCCCAGCGCGGCACCACGCATGGCGATTCGCTCACTCCCCAGGGCTTTGCCAACAACAACGCAGGCGGTGTGCTCGGCGGCATCAGCACGGGGCAGGACATCGAGGTGAGCATTGCCATCAAGCCCACCAGTTCCATCCTGAGCCCGCGCGAATCCATCGACATCCACGGCCAGAGCACCGAGGTGGTCACCAAGGGCCGCCACGACCCTTGCGTGGGCATCCGCGCCGCTCCCATCGCCGAGGCGCTGCTGGCGCTAGTGCTCATGGACCATGCGCTGCGCCACCGCGCGCAGTGTGGCGACGTGGTGCAGCCGGTGCCGCCCATTCCGGGCGCGCTGGCGTAACGCACCTGCGGCGTGCAGGCCAGCGTCCGTCCATAAAGCGTAAGCAGCTATAAAAATAATAGCTAACGAACGCGGTGGGCCTGTCTGCCCAGGTTCACTGGCGCACTTCGTCCACCAGGGTCTTGAACTCGTCGATGTCCTCGAAGCTGCGGTACACGCTGGCGTAGCGGATGTAGGCCACCTTGTCGAGTTTCTTGAGTTCGCGCATCACCAGCTCGCCGATGCGGCTCGACGGGATTTCACGCTGGCCGAGGTTGAGGAGCTTTTCCTCGATGCGCTCGATGGCCGAGTCCACCTGCGCCGTGCTCACCGGGCGCTTGCGCAGCGCAATGCTGAACGAGCCCATGAGCTTGGCGCGCGAGTATTCGGTGCGTCGGCCGTCTTTCTTGACCACGCTGGGGAAGTTGACCTCGGGGCGCTCGTAAGTGGTAAAGCGCTTTTCACACGAGGCGCAGCGCCGCCTGCGCCGGATGAAGTCCCCGTCCTCGGACACCCGGGTCTCGACGACCTGTGTCTCGGGATGGCTGCAGAACGGGCACTTCATGGGGCGCGGCGCCGGGGCTCAGCGGTAGACCGGGAAGCGGCTGGTCAGGGCATTGACCTTGGCGCGCACGGCGGCGATGTTGGCCTCGTCGCGCGGGTTGTCCAGCACGTCGGCGATCAGGTGGGCCGTGGCGCGGGCCTCTTCGTCCTTGAAGCCGCGCGTGGTCATGGCGGGCGTACCCACGCGCACGCCGCTGGTCACCATGGGCTTTTCAGGGTCGTTGGGGATGGCGTTCTTGTTGATCGTCATGTGGGCTGCGCCCAGCACCGCCTCGGCTTCCTTGCCGGTGATGCCCTTGGCGCGCAGATCCACCAGCATGACGTGGCTTTGCGTGCCTCCGCTGACGATGCGCAGGCCGCGCTGGGTCAGTGTTTCGGCCACGATGCGGGCGTTGGTGATGACCTGCTGCTGGTACAGCTTGAATTCGGGCGACAGCGCTTCCTTGAAGGCCACGGCCTTGGCCGCGATCACATGCATCAGCGGGCCGCCCTGCAGGCCGGGGAAGATGGCGCTGTTGATGGCCTTTTCATGCTCGGCCTTCATCAGGATGATGCCGCCGCGCGGGCCGCGCAGGCTCTTGTGCGTGGTTGATGTGACCACGTCAGCGTGGGGCACGGGGTTGGGGTACACGCCCGCGGCGATCAGGCCCGCGTAGTGGGCCATGTCCACCATGAAGATGGCGCCGATTTCCTTCGCGATCTTGGCAAAGCGGGCAAAGTCGATGTGCAGGCTGTAGGCCGAGGCGCCCGCCACGATGAGCTTGGGCTTGTGCTCACGGGCCTTGGCTTCCATGGCGTCGTAGTCGATTTCTTCCTTGGCGTTGAGGCCGTAGGACACCACGTTGAACCACTTGCCGCTCATGTTGAGTGCCATGCCGTGCGTCAGGTGGCCGCCTTCGGCCAGGCTCATGCCCATGATGGTGTCGCCGGGCTTGAGGAAGGCCAGGAACACGGCCTCGTTGGCGGAGGCGCCGCAGTGCGGCTGCACGTTGGCGGCGTCGGCGCCGAAGATCTGCTTGACGCGGTCGATGGCCAGTTGCTCGGCCACGTCCACATATTCGCAGCCGCCGTAGTAGCGCTTGCCGGGGTAGCCCTCGGCGTATTTGTTGGTCAGCTGCGTGCCCTGGGCCCACATGACGGCGGGCGAGGCGTAGTTCTCGCTGGCGATGAGTTCGATGTGCTCTTCCTGGCGCTTGTTTTCGGCCTGGATGGCGGCAAAAAGTTCGGGGTCGGTCTGTTCGACGAGGATGTTGCGGTTGTACATGGCAGTCCTTTGAATTGGAATCCCTTGAGTGCAAGGGCTGCCCAGGCGAACGGCTCAAACGCGCCGGAGCGGTTGCCCGGGCGGTACGCTTCCCAGTGGTTGGCAGGAGGGCCACTTGCGTGTTCTCACTGCTGGATTTCCACGTCAGCGGCAGACCCTGTAGGAGCCTGCGCCTATCGCCAGTCGCGTACCTTGCGAGTGTAACCCGAGAGCCTTCTGCGGGCGGCCCGGACGGGTGGGCTACAGCCCCGTGGCAGACAGCAGCGCCACCTTTTGGCCCTGTATCGTGGCGCTGGCGCCCTGCTCGGGAGGCGTGGCAGTGGCGCTTGCTTTGGCTGGTATTTGGGTTGCCAGCGTGGGTACAGCCACGGTCTGGGCGGGCAGCACTGCGCGGCCGGTGGATGCCACTTGGCGCAGGCGGTAGTGCTCTGCCAGCACCTTTTCTGCATAGCCCCCGTCGTTCTGGGGATCGCTGGCACCTACGTAATAGGCCAGCCCACCCTGAACCGATCCGGCCCGGGCAATGCAGTCCTGCAGCACTTTCACGCCGACGCGCAGGTTGGACACCGGGTCGAAGGCGGCCAACTGGCCTCCCAGGGACTCGTACTTGTCGGTATGCACGCGCGTGATCACCTGCATCAGCCCTTGAGCGCCTACCGGGCTTTGGGCAAAGGGGTTGAAGCGCGATTCGATGGCCATCACGGCCAGGATCAGCGTCGGGTCGAGCTTGGCACGGGTGCCGATCTCGTAGGCCTCGGCCACAAGCAAGCCCAGGGGCTCGGGCGCCACGCGGTATTTCCTGCTGAGCCAGTAGGCCACGCGGGCCTGCTCCTGGGGCAGTTCCTTGGGGTTGACGGCCAGGGCTCGTTCGCTGGGTTCCTGCAAATCTTCTGCCGGGACCACCAGCGTCTCTTGGCGGGCCTGCAACCAGTCCATCAGCTGCGCCTCGCCCGCCTGGCGCAGATCTGGCCGGGCAGTCAAGGTGATGGCGATGATGGCCACGGCCACGCCCAGAAGAGCAAAGCCGCTGTGGGTGATGTGCAGAAACCCCTGTGCCAGGGTGGCAACCAAGGAACGAAGCCCGGAGACCATATTGTTTGTCGCTGTCATAGCTTTCCTTTCTGGTGCGAACGCCAGGCTGTTGCGGCCAGAGGCCTTGCAGCAGCAGGGGGTTTCGCCTGGATTGGTACGCCATCAAGTCCGGGCCATGGATACGGATGGGGCCCTGGAACTGACTTTGCCGATGTCGGCAGCGGTTCGGGTTACTACTGATTTCTCAGAAGCTGGCGGATTCTAGGAGGGCAGTAAATACCAAGTCAATACTATTAAACTGTTTTTTAAGACATAAAAATTCTAAAAATACTGTCAAAAATCACAGATTTTGGGTGTTTTCTCCTCTGTGCCGGGGGCTTGGGCGTTGGTGCGCTGGACAGGCTGGAGAGCCGCGTCCAATTTCAATCGCCGCGTGCTCCATGATTGAGGGGCTGATTTGTGCTGGGGCGCATTCTTTGATAAGGTGTGGTTGCCTCTTCAATGAAGGCATCGCCGGACGAAGTAAAGCCCGCTGCCAGTGCATGCAGTGCCAGTGCAGACAGAGCGCCGAGCTTCCAAGGCAACCCCCTGGGGGCAATCCCTTGCCCTCCTGCGGTTCGGACCACACTTCTCCGTTCCGCAACCCGATGGCAAAGACCGTTGTGTCAGCCGTCAAGCCCGGATGGGTGGTGCAAGGCGCCGCTCCTCCGGGCTTTCTTGTTTCAACCGGTTGCCGTGGCAGCGCCAAAGTCTGCTCCAATCGCGCCATCGTTTTGCCGTGCCAACGGGCCCCATGAAGAGTTCCCTGATCCTGCCGTTCGTTCGTTTGTTGTCTTCTCCCCAAGGAAATACCTGGCTGCGCAGGCTCCGGATTGCCGCAGCAGTGCTGGTGCTGGTCTGGCTGGCGCTGTGGCTGGCCGTTCCGCCGCTGGTTCACTCCAGGGCGCAGCAGGCACTGAGCGATCTGCTGGGGCGCCAGGTGAGCATTGGCCGCTTGCAGTTTCTGCCCTGGTCGCTGGAGTTGACCCTGCAGGATCTGAGCGTGGCGGGGCGCGACGGCTCCGAGGAGCCGCAGTTGAAGGTGGCGCGCATCCATGCGGATCTGGAATTGCAATCCTTGCTGCGCAGGGCGCCGGTGATCGATGCGCTGGAGGTGGACGCTCCCATCCTGCGGATCACCCAGCTTGCACCCGGGCAGACCGATCTGGATGATGTGGTGCACAGGCTTACCCAGCCGGGGCCAGAGGGCGCGCAGCCCCTGGGCTTTGCCCTGTACAACATTGCCCTGCAAGGCGGTGCCATCGATTTTGTAGACCGTACCGTGGGACAGACCCATGAAGTGCGGGACATCGCTTTCTCGCTGCCCTTCTTGAGCAACCTGAGCGCCCAGCGCGCGGTCAAGGTGCAGCCACGGCTGGCCCTGCGCATTGGCAGCAGCATGTTCGATTCGGCTGCCGAGGCCATGCCCTTCGTGGAAAGCCATCGCACCGATGCAGTGCTGCGTTTTCAGGGGCTGGACCTTGCGCCCTACAAGAACTACCTTCCGGCGGGCCTGCCCTTGGCGCTCACGTCGGGTACGCTGAACGCCGACTTGCGCATTGCCTTCGAGCAAAGGCCGCAGCCTGTGGTTCAAATCAGTGGGAGGCTGGGCCTGGACAAGCTGCGCTTGCAAGACGGGCGCCAGCGTGAATGGCTGTCCCTGGAGGCGCTGCAACTGCAGGTGGCGGATTTTCAGCCGCTGCAGCGCGTGCTGCGCGTGGATTCTGTGGAGCTGACTGCTCCGCAGGCGCATCTGCGCCGCAACGCGGCAGGCCAGTGGGACTGGGGGGCGCAGGCCGCAGCGGCGGCCCGCAAGCCCGCGCCTGGCAAAGCGCAGCAGGGTGCAGCACCGGCCGGTGGCTGGACGCTGTCCCTGGGCCGGTTCGCCACGCATGGCGGTTCGCTGCAATGGGAGGATGAAAGCGTCCCTGGCGGTGCAAGACTGGCTGTGCGCAACCTGGTTCTGCAGGCGTCGGCCCTGTCCCTCCCGGCGGCAGCGCCCATGCAATGGGCGGGCAGCCTGGCGTTGGCGCCGCTGGAGGGCAGCAGCCCGCAGAACCCAGCGCAGGCCGGCGCACCGGCCACCCTGGCATTTGCTGGCGCTGGCACTGTGCAGCAAGGCCGTGTGGCGCTCTCGCTGCGCAGCCTGCCGCTGGAATGGGGGGCGCCGTACCTGGGCGCCTGGTTCACCCCCAGGCTCTCGGGGGCGCTGGAAACCGATGCCGGGCTGGCCTGGAACGGTGACACCTGGGTGGCACGGGTGGCCCGCCTGGGGCTGGACGGGGTCGGGCTGGCCTGCGTGGTGGCGGCAGACTGTTCCGAAGCAGAGACGGTGCGCAGCGCGCTGCGCGATCGGCGCACCCTGGCCGACCTCCAGCGCCTGGAGCTGGAAGATGTGCGCATCGATGGCGCACGCCGTGCCGTGCGGATAGGGCGTATGGCGCTGGCCCAGCCGCGTGTGCGGGTAGAACGGGATGCGCGTGGACAATGGATGGTGGACCGTTGGCTGCGGGCCGCGCAGGCCGGGCCGCCACCTGAACCTGCTGCTGCTGCACCTGCGGCGAAACCTTGGTCGCTGGTGCTTGGGAGCCTGGAACTTGATGGCGGCGTTGCCTTGCTGAACGACGCAGCCCTGAGCGAGCGCGTCACGGTGGCTGCTACCGATATGCGCGTGAGGCTGCAGGATTTTGCGCCTACAACGCCCGGTGCACGGCCCGCTGGCCTGAATCTGTCGGTGCGGCTTGGCGCAGGCCAGGCCGACCCTGGCCGGCTGGAGGTTGAAGGCAGCCTGGGCGTCACGCCCCTGCAGGTGCAGGGGCGGGTGGTGGCGCGGCATCTGCCCTTGCAGGCATTGGCGCCCTATGTGCAAGGCGGACTGCGTGCACGCATTGGCCGGGCGGATGGCAGCTTCATGGGCCAGGTGCAGGTGCGCCAGACCGAGCCTGGCCTGCAATGGGCCGTGCAGGGAGATGCCGCCCTGGACGATGTGCGTGTGCGCCTGGCGGCGCCCGCTGGTGCCGAAGAAGGGCAGGAGACCCTCGCGTTGCAGGCGCAACAGGGGGAGGACGTGTTGCAATGGCGGTCGCTGGGCTTGCGCGGCATCGACGCGGCCCAGCCTGCGGGCGGTGCGCTGGCCTTGTCGGTCCGTGAATCGGCTTTGAGCGACTTCTTTGCCCGCATCGTCGTGCAGCCCGATGGCCGTCTGAACCTGCAAGATCTGCTCGGCCCGGTGTCCCCTGCGCCAGAAGGGCCAACCGCAGCCGCAGCGGTGCAGGCGCCCCAGGCGCCCCAGGCTCCGCAGATCCGCCTGGGGCCCATCAGCCTGACACAGGGGCGGGTGCATTTCACCGACCACTTCGTGCGGCCCCAATATTCAGCGCAGCTCAGCGGGCTCACGGGCCGCTTGGGTGCCATTGCATCTGTACCTGCCGAGGGCGGGGCAGAGCCCGCCATGGCGGAACTGGAACTGCGCGGCAAGGCCGAGGGCACGGCCTCGCTGGAAATTCTGGGCAAGCTCAACCCCTTGGCCACTCCGGTGGCGCTGGATGTCCAGGGGCGCATGCAGGGGCTGGAACTGTCCCCGCTCACGCCCTATGCCATCAAGTACGCGGGCCATGGCATCGAGCGCGGCAAGCTCAACATGGAGGTCAGCTACCGGGTGCAGCCCGATGGGCAGCTCACGGCGCAGAACAAGCTGGTGCTGCACCAGCTGGTTTTTGGCGACGAGGTTCCCGACGCCCCCAGAAGCCTGCCGGTGCGGCTGGCCGTGGCTTTGCTGGCCGACCGCAACGGGGTGATTGACGTGGACTTGCCGGTCAGCGGATCGCTCAATGACCCGGAGTTCCGCGTCGGTTCGGTGGTTTTCAAGCTGCTGGGCAACCTGATCCTGAAAGCCGTGACAGCGCCTTTCTCGCTGCTTGCCGGTGTGGGCGAGGGTGGCGCAGAGCAGGGTGTCGTTGCATTTGCCGAAGGCAGTGCGGCGCTGGATACTGCGGCGCGCGCCTCCCTGGACAAAGTGGTTCAAACACTGGAGCAGCGCCCCGCGCTGAACATGACCGTGGTGGGCCAGGCCAGCCTGCAGGCCGAGCGCGAGGCCTGGAAGCGTGCTCAGCTCCAGCAGGTGCTGCTCGCCCACAAGCGCCGCACGGCGCCCGGCGGGGCGGCGGCGGGGGCCGAACCTGAAGCGCAGATCAGCGCCGAAGAGTACCCCGCCATGCTCAAGGAGGTGTACCGCCGTGCCGACATTCCCAAGCCGCGCAACCTGGTCGGGCTGGCCAAAGACCTGCCCGACAGCGAGATGCAGGCACTGCTGCTGGCGAACATTGCGGTGCCTGATACGGCGATGCATGATCTGGCTCTGGCGCGGGCGGTTGCGGTGCGCGACTACCTGCTGGAGCGGCGCATGCCGCCCGAGCGGCTGTTTCTGGGGGCGGTGCGCCTGTCGTCCGGGCAGGACGGCTGGACGCCCCGTGCCGAACTGGGCTTGGGCGTGCGCTGAGGCCTGGCCCAAGGGCTTCTGAAGGGCTTTGTCCAAATACCGGCGAAAATACTGCTTTTGCGTGTCTGCTCTTGAGAAGCCAGACGCGCGTGCTGCGCACCGGGCTGAGCCGGTGCGCCTGTTTCCAAAAAATCCATGTTTCCACTTTTTTCCCGCAGCAAGATGTCCGACGCACCTGAAACCACTCCGGCTCCGGCCAAGGCCCCCGACGCCCATCCGCTGGACGCGATGACCGGTGGCGCTTTTTCTGCGGCAACCTCGGGCGAGCGTGCGGCGCGCATCCGTGAATGGCTGGCGACCACGCCCGCCCCGGAACAATTGCAAGAGGTGTTCAAGGAACTGAGCGCGCGCGACAAAGGGGCCGCCCGCGCGGTGCGCGAGCGCCTGGACGAAATCCGCCGCGCCCGCAACCAGGAATCGATCGCCGCCGAATGGGCCGACAAGGCCCGCGCCTTGCTGGCAGCGCCCCGCCTGAACATTGCCGATGCATTGGCATGGCAGCGCGACGCAGCCAAGGCCGGTGCGCCGCTGTCGCGCGAGCCGTTGTCGCTGCTCAAGGCCGAGCTGGCCGATCGCGTCAAGGTGATCGAGGACCTGCAACACCGGGTGCAGGTGCAGCGCGAAGCGGCTGTGCTTCTGGCCCAGCGCATCGAGGTGCTCTCGACCAAATCCTGGAGCGATGCCCAGGCTGCACAGGAACTGCTCAGCAGCGACGTGGCGCGCTGGCAGGAGCAGGCCCAGGCCCTGAGCACCGACGCAAGCTGGCCCAGCGTGGAAGCGCGCTTCCCGCCCTTGCTCGACGCCTCGCGCGCCCAGTTGCTGGTGGTGTGGGAGGCGTTCGGCTCCGCGCTGGCGCAAGCGGTGGCTGCCGCCTCAGACGAGCAGGCGCCGCTGCCCCCCGTGCCGGTATGGGCCGACGAACTGCGCCAGGCGCGTGGCCTGCCCGTGCAGGCCGAAGCCGTTGCCGCCGACAAGCCCCAGCGCCCCGCACGGCCCAAGACCGACCCCCAGGTGCTGGCCCAGGCCGCACAGGCGGTGGAAGAAGCCCTGCAGCGCCTGGAGCAGGAAACGGCCCAAGGCCATGGCAAGGCCAGCGCCGGTGCGGCATCGGCACTGCGCGCAGTGCTCAAGACCCAGGGCCGCCATATCGACAATGCCTTGGAGCAGCGCGTGCACACCGCCCTGGTGGCCGCGGGCGAACTCGAAGGCTGGCAGCGCTGGAGCGCAGACCAGGTGCGCGAAGACCTGATCGCCAAAGCGCAGGCCTTGCTCCAGCGCCCCGAGGGCCAGGCCCTGGGCGGGCGCAAGATCCAGGAATCGCTGCGCCAGTTGCGCGAACAGTGGAAGCATGCCGACCAGGGTGGCGCGCCCAACCACGCGCTGTGGAAGAAATTTTACGAAGCCTGCAACGCCGCCCACAAGGTGGTTGAAGCCTGGCTGGAAAAGCTGCGTACCGAAACAGCAGCCCACAAGGCGCAGCGCCTCGCGCTGATCGAGGAAGTCCGCGCCTGGGCAGCAGAACATGCCAGCGGCGGCGACTGGAAGGCCGTGCACCGCGCGCTGCTGCAGTTTGCCGAGCGTTGGCGCGAGAGCGGCCATGTGGGTGAAAAGGTCTTTGCCGAACTCCAGCCGCAGTGGAAGCAGGCCCTGGCATCCGCCAGCGCACCGCTGGACCAGGCGCAGGCCGCCAGCCTGGCACGCCGCCAGGCCATGATCGAGGAAGCTGCCCAACTGGGCGCGGCACCCAGCCTGCGCATCGATGCGATCAAGGCCCTGCAGCAACGCTGGCAGGCCGAGGCCCACAGCGTGCCCCTGGACCGGCGCCAGGAGCAAAAGCTCTGGGACGCTTTCCGCAAGCCCATCGACGAGGCTTTCAACCGCAAGAGCGCCGAGCGTGAGCGCGGCGCGACGCAGGCCAGCGCGCACGACCGCGCCGTGCTTGAAGCCGCCAAGGCCCTGGAAGCCGCCAACGCCGAGGGCGATGCTCAGCAGATCCGCAGCGCCATGGCGGCGCTGGAAACCGCCCTGCGCGGCCAGGCCCAGGCAGCCCGTGAGGCCGAGGCGGCTGCACCGGCTGCGCAAGCCGATGCTGCGGCCCAGGAGCCAGCGACCGAGGCGCCAGCAACAGAAGGCGGTGAAGGCAGCGAAGCGCCCGCAGTACCCGCGCCCAAGCCTGCCGCACGCCCGGTGGTGGCCGTGCGTGGGGACGACCGCCCCGGCATGAAGAAGGAAGCGCCCGTTGCTGCCGCACGCGGCACGCGCCCCGGCGAGCGCCGTGACGCACGCCCTGGCCGTGATGCGGGCCGGCCCGACGCCCGTGGTCCGCGTGACGATGTGCGCGGTGGCGGCCGCTTTGGTGACCGCCGCCCCGAAGAGCGCGGTCCGCGCCTGGGCGATGCCGCATTCCGTGCCCAGCGCGAGGCACTGGAGCATGCCCAGCAGGCGCTCAAGAAACTGGCCGCCCAGGCCCATGGCGAAGCGCTCACGCAGTTGCTGACCGCCTGGGAAAAACGCGATGGCAGCCTGGTGCCTTCGGCCCAGGAACTGGGCAGCCGGGTGCAGCCCGCAGTGCGCACGGCCTGGATGCAGGCCCTGGCGGGTGCGCCCGCAGGGGATGCAGCGCAGGCGCTGCTGCGCCTGGAAATGGCTGCCGAGGTGCCCACCCCGGCCGAGCACCTGTCCGACCGGCGCATGCTGCAGTTGCAACTGCTGACCCGCCGCAACGACCCCGCTCCCGCAGAAACCTGGGGCCAGGATGCAGCGCGCGTGCTGGCCAGCGCCAGCGAGGCAGCCAGCGCCCGCCGCCTGCAGAACGTGCTGAAGGCGCTGCTGCGGAAGTGATGTATGGGGCCTGACCTGCTGGCCTTGTGCGGCGGGTTGGGTCTGCGCACTGTGTGGACAGGGCAGAGTGGGCACGAGGCCTTGAGTAGAAATGAAAAAGGCCGTTGCAAATGCAACGGCCTTTTTTGTTTTGGTGCCCAGGAGAGGACTCGAACCTCCACGGAGTTACCCGCTAGTACCTGAAACTAGTGCGTCTACCAATTCCGCCACCTGGGCATTTCAGGAA
>JACPUE010000019.1 GCA_016192425.1 Burkholderiales bacterium
CAAGGAAATGGTGATGCCTGGCGACAACGTGACCATCACGGTCAAGCTGATCAACCCCATCGCCATGGAAGAAGGCCTGCGCTTCGCCATCCGCGAAGGCGGCCGTACCGTCGGCGCTGGCGTCGTGGCCACGATCATTGCGTAATAGGGATTAGGGGTATAGCTCAATTGGCAGAGCGTCGGTCTCCAAAACCGAAGGTTGTAGGTTCGATTCCTACTGCCCCTGCCATCTGAAAGTGGCAAACAAGGCCCGCCAGTCTCTGGCGGGCTTCAGTGTCTTGAGCGGCACCGAAATATTGAGGACAGGCAGTGATGGCCACTTCGCAAGTTGAAACAGTCAGCACCGGGCAGGACAAGGCCAAATTGGCGGCCGTTGTGTTGCTGGTGATTGGTTCCGTGGCTGGTTTTTACCTGTTGGGCAAGCAGGGCCCCGTGGCGCAATGGGGGGCATTGATTGCTGGCCTGGTTGCGGCTGCAGCAGT
This sequence comes from Burkholderiales bacterium, assembly GCA_016192425.1. GTDB lineage: Bacteria > Pseudomonadota > Gammaproteobacteria > Burkholderiales > Burkholderiaceae_C > Simplicispira. The sequence goes on from JACPUE010000019.1 coordinate 483, forward strand.
GTTTTTGATGTCCGAGCCCGGTCGGCAGCTTGTTGCTTTCTCGCGGGACTCCTGGCGCGAGGCCAAAAAGGTGGTCTGGCCCAGCCGCAAGGAAGCCATGCAGATGACGGGTTATGTGTTTGCGTTTGCAGTAGTCATGGCGCTGTTCCTTTGGCTCACGGACAAGACCCTGGAATGGGTGCTTTACGACCTGATCTTGGGCTGGAGAAAATAAATGAGCGCTGATGTTGAACTGGGCGGCGCAGGGGTGGCGGGTGCTGCCGCTGCCAATCCTGATTTGCGCTGGTATATCGTTCATGCCTACTCCGGCATGGAAAAAGCTGTGGAGCGCAACATCCTGGAGCGCATAGCGCGTTCCGGCATGCAGGACAAATTCGGCCGGATCCTGGTTCCGACCGAAGAGGTGGTCGAGATGAAGAACGGCCAGCGCAAGACCACTGAGCGGCGTTTGTTCCCAGGCTACGTCTTCGTCGAGATGGTCATGGACGATGACACCTGGCATCTGATCAAGCACACCAGCAAGGTGACCGGTTTCGTGGGAGGTGCAAAAAACCGACCCGCTCCGATCTCTGAAGACGAGGTTCAAAAAATCGTCAGCCAGATGCAGGAAGGCACCGACAAGCCCCGCCACAAGATCGAATTCATGGTGGGTGAAATGGTGCGCGTCAAGGAAGGCCCGTTCACGGACTTCAATGGCTCGGTGGAAGACGTCAACTACGAAAAGAGCCGGGTACGCGTCTCCGTGATGATTTTCGGTCGCTCCACGCCCGTCGAGCTGGAATTCAGCCAGATTGAAAAAACCTGAACGCAGCAGGTCGATGGCGTCTCAACGACTCGGCGCCCTGCGTATGAATGAGTCAACAACCCCGGGGAGCCTGTCAGCAGCTTTTGCTGCAGGCGTCGGTACCCGTAAGGAGTCTTGAAAATGGCGAAGAAAATCGTCGGCTTCATCAAGCTGCAAGTGCCAGCTGGTAAGGCCAATCCCTCTCCCCCCATTGGTCCTGCTCTGGGCCAGCGCGGTCTCAACATCATGGAATTCTGCAAGGCGTTCAACGCGCAGACCCAGGGTGTCGAGCCCGGCCTGCCGCTGCCTGTCGTGATCACAGCATTTGCAGACAAGAGCTTCACCTTCATCATCAAGACCCCCCCGGCGACCACGCTGATCAAGAAGGCGATCAAGCTGGAAAAGGGTTCTTCGAACGCACTGAAGACCAAGGTCGGCAAGATCACCCGCGCCCAGCTGGAAGAAATTGCCAAGACCAAGATGAAGGACATGAATGCAGCCTCCCTGGATGCTGCGGTCCGTACCATTGCGGGTTCTGCGCGCTCCATGGGCGTGACGGTGGAGGGTGTGTAAATGGCCAAGCTGACCAAAAAGCAAAAAGCCCTTCAGGGCAAGGTGGAATCCACCCGTCTGTACCCTTTGACCGAGGCTTTGTCCATTGTCAAGGATGCTGCCACCGCCAAATTCGACGAGTCGATCGACGTCGCCGTGCAATTGGGTGTGGACGCCAAGAAGTCCGACCAGGTGGTGCGCGGTGCCGTGGTGCTGCCGGCTGGTACCGGCAAGACCACCCGTGTCGCAGTGTTCGCGCAAGGCGCCAAGGCGGAAGAAGCCAAGGCTGCTGGCGCTGACATCGTAGGTATGGACGACCTGGCCGCCATGGTCAAGGCCGGTGACATGCCCTTCGACGTGGTGATTGCTGCGCCGGACGCGATGCGTGTGGTGGGTACGCTGGGCCAGATCCTGGGCCCCCGTGGCCTGATGCCCAACCCCAAGGTTGGCACCGTGACGCCTGATGTGGCCACGGCCGTGAAGAACGCCAAGGCGGGTCAGGTGCAGTTCCGCGTGGACAAGGCAGGTATCGTGCACAGCACCATCGGCCGCCGCTCGTTTGACAACGACAAGCTCCAGGCCAACCTGTCTGCGCTGATTGAAGCGCTGAACAAGGCCAAGCCTGCCACGAGCAAGGGCCTGTACCTGCGCAAGGTGGCCCTGTCCTCGACCATGGGCGTCGGTGTTCGCATCGACACGCAGACCATCGCAGCGTAATTGCGCGAAATCTTGAGGTGCCGAAAGGTACCTCGGTGGTGGGCCGCCGCACCCGTGCGGTGGGCCATCCAAGACCGCTGGTGTGCCGACAGGCGCTTAATCCGCAAGGCCAGCGCAGATGGCGATCCCGCTGCAGATGGAATGATTGTTCCTCCACAGTTGGTCGCTGCAACAAGAGCGCACCGAGGGACTTGTCCCGAAGTGCATTTAAAGGAGTAGACCTTGAGTCTTAATCGCAGTGAGAAAGAAGCGGTCATCAATGAAGTGACCAGCCTCGCCGCTAAAGCTCAAACGCTTGTGATTGCGGAATACCGTGGCATCACGGTCGCCGACATGACCAAACTGCGCGTGGATGCACGCAGCAAGGGTGTGAGCCTGAGTGTTCTGAAGAACACCCTGGCACGCCGTGCTGTGGCAGGCAGCCAGTTTGACGTGGTGGCCGACCAGATGACTGGTCCGCTGATCTATGGCTTCTCCGAAGACGCTGTGGCCGCCGCCAAGGTGGTGGCCGATTTCGCGAAGACCAACGACAAGCTGGTCATTCGCGGCGGCGCCTTCGCAGGCAAGGCCCTGGATGTCGATGGCGTGAAGCAACTGGCCAACATTCCTTCCAAGGAAGTGCTGCTGGCCCAGTTGTGTGGCTTGCTGATGTCGCCCATCTCCCGTACCGCAGTGGTGCTGGGTGCCCTGGCGGCGAAAAAAGGCGAAGCAGCTGCAGCCTGAGTGCGCGCGGCAAACCTGTTAACCGATTTGTGAGGAAATTCAAATGGCATTCGATAAAGACGCATTTCTGACCGCTCTGGACGGCATGACGGTCATGGAACTCAATGACCTGGTCAAGGCCATCGAGGAAAAATTTGGCGTGTCCGCAGCTGCAATGGCTGCTCCGGCCGCTGGTGGCGCTGCTGGCGGCGGCGCTGCTGCTGCTGAAGAGAAGACCGAATTCAACGTCGTGCTGACCGATGCTGGCGCCAACAAGGTGTCCGTCATCAAGGCCGTGCGTGAAATCACCGGTCTGGGCCTGAAGGAAGCCAAGGACCTGGTGGACGGCGCGCCCAAGAACGTCAAGGAAGGCATTGCCAAGGCCGACGCCGAAGCAGCCGTCAAGAAGCTGGTGGAAGCTGGCGCCAAGGCCGAACTCAAGTAAGTCGGCCTCTTTCAAGGGCTGGAGCGTCCTCTCAGGGCCTCCAGCCTTTGGTGCTTCCAGAGCACACCTGAAACCCCACCCGAAGTGCAAGGGTTTCAAGTGTCTTCTGACCCATCCGACAACAGAAGGCGCCTTGGTCCGGGCGATGTGCAAGGCATCGCCGTCCGCCATGGTTGGTAGTGGCCAACCGCCAAGCCTGCGGCATATCCTTCCGCAGTTCCGTCGTCGAAGACCCAGGACCCCAGTCTTAGCCCGGAGATCTCATGGCCTACTCTTATACCGAACGCAAGCGTATCCGCAAAAGTTTCGGCAGCCGCGACAGCGTGCTGAAGGTACCTTACCTCCTGCAGATGCAAAAGGACGCTTACACAGCGTTTCTGCAGGCCAGCGTACCGCCGAAGAAAAGAACCATCGAAGGCTTGCAGGCCGCATTCAATTCGGCATTCCCCATCGTCTCGCACAATGGTTTTGTCGAGATGAAGTTCCTGGAATACAACCTGGCCAAGCCCGCCTTCGATGTGCGTGAATGCCAGACCCGCGGACTCACCTTTGCATCGGCCGTGCGTGCCAAGGTTCAGCTGATCATCTACGACCGCGAGTCCTCCACGGCGCAGTCCAAGGTGGTCAAGGAAGTGAAGGAGCAAGAGGTCTACATGGGCGAAGTGCCCCTGATGACCGACAAGGGTTCGTTCATCATCAACGGCACGGAACGTGTGATCGTCTCCCAGCTGCACCGCTCGCCGGGCGTGTTCTTCGAGCACGACAAGGGCAAGACGCACAGTTCGGGCAAACTGCTGTTCTCGGCGCGCATCATTCCTTACCGCGGCTCTTGGCTCGACTTTGAGTTCGACCCCAAGGATATCCTGTACTTCCGCGTGGACCGCCGCCGCAAGAAGCCGGTGTCCATCCTGCTCAAGGCCATCGGCCTGAATCCCGAGTCCATCCTGGCGAATTTCTTCGTCAACGACAACTTCCGCGTGATGGACAGCGGCGCCCTGATGGAATTCGTGCCCGAGCGCCTGCGCGGCGAGGTGGCACGCTTCGATATCACCGACAAGTCGGGCAAGGTGGTGGTCGCCAAGGACAAGCGCATCACTGCACGCCACACCCGCGAGTTGGAGCAGTCTGGCACCACGCACATCAGCGTGCCGGAAGATTTCCTCGTCGGCCGCGTGGTGGCGCGCAACATTGTCGATGGCGACACCGGCGAAATCCTGGCCAAGGCCAACGAAGAACTGACCGAGGCACTGCTGAAGAAACTGCGCTCTGCGTCGGTGCAAGAGCTGCAGTGCATCTACACCAACGAACTGGATCAGGGGCCCTACATCTCCCAGACCCTGCGCATCGACGAAACCACGGACGAGTTTGCTGCGCGTGTCGCCATCTACCGCATGATGCGCCCCGGCGAGCCGCCCACGGAAGATGCCGTGCAGGCATTGTTCCAGCGCCTGTTCTACAGTGCCGACACCTACGACCTGTCGCGTGTCGGACGTATGAAGTTCAACGCCCGCGTGGGCCGCGAGAACGCAGAAGGTCCCATGGTTCTGACCAACGAGGACATCCTCTCCGTGGTCAAGATCCTGGTCGACCTGCGCAATGGCCGTGGCGAGGTCGATGACATCGACCACCTGGGCAACCGCCGTGTGCGCTGCGTGGGTGAGCTGGCAGAGAACCAGTACCGCACCGGTCTGGCACGTATCGAGAAGGCTGTGAAGGAGCGTCTGGGCCAGGCCGAGCAAGAGCCGCTGATGCCCCACGACCTGATCAACTCCAAGCCGATTTCTGCGGCGCTCAAGGAGTTCTTCGGTGCCTCGCAGCTGTCGCAGTTCATGGACCAGACCAACCCGCTGGCCGAGATCACGCACAAGCGCCGCGTCTCGGCCCTGGGCCCGGGCGGTTTGACCCGCGAGCGCGCAGGCTTTGAGGTGCGTGACGTGCACGTCACCCACTACGGCCGTGTGTGCCCGATTGAAACGCCGGAAGGCCCGAACATCGGCCTGATCAACTCGCTGGCTCTGTACGCACGCCTGAACGAGTACGGTTTCATCGAAACGCCGTACCGCCGCGTGGCCGACGGCAAGGTGACCTACGACATCGACTACCTCTCGGCCATTGAAGAAGGCAAGTACGTCATTGCCCAGGCCAACGCAGGACTCGATGCAGAGGGCCGGCTGGTGGATGAATTGGTGTCTGCGCGCGAAAAGGGCGAATCGGTGCTGGTCAGCGCCGACCAGATCCAGTACATGGACGTGTCGCCCGCACAGATCGTGTCGGTGGCGGCATCGCTGGTGCCTTTCCTGGAGCACGACGACGCCAACCGCGCACTGATGGGCGCCAACATGTCGCGCCAGGCTGTGCCCGTGCTGCGTCCGGAAAAGCCGATGGTGGGCACCGGCATCGAGCGCGTCGCTGCGGTCGACTCCGGCACCGTGGTGACGGCCACCCGCGGCGGCGTGGTGGACTATGTCGACGCCACCCGCATCGTGATCCGCGTGAACGACGACGAAGCTGTGGCCGGTGAAGTGGGTGTGGACATCTACAACCTCATCAAGTACCAGCGTTCCAACCAGAACACCAACATCCACCAGCGTCCCATCGTCAAGCGCGGTGACAAGCTGGCCAAGGGCGACGTGATTGCTGATGGTGCGTCCACCGACCTGGGCGAAATCGCCATCGGCCAGAACATGCTGATCGCTTTCATGCCCTGGAACGGCTACAACTTCGAAGACTCGATCCTGATCAGCGAACGCGTGGTGGCCGATGACCGTTACACCAGCATCCACATTGAAGAGCTGGTGGTGATGGCACGCGACACCAAGCTGGGGCCTGAAGAAATCACGCGCGACATTCCCAACCTGTCGGAGCAGCAGCTCAACCGCCTGGACGAGTCCGGCATCATCTACGTGGGTGCCGAAGTGCAGCCCGGCGATGTGCTGGTCGGCAAGGTCACGCCCAAGGGCGAAACCACGCTGACGCCCGAAGAAAAGCTGTTGCGCGCGATCTTCGGCGAGAAGGCTTCCGACGTGAAGGACACCTCGCTGCGCGTGGACCAGGGCTCGCAGGGCGTGGTGATCGATGTGCAGGTGTTTACCCGCGAAGGCATCCAGCGCGACAAGCGCGCCCAGCAGATCATCGACGATGAACTCAAGCGCTTCCGCCTGGACCTGAACGACCAGCTGCGTATCGTCGAGGCCGATGCCTTCGACCGTATCGAGAAGCTGCTGATCGGCCGCGTTGCCAATGGCGGCCCGCAAAAGCTGGCCAAGGGCACCAAGCTCGACAAGGCCTACCTCGACGGCGTGGACAAGTTCCACTGGTTCGACATCCGCCCGGCCGAAGATGAAGTGGCCGCGCAACTGGAGTCGATCAAGAACTCGCTGGAGCAGACCCGCCACAGCTTCGACCTGGCCTTTGAAGAAAAGCGCAAGAAGCTCACGCAGGGCGACGAGCTGCCTGCGGGCGTGCTCAAGATGGTCAAGGTGTACCTGGCCGTCAAGCGCCGCCTGCAGCCCGGCGACAAGATGGCCGGCCGCCACGGCAACAAGGGCGTGGTGTCCAAGATCACGCCCGTGGAAGACATGCCCTACATGGCCGACGGTACGCCCGTGGACATCGTGCTCAATCCGCTGGGCGTGCCTTCGCGCATGAACATCGGACAGGTGCTTGAAGTCCACCTGGGCTGGGCCGGCAAGGGCCTGGGCCAGCGCATCGGCGACATGCTGCAGCGTGAGGCCGCAGCCGCCGAGATCCGCACCTTCATGGAGCAGATCTACAACACCGCCGGCCGCAAGGAAAACCTGGCCAAGCTGTCGGACGGCGAGCTGCGTGCCATGGCACAGGAGCTGACCACGGGTGTGCCATTTGCTTCCCCGGTGTTCGACGGTGCCACGGAGCAGGAAATCCGCGACATGCTCAAGCTGGCCTACCCGGACGACATCGCCAAGGCCAAGGGCCTGACGGCGACGCGCACCCAGGCGCAGCTGTACGACGGCCGCACGGGCGACGCCTTCGAGCGCACCACCACCGTGGGCTACATGCACTACCTCAAGCTTCACCACCTGGTGGACGACAAGATGCACGCCCGCTCCACCGGCCCCTACTCGCTGGTTACGCAGCAGCCGCTGGGCGGCAAGGCACAGTTCGGCGGCCAGCGCTTCGGTGAGATGGAAGTGTGGGCGCTGGAAGCCTATGGCGCATCCTACGTGCTGCAGGAAATGCTCACCGTCAAGTCCGACGACGTGCAAGGCCGTACCAAGGTGTACGAGAACATCGTCAAGGGTGAGCACACCATCGAGGCAGGCATGCCCGAATCGTTCAACGTGCTGGTCAAGGAAATCCGTTCCCTGGGCCTGGACATCGAGCTTGAGCGCTCCTAATTCGGAAAGGGAAAGAGTCTTATGAAATCGCTACTCGACCTGTTCAAGCAGTTCACCCCGGACGAGCACTTCGATGCCATCCGCATCGGCCTGGCGTCGCCCGAGAAGATCCGTTCCTGGTCTTTCGGTGAGGTGAAGAAGCCCGAAACCATCAACTACCGCACCTTCAAGCCCGAGCGCGACGGCCTGTTCTGCGCCAAGATCTTCGGCCCGATCAAGGACTACGAGTGCCTGTGCGGCAAGTACAAGCGCCTCAAGCACCGCGGCGTGATCTGCGAAAAGTGCGGCGTGGAAGTGACCCAGACCAAGGTGCGCCGCGAGCGCATGGGCCACATCGACCTGGCTGCGCCCTGCGCCCACATCTGGTTCCTCAAGTCCCTGCCTTCGCGCCTGGGCCTGGTGCTGGACATGACGCTGCGCGACATCGAGCGCGTGCTGTACTTTGAAGCCTACGTGGTGACCGACCCCGGCATGACCCCGCTGAAGAAGTACAGCATCATGTCCGAGGACGACTACGACGCCAAGCGTAAGGAATACGGCGACGAGTTCGAGGCCAAGATGGGCGCCGAAGGCATCCGCGAGCTGCTCGAGTCGATCGATATCGACACCGAGATCGAGCGCCTGCGCGGCGACCTGACCGGCTCCGAAGTCAAGGTCAAGAAGAACGCCAAGCGCCTGAAGGTGCTGGAGGCTTTCAAGAAGTCCGGCATCAAGCCCGAGTGGATGGTGCTGGAAGTGCTGCCCGTGCTGCCGCCGGACCTACGTCCGCTGGTGCCGCTGGACGGCGGGCGCTTTGCCACGTCGGACCTGAACGACCTGTACCGCCGCGTCATCAACCGCAACAGCCGTCTGCGCCGTCTGCTCGAACTCAAGGCGCCCGAGATCATCGCGCGCAACGAAAAGCGCATGCTGCAGGAAGCCGTGGACAGCTTGCTGGACAACGGCCGCCGTGGCAAGGCCATGACGGGCGCCAACAAGCGCGCGCTCAAGTCCCTGGCCGACATGATCAAGGGCAAGAGCGGCCGCTTCCGCCAGAACCTGCTGGGCAAGCGCGTGGACTACTCGGGCCGTTCGGTCATTACCGTGGGCCCGACCCTCAAGCTGCACCAGTGCGGCCTGCCCAAGCTGATGGCGCTGGAGCTGTTCAAGCCCTTCATCTTCTCGCGCCTCGAAGCCATGGGCATCGCCACCACCATCAAGGCGGCGAAGAAGGAAGTCGAATCCGGCACGCCGGTGGTGTGGGACATCCTGGAAGAGGTCATCAAGGAGCACCCGGTGCTGCTGAACCGCGCACCCACGCTGCACCGCCTGGGCATCCAGGCCTTCGAGCCCATCCTGATCGAAGGCAAGGCCATCCAGCTGCACCCGCTCGTCTGCGCAGCCTTCAACGCCGACTTCGACGGTGACCAGATGGCCGTCCACGTGCCGCTGTCGGTGGAAGCGCAGATGGAAGCCCGCACGCTGATGCTGGCCTCCAACAACGTGCTGTTCCCGGCCTCGGGCGAGCCTTCCATCGTGCCCTCGCAGGACGTGGTGCTGGGCCTGTACTACGCTACCCGCGAGCGCATCAACGGCAAGGGCGAAGGCCTGGTGTTTGCCGACACCTACGAGGTGCAGCGTGCTCTGGATGCGGGTGTGGTTGAACTGACCGCCAGGATCAGTGTCCGCCTGACCGAGTGGAACAAGGACAAGGCCACGGGCGAATTCACGCCCGAGACCAAGCTCGTGGACACCACCGTGGGCCGTGCGCTGCTGTCGGAAATCCTGCCCAAGGGCCTGCCTTTTGCCAACATCAACAAGGCGCTCAAGAAGAAGGAAATTTCCAAGCTCATCAACGTGTCCTTCCGCAAGTGCGGCCTGAAGGAAACGGTGGTGTTTGCCGACAAGCTGCTGCAGAACGGTTTCCGCCTGGCCACGCGCGCGGGTATCTCCATTGCGGTGGACGACATGCTGGTGCCGACCGAGAAGCACACCATCATCGAGCGCGCCGAAGCCGAGGTGAAGGAAATTGCCCAGCAGTACGCCTCCGGTCTGGTGACCGCTGGCGAGCGCTACAACAAGGTGGTGGACATCTGGGGCAAGGCCGGCGACGACATCTCCAAGGTCATGATGGACCACCTGAAGAAGGAAAAGACCATCGACCGCAACGGCAAGGAAGTGGACCAGGAGTCGTTCAACTCCATCTACATGATGGCCGACTCGGGTGCCCGTGGTTCTGCCGCACAGATCCGCCAGCTGGCCGGTATGCGCGGCCTGATGGCCAAGCCCGACGGCTCCATCATCGAGACCCCCATCACGGCCAACTTCCGTGAAGGCCTGAACGTGTTGCAGTACTTCATCTCCACCCACGGTGCCCGTAAGGGTCTGGCGGACACGGCGTTGAAGACGGCCAACTCGGGTTACCTGACCCGCCGTCTGGTCGATGTGACGCAGGATCTGGTGGTGACCGAAGAGGACTGCGGCACGTCCAACGGCACGCTGATGCGCGCCATCGTCGAGGGCGGTGAAGTGATCGAGTCGCTGCGCGACCGAATCCTGGGCCGTACCGCTGCCGAAGAAGTGCTGCACCCCGAGACCCGTGCGGTCATGGCCCAGCCGGGCCAGATGCTCGATGAAGACCTGATCGAGGAACTGGAAGCCGCTGGCGTGGACGAGGTCAAGGTGCGCACTGCGCTGACCTGCGAGACCCGCTTTGGCCTGTGCGCCAAGTGCTACGGCCGCGACCTGGGCCGCGGCGGCCTGATCAACCTCGGCGAGGCCGTGGGTGTGATCGCTGCCCAGTCCATCGGCGAGCCCGGCACGCAGCTGACCATGCGTACCTTCCACATCGGTGGTGCGGCTTCGCGTGCAGCCATCGCGTCCAGCGTGGAAGCCAAGTCCAACGGCATCATCGGCTTCAACGCCACGATGCGCTATGTGACCAACTCCAAGGGCGAGCTGGTGGTCATCTCCCGTTCCGGCGAGATCATCATCCAGGACGAACATGGCCGCGAGCGCGAGCGCCACAAGGTGCCCTACGGCGCCACGCTGACCGTCAAGGCCGACCAGCAGATCAAGGCTGGCACCATCCTGGCCAACTGGGATCCGCTGACCCGTCCGATCATCACCGAGTACGCAGGTACGGTGAAGTTCGAGAACGTGGAAGAAGGCCTTACCGTGGCCAAGCAGGTGGACGAGGTCACCGGCCTGTCCACGCTGGTGGTGATCGACCCCAAGCGCCGTGGTTCGGCCAAGGTGGTCAAGCCCCAGGTCAAGCTGATCGATGCGAACAACCAGGAAGTCAAGATCCCTGGCACCGACCACTCGGTGACCATCGGCTTCCAGGTGGGTGCTCTGATCCAGGTGCGCGACGGCCAGGACGTGGGTCCCGGCGAAGTGCTGGCGCGTATCCCGATCGAAGGCCAGAAGACCCGCGACATTACCGGCGGTCTGCCGCGCGTGGCCGAACTGTTCGAGGCACGCACGCCCAAGGACAAGGGCACGCTGGCCGAAGTCACCGGCACCGTGTCCTTCGGCAAGGAGACCAAGGGCAAGATCCGCCTGCAGATCACCGACCCCGATGGCAAGGTCTGGGAAGAGCTCATCCCCAAGGAAAAGAACATCCTGGTGCACGAAGGCCAGGTGGTCAACAAGGGCGAGCTGATCGTGGACGGCCCTGCCGATCCGCAGGACATCCTGCGCCTGCTGGGCATCGAGGAACTCTCGCGCTACATCGTCGATGAAGTGCAGGACGTGTACCGCCTGCAGGGTGTGAAGATCAACGACAAGCACATCGAGGTGATCGTTCGCCAGATGCTGCGCCGTGTCGTGGTCGAGAACTCGGGCGACTCCACCTACATCGCAGGTGAGCAGGTTGAGCGCTCCGAGATCCTCAACACCAACGAGGCGCTGCAGGCCGAGGGCAAGATCCCCGCGACCTACAGCAACCTGCTGCTGGGTATCACCAAGGCGTCGCTGTCCACCGACTCGTTCATCTCGGCGGCTTCCTTCCAGGAAACCACCCGCGTGCTCACCGAGGCTGCCATCATGGGCAAGCGCGACGAGCTGCGTGGCCTGAAGGAAAACGTCATCGTCGGCCGCCTGATTCCCGCAGGTACGGGCCTGGCCTACCACCAGGCACGTAAGGCCAAGGACGCCATGGACGACGCCGAGCGCCGTGCCATCGCCGAAGCCGAAGCGGCCGAGCTGGCAGGCATGGCGCAGGACGGTGAGGCCGATGCAGCCGCCGACGCCGCCACCGGTACCGAAGTGCCCTCTGCCGACTGATCTGCAGGCGGCATGACCTACCGCGCTCCCGGCCTGTCTGGTTCCAGGCAGGCCGGGAGTTTTTTTATGGGTCTCCTATTCTTTTCGAATCCATGACCGGAAAAACCAGCAGCTCCCAGCGTCCCCGCGCAGACCTGCAAGCCCCCGGGGGCCGCACGGCTGCGGGCGCGGCGCCTGCACTGTCGGTGGTGCTGCAGTCGGTGGCGGCTTGCGTGCAGGCCGTGCGAGCGGGCCGCTCGGGAACCACGGCGCTGGAAACAGTTCCGACCGCTCTGCGCCCCGCTGTGCAGGCCTTGTTTTTCGAGACGCTGCGCCATCTGGGCATGGCGCAGGCGGTGCGCCGCCAGTTGGCACCACGCACGCCAGCGCCCCCGGCCGATGCGCTGTTGTGCACTGCGCTGGCACTGATGGCACCGGGCGCCAGTGCGGCTTACGAACCCCACACACTGGTTAATCAGACCGTAGAGGCGGCCAAGGCCCAGCGCAGCACGCAGGCACAGGCGGGGTTTGTCAACGCCTGCCTGCGGCGCTTTCTGCGCGAACGCCAGGCGCTGTGTGATACCGCCGCGCAGGATGGGCTGGCACGCTGGAACCACCCGCCCTGGTGGGTGCAAAGGCTGCGCCAGGACCACCCGCAGCATTGGCAGGACGTACTGCAAGCCCCCCGCTGCCAGGCGCCCATGGTGCTGCGGGTTAATAGGCAAAAAACGACTCCAGCGCAATACCAGCAAGCGCTAGTAGCTATCAATTTAGGAGTAACCTGCATTGGGGCCGATGGATTGGTGCTCCAGCGGGCCGTGGCTGTGCAGGCCTTGCCGGGGTTCGCGCAGGGCGAGGTGTCGGTGCAGGATTCGGGCGCACAACGGGCCGCCCCCCTGCTGCTGCAGGGGCTGGCCTTGGACCAGCCCTTGCGTGTGCTCGATGCCTGTGCCGCGCCGGGCGGCAAGACCGCGCACCTGCTCGAATGGGCTGGGCCGCAGACGCGTCTGCAGCTCACGGCGCTGGATGTGGACGCGCAACGCTGCGAGCGCATCCGCGCCACGCTGGAACGCTGCCAACTTCAGGCCCAGGTGCTGGTCGCCGATGCCGGGCGCCCTGAGGATTGGTGGCAGGCGCACTGCGGCGGCGAGCCTTTCGACGCCATCTTGCTGGACGCGCCCTGCACGGCATCGGGCATCGTGCGCCGCCACCCCGATGTGCCCTGGCTGCGCCGCGAGAGCGACGTGGCACAGCTGGCCGCCATCCAGGCCCAGCTGCTGCGCGCTCTCTGGCCCCTGGTACGCCCTGGGGGGCGCTTGCTGTATTGCACCTGCTCGGTGTTCCGGGCCGAGGGGAGCGATCAGATCCAAGCGTTTCTTGCACACAACACTGATGCACGCTTGCTGCCGTCGCCGGGCCATTTGTTGCCAGGTGTGCCCCACAAGGCCGAGGGTGTCCCGGACAATCTGTCGGGTGAACATGACGGCTTCTTCTACGCGCTGCTCGGAAAACAGCCTGGCTGATGCGACGGCCCCCGGCCCTGGGGTGCTGTGGCACCGGGCGCTTGCGCGTGGGATTTGCTGGGTGCTGGCGGGCCTGCTGGCCCTGTGCTGCGCAGCACAGGCCGCCAATCCGGCCGCCATACCGGAAATGGCCCTCGAACAGACCGATGAAGGCCTCTACCTGCATGCCGTGCTGCAGTTCGACCTGCCCACGCTGGCCGAAGATGCGTTGCGCAAGGGCATCCCCATGTACTTTGTCACCGAGGCCGAAGTGACCCGGCGGCGCTGGTACTGGTACGACCAGCACATCGCCACCGAAATGCGCTACCTGCGCCTGAGCTACCAGCCGCTGACGCGGCGCTGGCGGCTCAATGTGTCGTCCGAGCCGTTTGACTCCAGCGGCCTGGGCGTCGCACTGGGGCAGAATTTTGACGACCTGGCCGATGTGCTGCCGGCCATGCAGCGCATCGTGCGCTGGCGGGTCGCGCCTCCAGGGGCCATCGTGCCGCAGGAGCAATACCAGGTGCAGCTGCGCTTCCGGCTCGACCTGTCCCAACTGCCGCGCCCTTTGCAGATCGGTGCGATGGGCCGCTCGGGCTGGAACCTCTCGGTCACGCGCAGCCAGCGCTGGAGCCCGGAGCCCGCGCAATGAGCGAAACGCAGAATGTGCAGCACCCCTCACGGGCGGTGCGCTGGTCTCTGGGGGTGGGCGTGGCCATCATGGCCGCCATAGCGCTGGTGCTGTTTTTCCTGCTGACCCTCACTACCAACAACCGCGTGCTGTACGAGCGCAACTATGGGTGGCTGTTCGTCGTCAACGTGGTGGTGGCGCTGCTTCTGGCGGCTGTGCTGGCGTGGATGGCACTGCGCCTGTACATGCGGGTGCGGCGTGGCCGCTTCGGCAGCCGCTTGTTGGTCAAGCTGGCAGCCATTTTTGCCTTGGCGGGGCTGATGCCGGGCCTGCTGATCTACTATGTGTCGTACCAGTTCGTCTCGCGCTCCATCGAGAGCTGGTTTGACGTCAAGGTCGAAGGCGCGCTTGCGGCAGGCGTCAGCCTGGCCAGTGCCACACTGGAGATGCAGGCAACCGACACCGCCACACGCGCACGCAGCCTTAGCGCGCAACTGGCCCAAACCCCCGATGCCACTGCCGGTCTGGTGCTGGAGCGCATCCGGGATCAGCTTGGCGCCAGCGACGTGCTGCTTTGGAATGCATCCGGCCAGCTGGTGGCGAGCGTGGGCCAGTCACGCTACCGGCTCGACCAGGAGCGCCCCACGGCACAGCAGCTGCGCACGGTGCGCCAGCAAAGGGCCGTGGGGCAGATCGAAGGGCTGGACGAACTGGCCGACATCACCCGCCCCGAGGCCTTGGGCAATGTGCGCGTCAAGGCCATGGTGCTCGTGCCCAGCTCCGGCATGGGCCTGATGGTGGAGCCGCGTTATCTGCAGGCCATCGTGCCCTTGCCGACAGTGCTGGTGGACAACGCCGTGGCCGTGCAAGAGGCCAACCGCGAATACCAGGAACGTGCCTTGGCGCGCGGCGGCCTGCGGCGCATGTACATCGGCACACTGACGCTGAGCCTCTTCCTGGCGGTGTTCGGCGTCGTGCTGCTGGCAGTGCTGCTGGGCAACCAGTTGGCGCGGCCCTTGCTGGTTTTGGCGGAAGGGGTGCGCGAAGTGGCACAGGGCAACCTCAGCCCCAAGGCGGCATTGCAGGGCAAGGATGAACTGGGCGGGTTGACACGCTCGTTCGCCTCCATGACCCAGCAACTGGCCGACGCCCGCACCCAGGTGGAGCGCAGTATGGATGCGGTAGATACCGCCCGGGCGCGCCTGCAGACCATACTGGACAACCTCACGGCAGGGGTCATCGTGCTCGATGCTGAAGGCACCATCCGCTCATCCAACCCCGGTGCGACACGCATACTGCGCCAGCCCATGGCTGCATTCCAGGGGCGGCCCCTGGGCGACGTACCGGGGCTGCAGGCCTTTGCCCATGCGGTACAGCAGCAGTTTGAAGCCTTCCAGAGCCACCGGGATCTCCACGGGCTGGACCACTGGCAGCAATCTTTTGATCTGCACGGCTCCGGCTCTGCCGAGGGGGCAGTGGCGCAACATGCCACCAGCATCGTCGCCCGGGGGGCAGAACTGCCCGATGCGGCCAGACTGTTGGTTTTTGACGACATCACCGAAATCGTTTCGGCCCAGCGCGCGCAGGCCTGGGGCGAGGTCGCGCGGCGCCTGGCGCACGAGATCAAAAACCCCCTCACCCCCATCCAGCTGGCCGCCGAACGGCTGGAGATGAAACTGCACGCCAAGCTGCCCGCACCGGAGCAGGCGGTGCTTGCCAAGTCGGTCAAGACCATCGTGGACCAGGTTGATGCGATGAAACGCCTGGTCAACGAATTCCGCGACTATGCACGACTGCCGGCGGCGGAGCTCAAGCCTGTGGACCTCAATGCGCTCATCACCGACATCCTGCAACTCTACGAGTCCGAGCGTGCCATGGTGGCGGTGCAGGCGCAGCTTGATCCCGCCTGCCCGCGCATCATGGGCGATGCGCAGCAACTGCGCCAGATCGTGCACAACCTGCTGCAGAACGCGCAGGACGCCACCGAGCAGGCAAGCGCTGCGCGCGCAGATGGCCCCCCCCCGCCAGTCTGCATCAGCACCCACTGGAACGAAGCCTCCCGGCGCGTGCGTCTGCGCATCAGCGACCAGGGCGGTGGCTTCCCGGCGCACATCCTGCAGCGGGCGTTTGAGCCCTACGTCACCACCAAGGCACGCGGCACCGGCTTAGGGCTGGCGGTGGTCAAAAAGATCGTGGATGAGCACGGGGCGCGGATAGAACTTCTCAATCGACAAGAAGAAGGAGTAGTACGGGGTGCCCAAGTGTCGCTATCATTCGCCCCTGAGCAAATAGTTGCTTCCTGACAACACCCAGCACTGCAGACGCAAGGCAATCATTCATGGCAAACATTCTTGTGGTCGACGATGAACTCGGCATTCGAGACCTTCTGTCGGAGATCCTGAACGACGAGGGGCACAGCGTAGACCTTGCAGAAAACGCGACCCAGGCCCGCAGCGCACGCGTTGCCAATGTGTACGACCTGGTGCTGCTGGACATCTGGATGCCGGACACCGATGGCGTCACGTTGCTCAAGGAGTGGGCAGGAAGCGGCCTCTTGACCATGCCCGTCATCATGATGAGTGGCCACGCCACCATCGATACGGCGGTGGACGCCACGCGCATCGGTGCGTTTGCATTCCTGGAAAAGCCCATCACCATGCAGAAACTGCTCAAGGCAGTGGAGCAAGGCCTGGCGCGCAATGCGGCGCGCCCCGCTGCATTGGCAGCGGCGGCGGTGGCGTCCTCCGACATGGCGCAGCAAGGTGCTGGCAACATGCCCATCACGATGGAGGCCGACCCTGGCCCGCTGGCACACCAGGGGTTCGACCTGGACCGCCCGCTGCGCGAGGCCCGCGATGGCTTCGAGAAGGCATACTTTGAATTCCATCTCGCACGCGAGGGCGGCTCCATGACCCGCGTCGCCGAGAAGACCGGACTGGAGCGCACCCACCTCTACCGCAAACTGCGCCAACTGGGCGTGGACCTGGGCCGTGGCAAGCGCAGCTGATTCTGCAGCGCCATTTGTGACGGCTGCTTTTTTCGGGTTATAATTTATCTCTCTGGCCCGGTAGCTCAGTCGGTAGAGCAGAGGATTGAAAATCCTTGTGTCGGTGGTTCGATTCCGCCCCAGGCCACCAAAATTCAGCGCCCAACTGTTCTCAGTTGGGCGTTTTGCTTTGGGCATCAGTCTTCGTGCTGCGGGGCGTTTTTCCGCTGCAGTGCTGCGTCGTACAACTGGTTGCGCGGTACCCCGGTGATGTCGGCCGCGAGGCGCACCGCAGACTTCAGCGGCAACTCCTGCAGCAGGCGATCGAGCACGCGCAGTCCGGCATCCGGATCGCTGTGGACTGCCACAGGATGCAGCACCACTACGAATTCACCCCGGCAGCGCTGCGGGTCTTCCTGCAGCCAGGCGGCAGCCTGGTGGGCGGGGAGGGTGGTGATCTGTTCGAACTGCTTGGTCAGCTCCCGCGCCAGGGTGATGGGGCGTTCCTCCAGCACCGCGAGGGCCTGCGCCAGATCGGCAATGCGGTGGGGTGCCTCCAGCAGCACGGTGCAGCGGGGTTCGCTGCGCAGCAGGTCCACGGCGGCCTTGCGTTCGGCGCTGCGGGTGGGTAGAAAGCCAGCAAATACAAAACCTTGGTCTCCTCCACCCTGCGCTACGGCGCCTGCCACGCTCAGTGCGGCGGTGATGCTGCTGGCGCCGGGCAAGGGCAGCACGCGCAAGCCTGCAGCCGCCACGGCAGCGGCAAGCCGCGCGCCTGGGTCGCTGATGCCGGGGGTGCCGGCATCGCTCATGTACACCACGCGCTGCCCAGCCTGCAGGCGGGTCAGCACTTCCTGCGCGGCCTGGGCCTCGTTGTGCTGGTGCACGGCGAGCCACTGGCTGGAGGGTTTGTCGATGCCGTAGGCGCGCAGCAGGCTGTGGCTGTGGCGTGTGTCTTCGCAGGCCAGGGTGTCGGCCAACTGCAGCACATGCAAGGCGCGCAGCGTGATGTCCGCCAGGTTGCCGATGGGGGTTGCCACCACGTACAGGGCGCCCTGGGGATAATGCTGCGAACCGGCTGCGTGGCGCGCAGCGTCCAGAACGGGGGCAAAAGAGGCGCTCAATGGGTTTCCTTGGCAAGAACAAACCGGATACGGCAGCAACTACCAACACGCGGACTCAGGGCCAGTGGGCGGAAGACCGCGCGCTGGCCCATCTGCAGTCTGCGGGCTTGCGTCTGCTGGCACGCAATTATCGGACGCCGGGGCGGGGTGGAGGCGAGATCGATCTGGTGATGCGCGAGCCCGATGGCACGGTGGTGTTTGTCGAGGTGCGCAGCCGTTCCCGTCGGGACTGGGGCGGTGCGGGGGCCAGCATCGGCGTGACCAAGCAGCGGCGCATCGTGTTTGCCGCGCGGCATTACCTGCTGCGGCTGGGGGCGCAGCCCCCATGCCGGTTTGATGCCGTGTTGTTGGAGCCTGCCATCACCTGGATTCGTGGCGCCTTCGACGCAGGGTAGCCATCGGCTACAGCGGGAGACCACAGAATGCTACAAAATTGATAACACGCAGCGGTTATCATCAGGGCCCTGCGCAAGGTTTTTGCATATAGTCGTCCATGATCGAGCAACGCATCCAGCAGCAATTCATCGACAGCGCCGACCTGAAATACCAGGCCGCCCAGACCTTGGGCCGCCCCATTGCCGATGCCGTCCAGGCGCTGCTGGCCTGCGTGACGAGCGGTGGCAAGATCCTGGTTTGCGGCAGTGGCGTGTCGGCCCCCGATGCGCAGCAGTTTGCGGTCTGCTGTGTCGCCGGGTTTGAGCGTGACCGCCCGGAACTGGCAGCCGTGGCTTTGTGCACCGATGGTGCCTTGCTCACCGCTGGCGGTGCCGACGCAACCCAGCAGTTTGCCCGCCAGGTGCGCGCGCTGGGGCAAACCGGCGACCTGCTGGTAGCGTTGAGCACCAGCGGCAACGACCCCAGCGTGCTGGGCGCTGTGCAGGCGGCCCACGAGCGCGACATGTCGGTGGTAGCCCTGACGGGGCGGCTGGGCGGCGGTTTGGCGAACCTTTTGCGTGAAACAGATGTCTGTATTGCTGTACCCCACGACCGCGCTGCGCGGGTGCGCGAGGTGCATACCCTGGTGCTCAATTGCCTGTGTGATGGCATGGATGCCCAGTTGTTTGGTGAACAGGAGGTTTTGTCATGATGGTCAAGAGCTATCGGGCGGCGAGCGCCGCGTTGGCGGCTGCCGTGTTGGTGGTCGGTTTGTCGGGATGCGCTGCGGCCGTGGTCGGCGGTGCGGCAGTGGGCGGCATGATGGCGCTGGATCGCCGCACCGTGGGCACGCAGGTGGAGGATGAGGGCATCGAATTGCGTGCCGGCAACCGCCTCCATGGCGCCTATGGCGACAAGGTCCATGTCAACGTCACAAGTTTCAACCGGCAGGTGCTGCTGACGGGCGAAGTGCCGAGCGCCGATATCCGCGACGAAGTTGAAAAAACGGTCTCGGGGGTGGAAAACGTGCGCAGTGTGGTCAATGACCTGGCAGTCATGCCGCTGAGCACGATCAGCCAGCGCTCCAATGACACCTTCATCACGGGCAAGGTGCGGGCCAGCCTGGTGGACGCCAAAGACCTGTCCGCCAACAGCTTCAAGGTGGTGACCGAGCGCAACGTGGTGTACCTCATGGGCCGCGTGTCCCAGCGCGAAGCCGGTCGCGCCACCGCCATTGCGCGGGGTGTCACTGGCGTCAGCAAGGTGGTGCGGGTGTTTGAATACCTGACCGAAGAAGAACTGGCGCGCCTGAACGCCAGCAAGGCCGCCAAGCCTGCCAGTGCGGCCAATGGCGATGCGCTGGACAATTCACGCCCAGCGCAGTGAGACCGCGCCGCCTCTGCTGGCGGCGCATTCCATTCCTCAGCGCAGCCGTTTGATCAGGCTGGACGTATCCCAGCGCTTGCCGCCCATCTGCTGCACGTCGCCATAGAACTGATCCACCAGCGCGGTGACCGGCAGGCGCGCGCCGTTGCGCTGCGCCTCTGCCAGCACCAGGCCCAGATCCTTGCGCATCCAGTCCACGGCAAAGCCGAAGTCAAACTGGCCGGCCACCATGGTCTTGCCACGGTTGTCCATCTGCCAGCTTTGGGCCGCGCCCTTGCCGATCACGTCCAGCACCAGCGGCATGTCCAGGCCTGCACGCTGACCGAAGGCAATGGCCTCGGACAGGCCCTGCACCAGCCCTGCAATGCAGATCTGGTTGACCATCTTGGTGAGCTGCCCTGCGCCCGCGTCGCCCATGCGCGTGAACGCGCGTGAGAAGGCCATGGCCGCAGGCTGCACAGCGTCGAAGGCGTCCTGGTCGCCGCCGCACATCACGGTCAGCAGGCCGTTCTGCGCGCCTGCCTGGCCGCCAGAAACCGGTGCGTCAATGAACCGCAGGCCCAGGGCCTTGGCCGCGCCGTAGAGTTCGCGTGCCACTTCGGCAGAGGCCGTGGTGTGATCCACAAAAATGCTGCCCGGTGCCATGCCGGCAAAGGCGCCATCGGCCCCCAGGGTGACCGAGCGCAAATCCTCGTCGTTACCCACGCAGCAAAACACGATGTCCGCCCCTTGCGCCGCCAGCCGGGGCGTGGCTGCCTGCCGCGGGCCTGCCGTATGGCCATACTCTGCACACCAGGCCTGGGCCTTGGAGGCAGTGCGGTTGAACACCGTGACCGAATGCCCCGCCAGCGCCAGATGGCCGGCCATGGGGTAGCCCATGACACCCAGCCCCAGGAAGGCGACCTTGCGCGAAGCGGTGGCATCGTAGTTGCGAGGGTTGGTGCTTGGCATGTGATGGGCTCTTGCAGGAAAAACGTTAGCGGGAGGTGTCAGCAATGGGCGTGGCCCAGGCCAGCGGACGCCGTGGAGCTGGCTTTGCCAGGCCACTGGCGTCGTCCCCCTTCCCGCATCGCGCAGCGAGGCGAGAGAAGGGGGAAGCGGCACAGCCGCTCAGGGGGTTGTCACACAATCGCGAAATGCTCGGTACCCGAAGCCAGATCCGCACTCTTGGCGCGCTGGCTGGAGAGCTTGATCTGCAGGCGCAGGTCGTTGAGGGAGTCGGCGTTGCGCAGTGCGTCTTCGTAGCTGATGACGTTGGACTCGAACAGATCGAACAGCGACTGGTCGAAGGTCTGCATGCCCAGGTTGCGGCTCTTTTTCATGATCTCCTTGATCTCGGCCACTTCGCCCTTGAAGATCAGGTCGGCAATCAGCGGGGTGTTGAGCATGATCTCCACCGCAGCAGCGCGGCCCTTGCCGTCCTGCTTGGGGATCAGGCGCTGGGAGACCATGCCGCGCAGGTTGAGCGACAAGTCCATCAGCAACTGGGCGCGGCGCTCTTCCGGGAAGAAGTTGATGATCCGGTCCAGGGCCTGGTTGGCGCTGTTGGCGTGCAGCGTAGCCAGGCACAGGTGGCCGGTCTCGGCAAAGGCCACGGCGTGTTCCATGGTCTCGCGGTCGCGGATTTCGCCCATCAGGATCACGTCGGGCGCCTGGCGCAGCGTGTTCTTGAGCGCGGCTTCCCAGCTGTCGGTGTCCAGGCCCACTTCGCGCTGCGTGACCACGCAGTTCTTGTGCGGGTGCACAAATTCGACCGGGTCTTCCACCGTAATGATGTGGCCGAAGGAGTTCTCGTTGCGCCAGTCCACCATGGCGGCCAGCGAGGTCGATTTGCCCGAGCCCGTGGCGCCCACAAAGATGCACAAGCCACGCTTGGTCATGGCCACATCCTTGAGCACCTGGGGCAGGCCCAGGCCGTCAATGGTGGGAAGTGCGAGTGGAATCACGCGCAGCACCATGCCCACGCGTCCCTGCTGGATGAAGGCGTTGACGCGGAACCGTCCGATGCCCGAAGGCGAGATGGCGAAATTGCATTCCTTGGTGCGCTCAAATTCGGCAGCCTGCTTGTCGCTCATGATCGAGCGCGCCAGCGTCAAGGTGTGGTTCGGCGTGAGCGCCTGGGGCGATACCTTGGTGATTGCTCCGTCCACCTTGATGGCGGGGGGGAATTCGGCCGTGATGAACAGGTCACTGCCGTTGCGGCTCACCAGGAGCTTGAGCAGATCGTTGATGAATTTACTCGCCTGATCGCGTTCCATCTGTGTGTCTCCCTCTGAGGGTTCTTGCGGTCCAGGGGTTTACTTTTGGTTTTCACTCAGCCGTGCGCTCACGGCGCGCAGCCGCAGCGACAGCTTGCGTGCCAGCAGCGCCACCAGGCTGGCGGCCAGTTGGGGATCCTTGGCCATCATCTCGTCCATGCCTTCGGCGCTGAGCACGGCGATTTCGCATTCGGTCAGTGTGGTGCAGGCCGAGAAGCGGATGCCGCTGTCCAGCAGGGACATTTCCCCCAGGATGTCGCCGGGGCGTGTTTCGGCCAGGCGCAGCTGTTCGCCCCAAGGCTGCAGGCGATCCACCGCGATGGTGCCGGACAGCAGCACGATCATGAAGTTGCCGTACTCGTCCTGGCGGATCAGGTCACGGTTGGGCGGCACCTGGGCAAACTCGAAGAAGTTTTCCATGCGGCGCACGGCGTCCTGGTCCAGGTGCGCCATGTACTTGTCCTTGGACCACAGCGCCTGCAGCAGCTTGCCTCCCTTGCTGGTGGGCATGCGCTTGGCCCCCACTTCCACTGCGCGCGCCTCCCAGGGCACGAGCATCGCCGGATCAACCCCCTGGTTGGCAAAGGCCGTGGAAAAGAAGACGGAATCGCTGTGGTCTTGCTGCGGCTTGTTGCTGCGCGAGGACATGCGCAAAAGACCAAGAATGCCTTTCATGGGGTGCTCCAGTGGGCCGTGTATGGCCGGTGTCGTGGATCGGTAGGGCGGGGGGTGTGGTCAGCCAGGGAAGTTTTCCGGCATCTTGGCCTTGGACCGTGCTTCGGCCGGGCTGATGATGTTGCGGCGCACCAGATCGGTGAGGTTCTGGTCCAGCGTCTGCATGCCCGCGCTGTTGCTGGTCTGGATGGTGGAGTACATCTGCGCCACCTTGGCCTCGCGGATCAGGTTGCGGATGGCGCTGGTGCCCAGCATGATCTCGTGCGCGGCCACGCGGCCCGAGCCGTCCTTGAGCTTGCACAGCGTCTGCGAGATCACGGCCTGCAGCGACTCGGACAACATCGCGCGCACCATTTCCTTTTCTTCAGCAGGGAACACGTCGATGACCCGGTCAATGGTCTTGGCCGCACTGGACGTGTGCAGCGTGCCGAACACCAGGTGGCCCGTTTCAGCGGCCGTCATGGCCAGGCGGATGGTTTCCAGGTCGCGCATTTCGCCCACGAGGATGGCGTCCGGGTCTTCGCGCAGGGCAGAGCGCAGTGCGGCGCTGAAGGACAGTGTCATCGGCCCCACCTCGCGCTGGTTGACCAGGCACTTCTTGGAGTCGTGGACGAATTCGATCGGGTCCTCGATGGTGAGCACGTGGCCGTACTCGGTTTCGTTGAGGTGGTTGACCATGGCCGCCAGCGTGGTGGACTTGCCCGAACCCGTGGGCCCCGTCACCAGCACCAGGCCGCGCGGCTTGAGCGCGAGGTCGGCAAAGATCTTGGGGCAGTTGAGCTGTTCCAGCGTGAGGATCTTGCTCGGAATCGTCCGGAACACGGCGGCCGCGCCGCGGTTCTGGTTGAAGGCGTTGACCCGGAAGCGCGCCAGGCCCTCGATCTCGAACGAGAAGTCCACCTCCAGGAATTCTTCGTAGGTCTTGCGCTGCGCATCGCTCATGATGTCGTACACCATGGCGTGCACCGTCTTGTGATCCAGCGCTTCGACATTGATGCGCCGCACGTCGCCGTGCACACGGATCATGGGCGGCAATCCCGCAGAGAGGTGCAGGTCCGATGCTTTGTTCTTGACACTGAAGGCCAGCAGTTGGGTAATGTCCACGGTTCCCTCTGACGTTTGGTACGCTCGACAGCCATTATGACCACGATTGCCGACAAGCTCCAACAGGTACAGCACCGGGTGGCACAGGCCTGCCAACGTGCCGGGCGCGACCCTGCCAGCGTTTTGTTACTGGCTGTATCCAAAACCTTCGGGCCCGAAGCCGTGCTCGAAGCCGCCCGTGCCGGGCAGCAGGCCTTCGGCGAAAACTACCTGCAGGAGGCCGTCGAGAAAATGGCGGCGCTGCGCCAGATGGGCGCGCCCACACTGCAATGGCACTGCATTGGCCCGGTGCAAAGCAACAAGACCCGGCTGGTGGCCGAGCACTTTGATTGGATGCACACCGTGGACCGGCTCAAGGTCGCGCAGCGCCTGTCGGATCAGCGGCCGGCCCATCTGCCGCCGTTGCAGGTCTGCATCCAGATCAATGTGGACGGGGGCGCCAACAAGTCGGGCGTGGCCCCGCAGGAGGCCCTGGTCCTGGCGCAAAGCGTGGCGGCCTTGCCACAGTTGTGCCTGCGCGGGGTCATGAGCATCCCCGAACCCACCGCCGGATTTGACGCCCAATACGCCCTGCACCTGCGGGCGCGGGAGGTGTTTGACGCCATCCGTGCCAGCGGTTTTCCGGGAATGGCGGGGTTTGACACCCTGTCCATGGGCATGACGGACGACCTGGACGCTGCCATTGCGGCTGGCAGCACCATGGTGCGCGTGGGCACGGGGATTTTTGGAACCAGGGTGCGTACCACGCCCGCGCAAGAGGTTCGCTGAACGCGCCGTGCGCTGAAGGATCTGTGCGGGTTGCCTATTGCGGGCGGGCCATTTGGCACGGTGTGCCTTGCGCCAGCTCGTTGCCGGTGTAGGCCGCGTCGGTGCGGAAGCCGTAGTTCGTGCCTTCCCAGCCCACTTTCACCGCCTTGCCGTCCACCGGGGCGATGGTGTTGACCACCTGGGGCAGCAGCAGCTGGTGGTCGTCGCCGCGCATGCGCACCGGGCCGACCACGGAGTCGAGCGTGAGGTCTTCCAGGGCGCGCGCGATCTTCACCGGGTCGGTGGACTGGGCCTTGTTGATGGCGGCGGCCAGGAAGCGCGGCGTCATCTCGATGCGCGGTGCCAGGAAGTCCTTGCCCGTCTTGGCCTTGTAGGCCTTGGCCAGCGCGTCCACCTTGGGTGTTTCGGCCTGGCCGGGGTGCCACTCGGCCACCCAGGTGAGCTGCCCCAGCTTGGCCTGCGACACAGCCAGCACCGTGCCGGGAATGGAGCCCGCGCTGTGGTTGAAGTAGCGCAGGTTGTAGCCCGCGTCGCCCGCCGCCTTGAGCAGCAGCACCATGTCCTGGCCCCAGTTGCCGGTGATGACCGAGTCGGCCTCGCTGCTCTTGACCTTGGCGAGGTAGGGCGCGAAGTCCTTCACGCGGCCGATGGGGTGCAGCGCCTCGCCGGTGAACTGGATGTCGGGCCGCGCCAGGCCCACCAGTTCGCGGCCGTAGTGCGCCCACTGCTTGCCGTGCGCGTAGTCCTGGTTCAGCAGGTAGACCTTCTTGATGTCCGGCTGCTTCTTGATGTAGTTGGCGATGGCCTTCATCTTCATGGCCGTGTTGGCCTCGAACTGGAAGTGCCAGAAGCTGCAGGCCTTACCGGTCAGCTCGGGGTCGATGGAGGAGTGGTTGAGCACCAGGATCTCCTTGCCCGGGTTGCGCTGGTTGTGGCGCGCCGCCGCCTGCACCAGCGCCGTGACCACCGACGAACCCGAGCCACCTGTGACGATGGCGCGCGCGCCCTGGTCGATGGCGGCCTGCAGCGCGCTCTGGCTTTCCTGTGCCGAGAGCTTGCTGTCGAACTGCAGCAACTGCAGCTTGGTGCCCTTGAGCACGCCGCCCTTGGCGTTGATGTCCTCCACCGCGTACTGCGTGTGCGTGAGCATCAGCTCGCCCACGTTGGCGAACGGACCCGAGAGCGGGTCGATGTAGGCGATCTTGAAGGTGTCTTGTGCCAAGACGTTGCCCGCGCAGAGCAGGGCTGCGGCGGCGAGCGGGGTGAACAAGGCTTTCATGGGTTTGTCTCCGTGGGTGGTTTGTGGGGTGTGGCTGCTCGCGCGGGCCGTCGGCGCGCCGTGCGCAGGCCCAGCACGCGCCAGGCCAGTTGCGAGAGTTCGCGCACCACCTCGGCCGGCGACAGGCGTCCGTCGGGCCGGTACCAGTGGTACAGGAAGCCCGGCAGGCTGCAGGCGGCTTGCGCGGTCAGGCGCGTTTCCTTGAAGTCGAGCATGCCGTCCGCGCGGGCCTCCTCCATCAGCGCGCAGAGGCGTTCGTAGAAGTGGTTGGCCAGTTTCTTCTGCATGACCAGGTATTCGGGGCGGAACACCTGCGGCTCGCGGTACGGGAAGAAGGCCGCCGGGTGGTGTTCGATGGTGGCGCGGATCAGCCGCTCTATGCCCTCGGTGACCTTGACATGCGCGGGGCGGCGGTCGTCCTCGGGGAAATCCATGGCCGTGAAGCAGGCCACGGAGGGGCGCCAGCACAGCGTCTCGAAGATTTCCTGCTTGTTGTGGAAGTAGTAGTAGACGTAGGGCTTGGTCACGCCCAGCTGCTGCACGATCTGCTCCATCGTGGTGTGGGCGTAGCCCTGCCGGTCGAACAGCGCCTCGGCCGCCTGGAGGATGCGCTCGCGCTTCTCGTCCGTGCTGGGCGTGCTCGCCTTCTGGCGGCCGCGCGCCTTCACGGGCGGCGCGCCCAGCGCGCCGGGCGCGGTGCTTGGTGTCGCTTTGGTTATACCCATGGGTAGCATTGTTCTACCGAGCGGTATATATTGGCAAGACGCTGGCCGATGTCCGACCCTATGGCAAACCCTGATGCGGCACCGAGAACCGGCGGTTTTTGACACTCTGGAGACACCCCATGGCCCCCAACGCCGCCCTGCTGCCCCTGCACGAACACCTGCGCCGCCACGCGCGCGCCACCCCCGACCGCACGGCCTACCTCTGGTACGGCCGCCCCATCACCTGGGCCGAACTCGACGCCGCCAGCGACGCCTTCGCCGCGCGCCTGCAGGCGCTGGGCGTGCAAAAGGGCGAGCCCGTGGCGCTGTTCATGAACAACTGCCCGCAGTACCTCATGGCGCACTACGGCATCCAGAAGATCGGCGCCATCGTCTGCCCTTGCGGGCCGCTGAACAAGGAACACGAGCTGCAGTACCAGCTCGACGACCTGAAGGCGCGCGTGATCGTCGCCGCCGACGTGCTGCTGCCCGTGGTCGAGCAGGTGCGCGCGCAGACGGCGCTGCAGCATGTGTTCGTGGTGCGCTACGCCGAGCTGCTGCCGGGCGGCGAACCCAGCATCACCGTGCCGGCCGAACTGCTGGCCATGCGCGCCAGCGCGGCACCGGCGCCCGCGGGCTGCGAGGACTTCCTCGCCGTCGTGCGCGCGGGCGGCCAGCCCGCGCCCGTGGAGCTGTCCATGGACGACGTGGCGCTCATGACCTACACCTCGGGCACCACCGGGCTGCCCAAGGGCGCCATGCTGAGCTACGAGAACGCGCGCTTCAAGACGGCGGCCTCGGCCGACTGCAACGGCATGTCGCAGAGCGAGGTGCTGCTGGCCGTGGCGCCGCTGTACCACATCGCCGGCATGGTGATGGGCGTGAACCTGCCGGTCTACACCGGGGCCACCTGCGTGCTGCTCTACCGCTTCGACCCCCTGGGCGTGGCCCAGGCGCTGGAGCGCCACCGCATCACCTGGTGGTACAGCATCGCGCCGATGAACGGCGCGCTCATGCAGGTGCCCGGCGCGCGCGACATGGACTGGAGCGCGCTGCGCCGCAACCCGGTGACGAGTTTCGGCATCACCTTCACCGAACAGCTCGCGCAGCAGTGGCGCCAGTTCGCGCCGAACTGCGTCTCGCACGAGGCGGCCTATGGCCTGAGCGAGACGCACACCGTGGACACCGCCATGCCCGTGGACGCCATCCGCTGGGGCACGCAGGGCAAGCCCGTGCCGGGCAACCAGATCCGCATCGTCGACCCCGACACCGGCGCGCCGCTGCCGGTCGGCACCGTGGGCGAGATCACCATCCAGGGCTCCGGCAACTTCAAGGGCTACTGGAACAAGCCCGAGGCCACGGCCAAGACGCTGCGGGACGGCTGGGTGTTCACGGGCGACATGGGGCAGATCGACCAGGAGGGCTACCTCACCTTCATCGGCCGCTTCAAGGAAATGATCAAGGTCTCGGGCTACAGCGTATTCCCCGAAGAGGTCGAGACCATCCTCATCAAGCACCCCGCCGTGGCCCAGGCCGCAGTGATCGGCGTGCCCGACGCCGAGAAGGGTGAAGTCGTGCGCGCCTTCATCGTGAAGAAGCCGGGGCAGGAGGTGGAAGGCCCCGCGCTCGTCGCCTGGTGCCGCGACAACATGGCGCCCTACAAGGCGCCGCGCGAGGTGCGCTTCATCGCCCAGCTTCCCGCCACGGGGGCGGGCAAGGTGCTGCGGCGCATGTTGAAGGAGGAGGCGTGAGTGAGCAACCCCCTGAGCCGCTGCGCGCCTTCCCCCTTCTCTCACGCTGCGCGTGGGAAGGGGGACGCTCCCGGCGCGGCGGGGCGGCCCTTGCGCGGGAGCCCTGGCCTGGGCAGCGCCTGCTTCATGCGCAGCGCCATGGATCAATGAGATACAAGCGAAATCGGCCGCTGGCGCATATGCATCAAGCGCTAGCAGCTATCAAAACAGAAGCAAAACCATGAACACGCCGGTCTTTTCCAAAGTCCTGATCGCCAACCGCGGCGAGGTGGCGCTGCGCATCGTGCGCGCGCTGCACGACCTGGGCATTCCCAGCGTTGCGGTGTACGCCGACGACGATGTCGGCGCGCCCCACGTGCAGGCGGCCACCGAGGCCGTCGCGCTCGGCGCCACGGGCCCGGCGGCCTACCTTGACGGCGCACGGCTCATCGCGCTGGCGCGCGAGCGCGGCTGCGACGCCGTCCACCCCGGCTACGGGTTCCTGAGCGAGCGCGCCGACTTCGCCCAGGCCTGCCAGGCGGCGGGCCTGCGCTTCATCGGCCCCACGCTCGAGCAGCTCGCGCTGTTCGGCGACAAGGCCCAGGCGCGCGCGCTGGCGGCGCGCTGCGGCGTGCCGCTGATACCCGGCACACAGCACGGGGTCACGCTCGAAGAGGCCCAGGCCTTCTGGCGCGCGCAGCAGGGGGAGGGGCAGAAGGTGGGCATCGTCATCAAGGCCATCGGCGGCGGCGGCGGGCGCGGCATGCGCGCCGTGCAGTCCGAGGCCGAATTGCCCGCCGCCTACGACACCTGCCGCCGCGAGGCCCAGGCCGCCTTCGGCGTGGCGGGCGTGTACGTCGAGCGCCTGATGGTGAATGCGCGCCATATCGAGGTGCAGGTGCTGGGCGACGGCGTGGACGTGGTCGCCCTGGGCGAGCGCGAATGCACGCTGCAGCGGCGCTTCCAGAAGCTGGTGGAGATCGCGCCTAGCCCGTCGCTGCCGGAAAGCCTGCGCCAACGCATCATCCAGGACGCTCTGGCCATGGCGCACGAAGTGCGCTACGAGGGCCTGGGCACCTTCGAGTTCCTGGTGGACCTGGCGTCCAGCGACCTGCCCTACGTCTTCATCGAATGCAACCCGCGCCTGCAGGTGGAGCACACCATCACCGAAGAGGTGACGGGCGTGGACCTGGTGCAGGCGCAGATTGCATTGGCGGCGGGCCGCCACCTGCGCGACCTGGGCCTGGACCCGGCGCAGCCGCCGCGCGCGCTGGGCCATGCCATCCAGTGGCGCATCAACGCCGAAACGCTGGACGCCCAGGGCCAGGCCCAGCCGGGCAGCGGCACCATCGCGCGGCTGGCGCTGCCCATGGGGCCGGGCGTGCGCGTGGATACGCACGCGGTGGCGGGCCGCGCGCCCTCGCCGCACTACGACACGCTGCTGGCCAAGCTCATCGTCTCCACGCGCGGCGGCAGCTTTGCCGACGTGCTGCGCCGCTCGCAGCGCGCGCTGGCCGAGTGCCGTATCGACGGCCTGGCGACCAACGTCACGCTGCTCCAGGCCCTGGCCCAGCGGCCCGAGATGGAGCGCCAGCAGGTGCACACGCGCTGGGTGGAAGAGGTGCTGCCTGCATTGCTGGATGCTACAAAAATAATAGCTGCCAGCGCATGTCAGATAAGCGCTGGAGGCCAAAATCATTCAGAAAACATCGCCGCACCGGAGGGTGCCGACCCGCATGCCGTGCGCGCCCCCATGCCCGCGCGCCTGGTGCAGTACGCCGTGGCCGAGGGCGACATCGTGGCGGCCGGTGCCGAGCTCGCCGTGCTCGAAGCCATGAAGATGGAGCATGTGCTGCTCGCGCCGCACGCGGGCCGCGTGCTGGACCTCGCCGCCGCGCCCGGTGCCTACGTGGCGCAGGGCCATAAACTGCTGGCGCTCGAACCCGTGCACGACGCCGCGCTGGACGCCGCCGGGCCGGAGGAGGCTCAGGACCCGGACCACATCCGCCCTGACCTGCAGCGCGTCATCGACCGCCACGCCTTCACGCTCGACGCGAACCGCCCGGCCGCCGTGGCCAAGCGCCACGCGCAGGGCCAGCGCACGGCGCGCGAGAACATCGCCGACCTGTGCGACGCGGGCAGCTTCATCGAATACGGTCAGCTCGCCGTGGCCGCGCAGGCGCGCCGCCGCAGCATTCATGATCTCATCGCCAACACCCCGGCCGACGGCATGGTGACGGGCATCGGCGCCGTCAACGGCGCGCAGTGCGGTGAGGAGAAAGCGCGCACCGTGGTCATGGCCTACGACGCCACCGTGCTCGCGGGCACCCAGGGCGCGCGCAACCATGCCAAGACCGACCGCATGCTGGGCATCGCGCTCGACCAGCAACTGCCCGTGGTGCTGTTTGCCGAGGGCGGCGGCGGCCGCCCGGGCGACACCGACATTCCCGTGGTCGCGGGCCTGCATGTGCACACCTTTGCCAGCCACGCCGCGCTCTCGGGCCAGGTGCCCGTGGTGGGCATCGCGGCGGGGCGCTGCTTCGCCGGCAACGCCGCGCTGCTGGGCTGCTGCGACGCCATCATCGCCACGCGCGCCAGCAACATCGGCATGGGCGGCCCGGCCATGATCGAGGGCGGCGGTCTGGGCGTGTTCAAGCCCGAGCAGATTGGCCCGAGCGCCGTGCAGCACGCCAACGGCGTGATTGACGTGCTGGTCGAGGACGAACGGGAAGCCGTGGCTGCCGCGCGCCACTACCTGTCGTTCTTCCAGGGCCGCGCTTCGCAATGGACCGCTCCCGATCAGCGCGCCTTGCGCGCCGTGGTGCCCGAGAACCGCCTGCGCGTGTACGACACGCGCGCCGCCATGGCGGGCCTGGTGGACGAGGGCAGCCTGCTGATGCTGCGCACGGGTTTTGGCGCCGGTATCCACACGGCTTTTGGGCGCATCGAGGGCCGCCCCGTGGGCCTGATCGCCAACAACCCGCTGCACCTGGGCGGCGCCATCGACGCGCCGGCCGCCGACAAGGCCGCGCGCTTCATGCAGCTGTGCAACGCGCACGGCCTGCCGCTGGTGAGCCTGGTGGACACGCCCGGCTTCATGGTCGGCCCCGAGGTCGAGCAGACGGCCCAGGTGCGCCATGTGAGCCGATTGTTCGTCACCGCCGCGCACCTGCGCGTGCCGTTCTTCAGCGTGGTGCTGCGCAAGGGCTACGGCCTGGGCGCCATGGGCATGGCGGCCGGGGGCTTCCATGCGCCGGTGTTCACCATCGCCTGGCCCACGGGCGAGTTCGGCGCCATGGGGCTGGAGGGCGCGGTGCGGTTGGGCTTCCGCAAGGAGCTCGAAGCCCTGCCCGAAGGCGCCGAGCGCGACGCGCTGTTCCGCAAGCTCGTGGCCAAGTCCTACGCCAATGGCGAGGCCATGCACATGGCCGCCACGCTGGAGATCGACGCCGTCATCGACCCGGCGGACACGCGCGCCTGGCTGGCGCGCGGCCTGGCCTCGGCGCGCGTGGGCGCGCTGGGTGCGCGCTTCATCGACACCTGGTGATGCGCGGGGATATCAGCGTGGGAGCAGCGCCAGCTTTGTGCCTAGCCCGATGAATGCAGCAGCAAAACCTCGCTGCAACCACTGCAAGACGTTGGGGCGTTGCAATATCCGATTCCGAAAACGCGAGGCAAAGATCCCATAGCCCATAAAAACTGCGAACGTCAGCGCCATGAACACCATCGAAAGCTGGGCCATGCGCCAAGTGGGATGTGATTCTGTTGGGGCGATGAATTGAGGCAGAAAAGTGAGGAAGAACAGCGATAGCTTGGGATTGAGCAGGTTGACTAGTACCGCTTCCGCGATGCGTTCGCCTGCTGATCGTGTGGGTGCATCAGGCATAACCTCCAGGGTCATGGTTGAGCGCCACGTAGCCCAGCCCATGTATAAGAGGTAGGCAGCTCCAACATAGCGGACGAGTTCGAAGGCGGTAGCGCTGGTGTTGAGTAATGAAGCCAGCCCGGTGATGGCCGCGAGCAGGTGCGGAATGATTCCCAAAGTGCAGCCCAGAGCGGTGGCTAGAACTGCCACTGTCCTGCCAGAGAGGCCGGCAGCTACTGTCAGCAGAGCACCCGGCCCCGGAGAGATGATGACGATGAGGGATGTAAGGAGAAAGTCGAGTTCCATGGCGCAAGTACCACGCAAAGCGCAGCGGGGTGTGGACAAGCCCATAGCATGGGCCTGTATCAGCACAATTGTCTTGGATGAAATTGCAGGGCGGTTCAGCGCTGCGCGCGCAGGTATGCGCCCGGCGTAATCCCAAAGCTGCGCACGAAGATGCGGGTAAGGTGGCTTTGGTCGGCAAACCCACTGGCGGCGGCCACGGTGACCAAGGACGTACCAGCACGCATCAGTTGGCGTGCGTGGTGCAGGCGGCGCTGCAGTAGATAGGCATGCGGAGTGAGGCCTGTGGCGCGGCTGAATTGGCGCACGAGCTGGAAGCGGCTCATGCCCACCTCTTGGGCCAGTTGGGCCAGGCTCCAGGGCGCAGTGGGATCATCGTTCATCATCGCAAGAGCCGATGCGATGGATGGCGCTGGCTGTGGGCGCGTCGTGGGGCACAGGAGGAGGTGAATCACAAGCAGCAGGCATTCCTCAATCTGCAGCCTAGACGTTGGCGATGGCTCGGTGGTCGTCGCACTGTGTAACGCCCGCACGAGTGCACGTAGCCGCACATCGCTGATGGAAGGCGTATGGAATTCGAACGCGCCTTCCGGCGAATTGCAGAGCACATCGGCGGCCAGGGCATCTACCAGGAGTGGGTCAAGGTAGAGCATGCGCCAAGCGCGTCCACTCTCGCTGAGCGGTATGCCATCGTGCACTTCGCCAGGGTTGACCGTAATGGTGTCGCCTGGCCCTGATTCGACAATGCCCCTCCCGCTGGCGGATTTTTGGGCGCCCCGGTCGATGACACCCAAGCCGAACTGCAGGTGTGTATGTCGCCCAAAGCTCAGGGCAGAATCCGCCTGCATCGCCTCAATACCGGGGTACACACTGGGTAGGATTTGGAACGACGGGTGCTTCATGGCTTCTTGCGCTGAAGAGCTGTGGGGCCATGATAAGCTGGCCCGCTCATATCTTCCCATCACAACGCACTTACGCGGAGTACCCCATGCCCGGCCTTCTGCCTGACATCGATCCCGACGGCTTGCTCGAATTCTCGGTCGTCTATACCGACCGCGCGCTCAACCACATGTCCAAGCGCTTCACCGGCGTCATGCAGGACATCCTGGCCACGCTCAAGGAGGTGTACCACGCCCACACCGCCGTGCTGGTGCCCGGCAGCGGCACCTTCGGCATGGAGGCCGTGGCGCGCCAGTTCGCCAACAAGCAAAAGGTGCTGATCGTGCGCAACGGCTGGTTCAGCTTCCGTTGGAGCCAGATTTTTGACTCCGACACCGGCCTGGGCGGCGGCGCCGTGGTCTGCAAGGCCCGCAAGCAGGGCGATGGCCCGCAGGCGCCCTGGGCGCCGTGCCCGGCCGAGGAAGTGGCCGCCACCATCCGCGCCGAGCAGCCCAAGGTGGTGTTCGCGCCGCACGTGGAAACGGCCAGCGGCATCATCCTGAGCGACGACTACATCCGCACCGTGAGCGCCGCCGCGCACGAGGTGGGCGCGCTGTTCGTGCTGGACTGCATCGCCTCCGGCGCCATGTGGGTGGACATGCAGGCCACCGGGGTGGACGTGCTGATCTCGGCCCCGCAAAAGGGCTGGAGCGGCTCGCCCTGCTGCGCCATGGTGATGCTCAGCGAGCGCGCGCGCCAAGCCATCGACGGCACGACGAGCAGCAGCTTCGCGTGCGACCTGAAGAAGTGGATGCAGATCGCCGAAGGCTACGAAAAAGGCCAGCACGCCTACCACACCACCATGCCCACCGACGCGCTGGTGCGCCTG
Source organism: Burkholderiales bacterium (assembly GCA_016192425.1). GTDB lineage: Bacteria > Pseudomonadota > Gammaproteobacteria > Burkholderiales > Burkholderiaceae_C > Simplicispira. The sequence goes on from JACPUE010000019.1 coordinate 34,762, forward strand.
CGCGACGTGATGCTGGAGACGCGCGCCTACGGCTTCGAGAAGGTGCGCCAGGAGCAGATCGAACTGGGTGCCCAGGTGCGCGCGCTGCTGGAAAGCAAGGGCTTCCCCAGCGTGGCCGCCGAGGGCTGGAAGGCGCCCGGCGTGGTGGTCAGCTACACCACGGACCCCGGCATCCAGAACGCCAGCAAGTTCGCCGCCGTGGGCCTGCAGACGGCCTCGGGCGTGCCGCTGCAGTGCGACGAGGGGCCGGACTTCAAGAGCTTCCGCATCGGCCTGTTCGGGCTGGAGAAGTGGCACAACGTGGAGCGCACGGTGGGCCACCTGCGCTCGGCATTGGATCAAATCGCCTGACCAGCTCCGGCCCATGGCCTTGCTCGCGCGCCAGCTCTCCACCCCCTTGGGTGAGATGCTGGCCGCGGCCTCGCCCCAGGGCCTGTGCCTGCTCGAATTCGTGGGCCAGGGCGGCGTACAGCGCGAGCTGGCCCAGGTCGAGGCCGCGCGCGGCGGCCCGGTGCAGCCGGGCGACAGCGCGGTGCTGGCGCAGGCGGCGCAGGAACTCGCCGAATATTTCGCCGGGCAGCGCCAGCGCTTTGGCGTGCCGCTGGACCTGGTGGGCACCCCCTTCCAGCTCAGCGCCTGGCAGGCCCTGCTGGCTATCCCCTACGGGCAGACGCGCAGCTACGCCGAACAGGCCCGCGCCATCGCCCGCCCCAGCGCCACGCGCGCCGTCGCTGCAGCCAACGGGCAGAACAAGGTCTCCATCATCGTGCCCTGCCACCGCGTGATCGGCAGCGACGGCAGCCTCACCGGCTTTGGCGGCGGCCTGCCGCGCAAGCGCGCGCTGCTGGCGCTGGAGTCGCCGCAGGGGCGTGGCTTGTTTTAGGAAGAAGAGGAGGGTGGTGATGGATGATCTGGCACCCACCGATCTCAAATCGGTACTGCACTCCAAGCGTGCCAACATCTATTACCTGGAGCACTGCCGCGTGCTCGTCAACGGCGGCCGGGTGGAATATGTGACCGATGCAGGCAAGCGCAGCCTGTACTGGAACATCCCCATCGCCAACACCACCAGCGTCCTGCTGGGCACAGGCACCTCCATCACCCAGGCAGCGATGCGTGAGCTGGCTACAGAAGCTCCCCACTTTAGACTCGAAGCCCAGAAGTATGAATCCGTTCAGGCTGAACCTGTCAGAGCTCTTTCAGTGGCCCTTCGATATGCCCAAGGCAGGCAGTCTTGTTTTGCAAGTTTGAGTTCAGGTATCGAAAAGCAGAAGAGGTATTGGCATGCACTTTCCGGCGTATCGCGATAAGAATGAATGGCTTGCAGGTGCGTTGTCGCTGTGGCGTGTGTTGTCGCGGTGCTGGCATGATCCATTGGCTTCGCCCGAAGATTCTGCGCACTACCGGCATCGACAATTCCTGGCAGTGGTGCAGCAGTTGCCGCTGGCAAGTTTGGCAACGTATGGAGTGATCCCAGCTGGTTTTTATGCTTCCTGGGGTGTGGCCAATTGGTGGGTGTTGGCCGGTTGGTCGTTGTGCTTGCTGATGATCGCGACGGTCAATATCGCAATCTGGTTCCGTTATGTGCACCGTCCACGACCGGGATTCGTCAGCAAAGCAACGTCGGCTCTGCTGTCGCTGGATCTTGGATTGGCTGCGCTCATGTACGCCATGCTTGCGGGCTACTTGTTTGGCATCTTGGCCGATGGGCCGCCGCGCGTGGTTCTGACCGGCGTAGTGGCTGCCTTTATCGCGGCGGGCACCTGGATGTTTGCGCCGCTGCCTTTGGCTGCGATTTTCTGGGCACAAGGTTTTTGCATCGGCATGGCGGGTTCCCTGCTGTTCTTCACTGCAGATGGGTATGGCTTGCTAGCGGCGCTATCGCTGTTGTACGGGGCGTTTCTGGTGGGAACCACCTTGGTGACCTCACACCGGTTCGTGGATATGCTTAAAGCTGAGAGAGAACTTGAGCGCCAGCATGAGGTGGTCAGCCTGCTGCTGCGCGATTTTGAAGATAACGCCAGCGATTGGCTTTGGGAGACGGACTACTTGGGGCGCTTGTCCCATGTTTCCGCGCGTCTTGCGGAGTGTTTCAACATCCCTGCATCCCGTTTAAAAGACCGTACGCTGGTGGACGTGTTGCGCCTGCTTGGTGCAGATCAAGGTGAGCCTGCGGTTTTGCTGGCGCGGCTGGAGTCACGACTGAGGGCGCAGCAATCATTTACGGAAGTCATCTCGGGTGTGGTGGATGGGCAGCAGCGGTGGTGGTCGGTCTCTGGAAAGCCCCTGTTGGACGCGGATGCGGCCTTCGTCGGTTGGCGCGGCGTGGGCAGCGATGTCACTGCGGCCCGCGAGCATGAGCGTGAAATGGAGCGATTGGCGATGAACGACAGCCTGACGGGGCTTGCCAATCGGTATTGTTTCAACCTGCGCTTGTCGCAGTTGTTGTCGGGGGATTCAGAGGGACAGCCTTGTACTCTGCTGATGCTTGATCTCGACAATTTCAAGATGGTGAATGACTCGCTGGGGCATGCTGCGGGCGATTCCCTGCTGCGTGAGGTGGCGTTGCGGCTGGCTGGCGAAGTGCCTCCTCAGGGATTGCTGGCCCGCTTGGGTGGTGACGAATTTGCAGTGCTGTTGCCAGGTGTCTTGGGCG
>JACPUE010000020.1 GCA_016192425.1 Burkholderiales bacterium
CAGGATTTTTTATTTCCCGTCAACACCGAAGGTCTTTCAATCTCTTCAGCATCCCCACCAAACAGAACCACCGCAAGCAGCAACCTTCTGTTCAGCGAAGCCTTGCATTGTACATCGGTTTTTAACCAACTTTCAACTCACAAGGAATCTTTTTTTACCCCGCCGCCCCAACCAATCTCTTGCTCGGCTTCGGCAGCGAAGCCCGCTACTGTAACACAGAAATTGCCTTGTTCAATGGACTGGCCTTGCACGCGTGTAGCGCAGCGGATCGATCATCCGATAATGGCCCCATGGCACTCATTACTCTTCTCGATGCCCAACTTGCGTTTGGGCACGTCGCCTTGCTGGATCATGCAGATTTTGCCCTCGAAGCCAATGAACGCGTTGGCTTGATTGGCCGCAATGGTGCAGGAAAGTCGTCTTTGCTCCGCATTCTTGGGGGCTTGGCTTTTGCTGATGATGGCATTCGGCAGGTTCAACAGGGTCTGCGTGTTGTCTATGTAGCGCAAGAGCCTGATCTGTCTGACGACTCCACCGTGTTCCAGGCCGCAGCACAGGGGATGGCTGATGTGGCCGAACTGCGTCGGCGCTACCTTGAGGGAGGAGCCGGCACCGATCTGGACGCCCTTCAGTCCCAAATTGAAGCGCGTGATGGCTGGAACTGGGAGCAACGCGTTGAAGAAACCCTGCAAAGGCTTCACTTGCCTCCAGAGACCTTGGTAAAAAACCTCTCTGGCGGTGTTCGCAAGCGCGTAGCACTGGCACAGGCGCTGGTGACGCGTCCCGATGTGTTGCTGCTGGACGAACCGACCAACCACCTTGATCTCGATTCAATCGAATGGCTGGAAGAATTGCTCATTGGCTTCCGCGGAAGCCTTGTCACCATCACCCACGATCGCTCCTTTCTGGACAGGGTGGCGACGCGCATTGTGGAGCTGGATCGTGGAAAGCTGTTGTCGTACCCCGGCAACTTTGCCGCGTACCAGGCCCAGAAGCTTGAGCAATTGGCGCAAGAGGCGACTCTTGCCGCCAAGGCCGACAAGCTGCTTGCGCAGGAGGAGGTGTGGATTCGCAAAGGCGTGGAGGCTAGACGCACACGCAGCCAGAGCCGCATCAACCGGCTGGAGGCATTGCGTGTGCAGCGGCAGTCTCGGCGCGAAGCTGTCGGCCATGTGAAGATGGAACTGGATTCCGGCGCGCCAAGCGGCAAAATCGTGGCGGAACTGGATCAAGCAGCCAAATCCTTTGGACAGAAACACGTTGTCCGCCCGTTCAGCGCAACCATTCTGCGTGGCGACAAGGTGGGCTTGATCGGCCCCAATGGCGCGGGAAAAACCACGCTGCTCAAACTCATTCTGGGAGAGCTTCCGCCCGATGAGGGCCGCGTCAGGCAGGGGGCTAATCTCCTGGTGGCGTACTTTGACCAGATGCGCCTTGGGGTGGATCTGGATGCCACTTTGGAAGACTTCATCAGCCCAGGCAGCGAGTGGATTGAAATTGGTGCGCAGCGCAAACATGTCCGCAGCTATCTGGGCGATTTTCTATTCTCACCGGCCCGCGCCCGCTCGCCCGTGCGCTCATTGTCGGGAGGAGAACGCAACCGCTTGTTCCTGGCACGGCTGTTTGCCCGTCCGGCAAACGTACTGGTTCTGGATGAACCGACGAACGACCTCGACATCGAGACCTTGGATCTGCTGGAGGAGTTGCTCCAATCCTACGATGGCACGGTGTTTCTGGTCAGCCATGACCGGACGTTTCTCGACAACGTGGTGACCAGCACGATTGCCTATGAAGGCGATGGCCAGTGGCGCGAGTACGAAGGCGGAGTGCAAGATTGGCTGATCCAGTCCAGGCGATCGCAAGCGATGCAATCGCCTGAGGCCAAGAGCACAGCGACCAGAGCACAGCCGCCCGTCACCCCACAGCCAAAGGAGCGCGCTGCACAGGGTTTAAAGCGCAAGCTCAGCTACAAGGAGCAACGGGAACTTGAACAGCTTCCGAACCTCATCGCCGGCCTGGAAGCGGAGCAGCAAGGGATTCAAGCTTCACTGGCCGACGGCACGATGTATGCAAAGGAACCCGCACGGGCCGCCGCACTGCATGCGCGTGAGGCAGAGATCGAAGATGCGCTCATGCAGGCCCTGGAGCGCTGGACGCAGCTTGCCGACTGAAAGGCGCCTCTCAGATGCGGTGCATGACCTTGTCGGAGTGGCTGCGCAGACGCGCAACCAATGCGGGTGCAATCTGATTCAGTGGCAGCACTTCGTCAGCAGCGCCGTGGGCAATGGCCTCGCGGGGCATTCCGAAGACGATGCAGCTGGCTTCATCCTGCACGTAGTTGTAACTGCCAGCGTCCTTCATCTCACGCATGGCAGCAGCTCCGTCATTGCCCATGCCAGTCAGCATCACGCCATAGGCGTTTCGGCCGACCATTGCAGCAGCAGATTTGAAAAGCACTTCCACCGAGGGCTTGTGGCGATTGACCGGTGGGCTGTCGTCCACCACCGCCACATAGTTGGCACCACTGCGACTGATGTGGAACTGGCGCCCGCCAGGAGCGATATAGGCATGGCCGGGCAGGATGCGTTCGCCGTTGACCGCCTCTTTGACGGTGATCTGGCACAAACCATTGAGCCGCGCCGCAAAACTGGTAGTGAACCCAGCAGGCATGTGCTGCGTGATCACGATGGCCGGCGAATCGGCTGGCATGTGGACAAGAATCTCTTTGATCGCTTCGGTGCCTCCAGTAGAAGCACCGATGAAGATCACTTTTTCTGTCGATAGACGCCCCAACAAGCCTGCAGCTGGCGTACTGGCATGGGAGGATGCAGCGGCATTGGCTGAATGATCCCGTGCAGGAGCCCTGCGCACCTGGGCTACGGCCGCCACGCGGATCTTGTCTACGATCTGGCCGGCCAGGTCATTCAACCCCGAAGTCACGCCTACGCGCGGCTTGGCCACGAAATCCACCGCGCCCAGTTCTAGCGCTCTCAGAGTGACCTCGGCTCCCTGCTCGGTCAGTGTGGAAATCATCACCACCGGCATTGGCCGAAGGCGCATGAGACGGCCCAGGAAATCGATGCCGTCCATGCGCGGCATTTCCACGTCGAGGGTAATGACATCGGGATTGAGTTCGCGGATCATCTCACGCGCCACCAGCGGGTCGTTGGCCGTGCCGATGCATTCCATATCGTGCTGGCGATTGATGATTTCCGACAACAGGCTGCGCACCAGCGCAGAATCATCCACCACAACCACCCTAATCTTCTTGCTCATCGATTCCCTGTTGTTCAAAAAAGATCCACAGACCCGCCTGCCGTAGCAGTCGCAACCGTAGCAGCATTTCCACGCTTCTCCTGGGCCACCAGTTCTTCGGGATGGGCGTGCGCCAGCCGCTTGACCATGGCCTTGCCCGTCACAGGAAAGAAGCACACTTTGCGCGGATAAATGTCAAGTACATCTTCCGATACCACCGGTATGCGCTCGGTGTGGAGGTAATTGACGACAAACTGGGTGTTGCGCTCGCCCACATTCATCGTGGTGAAACTGTGCATGACCTGGGCCCCGCCAAAAATCTTGGCCTGCATGGTCTCACGGCGCGCGCCCAGTTTCAGCATCTCGTTGATCAGCAGTTCCATCGCGTAGGAACCGTAGCGCCCTGACACATCCAGCGAATCCCCCTCCGGCAGCATGAAATGGTTCATCCCGCCTACACGCATGCGGCTGTCCCAAAGACAGGCGGCAATGCAAGACCCCAGCACGGTCATGACCACCAGATCCTCATGCGATACGTAGTATTCGCCTGGCAGCACCTTGACGGCGTTGTATTGGAAATGGTGGTCGAAGAAGAAGAACGACGCCTGCCCAGGCTTGACGGGGCGGGACTTGAGCTCCTCCAGCGTAACCCTGGGTGCTGGCGAGGCACTGGTGGGGTAGATGTCGGGAGACAGTGGCGCAATGCGCGGCGCACGGCGGCGTTCAGGCATCCCGGAGGCATGAAGTGGTGACGCGTTCGACATGGTGTTGCCTGGACTGGATGCGTTCATGAAGGGGTCGTAAGAATCGGCTGCGGGTAGGTGTTCAGCGGCGCTCGTACACCGTCTTGCCGCGCAGGGTAAAAAGGTCTCGGGACTCGCTGAAGTTCTCCGCATGTCCCACGAACAGCATGCCTCCTGGCTTGAGGACTCTGTGAATCCGCTCCAGCACACGACGCTGCGTTGGTCCGTCAAAATAGATCATTACGTTGCGGCAGAACACCACATCGAACGGATCCCGGAAAGGCCAGTCGTCGCGGATCAGATTGACGCTGATGAAGTCAATCATGCGGCCCAGCTCGGGCTTCACGCGCACCATGCCCGCATTGCTGCCCTTGCCGCGAAGAAAGAAGCGCTGCATGCGCTCCTGACTCAAGCCCTTGATGGATTCAAGCCGATACACGCCCTGGGCTGCCGTGGCCAGCACACGCGAATCAATGTCGCTGGCAGTGAGCTTGAAGGCCGGGTTGTTGCCCAAGGCCTCCAGAGCCGTCATGACGATGGAATAGGGCTCCTCACCGGTGGATGCTGCACTGCACCACACGCTCCAGGGCGAACCGGCCGGCCGGGACCGCAGATGGGAAGAAAAAATGTCGAAGTGGTGCGACTCACGGAAGAAGGACGTGAGGTTGGTGGTCAACGCGTTGACGAACTCCTGCCACTCGTTCCCGTCATGAGACTCCAGCCAGCCGAGGTACTCGCTGAAACTGGTGTGCCCCGTCTCGCGCAGCCGACGCGACAGGCGGCTGTACACCATGGCGTGCTTGCCATCGTGCAGGCTGATGCCTGCGCGTTGGTAAATCAGGGACTTGACACGCGCAAAGTCGGCATCGGTCCACACGAATTCTCGACCCTGGGCCAACGGCCCCGCCGGTACAGCAGCAGGCTCGCGTACGGCCTTGCGGCGCTCGGTGGCTAGCTCTGCGGAAGCATCGGTCTGGCGAAACATGCTGGATCTTTCCGATGAAGGTGGCCGTTCGGTGGATGCAGGGGGCAACAAATGCGCCGTGCCAAGACAAAGCGCAGTGCAGGCGCCTCAGCCCGCAGCCGCCAGACCCATGTCCAGACCCGACATCAGCTTCTCAATGTCCAGCAGGATAAGCATGCGCTCACCCACTGAACCCAGCCCCATGATGCAGTCACTGTCGATCACGCTTTCAATGTCGGGGGCAGGACGAATGCTTTCTGCCGACAGCTCCATCACGTCGCTGACGGAATCCACCACGATTCCCACGACGCGGTTGCGCAGGTTCAGGATGATGACCACCGTGAAGCTGTTGTACTCCGCCTTGGAGCAGTTGAACTTCAGGCGCATGTCCACAATGGGAATGATCGTGCCGCGCAGGTTGACCACCCCTTTGATGAACGCGGGGGCATGGGCAATGCGCGTTGGTGGTTCATACCCGCGAATCTCCTGCACCTTCAGGATGTCGATGCCGTACTCCTCCTGATCCAGGCGGAAGGTCAGGTATTCGCGCGCGCCCGTGGCGGCTGTTTCGGTGTTTTTTTCCATCACATTCATGGGAATTTCTCCTCGCTTCAGTGGCGCCTATGCCCGCCTGTTTCAGTGGCGCGCACGCCGCACCAGACCGCCGATATCCAGAATCAAGGCCACCCGCCCATCGCCCAGGATCGTGGCCCCCGACACATTGGGCACCTTGCGGTAGTTGGATTCAAGGTTCTTGACCACCACCTGGTGCTGGCCCAGCAACTCGTCCACCAAAAGGGCGACGCGGTTGCCGTCGTCTTCCACCACGACCATGATGTTGCTCGACTTGTCCATGTCGAAACGCGGCACCTCGAACACTTTTTCCAGCGCAATGACGGGCATGTACTCTTCACGCACCTTCACCAGTTGCGAGCCTTGTGCGACGGTGTTGACGTCATCTGGGTTGACCTGGAAGGATTCGACCACCGACGACAAGGGCAGGATGTACACCTCGTCCCCCACTCCGACCGACATGCCGTCCATGATCGCCAGGGTCAGGGGCAGGCGGACGGACACCTTGGTGCCATAGCCTTCCGAGGAGTCGATCTCGACCGTGCCGTTGAGCGCTGCAATGTTGCGCTTGACCACATCCATGCCCACACCCCGGCCGGACACATCGGTGACGGTCTCTGCCGTGGAGAAGCCTGGTGCAAAGATGAGCTGCCAGACGTCCTGGTCGCTCATCTGGTCCGACACGTCCATGCCTTGCTCACGGGCCTTGTTCAGAATTTTCTCGCGCGAGAGGCCGCGGCCGTCATCACGCACCTCGATGACGATGGAGCCGCCCTGGTGCGATGCCGACAGGGTGATGGTGCCATGCTCTGACTTGCCCTTGGCCAAGCGCTCTGCGGGCATTTCGATGCCATGGTCGCCGCTGTTGCGCACCAGGTGGGTCAGGGGGTCGGTGATTTTCTCGACCAGCCCCTTGTCCAGCTCGGTCGCCTCGCCGAGGGTGACCAGCTCCACCTTCTTGCCCAGCTTGTTGGCCAGGTCACGCAGCATGCGCGGGAAACGGCTGAACACAATGGACATGGGAATCATGCGGATCGACATGACCGATTCCTGCAGATCCCGCGTGTTGCGATCCAAATCTGCCAGACCGGCGAGCAACTGCTGGTACACCGCGGGATCCAGCCCCCGGCTGTTCTGTGCCAGCATGGCCTGGGTGATGACCAGTTCGCCCACCAGGTTGATCAATTGATCCACCTTGCTCACCGAGACACGGATGGTGTTGGACTCCATCTGCGCCTGCGAACCCGCCTTGGCTTCTGCGGCAGGCTTGGCTGCGGCGATGCGGGTGACGGCCGAGCTGGGCTCGATCGCTCCCAGGGCATTGGCTGGCTTGCTGCCGGGCGCACCGGGCGCATCGGCAAAAAAGCCGAAGGCGCCATCGGCAGGGTTGTCTTCGGTAGCGGTGGCGGGTGTAGCGGGCGCCGAAAGATCCTGGATCTGGATCTGCTCTTTGGCTACGTGGAAGGCGAACAGATCCAGCAGATCATTGTCGGTGGACGACGTTTCGACCGCAAACACGCGCACCGCAGGGTTGTCCCCCGGTACATCGACAATGGTGCCCAGGCCCTGGATGTCCCGGAACAGTTCCTTGATCGCCTCGGCCTGCTCCATGCGTTCTACAGGGCCAATGCGGATCTGCAGCGAGCGCGCACCAGGCTTGGCCGCAGCCGCAGCGGGGGCTGCTGGCGCCGGTGCCGGTGCCGCCACCTGGGGCTTGACCGGTTCTGCGGGCACCTGCCCGGCCGCCAGTTCGCTGATGCGCCGCACCAAATCCGCCGTCGAGGGCGACTCGTCCTGGGCGCCCGACTGGTGGCGCGCCAACAGGCTGCGCGATGCATCGGCCGATTCCAGCAGCACATCGACCATCTGGGGAATAGGCTGCAGTTCGTGGCGGCGCAGGCGGTCGAGCAGCGACTCCATCTGGTGCGTCAGCTCGGCCACGTCTGCAAACCCGAAGGTCGCTGCCCCGCCCTTGATCGAGTGGGCGCAGCGGAAGATGCCGTTGAGCTCTTCGTCATTGGCCTGTTGCAGGTCCAGATCCAGCAGCATCTGCTCCATCTGGTCCAGGTTTTCTGCCGCCTCCTCAAAGAAGATTTGGTAGAACTGGGACAGGTCGAAATCGGCGCCTGCACCTTCTTGGTGAACTTCTGCCATGGTGGACTCCTGTGTGCGTGCCGCCAGCGACCGCGCCGATCAGCGGATCACCTTCTTGAGCACTTCAATCAAGCGATTGGGGTCAAAGGGCTTGACCAGCCAGCCGGTGGCACCTGCCGCCTTGCCAGCCTGCTTCATCTGATCGCTCGATTCGGTGGTCAGGATGAGGATAGGAATGGTCTTGAAGCGCGGGTCTTCCCGCAGCTTGCGTGTCAGGCCGATACCGTCGAGCCGCGGCATGTTCTGGTCTGCCAGCACGAGGTCGATGTGGTGGGTCTGCGCCTTTTCCAGCGCATCCTGCCCATCGACCGCCTCGACCACCTGGTAGCCGGCACCCGTCAAGGTGAAAGAAACCATCTTCCGCATGGACGGAGAGTCATCTACGGCAAGGATCGAATGCATTTATTGCTCCAACGGTCTTATTGGTTGTTGAATATATCGGCGTTTGCGAAGAAACCAGTCTCAGAACAAATCGATGGAGCCTGCATCCATCTCGCTCTGGGTCACAGGGTTGGGCCGGTCTGGCGCCATTTCCACAAAGGAAGCGGCTTCTTCTCCATCTTCCTGCCCCATGGATTCTGCGGCCAGCCGGAAAGCGCAGGCCTGCAGCACCTTGGTGGTGTGCCAGATCAGTTGCGAAGCCATGTCCTGGAACTGCAGTTCCGTTACCGCAGCACGCAGGGCCTCGCGGGCCGCTTGCAGTTCGGGCGAATCCCCGACACTGGACTCCGTCAGATTCTGGTTGGCCACGCCAAAACGCTCCAGCAAATTGTCTGTGGCATGGCTGATCAGGCCTTCGAGGCGGTGCAGGTCGTGCATGACCACGAGCAAGGAATCCTGCACCTCGGCAGCCACCATCACAGGCAGGCGAACCTCCGGACCCCCAGGACTTGTTGGCTCTGATTCCATTGCTACTCCATTGCCTCTGATGGTGACAAGATACACGAATCTTTGTCACCGCCCTACGAGTAAAACCCGAAGCCCTGCTGCACGAGCATCGCCCCCTGGCACATTCCATCGCTTACGCTGTATCCCAACCAGAGGACAAACACGGTTGTTTGTACCAATTTGTATCCTATGATAGCCTCAACCATGTACCGTGGTGCAACAGATACAACTTTGCGCATTCTTCATCTGGAAGATTCGCCAGCCGATCAGCACCTGACCCGGCTGACGCTGCGCCGTGCAGGTTGGAACGCCGACTTTGAGGCGGTCGACACCCTGCAGGATTTTCAGAACGCCCTGCAGCGCAAAGACTGCGATGTGGTGCTGGCAGACTACCACCTGCCCGGCTTCACCGCGCTGGATGCCTGGGCGCTGCTGACCGAGCACGCCGATCCCCCCCCTTTCATCCTGCTTTCCGGCGCCATTGGCGAGGCCGCAGCAGTGGAGGCCATACGCCTGGGCATGGCGGACTATGTGCTCAAGGACGATCTTGCACGTTTACCGCATGTGATTGAGCGGGCGTTGGAAGTACACAACGCCCGCAAGGCCCAGGCCCGCGCTGCGGCGGAGTTGGCGGCCTCGCGCCACAGCCTGGCAGAACTGACCGAACACCTGCAGACCTCCATCGAACAAGAGCGCGCCGCCATCGCCCGCGAGATCCACGACGACATTGGTGGCGCGCTGACGGCGGTGTTGTTCGACCTGTCCTGGATAGGCCGCCATGCAGAGCAGGCGCCCGTGCAGGAACACGCACAGGCCGCCACCGCCATGCTCCAGCACGCACTGGGTGCCAGCCAGCGCATCATGATGAACCTGCGCCCCCCCATGCTGGACCAGGGGCTGGTAGCAGCCCTGCAGTGGCTGGCCGACAACTTTGGCCAGCGCACTGGCATCGCGGTGAGCCTGCAACCGGGCCGCACGCGCATGGACCTGGAAGACGCCGTGCAACTGGTGGCCTACCGTACCGCGCAGGAGGCGCTCACCAACATCTCCAAGTACGCCCAGGCCAGCAGCGTGCGCGTAGAGCTGACCGACACCGAAGGCGTGCTGACGCTGGAGGTGACCGACAACGGACGGGGCTTCGACCCTGCCGCACCCGCCCGGCCACGCTCCTTTGGCCTGAAGGGGCTGCGCGAGCGTGCCCGCACCGTGGGCGGCTGGCTGGACGTGAGCAGCCGTCCCGGCCAGGGCAGCTCGGTGATACTCTCGGTGCCCCTGCACCCCCTGCCAGACTCTGGAGACGCCCCATGATCCGCGTAGTGTTGTGTGACGACCACGCCGTGGTGCGCCGCGGCATCCGCGACACCCTGGCCGAGTCGCCCGATATCGAAGTCACCGCCGAAGCCGCCAGCTACCCCGAACTGCGCGAGGCGCTGCGCACGGCCCCCTGCGACATCCTGCTGCTCGACCTGAACATGCCCGGCCGCAGCGGGCTGGAAGTGCTGGCCAGCCTCAAGGAGACGCACTCATCCATCAAGGTGCTGGTGGTGTCGATGAACCCTGAAGACCAGTACGCCGTGCGCTGCCTGCGCGCCGGAGCCCAGGGCTATGCCAGCAAGGCCGCCGACCCGGTGGCGCTGATCGAAGCCGTGCACACCTTGGCGCACGGACGCAAGTACCTGACACCCGAAGTCGCCCAGATGCTGGCCGAGAGCATTGCGCAACCCGAGGACGCGGCGCTGCACACCACGCTGTCGGAACGGGAGCTGCAGACCCTGCTCAAGATCGCCTCTGGCCGCAAGCTGTCCGAAATTGCCGAGGAACTGATGCTCAGCCCCAAGACCGTGAGCGTGTACCGCGCCCGCGTGCTGGAAAAGCTCAAGCTCACCAACAACGCAGAACTCACGGCCTACGCCATCCGCAACGCACTAGTATAGCAAAAATACAAATGAAATATGCCACTAGCGCTTGATGGATAAGCGCTAGCAGCTATGATTTTTATAGCAATCAGCGCGACAGGCCCAAGGCATCCATGGCCTGCTGGAACAGCGTGAGCACGGGCTGCTCCAGCATGGGCAGGGTGGCCGCAATGCCCAGCAGGCCCACGCTGAGCGTGACCGGAAAGCCCACGGCATAAATGTTCATCTGCGGCGCAACGCGCGAGATGATGCCCATGGTCAGGTTCACAAAAAGCAGCAGCGCAATCATGGGCAGCGCAATCCACAGGGCGCTGGAAAACAATACCGCGCCCATCTCATGCAAGCGCATCTGCTGCAGCGACTGCAGGAAGTTGCCGTCGGTCGGAAAGCGCTGAAAGCTCTCGACCACCGCCATCAGCACCATCAGGTGGCCGTTGATGACCACGAACAGCAGCATGCCCAGGTAGCCGTAAAACCGCGCGACGGCGCTGACCTGCGCATTGCTGGTGGGGTCGAAGAAGGCTGCAAAGTTCAGGCCCATCTGCAGGCCCACCACTTCGCCTGCCAACTCCACGGCGGCAAAGACCAGTCGCACCGCAAAGCCAATGGCCAGCCCTACAGCCACCTGCTGCGCAACGGCGCCCAAGGCCTGCGGGCCGTTGAGCGACACCACGGGCTGGTCCACCAGCATGGCCTGGGCGCACAGCGCTACGAAGAAAGCCAAGCCGATCTTGGCGCGCATGGGCACTGCGCGCATGGAAAACAGCGGTGCCACCGAAAACACCGCCAGCACGCGCAGAAACGGCCAGAGGATGGGCGAGAGCCACGCCACCAGTTGTGATTCGGCAAAGGTGATCATGGCCCAGAGACAACGCGCGCGGATCTCAGCCGATGATCGAGGGGATGGACTCGATGGTGCGCCGGATGTAATCCACCAGAGAGGTCACCATCCACGGCCCGGCAATCGCAAACACCGCCACGGCAGCCACCAGCTTGGGCACAAAGGCCAGCGTGGCTTCGTGGATCTGGGTGACAGCCTGGAAAATGCTCACTACCAGGCCCACCGCCATCACCACGCCGAGCACGGGCATGGAAATCACCAGGAGCAGCGTGAGCGCATCGCTGCCGATCGAAAGCACCATCTGGGGGGTCATGGCAAGATTTCCCTAGGTCACAAAGCTGGCCGCCAGCGAACCAATGAGCAGATTCCACCCATCGGCCAGCACAAACAGCATGAGCTTGAACGGCAGTGCCACCAGCACCGGCGAGAGCATCATCATGCCCAGCGACATGAGGATGCTGGAAACCACCATGTCGATGACCAGAAAGGGGATGAAGATCAGGAAACCGATCTGGAACGCGGACTTGAGCTCACTGGTCGCAAACGCCGGAATCAGCACCCGCATGGGCGCGGTTTCAGCGGTGACCGACGCATCCAGCTTGGCCAGCCGGGCAAACAGCGCAAAATCCGACTGGCGCGTCTGCTTGAGCATGAAGCTGCGCATGGGCGCCTCGGCACGCTCTACGGCCTGCTCAAAACTGATGGTGTCCTTGGTGTAGGGCAGGTAGGCATCCTGGTACACCTTGTCCAGGGTCGGCCCCATCACGAAAAAAGTCAGGAACAGCGACAGGCCGATGATCACCTGGTTGGGCGGCGCCGACTGCGTGCCCAGCGCCTGGCGCAGCAGCGACAGCACGATCACGATGCGCGTGAACCCCGTCATCATCAGCAAGATGGCGGGCAGAAAGGACAACGCCGTGAAAAACAGCAGCGTCTGGATGGGCACGGAGAAACTTGTGCCGTTGCTGCCCGCGCCCACCAGCACCGGCAGGCTGCCCCCCGACTGCGCCCAGGCCGACGCCTGCAGGGCGCACAGCGCCAGCCCGACAAGGAACCGGACGGCGCGCCATCCTTCACGGCGCATGGTGCGGCTCCGGTGGTGCGGGAATGCGTGTCTGCTCCTGCAAGGCATGGGCAAAATCCGGCACGTCCGCTGGGGCAGCGGGGCCCGCCAGCACGTGCAGGCACTGAATGTTCTGCGCCGTCACGCCCAATACCAGCAGGGTGCGGGCGTTTTCCGGGCCCACCTCCACGGTCACCACGCGCTGGTGCGGGCCCACGGCCACGGCAGACACCACCTTGGACACCATGCCCCCCCCGGGAGCGCCGCCCGCCTGGCGCTGTTGGAAGCGCCGCACCAGCCAGGGCAAGGCGGCCATGGCGGCCATGAACAGGGCAACGGAAACCAGCGCCTGGGTCATAGCTCCATCAGCCACGGCTGAGCCTGCGCAAACGCTCGGAGGGAGTCACCACGTCGGTCAGGCGGATACCGAACTTGTCGTTCACCACCACCACTTCACCCTGGGCAATGAGGTAGCCATTGACCAGCACGTCCATGGGTTCGCCCGCGAGGGCATCGAGCTCCACCACCGAACCCTGGGCCAGTTGAAGAATGTACTTGATGGGCACCTTGGTACGCCCCAGCTCCACCGAAAGCTGGACCGGAATGTCCAGCACCATGTTGATGTCCTGGGTGGGCGCATCGTTGCTGGCCCCGGAAAAAGGCATGGCTGCGCCACCCGTGAGCGGCCCGCCCTGTTCGGCGGTGCCCGGATCTTCCGTGCGCTTTTGCTCCTCCAGCGCCTCGGCCCAATCGGCAAATGGGTCGTCGGCAGATTCGCCGGGCTTGTTGTCGGGGTTTTCTTCAGAGGACATTCTTCTCTCCCATCCAGCCCACATCGCCAGTGCGCAGGCACTCTTCGATGCGGATTGCATACTTGTTGTTGTGCGTGCCGTACTGGCAGTCAAACACGGGAACGCCACCAATGGACGCACGGATGCGCGGCTGGCGATCAAGTTCGATGAAGTCGCCAGGCTTCATGGCAAGCAACTGCTCCACAGTGGTGTCGGTTTTGGCAAGCTCGGCAACCAGGGTGACTTCGGCAGCCTGGATTTCGCGCGACAGCACACGCACCCAGCGCCGGTCTACCTCGATGGAATCGCCCTGGGTCGAGGAATACAGCACGTCGCGGATGGGCTCCAGCGTGGCGTAGGGCATGCACACATGGATGGCGCCAGAGAGGTCGCCAATCTCCAGCTGAAAGGCCGTGGACACAACGATCTCGCTGGGCGTGGCGATATTGGCAAACTGGGGCTGCATCTCGGAGCGCTGGTAATCCAGCTCCAAGGGATAGATGCCGTGCCAGGCTTTCTTGTATTCGGTGCAGATCACATCGACCAGGCGGTTGATGACGCGCTGCTCGGTCGGCGAGAAATCCCGCCCCTCGATACGGGTCTGGAACTTGCCCACGCCGCCAAACAAGGTGTCGATGACACCAAACACCAGCGAGGGCTCGCACACGATGAGCCCGCTGCCGCGCAAGGGCCGTATGGCCACGATGTTGAAGTTGGTGGGAACCGCAAGCTCGCGCAAGAAGGCGCTGTAGCGCTGTACAGCCACAGTACCCACCGAGATTTCAGGGCTGCGGCGAATGAAGTTGAACAGGCCGATGCGAAAGTTGCGTGCAAACCGCTCGTTGACGATTTCCATCGTCGGCATGCGGCCACGGACAATGCGCTCCTGGCTGGAGATGTCGTAGTTGCGCACCTCCCCGTTTTCGTGCACCTCCTCCTCGGTCTTCTGGCTCTCACCGGTAACCCCCTCCAAGAGGGCATCGACCTCTTCCTGCGATAAGAATGATTCGCTCATGGCGCGCTCCCTTGCAGGTCACTGGATGATGAAGCTGGAAAACAGCACCCGGCGCACCGGGTTGGCCGATTTCTTGGGGCGTGGGTGGTCCTCACCATCGTCCTCCGCTTCCGAATCCTTCGGTTTGGCTTTGGGTACCTCAAACCCCAGCGGGCGCGAGACTTCACGCAAGATGTCCTTGGCCAGCTTCTCCTTGCCATCGCGCGTCAGCAATTCCTCTGCCGTGCGCTGTGACGCTATCAGCAACACCCCATTGCGAATGGTGGGCATGTGCTGCTTGACCAGCGTTTCAGTCTTGGCGTCAGCCAATTCCAGCGTGATGCCCAGCTGCGCAAACCGCTCGCCTCCGTTGTCGGCAAGGTTGACCACCAGCATGTCCATGGGCAGAAACACCGAAGGCGCCGCATGTTCTTCCGCCTTGGCGGGAGCCTCCTCGCCATCAGCGCTGTGGGACTTGCTCTTCATCAGCCAAAAGGCAGCCCCGCCGCCCACAACTACCAACAACAAAACCACCGCGCCGATGATGATCAGCATCTTCTTGCTCTTGGCGGGCTTCTTGGCAGTTTCAGCAGGTGCGTTGGATGACACGGTGTGGTTCCCAGCTACAGGTACAAGCACTGGCGGCAATCAGGCCCAAGCCAGTGCCACAGGCATGGCCCATTATTGGGCACATGCCAATGCATGATAGCCAGAATAAAACGGCAAAACCACGGCATTCTGCGGCGCAATGCGGGCCTGGCGCGCCGCAAATGCCGACCGGAAACTCAGACGAAAAGATCCACCGCCCGGTCTGTCAGCACACGGACACCCACACGGCCCGCTGGCTCCATCCCGGTAACCGATGCGGTGGCCCCCTCCGGCCTGCCCGTTGGCCCTGACGGATCGGAAGAACGCTCGTGCCGCCCCTCGCCTTGCTGCCCGGCAGAAAGCCCGACGGTCAGGCCCGCCAGTTCCAGGCCTTGCTGGCGCAGCAGCTCACGCAGCTGTTCCTGGTCTGCATTGAGTACATCGCATGCATGCGCCTGCTCCGTCCGCAACGAAACATGCGCCTCGTTACCCTGCAACACCACGCTGACGTCCACCGATCCACTCTCGTGCTCGACGGTCACTTGCGCTTCCTGCAGGCTTTGCGTCACCCAATAGGTCACCTGCTCCGCCACCGCATCTTCGGCAGCAGACATGACCACACCGAACTCCCCCCCCGGCCCTTGCTGCTGCGTCCCCTCGGAGGCCTGCACGCCTACCCAGGATGCACCCATGTCGCCCTGGCGGGATCCTGAATCCTGCTGCTGATTTTGATGGTGGGCCTGCTGCGCCAATGCTTCCACGGCGCCAGTAGCCACGGACGCGTCCAACACTGCGGTTTGCGGGGCTGTTGCCTCGCGCAGTGGCGTAGCGCCCCCCTGCCATGCGCCCTGCCCCTGGGAGGCCATACCCATCCCAGCCACGGAAGTTGCATCCAGAGCCCCCCTGGCGCCCGATGCGGCGATCCCGAACGCACCCGACTTGCTCCCTTGGCCCAAGTCCTGCGCGGCAGAAGTGGCACCGCTTCCACTCAAAATGCCCGCAGCACCTTTGCGCAAACCAGCACCAGCCTTGGGGGCCATCGGCTGCGTGCCGTCCTCAGCCAAGCCTTGGGTATCGGTGAATCCGGCGTCCATCTGCGCAGTCTGTGCGACCAAACCCATGACAGCGCCCGCCGTCCCAAGGCCAGACGGGAAACCAGCAAGCTCCGTACCCGACAGCCCCGCTGCGGAAGACAGTGCACCTGGAACCACCTTGCCCCCCTGCGCCACATTTGCTGATGCTGCAGCCATCAGCGGCGTTTGTCCTTGTGGAGCAAGCAGCCCCGCTTGCAACAGCCCCTGCGCCACATCAGCCGGGGATGGCGTGCCGTCTTGAGAAACAGCATTGCCCTTCCCGATGAACAGGCCCTTGCCACCCTGATCTGAGGCCGCACCGCCCAAACCGTCCTCGGCAGAGCCCAGCGCCGATAGCAGTGCGAAGAATCCGCCAGTCGCCGGGGCCTGTTGCCCGGCTCCGGGTTTCTGCCGTGCCACAGCGGTGGCGGTCGATGCCGGCTGGCCTTGGGTGCGTGTGGTTTCCATGGTTTCTCTCCTGGGCCCTCAATGGCCATGGGGGGACGGGCGGTGCTGCAAAGCTGCACGCTCGTCGGTCATCTTCTGTTCGCGCCGGGCCTGGGCCTGGCGGGCCTCCATCTGGCGCTTTTCCGCCAATTTACGCAGGCTGGCCAGGCGCACCTCTGCATCGCGCAATTGCTGCTGCGCCTGGGCCACGCGCTGTGCGTGGTCGCCCACCACGCCCGTCTGCAGGCCCGCTGCATGCTGCAGCCGCCCCATGAAGTGGTAGTGGTGGAACATCACCTCAGGGGCTACCGTGGCCTGGGGCCGCATTCCCCAGCGGGTTTCGGTTTCCTGCGCATAGCCCTGCAGCACTTGCAATTGATCCTGCGCAGCGCGCTGTGCGCCCATGGCGTGCTGGAGCACGCGGCGGGCCTCGTCGCGCTGGCGCGTGGCCATCTCCACGGCAACGGCAAGTGCGTTGGGTTGGTTCATGCGTCAGCCTCGCCTCACTGTTGCAGCACGGCGCCCATGGCGTCAACGCTGTCGTCAAAAGGGGCGGCCTCGAACATGCCTTGCTGCAAAAAGGCTTGCTGGGCTGGCTGCAGGCGGATGGCCTCGTCCAGCAGAGGGTCCGATCCGCTGAGGTAAGCCCCCACCTGCACCAGGTCGCGGCTTTTTTGGTAGCGTGAATAAAGAGCCCGGAACTGCCGCGCCAACTCGAAATGCTCGCGCGTGACGACGTTGTGCATCACGCGCGAGGCCGATTGCTCAATGTCGATGGCGGGGAAG
Source organism: Burkholderiales bacterium (assembly GCA_016192425.1). Classification (GTDB taxonomy): domain Bacteria; phylum Pseudomonadota; class Gammaproteobacteria; order Burkholderiales; family Burkholderiaceae_C; genus Simplicispira. The sequence continues at coordinate 17,077 of JACPUE010000020.1, forward strand.
TGCCCGCTCTCGGCCAGGGCGCGCGACAACACGATGTGCCCATCCAGGATGGCGCGGGCAGCATCGGCAATGGGGTCTTGCTGGTCGTCCCCTTCGGACAACACGGTGTAGAAGGCCGTGATGGAGCCCACCCCGTGCAGCCCATTGCCGCTGCGCTCCACCAATTGGGGCAGCTTGGCAAAGCACGACGGTGGATAGCCCTTGGTGGCCGGGGGCTCGCCGATGGCCAGGGCGATTTCACGCTGCGCCATGGCGTAGCGGGTGAGCGAATCCATGAGCAAAAGCACATGCTTGCCCTGGTCGCGAAAGTACTCGGCCACGGCCGTGGCATAGGCCGCGCCCTGCATGCGCAGCAGCGGGGGTGCGTCGGCAGGTGCGGCCACCACCACGGCACGGCTGCGGTCCTGCGCGCCCAGGATGTCTTCCACAAATTCCTTGACCTCTCGGCCACGCTCACCGATGAGGCCCACCACAATGATGTCGGCCCGGGTGTAGCGCGCCATCATGCCCAGCAGCACGCTTTTGCCCACGCCCGAGCCCGCAAACAGGCCCAGGCGCTGCCCACGGCCCACCGTGAGCAGGGCGTTGATGGCGCGCACGCCGGTGTCCAGCGGTTCACGCACGGGGTCGCGGTCCATGGCATTGATCTGGCTGCGGCCCATGGGCTCGGCCGCCACATCCTGCAGGGGGCCTGCGTGGTCCAGGGGGTTGCCCTGCGCATCGACCACCCGGCCCAGCAGGCCTTCGCCCAATGGCACGCGCAAGGCCCCCATGCGGTTGATGGGCCGCGCTGGCTCGCCCAGGCGCGGCACCGGCACATAGGGCGCCGCAGGCACCACGGCAGCGCCGCTGGAAAGGCCGTGGATGTCGCCCGCAGGCATCAGAAACGCACGCTCACCCGAGAACCCCACCACTTCAGCCAGCACCGGCGTTTTGCCAGGCATCTGCACCAGGCACTGCGAGCCTACCGGCACGCGGATGCCCACAGCCTCCAGCACCAGGCCGGTCAGGCGCGTCAGCGTGCCGCGTACCTCCAGATCGGGGCCATCGGCCACGCGGGCACGGGCGCTGCGCAGGTATTCCTGCCAGGGCGATGGAGCGAGGGGTTCAATCGCTGCGTTCGTCACCGCTGTGCTCCCACGGCAGCGCCAGGCCTAGCGGAGCAATGGCGCGCTGCCAGCGCTTGTCCAGGCTGCCGTCGATCACCATGCCGGACTGCTCCACCAGGCAGCCGCCTGGCACCACTGACGCATCGGCCACCCACTGCACGCGCTGCGCGCTGGGCTGCTGCTGCAAGGCCGGCTCCAGCAAGGCATGGTCCTGCGGGTTCAGGCGCACGGTGGCTGTGCCGCTGTCCACCGACAGCATGGACAAGGCCTCGCGCACCACCGGCAGCAATGCCTGTGCGTCCGTTTGCAGCTCGCGGCGCAGCACCTGGCGTGCAATGTCGCAGGCGAGCTCCAGCACGTCCTGCGCGGCGCCTTGCTGCAACTGGTCCAGCCGCAGTTGCAGGCCCTGCACGACGGCATCCACGCGCTGGGCCGCCTCTGCGCCCTGCCGGGCGATGTAGTCGTCCAGGCGTTGCTGCCACTCCAGGCTGGCCTGGGCGTGGCCTTGTGCCTGCCCCTGGGCAAAGGCCTCGGTGCGTGCCTGCTCCAGGGCCTGCTGGCGTTGCGCTTCGATGAGTTCAGGGTCAGGTGGCGGGGGCTCTGGCGCTTGTTCAGCAACGGGTTCGGAGCCATCGACGGCGCCGAACTTCCATTGCGTCACATCGCCCACCTCCTCGCTCGGGATGAAGCGTGCGTACACCCGGCTGCTTTTAGACGAAGGCGTCGTCACCACCGCCTCCGATCACAATCTGGCCCTCGTCAGACAAGCGCCGCACGGTCTTGAGGATTTCTTTTTGCTGTGCCTCGACCTCGGACAGGCGCATGGGGCCGCGCGATTCCAGATCTTCGCGCAGCGCCTCTGCAGCGCGCGAAGACATGTTGGAGAGGAACTTCTCGCGCAGCTCCGGCGCTGCGCCCTTGAGTGCAACGATGAGCGTTTCGGATGCGATTTCCTTGAGCACCGTCTGGATGGCGCTGTTGTCCAGCTTGGCCACGTCGTCGAACACGAACATCTTGTCCATGATCTTCTGCGCCAGGTCGGGGTCGTGCGCGCGGATGGATTCAAGCACCGCCGTGTCGATGTTCGAGCCCAGCAGGTTGATGATTTCTGCCGCCGTCTTGACGCCGCCGAGCGAGGTCTTGCGGATCTTGTCGCCCCCGGCCAGCACCTTGAACAGCACTTCGTTCAGGTCTTTGAGCGCCATGGGCTGTATGCCCTCCAGCGTGGCCACGCGCAGCATGACCTCGCTGCGCTGGCGCTCGGTGAACTGTTTGATGACGGCCGCAGATTGCTCGTGGTCCAGGTGCACCAGAATGGCCGCCACGATCTGCGGGTGCTCGTTGCGCAGCAGTTCAGCCACCGAGAGCGGATCCATCCACTTGAGGCTTTCAATGCCCGAGACATCCCCGCCTTGCAGGATGCGGTCGATCAGCAGCCCGGCTTTGTCTTCACCCAGGGCGCGCTTGAGCACCGAGCGCACGTAGTTGCCGGTGTCCGACACCAGCAGGCTTTGTGCAGCGGCGGCGTCCGAGAATTTGTTGACGACTTCGTCCACCTTCTCGCGCGAGACGCTGCGCATGTGCGCAATCGTCTCCCCGAGCTTTTGCACCTCTTTGGGGGAGAGGTGCTTGAACACCTCGGCCGCTTCCTCTTCGCCCAGGGACATGAGGAAGATGGCGGCGTTGTTCAGTCCTTCTTCGTCCATGGTTCATCCTGCACAGGCATTCGCGGATCAGGCGGCTTCGCCACTGACCCAGTTCTTCACGATGTTGGCCACGGCCACGGGGTTGGAGCGCGCCAGGGCGCGCGCCTCTTCCAGGCGCAGCTGCTCCGGTGTTGCCACCGCCTGCTGGTTCGGCTTGGGGGGTGCGGGCAGCGCAGGCCGCTCGGGCGTTTCGGCCTCCACGGCATCGAGCTGGGCACCCGCCATCGGAATGGCCTTGGGCTGGCCCAGCGCCTTGAGCGCAGGGCGCACCAGCCCCAGCAGCACCAGTGCAGCAAACAGCGACATGCCCACGGGCCAGGCCAGGTTGCGGGCCAGTTCCACCGTTTCTGGCTGCTTCCACAGCGGTGTGTTGTCGGCCGCCACTGTGGCCGGCTGGAAGGGAGCGTTCATCAGGTTCACCGAATCGCCCCGATCCTTGTTGTAACCCACAGTTTCGCGCACCAGGGCAGCCATCTGCTCCAACTGCTCGGCCGAGAGCGGCTTTTGATCCACCTTGCCCTTGGCGTCCGTCACGCTCTGGTAGTTGAGCACGACCGCTGCGTTCACACGCTTGATGGCCCAGTTGCTGCCGCGCGTGACGCGCACGGTCTTGTCCACTTCATAGTTGGTGGTGGACTCGCGCTTGGACCGCCCCGAATCCGTGCCTTGCTGCCCTGCCGCCTGCGGCGCAGGGTTGGCACCGTTGATGGGCGCCGCCGAGGGCGTCGGCGGCTGGTTGGCTACCGCACCAGCGCCCACGGGAGAAGATGCACTGGAAGTGGCCTGCTCCTTGCTCTCCAACACCTGCTGGCTGCGAACAGTCGCGGCATCGGGCGTCTGGTTGGGGCGGTACTGTTCCTGGGTCGAATCGGTCTGGCTGAAGTCGAGTTCTGCCGTCACCTGCGCCTTGATGTTGTTGCGCCCCACGACAGGCTCGAGAATGTCCATGATGCGGCGCGTGTACTGCTGCTCGATCTGCTGCACGTACTGCAGCTGCTGCGCATCCACGGCGTTGCCGCTGCCTGGTTCGGGCGACTGGGACAGGAGCTTGCCGGTGTCGTCCAGCACGCTCACGGCCGTGGGCGGCATCTCTGGCACGCTGGACGCCACCAGGTGCACGATGCCAGCCAGCTGTGCGCGATCCAGCAGCCGGCCAGGGTACAGGCTCACCACCACAGAGGCCGAAGGCTTTTGCTGCTCGCGGAAGAAGCCATTTTGCTGCGGCAGCGCCAGATGCACGCGCGCGCTCTGCACGGAAGACAGGGACTGGATCGTGCGTGTCAGTTCCCCTTCGAGCCCACGCTGAAAGTTCAAGCGCTCCTGGAACTGCGTCACCCCGAAGCGGTTGCCCTCCATCAGCTCAAAGCCCGCCACCGTGCCCTTGGGCAGTCCTTGCGACGCCAGGCGCAGGCGCACATCGTGCACGCGATCCGACGGCACCATGATGGCGCCGCCACCTTCGGTATGGCGGTAGGGCACGTTCATTTGCGAGAGCTGGGCAATGATGGCGCCGCCATCCTTGTCCGACAGGTTGGCAAACAGCACGCGGTAGTCCTGCTGGCGCCCCATCACCACCGCAGCAATGGCGGCGGCCACCAGCAGGGCCACGCCCAGCCCCAGGCGCATGCGCTGGGTGCGGTCGAGTGCAGAAAACCGCTGCATCCACGCTGGGGCAGCGGCGGGAGGGGTTATGGGCACTTGGGCGACTGCGGACATTGTGGTTTCCAGTATGACAGGCCCGGGAACAATCCTGGCGTGGCATTGATTATTCGGCCGCCACCCCCCTGGCGGCGGCTGGATAAGCCGCCCATTTGTCCATCATTTCACCCCGATGGACCGGCCCGCCGCCCCTACGATAGCCCTCATCCCCCATTGCCTCCCGGACACACTGCCATGGACCTCCGCATCCCCAGCTCCACCACCCCGCTTGCGGGAGCCGGCCTTGCGCGCCGTGCGCCCGCCAGCCCCCAGGAAACCCAGTCCGCCGGTTTTTCCGATGCGCTCAAGGGGGCACTGCAATCCGTCAGTTCGGCCCAGAACCAGGCCACGCGCCTGCAGCAGGAAGTGCAGCTGGAAAACCCCGCCGTGAGCCTGGAAGAAACCATGGTGGCCATCCAGAAAGCGCAAATCGGCTTTCAGGCCACACTGCACGTGCGCAACCGCATGGTGCAGGCCTACACCGACATCATGAACATGCAGGTGTGAGATTGCGTGGGAAGGCCCACGCTCCAGCAAACCTCATTTGCTATTATTTTTATAGCTTCTAGCGCTTGTATTTATTGGCCTTGAAGCCAATTTAGGCCATATTTTCGAAAGAACAGCCGCCAAGCCGCGATGCCCTCAATGCATCATCTGCGGCTGACCATCGAACATGTGTTCGAACTGCGCGAGCCAGGGCTCTGCCAGGCAGCGGATCTGAGCGTCGTTGCGCAGAATGCGCTGCATGATGCGGGTCTTCTCCTTGCGGTACTCAGGCAGCAGATCGAATTCTTGCGACTTGTAGCGCAGTTCCTCGATCAGTACTGCGCAAGCGCCTTCATAGCGCACCACACCATCCCAGTCGCTGGCCTGTGCGGCCTCCAGCATCTTGCGGCTGCTGTCTTCGATGGCTTTGTAGTAATCGATCAGCATTTGGGACATGGTCAGGCTTCCTGGAGTACAGAACGAACCGAATCCACGGGCTCAGCAGCGGTTGATGCACTGGAAGCCCCTTTCATCTCCAGCCACGCCTGTGCAACCGGTTCGATAAGCCGCTGGACTTCTTGCAGGATGGCATCGTCATTGCGCGCATTGGCCAGCGTCAGCCGACGCACGCAGTAGTCATACAGCGCGCCCAGGTTTTGCGCCAGCTCACCACCATCGATATGGTCAAGCCCCGTGTTCAGGCCTTCTTCAATGATGCGGATGGCCTTGGAGATGGCATTGCACTTGCCCAGCACATCGCCCCGCGCCATGGCGCCCCTGGCCGATGCAATGGCGCCAAGCGCCCCCTGGTACAGCAAGCTGACCAGCTGGTGCTGATCCATGGTATGCATGCTGGTTTCAACATTGATGCGCTGGTAAGCCGAAGCGGCGCGAGGGCTGTGGGTGGCGAACATGCTCTGCATCCTTGTGTTTGTTACCAAGTTTATCGGCAAGTCCCCAAAAAACTGAAGCCAGGAACAACACCTCAGGATTTGGACTTATTCCAGGTCGTCACCTGTTGACTGACATAGGAATTGAGCGCATTGAGTGTGGCCAGTTTCGAATCCAAGGCACTGTACCGCCGGTTGAGCTGCGCCTCGACGTTGGCCGCCTTTTCGTTGACACGCGCCTGCTCCTTGGAATTGCGCGTCAGGCTGAGCTTAAGGCTATCGTCCTTGGTTTTGAAAAAACCATTGGTTGCCAGCAAGGTTGTCGTCATTGCCTTGATCTTGACGGCAATACCCTCAGCAGCGCCGGATTCGGTGCTGCGAAACATGTTCTTGACTTCATCTGCGTTGTCCAGGGCCGCTGCAAGTTTGGTCGAGTCGATGGTCAGGCTACCGCCACGCTGCTGGGCCACGCCAATATCGGACAACCGCTGATAGGTGGACGAAGCGGTGGAAACCGATTGCAAGACATTGCGCAGGTTGTTTTGCAACGTGATGGCCGTGGAGTCCCCCTGGAGCAACCCGCCCTTCTTTGTGGCGGCATCGTACGCGGTCGCCTCGTTGAGCACATCGTTGATGGCGTTGTAGGCCGCCACGAAGTCCTCAATATTCTTCTTAATCGATGAATTGTCCTTGGCCACCGTGATATCGACGGCTGACGTGGTCACCGCAAGGGCATTGAAAGTCACGCCCGATACAGTGTTGGCGAACGTATTGGTCGCGGACGACACCGCAATGCCATTGACGGTCGCTTTCGCGTTGGCAGCATACTGCGACACACTGCTTCCCGCCACCAGGCGCGACAAGCCCGCGGCATCGTCATTCACCCCATCATCATCGGTGACGCTGAGGCGGAAACCCGCGTCTTCACCCGTATTCTTGCCACGCAGCAACAAACGCTCCCCGGAAGCGTCCTTCAGAATGGACGCCGTCACACCGGCGCCAGCGCCGTTGATCTTGCTCGCCACATCCGACAAGGTATCTGTTGCCGCAATGGCGATATCTACTGGCGTTCCAGTTCCAGGGGTAAAGGACGCAGGCACCACGGTCCATTTTCCCAATTCCAGCCGCAAGGTGCCTGAACCCAGCGTCCCTCCTACGGGCAACAATGCCGCAGAGGCCGTTGCCTGCGCCTTGGCCAGGCTCTGCACTTCCACACTGAACGACGTTGGCAAAGTCCCCCCGACAGCCGAAGCCGTGACGGCGGAAGTGTTGGACGATGTCGCGGTCACCGAATTCCAGCCTGTCACGCTAGTCAGCTTGCTTGCGGCATCTGCAAACGTGGACACCAGGGACTTGATCTGGCCAAAGGCGGAAATCTTGGTCTGAACCGTTGCGGCCTGGAGCTTGAGCGTATCCAGAGGCTTCTTTTCCAGTGCCACCAACTGAGACACGATGGACTTGACATCCAGCCCACTGCCAATGCCCGGAGATGAAATCGTTGCCATACCGACCTCCTGTTCTTTCAACCTTGCATTGTGCGACTGCAAGGGCCGGTGTGAAACCCCGTCAACAGCCCGGTATCACGGGCTTATCCAGCCACCGCACAGTGGTAAGCCCAGGGGAGGGCAGAAACCCAAACGGCGGCGACGGTAGTGACACCGGCGCCGCCTCCCCTGGCTGGAGCCCGGCGCCTCGCAGCACGCCGGGCTTTGTCCCTGCCTTGCTTAACGCAGCAGGGCCAGCACCCCCTGGGGCAACTGGTTGGCCTGTGCCACCATCGCCGTACCAGCCTGCTGCAGGATCTGCGCACGCGAGAGGTTGGCTGTTTCTGCTGCGAAGTCGGCATCCAGAATGCGGCTGCGCGACGAGGACAGGTTTTCCGACGTCACCTGCAGGTTGGAGATCGACGTCTCGAAACGCGATTGCAAGGCACCGAGCTTGGCACGCTCACCGTTGATAAAGGCCAGAGCCGAATCCACCGTCTTCAGGGCGTTCGTCGCATTGCTGAACGTGGTGACGTCCAGGTTGGCCACATTTTGCAGTGCCGAACCACCGCTGTCCAACTGGTTGCTGGCCGAGGTCACAGCGAAAGACTTCTCCGAATCCAGGGTGATGTAGCCGCCAGTGTTGACGAATTCCGCGTTTGCGTCGGCCGCCAGTGTGCGGGCAGAACCGTTGCTGGCGCCTGCAGCGTCGTAGCCCGTCACGGTCACTGCTGCAGCGTTGGCATTGGTGGTGTCGCCCACCACAATGTTGTTGCCGGTAGAGTTGGTCAGAATGACCTGTGTTCCATCAGAGCTCAATGCGGCATTGATGCCCGTCTTTGCCGACTGTTCGTTGATGGCGGACACCGCAGCCGACAGCCGGTCGGTGCCTGTGGTCGACGTCAGCGTGAACGACACGGTGCGTGCAGCCCCCACGTTGTCGCCTTCCAGCGTC
>JACPUE010000017.1 GCA_016192425.1 Burkholderiales bacterium
CGCCCCGTGCTGGCGTGTGCGCTGGCCGCTGAGTACCAGGCGTTGCAGGCGGTCCAGCAGCAGGCGCCGGTTGGGCAGGGAGGTCAGGGCGTCGTAGAACGCCAGGCGTTCGATCTCCTGGGCTGCGCGTTTGCGGTCGGTCACATCAAGCGTGTAGCCGTGCATCAGCACCGCACCATCGGGCTCGGACTGCAGCGCGGCGCTGGTCATGTGCCAGCGCATCGTGCCATCGGCCCCTTGCACGCGGTATTCGCAATGCCAGGGCTGCAGAGTGCGCACTGCACGGTGGATGGCCCGGCGCAGCATGGGCAGGTCTTCGGGCAGCACGTTGCGCTCCAGGGTCTGGATGTCCTGGCGCACGATGTGGTCGGACACGCCCATCATGCCATGCACCGCCTCACTCACATAGGGCAGGCTGGGCTTGCCGTCGGGCTGGATGCGGCATTGGTAGATGAAGCCCGGAATGTTGCTGGCAATGCGCTGGATGAAGTCGAGCTGCTCGCGCAGTTGATCGGCGGCGCGGTGCTCCTCTGTCACATCCTGCACCACACCCATTTCCATGAGCACGCCATCGAAGCGCGAGGGGCTGTTCACGCGCGATCGCATCCAGCGCACCTCGCCATCGGGGCGGCGCCAGCGGTATTCGAAATCGCGCCCGTCACCGGCCTTGCTGGCATCCATGAACGTGGCCATGTCCTCGGGCAGGATGCCGCTGAGCGCACGCTCGGTGCTGATCCACTCCTGGCGCTCGAACCCTGCGATGTCGCACAGGCCGCTGGACCACAGCAGCACGGTCTCCCCCTCGTCCCAGATGCGGCGCCAGTGGCCGGTGCGCGCCAGCCCCTCCATGGCGCTGTACACCTCGGTTTGCTCATGCTGCTCGCGCCGCACATCATCGAGCAGGGATTCCGCCTGCTCCTGGCGCGCGCGCAGGGTTTCCTGTTCGGTCAGATCCTGCACGGTGACCAGAATGCTGCCAATGCCTGTGCTGTGCGCATGGATCTTCCAGGCCAGCACCAGGCGCCCCTGTTCGCGCAGCACATGGCGACATTCCAGCGGCTCGCCCGTGCGCACTACAGCGGCCAATTGCTCCTGCAGGTGCGTGCCAGACAGCAGCACCAACACCTTGGCTGCCGAGGCCCCAGGGTTGCGCACCGAGCGCAAGCCCTCCAGGCGGCGCGCTGCAGCATTGGCAGAAATCAGGCGCAGCTCCGACCCATGCTGGTGGAACCCCAGCAGCGCCACAGGCACGGCATCAAGCATGGACTGCAGGCTGGACTGCACCGCCAGCAGCGCGGTGTGATCCGCAGCCGGAGCAAGGGTCTGGAGCACGGACGGGGTAGCGGTCACGCGGTAGCCTCTGGTTGGAGAAAAACGCCCTCGGGTGCAGCGGTAGTCCTAGTATGACAAAACGTAACCATTTTGCGTGGGCCCTGATACATATTTGGGGTAAACCCGCATGCCAGCGCCCGCATACAGCCAAGACAGCACCGCCGCCAAAATACCCCGCCATTAGAATGCAGCGCAACGGTAACCCACACCGCCGCCAGGGGCCTTGCCCGCAGGCCGCCACCACGCTTCCGACACTCTGTCAGCGCCCATGCAGCACGGCACCGATCGCAACCCGCAGCAACCCTTTCTGACGCCCGAAGAACGCAACGCCATCGACCGGGGGCGCTGGTTTTCAGCGCTGAGCCCCTCGCTGCGGCACGACATCTTTCGCCTGGGCACCGTCATGCGCTACGCGCATGGCGAGCTCATCGTGGAGCAAGGCGCGCCCGCGCAGCACTGGTTTGCCTGCGCCAGCGGGGCCATCCGCTTTCGGCGCACCTCCCTGGCCGGCAAGCTGGTGACCCTGGCCTATGTGGAACCCGGCATCTGGGTGGGTGAGGCCGAGGTGCTGCACCGCGGCCCCAACACCTACGACGCCCATGCCCACGGGCAGACCACCGTGCTGGGCGTAGCCGAAGCGGTGTTTCGCCAATTGCTGCGCGACCACGCCGAATTCGGCGAAGCCCTGCTTACCCTGCAGGCACGGCGCATGCGCTTTCTGTACTGGATGATGGAAGACATGGCCACCCTGCCCCTGCGCGCACGGCTGGCCAAGCACCTGCTGCATCTGATGCGCCGCTTCGGCCCGCGCCATGTGCAGCAGGGCGATGAAATCCCGCTGGGCATCGTGCTGGTGCAGGACGAACTTGCCCAACTGCTGGGCTGCTCGCGCCAGCGCGTGAATGTGGAACTCAAATCCATGGAACGCGAGGGCGCGATCCGCACAGCCCAGCGCAACATCATCGTGCGCCAGCGCGAGCAGTTGGAAACCATTGCCCAGCAGGAAGCGCAGGACTGAACGCCGCCATGACAGACCACACCACGCCACCACTGCCTGTAGGCATTGAGCACCACACGCCCATGATGCAGCAGTACCTCGCCCTCAAGGCCGGGTACCCGGACACGCTGCTGTTCTACCGCATGGGCGACTTCTATGAGCTGTTCTGGCACGACGCCGAGAAGGCCGCGCGCCTGCTGGACATCACGCTCACGCAGCGCGGCCAGTCGGCCGGGCAGCCCGTGGTGATGGCCGGCGTACCCTTCCATGCGCTGGAGACCTACCTCGCCCGCCTCATCAAACTGGGCGAATCGGTGGCCATTGCAGAGCAGGTGGGCGACGTGGCCACGGCCAAGGGCCCGGTGGAGCGCAAGGTGGTGCGCGTGGTCACGCCCGGCACGCTGACCGACAGCGAGCTGCTCTCCGACAAGGCCGAGGCGCTGCTGCTGGCGGTGCACCAGGGCACGCGCGCACGCTGCGGCCTGGCCTGGCTCAGCGTGACGCAGGGGCGCGTGTTCCTGGCCGAATGCGCACTGGACGCGCTGGGCGGCTGGCTGGCGCGCGTGGCGCCCAGCGAACTGATCTACAGCGCAGGCTGCACGCAGCGCTTTGAACAGCAATTGCAGGCGCTGCGCCAGGCAGGCAGTGTCACCTGCCCCATGGCGCCGCGCCCCGACTGGCAGTTCGACCCGCCGCTGGGCGAACGCAAGCTGCTGGAGCACCTGGGCGCCGCCACGCTGCAGGCCTGGGACGCACAAGACCTGCCCCTGGCCCACGCCGCCGCCGCCGCGCTGTTGCAATACGCCGAACACACCCAGGGGCGCCAGCTCTCGCACATCCACAGCGTGCGCGTGCAGCGCGACGACGAACTCATAGCCCTGCCCGCCAGCACGCGCCGCAACCTCGAACTCGTCAAGACCCTGCGCGGCGAGGACAGCCCCACGCTGCTGTCGCTGCTCGACACCTGCATGACCGGCATGGGCAGCCGCCTGCTGCGAACCTGGCTGCTGGAACCCCGGCGCGACCGCCACGAGGCCCGCCAGCGCCTGGCCGCCACCACCGCCCTGCGCGGCGACGCCAGCGCCACCCAGGCGCCCTGGCAGGCGCTGCGTGAACAGCTCAAGGGCGTGAGCGACGTGGAGCGCATCACCGCCCGCGTGGCCCTGCGCCAAGTGCGCCCGCGCGAACTGGTGGCGCTGTGCAAAACGCTACAAAAAGCAGAGCTGCTCGCGCATAATGGACGGGCGCCTGAGCCCTATTTGGCTCAAATTTTCAGCGCCCTGCAGCCCCCCGCCGAATGCACCCATCTGCTGGCCAGAAGCATTGCCGAAGAACCCGCCGCCCTGGTGCGCGACGGCGGCGTGATCGCCAGCGGCTTCGATGCGGAGCTGGACGAGCTGCGCGCCATCCAGACCCATTGCGACGACTTCCTGCTCGACCTGGAAACGCGCGAGAAGGCGCGCACCGGCATTCCCAACCTGCGCGTGCAATTCAACAAGGTGCACGGCTTCTACATCGAGGTCACCGGCAGCCACCTCGACAAGGTGCCCGACGACTACCGCCGCCGCCAGACGCTGAAGAACGCCGAGCGCTTCATCACACCCGAGCTCAAGGCTTTCGAGGACAAGGCCCTGTCGGCGCAGGAGCGTGCGCTGCAGCGCGAGAAATGGCTGTACGAACAGGTGCTCGACCAGCTCCAGCCCCATGTGCCGCAGCTCACCCGCCTGGCCCAGGCCCTGGCAACGCTCGACGTGCTGTGCTGCCTGGCCGAGCGCTCGCTCACGCTGGGCTGGTGCGCGCCGCAGTTCGTGCCCGAGCCCTGCATCGAGATCGAGGCCGGCCGCCACCCCGTGGTGGAAGCGCGCCTGGCAGAAACGTCGAGCGGCGCCTTCATCCCCAACCACACGCGCCTGAACGCCAACACGCGCATGCAGCTCATCACCGGCCCCAACATGGGCGGCAAATCGACCTACATGCGCCAGGTGGCGCTCATCGTGCTGCTGGCCAGTATGGGCAGCCATGTGCCCGCCACCCATTGCCGCCTCGGGCTCATCGACGCCATCCACACCCGCATCGGCGCAGCCGACGACCTGGCCAACGCACAGTCCACCTTCATGCTGGAGATGGTGGAGGCCGCGCAGATCCTGCACGCCGCCACGCCGCACAGCCTGGTGCTGATGGACGAGATCGGCCGGGGCACCAGCACCTTCGACGGCCTGGCGCTGGCCAGCGGCATCGCCACACACCTGCACGACAAGACCAAGGCCTTCACGCTGTTCGCCACGCACTACTTCGAGCTGACCGAACTGCCCGCCAAAGCGCGCCACGCCGTCAACATGCACGTGAGCGCGGCCGAGTCCGGGTCGGACATCGTCTTCCTGCACGAAATCCAGAGCGGCCCAGCCAGCCGCAGCTACGGCATCCAGGTTGCAAAATTAGCCGGCATGCCCGCCCCCGTGCTGCACCACGCCCGCCATGCCCTGTCCGCACTGGAAGAACGCGCCGGAGAAGGCGAGCTGCAGGTGGACCTGTTCGCCCCTCCGCCCGAACCCGAAGTGAGCGCCGCCAGCCCCGTCGAAGCGGCCCTGGCCGCCATCCAGCCCGACCAGCTCAGCCCGCGCGAGGCGCTGGACGCGCTGTACCAGCTCAAGGGCTTGCTCGCGCGTTGACGAACGCATCCGTATTTATTTCATAAGCTGCCACGCCATCACCCAGGACGCGGTGGTAGCGATAGCTGGCCGTTACCGGATGAAGCGTTTCATCCCCTTGCCTGGCCCCTGAACGCCCCACCACCGGAGAAATCAGCGACAGCCAGGCCAGCAGCTACTGTTTTAATAGCATTTTCCTCTGATGGACGGCTGGCGTTAACATGCGCTGACCCATCTGGCCCACGCCGCACGGCGCGGGGTGTTTCGCCATGTCGCCTTTCAAGCAGTTCATTTTTGGTGCCGCCCAGTTCCAGGAGCGCGAGGAGCACCTCGAATTCCAGTACCGCTTTCTGATCGTGCTGATCCTGGCCGTGATCGCCGCCGTGGCTTTTTTTCTGGGGGCGCTGCTGTGGGTGGAGGTTGATCCTTCGCCCGCGCGCTTTGTGGCGCCCGCGCTCAACATGGCTGTTTCGCTGGCCTTGTGGCTCTGGCTGCGTGGCCACAAGGAGCGGCTGCAGACGGCGGCCTGGGTGCTGGAGGCAGTGTGCTTTGCGGTCTGCGTGTCTGCCCTGGTGCTGGTGCCCAACGATGCGCTGCGCATCATCTGGCTGTTCATCAACGTGCCCTGCGTCTATATCCTGCTGGGGCAGAAGGCGGGGGCCATGGTCACGCTCAGTTCCATGCTGCTCTTGCTGGCGGGCAATCCGTTTTTTGTGGCACCCTATTCGGGCACCGAGCTGGTCGATGCGGTGATGGGCATGGGCTTGCTGGGCTTTCTGTTCCATGTGTACCGCGCACGCTCCATGTCGGTCTACCACCGGCTGCAGGACTCCAAGGAGCGCTTGCGCGCCATGGCGTCCACCGACGTGCTGACCGGACTGCTCAACGCCCGCGCCTACTACGAGCGCTGCGACCAGTTTCTGCTGGCCACGCGGCGCAAGCGCTCGCCGTTTGCGGTGCTGTTCATTGACCTGGACCATTTCAAGGCCATCAACGACCGCCACGGCCATGCAGTGGGCGATGCGGTGCTGCAATGCGTGGGGCGCCTGGTCGCGCAGGGCATCCGCCAGTCGGACCTGGCTGGGCGCATTGGGGGCGAGGAGTTTTCGGTACTGCTGCCCGACACCGACGCCCAGGGCGCCTTGGTGCTGGCCGAGGCGCTGCGCCGCGCCATCGAAGCCGCGCAGCCCGAGGCCAACGGCTTGCGTCTGTCCATCAGTGCCAGCATTGGCGTAGCCCTTGGGGGCATGGCCGAGCAGACCATGCAGGACATCCAGCACCAGGCTGACCTGGCCATGTACGAGGCCAAGGCTGCGGGGCGCAACCGCATCACGCTGTTCCAGCCGCCGCCGCAGGTTACGCCCGCCGCACTGGCAGCCTGATGGGCGATATGCACCCTGGGGCGGATCTGCGTTCAGGCCCAGGGGCAGCCTGCTGACGCACCCGCGCGCTGCGGCACTGCGGTGCGTGGGGCCGCACTACACTTGCGGGTTTTCCCTCTGCCAATAGTTTTGCCATGACGTATTGCGTCGCCATCAAACTCCACGCCGGGCTGGTGTTCCTGTCCGATTCACGCACCAATGCGGGGCTGGACCAGATCAGCTCGTTCCGCAAGATGATGGTGTATGAGAAGCCGGATGACCGCTTCATGGTGCTGCTGTCAGCGGGCAACCTGAGCATTTCGCAGTCGGTGCGCGAGATTCTGCAGACCACGCAGATCAAGGACGAGCACGACGGCGAGCCCATCACCATCTGGAACGCCAAGAGCATGTTCGACGCAGCGCGCGTGCTGGGCGCAGCGGTGCGCCATGTGCACGAGCGCGATGGCGCGGCGCTCAAGCGCTCGGGGCTGGATTTCAATGTGTCGCTGATCTTTGGCGGCCAGATCCGGGGCGAGGGCATGCGCTTGTTCCAGGTGTATTCGGCGGGCAACTTCATCGAGGCCACGTCCGAAACGCCCTACTTCCAGGTGGGCGAATCCAAGTACGGCAAGCCCGTGCTGGACCGCGTAATCACGCCCGACACCCCGCTGGACGAGGCCGCCAAGTGCGCACTGGTGTCCATGGACAGCACGCTCAAGTCCAACCTGTCGGTGGGCCTGCCGCTGGATCTGGTGCTGTACGAGGTGGACCGTTTCACCTCGGACAAGGTCGTGTGCATAGGCACCGACAACCCCTACTTCACCATGCTGCGCGAGCGCTGGGGCGAAAAGCTGCGCCAGGTGTTCGACAGCATCGAAAGCCCCAACTGGAGCGGCGGCGCCACCGAGGTGCCGATTGTGGTGCCGCACGCGCAGTGCAAGCCGCTCAAGAAGATTTCCACCCCCCAGGACAAGCTCGTCTGAGCATGAACCGCATCGTTTTTTCCCACGGCAACAGCTTCCCCTCAGGCACCTACAGCGTGTTGTTTGGCCACCTGCGTGCGCGTGGTTTCGAGGTCAGCGCGGTGGACCGCTTCGGCCACGACCCGCGCTTTCCCGTCACCGACAACTGGCCACACCTGGTCGAGCAACTGGCCGAGTTTGCCGCCGGGCAGGTGCGCGCATCGGGCGGCCCGGTGTACCTGGTGGGCCATTCGCTGGGCGGCATCCTCAGCGTGATGGCCGCCGCACGCCACCCCGAGCTGGCGCGCGGCGTGCTGATGCTGGACTCCCCGCTGCTGGGCGGCTGGCGCGCCACCACCGTGAACGCGGCCAAGCGCACCCAGGTGATCGGCGCCATTTCGCCCGCACGCATCAGCCGCATGCGCCGCAACAGCTGGCACAGCACCGAAGAGGCCTACGAGCATTTCCGCAAGAAAAAGGCCTTTGCCCGCTGGGACCCGCAGGTGCTGCTCGACTACGTGACCCATGGCCTGTACGACGAGGACGACCGCCGCGTGCTTGCCTTCGACCGGGCCGTGGAAAGCGCCATCTACAACACCATGCCGCACCACCTGGGCAGCCTGCTGCGCAAGCACCCGCTGCGCTGCCCGGCCGCCTTCATCGGCGCCCGCGCCTCGGTGGAAATGCGCCAGGCCGGCATGGGCCTGACCGAGCGTGTGACCCAGGGCCGCACCATGATGCTCGACGGCACCCACCTCTTCCCCATGGAAAAACCCCTGGTCACCGCCGCCGCCATTGAGGCGGCGCTGCGCAACCTGGCGTCCATCACCCAGCCGGGATGATCACCCCTCAGAGGCTGTGAATTTTTCGGCCATGCCCGAAAGGCGCGCATGGGGGAAATTTCACAGCCTCTCAACGGCAGCAGCGGTAGGCCAGACCCACCGAAACGCTGTAGTTGTCGGGCTTGACGGCCAGCGGGCTGCGCCGGGCATCGCCGCGCAGTTGGGTATAGCGCAGGCCGCCAAACACCACCCAGCGGCCACCCACGGCGTGCTTGAGCTCCACGCCCACATCCTGGCCAAAAAGGCCGCCGCCCGGCACATAGGCAGGCAGCGGCGTGGTCAGGCCCGAAGCGCTGGCGGGCACGCCCATGTAGCTGTTCATGTAGGTGGCATCGGCCAGGGTGAAGCCCGCCGCAAAGCTGATTTCGGTGCGCGGGCTGATCTGGATTTCGTAGCGTGCCGAGGTCTGCAAGGTGGCGCCGCCCTTGTGGCCCAGCAGGTCCTGGCTCAGTGTGGAGCGCAGCGAGGCTTGCTGGCTGAAGTCGTAAATGGCGCTCAGGCGCCCGCGCAGCGTGCGTTTCACATCGGGCAGGCCCTGCAAGACCGGGTCGTCCTCGCCCTTGCGGCCGCCATCCAGGCGCAGGCCACCGCTGAGGCGGAAGTTCTCCCACTGCAACAGCTTGGCAGTCACGCCGGAGTCGCGGGCGTCCAGGTCGAAGTCCAGCAGCGAACCACCGCCGCCAGAGCTGAGCGTGTAGCGGCCGATCTCCAGCCCGATGACGGGCCGGATGCCCGTGCCGCGCTCCACGCTGCCGGGATACTTGGCGCCGTTGTTGACCGAAGCCCCTACGGCCCAGGTATAGCCGCCGCGTGCCTCGTCAGGGCTGGGCATGCGCAGTTGGGCCAGCGCGGGCCAGGCGGCGCCCAGGCACAGCGCCACGGGAAGGCATCGGGTGAAGTAGTGCATGGCTGGCATTATTGACCGAGCCATCAGGCGCTCCAGGAAATCCATCCAGTGCCTGCGGTCACCAGCACCACGATGCCGAACGCAATGCGGTACCAGGCAAACGGTACAAAGCTGTGCGTGGCGACGTAGCGCAAGAGCCAGCGGATGCACAGCCACGCGCTGACCAGCGACACCACAAAGCCCACGGCAAAAAGCGGCAGGTCGGCCAGGGACAGCAGCGCACGCTCCTTGTACAGGCTGTACACCGTGGCCCCCACCAGGGTGGGGATGGCCAGAAAGAACGAGAACTCCGCCGCCGCTTTGCGCGACAGGCCCAGCAGCAGCCCGCCGATGATGGTGGCCCCGCTGCGGCTGGTGCCCGGAATCATGCCCAGGCACTGCACCAGGCCTACCAGCAGCGCATCCTTGGGGCCCATCTGATCCACCGTTTCGATGCGTACCGGGCCGTGGTCGCGTTTTTCCACCCACAGGATGATGAGCCCCCCCACGATGAACGCCGCCGCCACCACGGGGGCATTGAACAAATGGGCCTTGATGGCTTTGTACAGGGTGAACCCGATGACACCTGCCGGCAAAAACCCGATGGTGACGTTGGCCACGAACCGCCGCGCCTGGGCACTGCTGGGCAGATCGCGCAGCGCGCCCCACAGGCGGCCCCAGTACAACATCACCACGGCCAGGATGGCGCCGCTCTGGATGGCGATGTCAAAGACCTTGGCCCGGTCGTCGTCAAAGTCCAGCAGCGCACCCGTCAGGATCAGGTGCCCCGTGGAAGAAATGGGAAGAAATTCGGTCAAGCCCTCGACCACGCCCATGATGGCGGCCTTGAGCAGCAAAGCAAAGTCCACGCGTTTTTCCTTTTTCTTTTGAGCCAGCGCCAAGGCCTGCAACGGCGCCAATTATCCCTGCACAGGCTGCCGTTCGCACTCCACCAGCGGCATTTCACGGCATGTTCCGGCGTTTCGTCGCAGCGCCCTCGCTTGCGGCCAGGGCGCACTGCACAGTACGTGCCAACGCAACGCATTTCACCGGAGCCCCACCATGATGCTGATCGATCTTCTTACCCATCAACCGCAAGCCTTGGGCGCCGTCGTGCGCGCTACGCCCACCTGGGTCTGGGGCCTGCTGGCTGGCCTGGCTGCACTGGGCGCCTCCCAGTTGCGGAACCGCACCGTATCCCGCCAGCGGGTGCTGGCCATGCCGGTGGCCATGGCCGCGTTCTCGGCCTACGGCGTGGTTTCAGCCTTCGGCGCGGCAGGAATGGGCGCCTGGGCTGTCGGCAGTTGGGCTGCATCTGCAGCGCTCACCGCCTGGCTGCTGCTGGCCATTGATCCACACGCACCGCAAAACGCCCGCCTGGATGCCGCCACCGGGCATTTCCACCTGCCCGGCAGTTGGATGCCCCTGCTGTTGATCCTGGCTGTCTTCCTGACCAAGTACACCGTCGGCATCGAATTGGCCATGCGCCCGCAAGCGGCATCCACACTGGATTTCGCACTCCCCGTGTGCCTGGCCTATGGGTGCTTTACCGGCGTGTTCGCAGCGCGAGCCATACGCCTGCACATGCTCGCCCTGGGCTCGCCGACCGCCATCCCTGGGCCGGTACCCACCATGTCCTGAACCATCGATTCCCTGACCCACGTCTCACACACACCTCGGAGCACTGCCATGTCCCACCACACGCCTTCTTCGCTGTCCCCCTGCACCGACCCACTGGAACGCCTGGCCCGCAAGCGCGCCAAGGCCAAGCTGGGCTGGTTTCTGCACGCAGTAGTTTTCCTGTCGGTCAACCTGCTGCTCTGGGTTCTGGCCTCTGCAGCGGGCAGGCACGGAGCCCTGTTTCCCACGCTGGGATGGGGCCTGGGCCTGGGCCTGCACGGGCTGGTGGTGCTGTCCCGCACCGCAGGCTGGTACGAGCGCCTTGTGCAGGCCGAGCGCACCCGCCTGCAGCATCCAGGGTCAACCCCCTCGGCACACTGAGGCAGCCATGCGCACCCGCCCATTCCCCACTCTGGCAAAGCACGCCTGCAAGGCCCTGCTTGCAGCCTCGATGGCCCTGGCCGCCTGCGCTGCCAGCGCAGGCACAGGCCTGACCACGCTGCCCGGCAGCCAGGGCGACGGCCCTGTCACCGTGTTCTATCCCACGGCGGCAGCCAACCAGGCGGTGCAGCGCGGCCCCTTCTCCCTTCTGCTGGCCCCCGAAGCCCCACCGCAGCGTGGCAATGGCCGTCTGGTGGTGCTCTCGCACGGGTCGGGTGGCGGCCCCTGGGTACACACCGACCTGGCAAGTGCCTTGGTCGCCGCAGGGTTCGTGGTGGCCATGCCGGAACACCGTGGTGACAACTACCGCGACACTTCAGAGCCCGGCCCCGAAAGCTGGAAACGGCGCCCAGCAGAGGTTTCGCGCGCCATCGATGCGGTGGCTGCGTCACCGCAATTTGCACCCTTGCTGCTGCTCGACAAAGTGGGTGTTGCAGGCCAGTCAGCAGGCGGCCATACGGCCCTGAGCCTGGCGGGCGGTGCCTGGTCGCCAGCGCGCTTTCTTGCGCATTGCGAAGCCCATCTGGCAGAGGACTTCAATGCCTGTGTGGGCACCTTCACCCGCCTGACGGGCGGCTGGCTCGACGGCTTGAAGAAGGCTGTTGCCATTGGTGTGCTGCGCCAGCGCTTTGGCGACACCGAGCCCGTGCTCGCCCACGATCCGCGCATCGCAGTGGCCGTGGCAGGTGTTCCCGCTGCGGCAGACTTCGACCTGGAGTCGCTGCGCCAGCCACGCGTTCCGCTGGGCCTGGTCACGGCCGGACAGGACGTCTGGCTCACGCCCCGCTGGCATGGCCAAGCTGTGGCGGCTGCCTGCGCACCCTGCGAGCACATCGCCCACCAGCCCCAGGCCGGCCACAATGTGATGCTGTCACCCGCACCCCCCTTGGAGCTGCTGGGCGACACCGAGCGCCGCCTGCTGTCCGATCCAGCAGGTTTTGACCGAGGCACCCTGCCTGCACTGGACCAAGCCATCGTTGCGTTCTTGCAGCGCCACTTGCTGCCTTGACACTCCTAGAATCGCTGGCAGCACTCTGCAATACCCCCACCATGCCTCAGCCCCTGTCACCCGAAGAACTGGACGCGCTTGCCCGCAAGCGCGCAAACGCCAAGCTGGGCTGGTACCTGCATGCGCTGGTGTATGTGCTCGTCAATGCCTTGTTGTTTGCGCTGTCGCGCTATGCCTTTGGCACGCGGCCCTGGTCGGTGTACCCGCTGCTGGGCTGGGGGCTGGGGCTGGTGCTGCATGGCGTTTCCGTGTTCCTGCTGGGCAGCGGCAGCGGGCTGCGCGAGCGCATGGTCCAGCGCGAGCGCGAAGCCTTGCAGCGGCGCCAGGAGCGCCCATGACGCTGGTGCGCCCCCTGGACTGGATCGGCAAGCTGCGGCATCTGCTGCAGGTGCTGGCCTTCACGCTGGCGGTGGCCACCCTCCAGTACGCCTTCATGCCCGAAAAGCCCTATGGCCCGCCGGTGGTGTATTCGGTGTTGATTGGCCTGATCACCTGGGCCGTCATCGATCTCGGGCGCGAGCTCATCCCCTCGGCGGCTGAAACCGGCTGGCCCCATGGCTTTGCGGGCGTGGCGCTGGTGGCCACCGGCATCACCGCGGGGTATGTGGCAGGCACCACGCTGGCCGACACCCTGTGCGCCCACTATTTCCATTTCTACCCGCCGGGAAGCGCCGCAACCGGCACAGACCAGCGCACCTCCATCCTCATCACGGTGCTGGCGGGCCTGGCAGGCACCTTCTACTTCTACACCGTCAACAAATCCGCGTACCTGGAGCGCAAGATGGGCGAAGCGCGCATGCATGCCAGCGAAGCGCGCCTGAAGCTGCTGGAAACCCAGCTGGAGCCGCACATGCTGTTCAACACGCTGGCCAACCTGCGCGTGCTGATCGCCACCGACCCCGAACGTGCGCAGCACATGCTGGATCGCATGATCGGCTACCTGCGCGCCACCTTGGCAGCTTCGCGCAGCACGCTGCACCCGCTGTCGCTGGAGTTCGAGCGGCTGCAGGACTACCTGGAGCTGATGGCCGTGCGCATGGGCCCGCGCCTGGCCTACACGCTGGATCTGCCGCCTGCGCTGCACGACGTGGCGGTGCCCCCCTTGCTGCTGCAGCCCCTGGTGGAAAACGCCATCCGCCACGGGCTAGAGCCCCAGGTGGAAGGCGGCCACATCACCGTGGCAGCCGCTACCGAGCTGCGCGATGGAACACCCTGGCTGCTGCTGCAGGTGAGCGATACCGGCGCGGGCCTGCAGCCACCAACGGCCAGCCCCGCCGCGCCGGGGCGCCACTTTGGCCTGGCCCAGGTGCGGGAGCGGCTGGCAACCTTGCACGGCCCGGCAGGCACTCTCGAAATGAGAGCAATACAACCGCACGGGACCTGCGCCAGCATCGTTTTTCCTTTACAAGCCCCTGCCGCATGACCGCTGCCGCCCGCGCCCTGATCGCCGAAGACGAACCCCTGCTCGCTGCCGCCCTGGCACATGAGCTGCGCAAGGCCTGGCCCGCGCTGCAGGTGGCTGCCACCGTGGGCGACGGGCTCTCGGCCGTGCGCCAGGCCCTGGATCTGCGGCCCGACGTGCTTTTTTTCGATATCCGCATGCCAGGGCTGACCGGCATCGACGCAGCCGCCGAACTGGCCGATGCCTGGCCCCAGGACACACCCTTTCCGGCGCTGGTCTTCGTCACCGCCTATGACCAGTACGCCGTGCAGGCTTTCGAGGCACAGGCCGTGGACTACCTGCTCAAGCCCGTGCAGGCCGCACGCCTGGCGCGCACGGTGCACAAGGTGCAAGCCCAGCTGGCCCAGCGCCGCGCGGCGCTGCCCACCCCCATGCCCAGCGCCGCGGCACTGCACACCGCCATGGACCAATTGCGTGCACTGCTGGCCATGCCGGGCCTGGGCGCCGAAGCCGCCGCGCCAGGCGCAAGCGCGGCGGCCCCTGGCGCTGCACCCCGGCTCCAGGTGATACAGGCCAGCAGCGGCACCCAGATCCACATGGTGCCGGTAGCCGATGTGGTGTATTTCGAAGCGGCCGACAAGTACGTGCGCGTGCTCACCGCCGAGCGTGAATACCTGATACGCACGCCGCTCAAGGAACTGATAGTGCAGTTGGACGCCCAGGAGTTCTGGCAGATCCACCGCAGCACGCTGGTGCGCGCCACCCGCATTGCCAGCGTGCTGCGGGACGAATCGGGCAAGCAGCATGTGCTGCTGACGGGCCGGCCGGAGCGCCTGCCCGTCAGCCGGCTTTATGCCCACCTGTTCAAGGGCATGTAGTCACCTGCGCCGGGCCAGCCCCACCAAGGCCAGCGCACAAAACGCCGCACCGGCATAAAACGTGAACGAAGCGCCCCACCGATCCCACAGCCAACCGGCCAGGGCGCTGGCCACCAGCATGGCCACGCCGCTGACCAGATTGAAAAACCCGTAGGCAGTGCCCCGCAGATCGGCCGGGGCCGTGTCGGCCACCATGGTGGCCAGGAGCCCCTGCGTCATGCCCATGTGGATGCCCCACAGCGCCACACCGGCCAGAACCGTGGCCCAATGCGCATCCATGGCCAGCACCAGGTCGGCGGCAATCAACACCGCCAGCCCCCACGCCAGCAGCGTGGTGTGGCGCATGCGGTCCGAGAGTTTTCCAAACGGGTAGGCAGACCCGGCATACACCAGGTTCATGGCCACCATGACCAAAGGCACCAGCGCCACGGCAATGCCGCCCTGCTGCGCGCGCAGCACCAGAAACGCCTCGCTGAAACGGCCCAGCGTGAACACCGCGCCCACACCCACGACCCACCAGTAATCAGCCCCCAGCCGCCGCAGGTTGTCGCGCCGGATGGGGTTGCTGCGCTTCTCGGCGCGCTGGACATCGGGCTCGCGCACCCCCAGCAACAGCAGGGCCACGGCCAGCAGCCCCGGCACGACGGCCACCCAGAACACCGCGCGGTAGTCATTGGCCCACAAGAGCATGAGCGCCACCCCCAGCAATGGGCCGACAAAGGCCCCCACCGTATCGAGCGACTGGCGCAGCCCGAATGCCGCACCGCGCAGCTGGGGCGGTACGATGTCGGCCACCAGCGCATCGCGCGGGGCGCCCCGCACGCCTTTGCCCACACGGTCGAGCAGGCGCGCCGCCAGCACCACGCCTGTGGTGGGCGCCAGGGCGAACAAGGGCTTGGTCAGTGCCCCCAGGGCATAGCCAAACGCGGCCAGGGCCTTGCGCTTGCCCAGGTAGTCGCTGAGCACGCCGGAAAACACCTTGACGATCAGGGCCGTGGATTCGGCCAGCCCTTCGATCAGGCCCACCACCAGGGCACTGGCCCCCAGCGTGCCCACCATGAACAGCGGCAGCAGGCTGTGGATCATTTCGGAGGAAATGTCCATGAGCATGCTCACAAAACCCAGCACCCAGATCGATAGGGGGATGCGCTGGCGCGCTGCAGCATCGGGCGTGGCTGAATCGGGTGGGGGGCTCGTAGGCTGCATATGGTCTTCCTGTGGTTCGGCGGAGCGCA
This sequence comes from Burkholderiales bacterium, assembly GCA_016192425.1. Classification (GTDB taxonomy): domain Bacteria; phylum Pseudomonadota; class Gammaproteobacteria; order Burkholderiales; family Burkholderiaceae_C; genus Simplicispira. The sequence goes on from JACPUE010000017.1 coordinate 15,614, forward strand.
AAGGCCCCCATTCACTGTGATTGTGACGCCCGCTGCAGGCCAGGTTACTCCCAACCCCCGGCCAGGTTCTTGAGCAAGGTGGCCACTGCCACCAGGCGCCGGTTGCGCAGATCGATCACCGTGCGCCGCGCCGACAGCACGGCGCTTTGCGCACTCAGCACATTGAGGTAGCCCACCGTGCCGGCCTGGTATTGGTGCAGGGTCACATCCAGCGCACGCTGCGCAGCAGCCACCGCCTCGGTCTGCCATTGGTCCTCGCGCTCCAGCGCGGCGGCGGCGGCCAGTCCGTCTTCGACTTCCTGCAAGGCGGTGAGCACGGTCTGGCGGTAGGCGGCCTCGGCCTGGGCCTGGGCGGCGCGGGCCGATTCGACAGCGGCACTGCGGGCACCGCCATCGAGCAGCGACGCCGCCAGCGCCGGGCCCAGGGACCAGACGCGGTGCGGCGCACTGAGCAGGTCGGCCCACTGCGCGCTGCGATAGCCCGCCGATGCCGACAATGTGAGCGCCGGGAAAAAAGCCGCGCGCGCTGCGCCGATTTGTGCATTGGCGGCCTGCACGCGCAACTGCGCTGCGGCAATGTCGGGGCGGCGCTCCAGCAGTTGTGCAGGCACCTGGGCTGGCAGTGCGGGCGGCCCAGGCAGCTCGGCGCCGGCGTCCAGGCGCAAGGCCGCGGGGGCCTGCCCTGTGAGTGCGGCCAGTGCGTGCTCCAGTTGGGCGCGGCTGGTCTGCGCCTCCTGGCGCTGCACCTGGGTGCTTTTGTACTGCGCCTCGGCCTGCGCCACGTCGGCAGCCGACACCACCCCCGCACGGTGGCGGTTGCGCGTGAGTTCCCAACTGCGCGCATAGGCTTGCAGGCTCTCGGCATACAAGCGGTCCTGGGCTTGTGCTGCACGCAGCGCGAAATAGGTTTGCGCCACACCGGCCTGGACCGACAGGCGCAATGCCGCCAGGTCTGCCGCTGTGGCCTGGGCGTTGGCACGCGCCGCGTCTTCGGTGGCCGACAGGCGCCCCCACAGGTCGAGTTCCCAGCTCGCATTGAGCGCCAGCGCATGGCTTGAAGTGGCGGCCGCGCCGCCAGACCCGCTGCTGCCTGCGCCCGTGCGTGTGCTGCTGGCACTGGCGCCCAGGCTGGGCAGGCGCGCTGCGCCAGCGGCATCCAGCGTGGCGCGGGCGGCATGCAGCCGGGCCAGCGCCTGCGCGATGTTCTGGTTGTCCTGTGCGGCGCGTTCCTGCAAGGCGTCAAGCACCGGGTCGGCGAACAAGGTCCACCAGGCGCCCGGCACCTGGATCTGGGGCGTGGCGGTGTGCCACACGGCGCTGCCGGGCGCGGCTTCCTTGTAGGCAGCGGGCAGGCCCAGCGCGGGTGCAGCGGGCGGCGGCGGACTGGCACAGGCGCCCAGCAGAACCAGGGGCAGCAGCCAGACGTTGCGGCACAGGGCGGCCGGATGGAATCGGGCAGGCAGGGGGGGCATCATTGGTTTCCTTGCAGCGCCACGGAGCGTGCGGTGCGCCAGCGGGCCTGGAGGTGCTGCAGCCCGGTGTGCAGGCGGTCGAGCACCACATACACCACGGGGGTGGTGTAGAGGGTGAGCCATTGGCTCACCAGCAGGCCGCCCACGATGGCAATGCCCAGGGGTTGGCGCATTTCGGCCCCGTCACCGCGTCCCAGCGCCAGGGGCAAGGCGCCAAACAGCGCAGCCACGGTGGTCATGAGGATGGGGCGCAAGCGCAAATGGCAGGCACGGTAGATGGCCTGGGCGGCGCTGGCACGCCCCTCGCGCTGGCGCGCCAGGGCAAAGTCGATCATGAGGATGGCGTTCTTCTTGACGATGCCGATCAACAGGATCACGCCGATGAGCGCGATGAGCGAGAACTCCGTCTTGAACAGCATGAGCGCCAGCAGCGCGCCCACGCCCGCCGAGGGCAGCGTGGAAAGGATGGTCAGCGGGTGCAGCAGGTTTTCGTACAGCATGCCCAGCACGATGTAGATGGTGACGATGGCCGCCAGGATGAGCAGCGGCTGCCCGGCCAGCGCATCGCGGAAGGCGCCCGCCGTGCCGCTGAAGCTGCCGCGCACCGACACCGGCACGCCCAGCGTGGCCACGGCGGCGTTGACTGCCGTGGTGGCCTGCGACAGCGACACCCCCGGCGCCAGGCTGAAGCTGATGCTGCTGGCCGGGGTGCCGCGCTCGTGCGCGACCGACAGCGGCGTGGTGGTCGATTCGAGGCGCGCAAACGCCAGCAGCGGCACCTGCTGCCCTTGCGCATTGACGAAGAAGAACCCGCGCAGCGTCTCGGGGTTCTGCAGAAAGGCGGGCGCGGCTTCCATGACCACGCGGTACTGGTTGAGCGGGTTGTAGATCACACCGACCTGGCGCTGGCCGAAGGCGTCGTTCAGCGTGGCGTCGATCTGCGCCATGGCCAGGCCCAGGCGCGCGGCGGCGTCGCGGTCGATCACCAGCGAGGTCTGCAGGCCATAGTCCTGCACATCGCTGTTGACGTCCTCCAGTTCGGGCAACTGGCTCATGACCTGGCGGATGCGCGGCTCCCAGGTGCGCAGGTCGCCGATGTCGTCGGCCTGCAGGGTGTAGTCGTAAGAGGCACTGCTCTGCCGCCCGCCGATGCGCACGTCGCGCTGGGGCACCATGAACAGGCGCGCACCGGGCTCGTTGCGCAGCTTTTCACGCAGCCGCGCAATCACCTGGTCGGACGACTCCTGCCCCGGCCCGCGCTTGAGGGTCATGTACATCTGCGCCGCATTGCGCTGCCACCCGCCGGTAAAGCCGGTCACGTGTTCCACCGCCGGGTCCGCCTGCACGATGGCCAGGAATCGCTTGAGCCTTTGCTCCATGGCCTGGAACGAAGTGGCCTGGTCGGCGCGGATGTAGCCAGAGATGCGGCCCGTGTCCTGCTCGGGCATGAAGCCCTTGTCGATGGCTGCGTACAGGGTCGCGTTGAGCCCCACCACCCCTGCCAGCACCAGCAGCACCAGTGGCTGGTGGCGCAGGCTCCAGCCCAGGCTGCGCCGGTAGGCGCGCAGGCCCCAGGCACGCCAGCGGCCTGCCCGGCGCGCCATGCGCGCCCGCCAGCGCCCATCTGCAGCACCGGCAGATGCGGGCAGCACAGGCCGCAGCAGCGCCGCGCACATCATGGGGGTGGTGGTGAGCGAGACCGCCATGGACACCAGGATGGCCGAGGACATGACGATGGCAAACTCGCGGAAGAACCGCCCCACGATGCCGCCCATGAACAGGATGGGCACGAACACGGCAATGAGCGACAGGCTCATCGAGACCACGGTGAAGCCGATCTCGCGCGCACCGTCGAGCGCGGCCTGCAGCGCCGACTTGCCGCGCTCCATGTGGCGCATGGTGTTTTCGAGCACGACGATGGCGTCGTCCACCACAAAGCCGGTGGCCACCGTCAGGGCCATGAGCGAGAGGTTGTCCAGCGTGTACCCCGCCAGGTACATCACGCCGAAGGTGCCTGCCAGCGACACCGGCACGGCCACGCTGGGGATCAGCGCAGCCCGGCCATTGCGCAGAAACAGGAACACCACCAGAACCACCAGCCCCACGGCGATAGCAAGCGCGCGTTCCACCTCGCGCACCGAGGCGCGCAGCGTGGGCGTGCGGTCGGAGACGATCTCGACGTCGATGGCCGACGGGATGGAAGCCTTGAGCTGCGGCAGCAGCGCACGCACGCGGTCCACGGCCTCCAGAATGTTGGCGCCCGGCTGCTTGTACACCTGCAGCAGGATGGCGGGCTTGCCGTTGGCCACGCCGTAGTTGCGCACGTCCTGCACCGAATCGACCACTTCGGCCACGTCCTGCAGGCGCACGGCCTGGCCGTTCTTCCAGCGCAGCACCAGGGGGGCGTAGTCGGCCGCCATGCGGGCCTGGTCGTTGGTGCCCACCTGCCAGTAGTGTTCTTCGCGCTCGACCGCCCCCAGAGGGCGGTTGGCGTTGGTGGTGGTGATGGCCGTGCGCACCTGCTCCAGCGAAATGCCGTTGGCCGCCAGGCGCACCGGATCGAGCTCCACACGCACGGCCGGCAAGGCCCCGCCGCTCACCGTGGCCTGGCCCACGCCCTCCACCTGGGACAGCTTTTGCGCCAGTACGGTGGAGGCGGCGTCGTACATCTGCCCCCGGGTGAGCCGGTCCGAGGTGAGCGCCAGGATCATGATGGGCGAATCGGCCGGGTTGACCTTGCGGTACGTCGGGTTGCTGGGCATGCCGGTGGGCAGCAGCGTGCGCGCAGCGTTGATGGCCGCCTGCACGTCGCGGGCAGCACTGTCCACGCTGCGGCCCAGGTCGAACTGCAAGGTGATGCGCGTGCTGCCCAGAATGGAGGACGAGGTGATTTCATTGACGCCCGCAATGGCGCCGAGCGAGCGCTCCAGCGGCGTGGCCACCGTGGCGGCAATGGTGTCGGGGCTGGCGCCGGGCAGGCTGGCGGAGACGGAGATGGTCGGATAGTCCACCTGCGGCAGCGGCGCCACCGGCAGCAGGAAAAACGACACCGCCCCTGCCAGCGCCAGCCCCAGGGTGAGCAGCAGGGTGCCGATGGGACGGTGGATGAAAGGGGTGGAGAGGCTCATGGACGCAGCCCACAAAGTTCATGGCATTTTTTGGCCACAGCGCCCATGCATACTGCGCAAGCAGCTATCATTTCAGGAGCAAAATAACTCCCAAGCCGCCGCTCAGCCATGGACCACCCCGGTAGCACGCCAGCGCTGCGCCCAGCCCTCGAACGTGAGGTAGATCACCGGCGTGGTGAACAGTGTGAGCAACTGGCTGAGCACCAGCCCCCCCACCATGGTCACCCCCAGCGGATGGCGCAGCTCGCTGCCCACGCCCGTGCCCAGCATCAGCGGCAGCGCACCCAGCAGCGCTGCCAGCGTGGTCATGAGAATCGGCCGAAAGCGCAGCAGGCAGGCCTGGTAGATCGCCTCGCGCGCGCCCAGCCCCTGCTCGCGCTGCGCCTCCAGGGCGAAGTCGATCATCATGATCGCGTTCTTCTTGACGATGCCGATCAGCAGCACGATGCCGATGATGGCCACGATGTCCAGCTCCAGCCCCCCCGCCATCAAGGCCAGCAAGGCGCCCACGCCCGCTGAAGGCAGGGTGGACAGGATGGTGACCGGGTGGATGAAGCTCTCATACAGCACCCCCAGCACGATGTACATGGTGACCACCGCCGCCAGTATGAGGAGCAGCGTGGCAGGCAGCGATGCCTGGAACGCCAGCGCCGCGCCCTGGAAACTGGTGTCCACCGACAGCGCAAGGCGACCCGCCTCCCGAGCCTGCGCCTTGGCGCGTTCAATGGCCGCCACCGCCTGGCCCAGGGACACGCCCGGCGCCGTGTTGAACGACAGTGTGGCCGCAGGCATCTGGCCCACATGGTTCACAGCCAGGGGCATGGCGCGCTCCTGCACGCGCGCCACGGCCGACAAGGGCACCGGCGCACCCAGGCTGGACGGCACATGCAGCGACTGCAAGGCCTCGGGCCCCAGCTTGAACTGCGGCGCCACCTCCAGCACCACCCGGTACTGGTTGGACTGGGTGAAGATGGTGGAAATCAGGCGTTGCCCAAAGGCGTTGTACAACGCAGCGTCGATGCCCGCCACCGTCACCCCCAGGCGGCTGGCCTGGGCCCGGTCGATCTCCACATAGGCCTGGCGACCCCGTTGCTGCAGATCGCTGGCCACATCGGTCAACTCGGGCAAGGCGCGCAGGCGCTCCACCAGGTCGTCGGCGCTGGCCTGCAGTTGGTCGCGGTCGGGCGAGGACAGCAGCCACTGGTACTGGGTGCGCGCCACGCGGTCTTCGATGGTGAGATCCTGCACCGGCTGCGCATACAGGCGGATGCCCGGCACCTCCTGCGACGCCTCGGCCAGGCGGTTCAGCACCACGCTGGCGCGGTCGCGCTCGGCATGGGGCTGCAGGTCGATCAGCAGCCGCCCGGTATTGAGCGTGGTGTTGGTGCCGTCCACGCCGATGAAGGACGACACGCTGCGCACCGCCGGATCGCGCAGCAGCCGCTCGGCCAGTTGCTGCTGCAGCTGCGCCATGGCGGCGAAGGAAATGCCCTGGTCGGCCTCGGTCGTGGCCTGCAGGGTGCCCGTGTCCTGCATCGGGAAAAAGCCCTTGGGCACCGCCAGATACAGCACCACGGTGAGCGCCAGCGTGCCCAGGAAGACCGCCCAGGTGAGCGCCCGGTGGTCCAGCACGCGGGCCAGCAAACGCCCATAGGCGGCAATGGTGCGGTCGAAAAAACGCCCCGTCGCGTGGTACAGCCGACCATGGCCCTGGCGTGCCGTGTGGCGCAGCAGCCGGGCGCAAAGCATGGGCGTGAGCGTGAGCGAGACCAGCGCCGAAATCAGGATGGACACCGCCAGCGTGATGGCGAATTCGTGGAACAGCCGCCCCACCACATCGCCCATGAAGAGCAGCGGGATCAGCACCGCAATCAGCGAAATGGTGAGCGAGAGAATGGTGAACCCGATCTGCCGTGCGCCCCGAAGCGCGGCCTCCAGCGGTGTGGCCCGGGGCGCAGCCGCTTCGCCGGGCGGGCCCTGCCCCTCCAGGTGCCGGGCGATGTTCTCGATCATGACGATGGCGTCATCGACCACGAAGCCGGTGGAGATGGTCAGCGCCATCAGCGTGAGGTTGTTGATGGAAAAACCCGCCAGGTACATCACCCCGAAGGTTCCCACCAGCGACAGCGGCACCGCCAGCGCCGGTATCAGCGTGGCCGATGGGCTGCGCAGGAAAACGAAGATCACCGCCACCACCAGGGCCACGGCCATGCCCAGCTCGGCCTGCATGTCCCGCACCGAAGCACGCACGGTCACGGTGCGGTCGGTCAGCACCTGCACGTCCAGCGAGGCGGGCAGCGTGGCCTGCAGCTGCGGCAGCAGGGCCTTGATGCGGTCCACCGTCTCGATCACGTTCGCCCCCGGCTGGCGGCGGATGTTCAGGATCACACCGGCGCGGCTGCCGGTCTGCGGCGTTCCGGCCCAGGCGGCCAGGCGTGCGTTCTCGGCATCGTCCACGGTCTGCGCCACATCGGCCAGCCGCACCGGGCGGCCGTTGCGGTAGGCCAGGATCAGGTCGCGGTAATCCTTGGCAGACTGCAACTGGTCGTTGGCGTCGATGGTGGACGCACGGGCCGGGCCGTCAAAGCCGCCCTTGGCCTGCTTGACGTTGGCTGCGGCGATGGACAGGCGCACATCCTCCAGCGTCATGCCCAGCCCGGCCAGTGCCGCAGGGTTGGCCTGTATGCGCACCGCCGGCCGGCGCCCGCCGGCAATGGCCACCAGGCCCACGCCCTGCACCTGCGAAATCTTGGGTGCCAGGCGGTTTTCCACCAGGTCATTGACGCGGATCACCGGCAGCGAGGGCGACGTGATGGCCAGCGCAAGAATGGGCGCATCCGCCGGGTTGACCTTGCTGTAGAGCGGCGGCATGGGCAAGTCGTTGGGCAGCAGGTTGCTGCCAGCATTGATGGCCGCCTGCACCTGCTGCTCGGCCACGTCCAGCGCCATGCCCAACGCAAAGCGCAGCGTGATCACCGAGGCCCCGCCCGAGCTGGTGGACGACATCTGCTCCAGCCCCGGCATCTGGCCGAACTGCCGCTCCAGCGGCGCGGTGACGTTGGAGGTCATCACATCGGGGCTGGCGCCGGGGTAGAGCGTGGTGACCTGGATGGTGGGGTAGTCCACCTCGGGCAAGGCCGAAATCGGCAGTAGCCGGTAGGCCATGAGCCCCGCCAGAAGAATGGCCACCATCATCAGCGACGTGGCAATGGGGCGCAGGATGAAAATGCGCGAGAGGTTCATGGAAAGCCAGCCCAGAGCGATCGCCGATGGTTCAGCGTGATGCGGGCGCACTGGCGGCAGGCTCCCCCGCCCCTTGCTGCTGCGCACGGCGGGCACGGAAGAACGCACGCCGCTCTTCGGGCGACATGGCTGCCAGCTTGTCACGCTCTTGCGGGCTGAGGCTGCGCAACAACGCTGCGCGGCGCCCTGCCGCATCCTGCGCGGCCTCGTCTGCCTTGGCGGCGTTGGCTGCGGTGTCGATCACCGAAATCCTCGCCCCTTCGCGCAGGCGGTCCAGTCCGTCGGTCACCACCTGGTCGCCTTCCTTCAGGTCTGCGGTGATACCGACACGGTCTCCATCCGCCACACCCACGCGCACACGGCGCTGCGTCACGGTGCCGTCGGCCTGCACAAGGTAAACGGCGTTGTTCTGCACCGCGGACACCGGCACCGTCAACAAGTCCTTGTGCTGCTGGATTTGCAGCCGCACATTGACAAACTGGTTGGGGAACAAGGCGCCGTCATCGTTGGCGAATGCGGCCTTGGCCTTGATCGTGCCCGTGGCCACGTCAATGGCGTTGTCCAGCGCCGTCAAATGTCCGCGTGCCATCAAGCGCTTGAATTCCCTGTCCCACAGCTCCACCGGCAGGCGCTCGCCGTCGGCCAGGCGCTGGTTGATTTGCGCCACGTACACCTCGGGCACGGAAAAGACAGCATCGATCGGCCGGACCTGGTTGATGGCCACGATGCCGTTGGCATCCGTCGGCCCGACCAGGTTGCCCCGGTCAGCCAGCCGTATGCCCAGGCGCCCCGCAAAGGGCGCCACGATCCGGGTGTAGCCCCATTGCAGCCGCGCAGAATCCACCTGCGCCTTATCGGCCACCACCGTGCCCTCCAGCTGGCGCACCAGCGCCGCCTGGGTATCCACCTGCTGGCTGGCAATGGAGTCCTGCGCCAGCAAGCCCTGGTAGCGCTGCAGGTCGATGCGTGCGTTGTGCAGCAAAGCCTGGTCACGCTGCAGGTTGCCCTGCGCCTGGTCCAGGGCCGCCTGGTAGCTGCGGGGGTCGATCTCGGCCAGCAATTGCCCGGCACGCACCTCATCGCCTTCGCGGAAATGCAGTGCCAGCAACTCGCCACTGACGCGGGCGCGCACCACTGCGGTAGCACGCGCATTCATGGTGCCAATGGCGCTGATCTGTTCGCGCAGGTCGCGGCGCTGCACCTCCCCGGCCGATACCGGCTGCGCTTGCCCGCCCCCGCCCATGCGCCCAGGCTTGCGGCCCGCCGCGCCTGGGGTGCCGGCCTCGCCACCCGCAGGCCGCTGCCACCACCAGGTCCCCGCCCCTCCCAGCAAGGCCAGCACCAGCAGCACAAGCAAGGCCCAGCGCACCCGGCCACGGGCAAGTTGCAAGGTTCGGAATTGCCGCAGGGGCTGGCGCTGGGGGGTCATAAAGGGTGCTTGAGCTTCGATCGGCCAGTGCGTATGGTAGCCACCGGCACCGCAGGCCCAGGCCCTGTCACAGGGATTTACCCAGGGTTTACGTGAGCCCTGCAGCGCCAGCCCCTGCGTCCAGGGCAGACCTGTGATGTGGGCGCACTCATATGTGTGTCGACTGATTGCGCCTGGGCTGAGATTGAAAGAACAAAACAAGATCGCGCACTGTTTCGACCTTGCCGAAATAGGGGTTCTCGCCGGTACGGCCAAGGCTTCTTCCTGAACGTTGTTCAATCTCGGAGGCTATGTCCATGTCCAGGTCGTCATCGTCAAGATGAAGATCCTGCTTCAGCCGGTCTGATGCCCGCACGGGGAAAGCGGGGTGAGCGCAGCGAAGATGACTTTGCAGTTGCTCGTAGACGGCTCGGATGATCCAGGTGTCAATCGATCTGGCGTCGAAGTCTCGTGCGAACTCACAAATGCTTTGGCCTTCTCGCGTTTCAGCCAATCTGCGAAGTTGGTCTTCCTCCCGTTTGGTGCTGGCTGCGGCCAGCAGCAACGCACAGGACAGGGCCGTCAGGACAACCAGGGCGGCCTTGGGCTCTGACCAGGCTGCAAAGACCATTCCAGTGGCAAGCACCGCCAGCGCAAGCCATGCCCATGGGCCAGCCTTGCGGTGAACGAACTTCGGCATTTGGCGTGAAGGGACGCGCATGGGCTTGTGTTATGTATCTCGCAGAACCTGCGGGACAAGCTGGACGGTGCGGGACATGCTGAACACTCATTCCTCCTGGAAGCAGCTTACCGCCGGGCTTGCAACCATCTCGCTGTGCAAGCACCGATGTATCAAAATCCCCTGAAACCCGGCAACCCGGCAGGCAGGTGCCGGGAACACTATAGCCTGCGAAGCAGTGGAGTTTCAGCGGCCCCATGGGTAGAATCCTGGCCGGGTGTACGCGCCATGCGGGCGCGACAGGTTCATGCGCTGGTCGGGCCGCCACGCGGCTTACCTACGACTGGAACCCATGGAACCCACCACCCTGCACTGGATCGCCGCTGCCCTGTTCGGCATCGCGCTGCTCCACACCTTCTCCACCAAGCAGTTCGAGCGGCTCTCACACCGCTTTCCGCGCCACGCGGGCCTGTTCCACCTGCTGGGCGAGGTGGAGGTGGTGTTCGGCTTCTGGGCCATGGTGCTCATCGTCGCCATGGCCCTGGTGGGCGACGGCGCGCAGGCGCTGCAGTACGCCGAATCGCGCAACTACACCGAGCCGCTGTTCGTCTTTGTGGTGATGGTCATCGCCGCCTCGCGGCCCGTGCTGCGCACCGTGGTGGCCCTGGTGGACACCACGGCACGCTGGATGCCCCTGCCCACCCCCATGGCCACCGCCTGGCTGGGGCTGGCTGCCGTACCGCTGCTGGGCTCGCTCATCACCGAACCAGCCGCCATGACCATCGCCGCCCTCATGCTGGCGCCGCAGATTTTCCGCGCCGGGGTGCCCGAGCGGCTCAAGTATCTGGCGCTGGGCGTGCTGTTCGTCAACGTGTCCATCGGCGGCACGCTCACCTCGTATGCCGCGCCGCCCGTGCTCATGGTGGCAAGCACCTGGCAGTGGGACAGCGCCTTCATGCTCGCCACCTTCGGCTGGAAGGCCGCCGTGGCCGTGTTGGTCAATGCCACCGCCTGCACGTTTGTGCTGCGCAGGCACCTGCCGCACGCCAGCGCACTGGAGGCGGGCCGTCAGGCCCAGCCCCCGGTGCCCGCCGCCGTAGCGTGCGTGCACATCCTGCTGCTGGCCGGGGTGGTGCTGTTTGCGCACCATCCGGTGGTGTTCCTCGGCCTGTTCCTGATGTTCCTGGGTTTTGCCCAGGCCTACGATCGCCACCAAAGCCCGCTGATCCTGAAGGAGGCGCTGCTTGTGGGCTTCTTCCTGGCCGGGCTGGTGGTGCTGGGCGGCATGCAGCAATGGTGGCTGCAGCCCATCGTCTCGGGCCTGGAGCCGCTGGCACTGTTTGCCGGTGCGCTGGGCCTCACGGCCATCACCGACAACGCGGCGCTGACCTACCTGGGCTCACTCATCGAAGGCATCTCGGATCCCGCCAAATACATGCTGGTGGCCGGTGCAGTGGCCGGCGGCGGCCTCACGGTGATTGCAAATGCGCCCAACCCTGCGGGCGTGGCGCTGCTCAAGCGCGGCTTCGCCGACGAAACCATTGGCGCGGGCAGCCTGCTGCTGGGCGCGCTGGGGCCCACGGCGGTGGCAGCTGCGGCCTTCCTGCTGCTCTGAAGGCGGACCCCACCGCCGCCGTATTTCCCAATGTTGAGCCTGGAGGTGGCTGCAAGCGTATTCCGACAACGACCGGGCTTGAAACTGGTCCCGCACCGGCACCACCGGCACACTCAAGCAAAACTCTGCCCCCCGCCTGCGCGGTTGGCCGCGCTCAAGGTGGCCGTGTTGTTCCACCAGTCCGTAGCTGATGGACAGGCTCAGCCCGGTGCCCTTGCCCACCTCCTTGGTGGTGAAGAAGGGGTCGAAGATGCGGCCCAGGTGTTCGGGGGCGGGCGCATGCAGTTCGCTATCCAAAGCCGTGCACTGAAGGGTGCCTGCCAGTGTAGTGTTTCGCTCTAATTGGCACTTTCAGAGCCCCGAAAAGGCTGCCCGGCTAGGCGCAGCGCGCAAGCAATGGCGGCGCCCTTGCCAAGCGCTGCAACGACGCTGGGCGGCCTTTTCGGGGCTCTGAAAGTGCCAATTAGAGCGAAACACTACACTAGGGCGTGTCATCATTCAATTCCCCCACGCGAAAGCCAGCCAAGCCGTGCAGTGCTAGGCGCCCTGAGTGCCGTGCAGCCCCGCTGCACAAGCGAAGGGCAACGACGCAATGCGCGGCCTGGCTGGCTTTCCCTTCGGGCTGGCCCCGCAATGCTGCGTCTGCTTTGTCGGGCGGCTTGCCCATGGATAACCATGGGCTGCGCCACCCTTCGCGCATCCATCCGCATTGCGGGGCCAGCGCGTGGGGGAATTGAATGATGACACGCCCTAGCCGTTGATCCAACGATCACTGCCGCAGACGACACAAAGCCATGGATTGCTGAGCCAGCACCAAGGCAAAGCGTCAGTCGTCATGTTGCTCGTCGGGCTCCAGCATCGCTTTCTTTCTAGCCCTGAATTCCGCCACCTTATGCCGATTCCCACAAATCGCTGCGCTACAAAATCGACGCCGTCGACCGTGGGTATGATCAACGAACCATAGAATACAACTCTTGTTTTCGCACGACTTGATAGCTGCAGGATCGACATGGGCAAGCAGATCGGCAATCGACTCCGCAATTGGCGCAAGTAATTGATTCGGATTTTCGATTCGCCAAGAATCAAGCAGGCTGATATGCCCTTCGCAACATTCAATCTTCCGATACAACGTACCCACCGCCAGGATACGGTTCAGCACGGTAATCAACCGCCTTGGTGGTTTCTCGGAAAATTGGAAAGAAAGCGCATGACGCAACTCATTGCGCAGTGCCCGAGCCTTTGTGGCTATCTCATCGAGTTGGTCGACCGGCCATCTCTTGCTGGCGCGAGCAATCGCTGGCGAAATTAACTTGGCCCGAAGCATCCATTGCAACAACGCCAAGCCATCGGGAATGAAATCTACAGGCACACCCTGCGGCGCCGCGAGCGTATTGACGAAATCCAATGCAGGATGCCCGGCAAGAAAATACCCCTCAGAAGCCACGTGATCCTTTCGCCCCTGTCAATGCCATTGCCCATGCGGCAACTGCTGCACCTTCATTCTATCTGCGCCTCCATCCTGATCACACGCTTCGTACAATTTGGATAGGCTTGATGCACATCGACTTCGACGACGACGCATGATGGCGGCCATACTCCGGCGTAACGTGAATCGCATTTCGGCAATGTCCTCGCTCGTCCGTTGATCCGATATCTTGCACCGTTGCGTAAGAAATCGATAAATAACAGGCCGACGCTCCATTCAGCACCTGACGAGATTACCGCACTGATGTTCCCATGCGGAATCAGCGCAAAAGACAAGGACTTCCCGCCATCGGTCACTTGCAGTAGTGGTAACGCCGCAAATGCTGAATCCCGCAGGCGTTCAACGATATCACATACAACAAGCGCTCCGTCGGCTGCCGCCGCTGTAAGAAAAAAGAAAGGCATCGACTCGACAAGCCGTCGTGGCCCCACCCCGATCCGGTCAAGGATAAGTTCACTCATTTCCTGGGCTTCGTCCAGGACGCCGATGCGCTGTTGCGCTTCAAGCTCACCGCTGTGAAACACACGGTGAGTAGAGGACGCGAAGGAATTCAACAGATCACCCATAAAAGTTGTGCGCGGGGGGCGGCAATGCCGCCCCCACTCTGGGCGCTTCAGGATTGATCAGAAGAAGCCAAGCGCGTCAGCGCTGTAGCTCACCAAGAGGCATTTCGTCTGCTGATAGGCCGAAAGTGCCATCTTATGGTTCTCCCGGCCGATACCTGACTGCTTGTAGCCCCCGAACGCAGCGTGTGCCGGATAGAGGTTGTAGCAATTGGTCCACACACGGCCCGCCTCAATTTCGCGGCCCATGCGGTACGCCATGGTTCCATTTCGCGTCCAAACGCCTGCACCCAAGCCGTAATATGTGTCGTTGGCGATGGAGATCGCCTCATCTACGTCCTTAAACGTCATGACCGAGGCCACCGGTCCAAAGATCTCCTCCTGGAACACCCTCATCTTGTTGTGCCCCTCAAGAAGGGTCGGGCGCACGTAGAAGCCCTCACTCAGATCCTTCGTTGGCGCAACACGAGTGCCACCGGTCAGGCACTTCGCACCCTCCTGCTTACCGATGTCGATGTACGAGAGAATCTTCTCTAGTTGCTGCTGAGATGCCTGCGCGCCGATCATTGTGGACTTGTCGAGCGGGTTGCCGGCCTGAATCGCCTCAACCCGAGCAACCGCCTTCTCAATGAATCGATCGTAGATCGACTCTTGGATCAAAATGCGCGACGGACACGTGCAAACCTCCCCTTGATTGAGGGCAAACATCGCGAGTCCCTCCAACGCCTTGTTGAGGAACGCATCATCGCGATCCATGACATCGGCAAAGAAGATGTTCGGGCTCTTGCCTCCGAGTTCCACGGTCGTCGGGATAAGGTTGTCCGCCGAAGTCCGCAGAATGCTCTTACCTGTGGGAGTAGAGCCTGTGAAGGCCAGCTTTGCGATGCGTCGACTTGATGCCAGGGCTTGCCCCGCTTCCTTCCCAAAGCCATTGACGATATTGATGACACCGGGTGGAAACAGGTCACCGCACAGCTCCATCAGAAGCATGATCGAAGCGGGCGTCTGCTCTGCCGGCTTCATGACTACGCAGTTCCCGGCTGCCAGGGCTGGCGCCAACTTCCAAGCAGCCATAAGGAGCGGGAAGTTCCAAGGAATGATTTGCCCAACGACACCATACGGCTCATGGAAGTGGTATGCGACCGTGTCGTCATCTATTTCGGAAATGCCGCCCTCCTGTGCTCGAATGCATCCAGCGAAATAGCGCAAGTGGTCAATCGCAAGCGGCAGGTCTGCGGCTAGCGTTTCGCGAAGCGGCTTACCGTTGTCAATCGTCTCGGCCACGCTCAACAGCGTAAGGTTCTTCTCCATGCGATCGGCCATCTTCCACAGCAGATTTGCACGATCGGTCGTTGATGTCTTTCCCCACTTTCTCCGCGCAGCATGCGCCGCATCGAGCGCAAGCTCCACGTCGGCGGCTTGCGAACGCGCAACCCTGCAGAAGGGCTTGCCATTGATTGGCGAAACGTTGTCAAAATACTGGCCGTCTATGGGCGGCACCCACTTTCCTCCGATGTAGTTGTCATACTGCTTCTTGCGATAGGGAAACTCGATATCGAGGCCACTCTTTTTCAGGTCGGAAAGATCCACAACATATCTCCTAAGTGTTGAAGTGATTCGCGGCAGCATGCGTGTGCCGCGTATCTCTTTATGCAACCCTCGTGCCACTTCCACCACTTCGCCTCAATGCACTGCGCCCACTCCCGGAATCGGCTCATTTCGACAATGACGACGATCAGGCACGAGTGTCGCGTCGCGCTTCGCTACCGCTGTCGCGCGACACTCGCGACAGCGATGCGCGACAGTCCTGATGCACCGAGCTGAGCACACCAAGCCCTCGGTAGCTACGCACCAACTGCGCCACCCACAGCCGTCTGGTCCAGTCCTTCATGCGCCATTCGCCGATAGAAGGTGCTGCGGTGGATACCCAAGCGTGCGGCGGCGCGGGTGATGTTGCCCTCGGTATGCTGCAGGGCACAAACCAGCGATTCATGTGTCAATGGGGCCTTGCGTACTCGCGGGAGGACGGCACTGCTTCCAGCAGTTGAAGCCCCCTGGTCAATCGAGACCGCGAGCAAGATGTCTTCGGGAATATGCGCAGCCCGGACAACTCCTCCAGCCGGAGCGAACAGAACCAGAACACGCAATACGGCTTGTAATTCCCGATAGTTTCCTGGCCAGCGATGGTGAACCAAGACATCCAGCGCATCGTTACCAAGCGATGGCGCTGGCGACAACTCAGAGAGTCGGGTGAACTCTGAACGTATGAAATCCCTCAGATCTGGACGACTTCGAAGTGCAGGCAACGTCAATGTGTAATCGTGCAGGCGATAAAAGAGGTCGGCACGAAAATACCCCTCATTGACCAACCGATGAAGATCACGATTTGTAGCGCAAACGAGCCCAAAGGATATCGGCACCAGCCGATCAGAGCCCAGCGGCTGAATTGCCCGCTCCTGAAGAGCGCGTAACAAGCGCACTTGCGCCGAAGGTGACATATCACCGATCTCATCCAGAAATAGAACACCGCCATTGGCCTCGCGCATCCGTCCATTCGTCCCGCCACGGCGCGCACCTGTGAATGCACCGTGGGCATAGCCAAACAACTCAGCTTCGATCAGGCTCTCTGGGATCGCCGCACAATTGACTGCAACGATCGGACCGGCCGCCCAACGACTGCGCGCATGCAGGTGCCGGGCACATACCTCCTTTCCCGTTCCTGTCTCACCAAGGAGCATCACCGACAAGTCAGCATTGATGGCCAGTGCAGCGCGGGAGACACGGTCATCGACATCCGGTGCCAAAGGCGGAACCGTAGATGGCCGTGGCGTGGTAGTTGGCCCCGTCTTGGGGCTGGATCCGGATTTGGGACTTGACTGCCACGGCGCACTCTTGGTGCCGGCCGAGGCCTGACCCGACAGGCGCGAAGCCCGAACCTCACGGCCGCCGATTCCCATCAGCAAAGTGGGCTCTGCAGCCACGCTCGCCCAGCCATCAAGCAACTCACTCGCAGGGCGGCCTATCAGATGCTTCCACGAGGTTTGCAACAGCTCCGTAGCGATTTCATTGGCACCGACAAGACAGCCGTCCTCGATCAGGATCAACCCCCTTTCATCCTCCTGCGCAGGCGCCTCGCCGCCGTACAGCTCAAGGCAGAGTCTGCCCCTCGCGGCTTGCGCAATCATTCTGTTCGAGATTTGACGGGCATGTCCCTGCGCCAATGTCAGTGCATGTGGATGAAACCGGCTGGCATCGTTCGAGATGTTGAGCACCCCAATCAACGCCCCTTGCGAAGATCGGATTGGCACCGCATGGCAGCTCAGCGCTTTATTGCAGTCAAGAAAGTGCTCTATTCCATGAATTCGGACAGGCCGTCCTTCCACAATCGAGGTGCCAATCGCGTTAGTGCCTCGGACTGACTCTGCCCAGCTAACTCCAGCCTGGAGCGCATATTTCTGGGCTCGATGTAAAAAATCATCACATCCGGCCACTTGAAGGATCACCCCGTGGTGATCCGCCAGAAGAACAATGCCAGATGCGCGACCGACGGAGCGCGCCAAATCCGCAATATTTGCATGGGCTGCAGCAATCAATGGCTCGCACATCCCGACATGCTCATCCAATTCGCCCGGACTCAAATTTACGAGATCCACGCGCTGGTCTGACGCAAGGGTCTTACTGCTGCGCTGCCAAGACCGCTCGACGCAGTGGTCCGCCGCTCCTGGCGATCTGGCTGTGATCGCCCCCATCGTGTGCTCTGGGGTGCCGTTCATAGGCACCTCCCGACCGCATGAGATACATAGCGCATCCGCGGCAACTCTCTCCGTGGCATTGCGCGCACATCCGCAATATTGACCCTGATGATCGACTGTGCACCCGACCAAACTTGCCGCCACTCGTCGGAAACCGTGAATTCCACCTGTGCATTGCCGCTGACGCAAACACTCGCGCCACGCTCAAAGTCAACAAACAGCAAACTAACCGCCCCATTGCACAGCAAGTTCCCAATGGAGTTGTACATGTTGTTGCCCGAAAAATCGGGAAAGACCAGCGTCCTTTCATCAACGACACACAGCAGCGGATCCCATGCACCTGCCAAGTCCGGCTCACGCCCTCGATAAGAGCAATCTGCATCAGCCCCCTCGCGGGCCGTTCCGAGAATGAAAAACGGCTGGCTCAAGATGAAATGAGCCACTTCTGTGCCAAGGCCTGGCACCTCCCTCCCAATGCATGCCGGTATCGGCACCATTGATTTGAGCGTGTCACCAGGGTTGCTGCTTTCGACTGGCATGTTTGCGCGCCTCCAAGGATTCCGTACAGCGGAATACGAATCTCGCCGCACTCAATGTAACCATCAAAATTGATTTTGATAGGTTACAGCGGCTGGTATCAAGGCGTCAAGCGATCTGGCAGCAAGCACCCTCCTCAACCCTGCTCTCTTGCGAGTACCCAGTTCGCGAAATACCCCACACGCGCATCCAGCCTGTGCTACCCTGCCCGCTTCTTTTTTTGCATGCTTGCACCATGCCCCCCGTCCGTATTGCCATCAATGGTCTTGGCCGCATCGGCCGCTGCATCCTGCGCACCCTGGTCGAGTCCGGTCGCCAAAATGAGTTTGAGCTTGTTGCCATCAACGAACTTGCCCCGGCCGAATCCATAGAGCACCTGCTGCGCTTTGACAGCAGCCATGGCCGCTTTCCCGGAACACTGGAGCGCACGAACGGCTACTTGCTCGTCAATGGCCGCCGCGTGCACCTGCTGTCGCAGGCCAATCCGACCCTGCTGCCATGGCGCGAACTCATGGTGGACGTGGTACTCGAGTGCACAGGCACCATGCAATCTGCCGCCCAGCTCAACCAACACCTATCCGCGGGCGCCAAGAAGGTGCTGCTCAGCCAACCTGGCGCCCATGACCTGGACTACACCTGTGTCTTCGGTACCAACCACCAAGGACTGCTACCCACGCACACCCGCGTGTCGAACGGCTCATGCACCAGCAACTGCGTGGTACCCGTCATCGATGTGCTGGACCGCTATTTCGGTGTGGAGTCCGGCGCGGTGACAACCATGCACGCATCCATGAACGACCAGTCCGTCGTCGACACCTACCACCCCGACCTTCGCCGCGCCCGTGCCGCTAACGTATCCATCATCCCGGTGGATACCAAATTGGCCGCCGGTATTCAGCGCCTGCTGCCGCAACTCGAAGGCCGTTTCGAAGCCATCGCCGTGCGTGTGCCGACCATCAACGTCACCGCCATGGACTTGGCGCTGACCCTGCGCACCGACGTGGCAGCGCAGGACATCAACCGCGTGCTCAATGACGCCGCCAACGCCGACCTGCAAGGCATACTGGGCTACACCGAGGCCCCGCTGGTCTCCATCGACTTCAATCACGACCCTCGCTCGGTGGTAGTCGATGGTTCCCTGACCCGTGTAGCCCACAAACGCCTGGTCAAGGCGCTGCTGTGGTGCGATAACGAATGGGGTTTTGCGAACCGGATGCTGGATACGGCGGGGAGGATGAGGTAACAGGCAAACAGCCGATTTTCAAGGGCATCGATTGTTTCGATAAACGGAACAGTCAGTTTGATACCGAGCGGTTTTTCTTTGAACGATGCAGGCGTACAGTTCATCCCATCGATGAGCCACCAGCCAGGCGACTCACCGAAGGCGGATACACCCCAGGCCCACGGGCCGGGACGCATCCGGTGACTCACCCAACGTTGTTTTCAAGGAAACCATCATGACTTTCGCTCGCATCCTCTCCGTCGCTGCTGTTGCTGTTTTCGCTTCTGTGGGTGTCCAGGCCGGCGATCTGTACGGCGCAGGCTTTGACACCCAGGCCCCCTCGACCCTGAGCCGCGCCGAAGTGCATGCCCAGGCTGTCCAGGCGGTCGCACAGTTCAAGAACTACGAAGCCGTCGACGCCGACATGGCAACGCCTTCGACCCTGGTTCGCTCTGAAGTGCGCAGCCAGGCCGTGGCCGCCAACCGCGCAGGCGCCATTGCCACGGGCGACCGCAGCTGATCGCCCCTCGCGCCCTCCTGCAGCCCGCACAGCCCTGGCCCTGCGGGCTTTTTGCTGCGCGCACAACACTTGGAGCACCGGGCTGCGCATGACAGAATCGGCCCTCATGCCCGCCCCTACGGACTTCTCCCACACCCAGCAGCCCGCGCCTTCTGCCGAGAGCGCCATGGGCACGCTCTACCGCGCCGCGCTCGGCCCCATCCGGCCCGAAAGCTACCTGCCGCGCTTTGAACGTTTTGACGCCCTGGGCCGCACCCAGCCCGGATGGAACTGGGCTGCCAGCCTGTGCACGCTGAACTGGATGGCCCTGCGCCACCTGTGGACCCCCGCCCTCATCTACGTGGCCGCCGCCGAAGGGCTGGGGCTGCTGCTGTTTGGCGCCATCCGCGCCCTGCTCCCCTGGCCCGAACCCGTGCAATGGGGCCTGGTGGGCGCATTTGCCTTGCTGGCCTTTGCCCTGCCGGGCCTGTACGGCGACGCCATCCTGCACACCGAAATCCGCAAGCGCATCGCCCGCGCCCTGGCCAGCACCCGCAACCTGCCCGATGCCTGTGCGCAACTTGAACAACAGGCCGCCACCCCACGCCGGCTGGCGGGCCTGGCGGCGCTGAACGCGGCACTGCTGGCCGCAGCCGCGCTGGCATTCTGGTTCTTGCCCCAGACCTCCCCGGCCGACGCGCCTGCGCAGCCGCCCAGCGCGCCCACCGCAGCTGGCAACGTTGCCGTCGGCACAGCCAGTGCGCCAGAAATCCATCCCATTGCCGCGCCACCCGCCCCCCCTGCCAGTGCCCCCGCCAGCACGCCAACCAGCACCGCATCGGACGCTGAACCAACACCTCTGCACGCCCCCGCACCGCCTGCAGCCACCCCACCGGCCAGCGCCCCTGTCCAGCAAACCGCCGCAGCAAGCACCCCGGCCCCAAAGGCCAGCGCACCGGCTCCAAAGGCCAGCACAGCCGCACCCAAGGCCAGTGCACCACCCACCATGACCCGCACACCAGCAGCATCCTCGGCCAAGCCCCCGGGGCCTGCCGCACCTGCGGCAACACGCCGTGCCGCTTCGGCACCTGCGCCTGCTGCATCTGCGGCCCCACGGCCCACACCCGCCACCACGCCCCGCAAGCCAGCCTCCCCCGCTGCAGCGCCAGCCTCCAGCCCGGCCCAAAGCAGCAGCGAGAGCGTCCCCGCGCCTCCAGACGGCGCCAGCGCCCCAGCCGTCAGCGCGCCTGCCGCCAGCGCATCGGACAGCACCGCCCATGCGCCAGCGCCCAGCGCCAGCAACGCCCCCCCCCCTGCGGTTGGCAGAACTCCGGGCTACTACATCAACGTGGGCCTGTTCGCCGAAGAGGCCAATGCCCGCAAGGCCCAGGCGAAACTCCTCAACGCAGGCCTGCCCGCCTTCCGCCAAAGCCTGGACACGCCCAAGGGCCAACGCATCCGCGTGCGCGTGGGCCCCTACCCCAGCGCGGCACAGGCCCAGGCGGCGGTGCGCAGCATCAAAGCCCTGCAGCTCGATGCCGTGGTGTTCCAGCAATCCACCTCCCCTGAGTAAACAATGGCTCCAACAGCTCGCATCCACATTCGGCAAGCAGTGGTCGGTGATCTCGACGCACTCACCCCACTGTTCGACGCCTACCGCGTTTTTTATGGCAAGCCCAGCGACCCAGCGCTGGCGCGCAGCTTTTTGCACGAACGGTTTGCGCACCGCCAGTCCGTTGTATTCCTGGCGCAGTCCGAGGAAGGTGCGGTCATTGGCTTCACCCAGCTCTACCCCAGCTTTTCATCGGTATCCGCTGCGCCCATCTACATCCTCAACGACCTGTACGTCAGCCCGGCTGCACGCCGCTGCGGTGCGGCAGCCCAACTGCTGGACGCTGCCGCCGCTTTTGGAAAGTCCGTCGGCGCGGTGCGCCTGTCGCTCTCTACCGCCGCCACCAACCACCCCGCCCAGGCCCTGTACGCTGCCCATGGCTGGGTGCGGGACGACGTCTTTTGGCATTACCAGCTTGCGCTGCCCAGCGCATAGCAGACTGCACCGCATCTCCTGGCACGATCAACCCGCCTATCGGCGGATCATCAACCAGCCTTCCAACGCATCAAGATACGACACACATGCCGTTTGCTGAGACAGTCTTCCAGACCGATGAGCAAACCGCACATCACTCCACCGTCACGCTTGTGGCGAGGCACAGACTTGTGCCGCCACATCACTTCGCTGCGCGAAATGAGTGGCGTCCAAGCCCAGAAACCTCGCGCCTACGGCGCCGACGCTGCGCATCGGCCAAGAGCGCGCCGGTCATTCGACCGTCACACTCTTGGCAATAAGACAGGTTGTGCCGCCACATCACTTCGCTGCGCGAAATGAGTGGCGTCCAAGCCCAGAAACCTCGCGCCTACGGCGCCGACGCTGCGCATCGGCCAAGAGCGCGCCGGTCATTCGACCGTCACGCTCTTGGCGAGGTTTCTGGGCTTGTCCACGTCCGTCCCGCGTGCGCAGGCCGTGTGGTAGGCCAGCAGTTGCAGCGGCAGCACGTGCAGGATGGGCGAGAGGGCGCCGTAGTGCTCGGGCATGCGGATGACGTGGATGCCCTCGCTGCTGTCGATGCGGGTGTCGGCGTCGGCCAGCACGTAGAGCACGCCGCCGCGCGCGCGCACTTCCTGCAGGTTGCTCTTGAGCTTTTCCAGCAGCGCGTCGTTGGGCGCCACCGTGACTACGGGCATGCTGCTGGTCACCAGGGCCAGGGGGCCGTGCTTGAGTTCGCCCGCCGGGTAGGCCTCGGCGTGGATGTAGCTGATTTCCTTGAGCTTGAGCGCGCCTTCCAGCGCGATGGGGTAGTGCAGGCCCCGGCCCAGGAACAGGGCGTTTTCCATGCGGGCAAAGACTTCGGCCCAGCCGATGATTTGCGGCTCCAGCGCCAGCACGGCCTGCAGGGCCACGGGCAGGTGGCGCATGGCCTGGAGGTGGGCTGCCTCCTGCTCCTCAGTCAAGCGGCCGCGTGACTGTGCCAATACCAGCGTCAGCAGGAACAGGCCCGCAAGCTGGGTGGTAAAGGCCTTGGTGCTGGCCACGCCGATCTCCACGCCCGCCCGGGTGATGTAGGCCAGCGCGCATTCACGCACCATGGCGCTGGTGGCCACATTGCAGATGGTGAGGGTGTGGCGCATGCCCAAAGACTGCGCGTGGCGCAGGGCGGCCAGGGTGTCGGCCGTCTCGCCGCTCTGGCTGATGGTGACGACCAGGGTGCGCGGGTCTGGCACGCTTTGCCGGTAGCGGTATTCGCTGGCGACCTCCACCTGGGTGGGGATGCCTGCGATGTCTTCCAGCCAGTACTTGGCCGTGCAGCCGCTGTAGTAGCTGGTGCCGCAGGCGAGGATGAGCACGCGGTCAATCTCCTGGAACACGCGCCACGCGGCGGTGCGCGGCTTGCCGTCCTGTGCCACGCCGTCGAACAGTTCGGGCACGATGCCTTGCACGCCTTCGAGCGTGTCGGCAATGGCGCGCGGCTGCTCGAAGATTTCCTTTTGCATGTAGTGCCGGTACGGCCCCAGTTCGGCCGCGCCGCTGAAGGCCTGCACGGTGCGCACCGGGCGCTGCGCGCCCGCCAGGGCCTGGCCGTCTGCGCCCACGATCCAGTAGCGGCCCAGTTGCAGGTCCACCAGGTCGCCTTCTTCCAGGTACACGATCTGGTCGGTCACACCGGCCAGGGCCATGGCGTCGCTGGCGAGGAAGTGTTCGGCCCCGTCCTGGCCCACGCCCAGGATGAGCGGCGAGCCCGCGCGCGCGCCTACCACGCGGTGCGGCTCGTCCTTGTGCAGCACGGCAATGGCGTAGGCGCCGCGCAGTTCGCGCACTGCGGCCCGCACGGCCTGGAACAGGTCGCCGTCGTAGTGGCTGTCCACCAGGTGGGCGATGACTTCGGTGTCCGTCTGGCTGGCAAAGGCATAGCCGCGTGCCTGCAGGGCGGCGCGCAGTTCCTCGTGGTTTTCGATGATGCCGTTGTGCACCAGCGCCACGCGGCCGGGGCGCTGCGCACCGTCAGCCGCTGCACCAGCGCCAGGGCCAAAGCTGAAATGCGGGTGGGCGTTGTGCACCGCCGGGGCGCCGTGCGTGGCCCAGCGGGTGTGGGCAATGCCGGTGGCGCCTTCGATGTGCTCGGTCTGCACCTGCGCCAGCAGTTCGGCCACGCGGGCCGTGCTGCGTGCCCGCTGCAGGCCTGCCGTGGGGGCCGCGCCCAGGCTGGCGGCATGCACGGCCAGGCCGCAGGAGTCGTAGCCCCGGTATTCCAGCCGCTGCAGGCCCTGCACAAGGATGGGGACGATATTGCGCCGGGATACCGCGCCAACGATGCCGCACATGGGTGTTCTCCTGCCTGGTTGCCAACAATGGCGTGATGGTAGGCAAGGAGATGCAGAATTTCAGATTAATTTTTGAGTGAATTTGAAATTACATTTCACACAATCGCATGAATGGAATTTTGGATCAAATTCCGCACGAATATGGAACAAATCACCCTGGATGCGGTGGACCTGAAGCTGCTCGATCTGCTGCAGGACGACGCCGCACGCAGCAACCAGTGGCTGGCCGAGCAGGTGCATGTGTCGCCCCCCACCTGCCTGCGGCGCGTGCGGCGCCTGCACGAGTGCGGGCTGATCGAGCGGCAGGTGGCCATCGTCCAGCCCGACCGGCTGGCCGCCGTGCAAGGGCATGGGCTGGCATGCATCGCCGAGGTGTCGCTGGACCGCCAGGGCGCCGAGTGGCTGGACGCCTTCGAGGCCCGCGCCGTGCAGGAGCCCTGCGTGCAGCAGTGCTGGCGCGTGTCGCCGGGGCCGGACTTTGTGCTGGTGGTGCACACGCACGACATGCCCGCCTACCTGGCGCTGGCGCAGCGCCTGTTCACGGGCGATGCCAACGTGCGCAACGTGAAGGCCTTTTTTGCCACCAAGCGGGCAAAATTTATGCCAAAAGTGGCTGTAGCGCCCGTCAAACAAGCGCTATAGGCTATTATTTTTATAGCATTTTGGCAGGCCAGCACACGCTGACCGTGCAGCCCGCACCGGGCGCCGCCTGCGCGCTCACGCTGCCGCCGTGGCGCTGGGCAATGGCGCGCACTGCCGCCAGGCCGCAGCCCACGCCGTCGAACTCGCTCTCGCGGTGCAGGCGCTGGAAGATGCCGAACAGCGCCTGCGCGCGGGCGGGGTCGAAGCCCACGCCGTTGTCCTGCACGCGCAGGGTGCACTGCCCGTGCGCCCCGCGCTCGGCCTGCACGCCGATGCGCGCCGGGCTGCACCCTTGGCTGAACTTGAGGGCGTTGCCCAGCAGCTCGGCCAGCATCTGGCGCAGCAGGGCGGCGTCGCCCTGCACGGCGGGCCAGGGGCCCTCCACCTGCCACTGCAGGGCGCGGCCCTCGCAGCGCGGCGCCAGGGCCTCGCGCACTTCGTGCACCAGGGCGCCCAGGTCCACGGCCTGCGGCGTGAAGGGCGCGCGCGCAATGCGTGCCAGTTGCAGCAGGCCGTCAAACATGCGGCCCATGCGGCGGGCGGATTGGTCCATGGTGGCCAGGAAGTCCAGCGCCTCCTGGCGGGTGGCGGCGTCCAGGCCGGGGGCATCCTGCAGCAGTTCGCGCACCAGCGGGCCGAAGGAGGTGATGTGGCGTAGCGGCGCGCGCAGGTCGTGCGAGACGGCGTGCGTCCACGCCTGCAGCGCGGCGCTTTGTTCGGCCAGTTGCTGCTCACGCTGCGCCAGCAGGGCGCGCAGCGCGGGGGCGTCCAGTGCCTCGTGCCGGTCCGCCCCCGGCTCGGGGCACCCGGAGGATTCCGAAGGGGCCGACGGGACGCCGCTCATGGCTTGGGCTGCTTGGTGGGACGTTGCCAATTCGCAATGGCCACCTGCTTGCCACGCGCCACGGCCAGCGCGCCTGCGGGCACGTCCTTGGTGATGGTGGAGCCGCCGCCCACCGTGGCGCCCGCCCCCAGGGTCACCGGGGCTACCAGCACGCAGTTGCTGCCCACGTGCACGTCGGCCTCGATCACGGTGCGGTGCTTGTTGGCGCCGTCGTAGTTGGCGGTGATGCTGCCTGCGCCGTAGTTCACGCGCTCGCCCACGCTGGCATCGCCCAGGTAGGCCAGGTGGTTGGCCTTGGCGCCGTCGGCAAGCTGGGAATTCTTCACTTCGACGAAGTTGCCGATGTGCACCTCGCGCCCCAGCACGGCACCGGGGCGCAGGCGCGCAAACGGGCCGACGAGCGCGCCCGCGCCCACGCTGGCGCCGAGCTTTTCGCCGTCGATATGGGTATAGGGGTGGATGACGGCGCCCGCCGCAATGCGCGCATTGGCAATGCAGCAGTGCGCGCCCACCTGCACGCCTTCGCCCAGCTCCACGTGGCCGGTGAAGATGCAGCCCACGTCGATCTCCACGTCCTGCCCACACAGCAGTTGGCCGCGCACGCCGGTGCGCGTATCGTCGCGCAGATCAAATCGGGCGGGGTCCAGCAGGCGCACGCCCTGCTCCATGAGCGCATGGGCCTGGCGCCGTTGGTGGGCGCGCTCCAGCTCGGCCAGTTGCAGGGGGCTGTTCACGCCGGCCACCTGCAGGGCGTCGTCGATGCGGTGGGCCGCCACGCTCCCGCCATCGGCCACGGCCATGGCGACGATGTCGGTCAGGTAGTACTCGCCCTGGGCGTTGTGGTTGGTCAGGCGCGCGAGCCAGGGTTTGAGCAGGCGCGCAGGCACGGCCATGATGCCGCTGTAGATTTCATCGATGGCGCGCTGGGCGTCGCTGGCGTCCTTGTGCTCGACGATGCCCGCCACCTGTCCTGCGCCATCGCGCAGGATGCGGCCGTAGCCCGTGGGGTCGGGCAGGCGCACGGTCAGCAGCGCCAGCTGCCCGCCGGGCACGGCCTGCGAGGCCGCCACCAGCGCGCGCAGCGTGGCCGCCTGCGTCAGCGGCACGTCGCCCGAGAGCACGACCACCGTGCCGTCGTCCGCCAGGCAGGGCACGGCCTGCTGCACGGCGTGGCCGGTGCCCAGTTGCGGCTCCTGGCGCACAAATTTCAGATCAAATTGGCCTGCAACGCCTGCCAATCCTGCGGTAGCTGCTTCTACTTCTGTAGCGCCGTGGCCGGTGATGACGATGGCGCTGCGCGCCTGCAGGTGCGCTGCCTGGTCCAGCACATGGTGCAGCAGCGGGCGGCCTGCGAGGCGCTGCAAGACCTTGGGCGTGCGGCTTTTCATGCGCGTGCCCTTGCCGGCCGCCATGATGAGGATGTCGATGGGTGTCATGGATGGTGTGGATGCGGTGGCCTGGATTATCCGCTGCGCAGTCCCCAGGCCGCGCTGCGGGCGGCACCCCGGTCGGCGCGCCAGGCCGCCCAGGGGCGCACCAGCGCCCAGGCCGCCAGCCCCAGCAAGCCCCTGGCCAACCGCCCTGCGGCCTGCAGCCAGGCCCGCCCGGCCAGGCCCAGGTCACGCGCCGGGGCTGCCACGGCCTGCCGCCAATCGAGCGGCGCCACGGCCGCCGCGGGCAGCGCCGCCCATTGCCAGGCCAGCACGGGTGCGCCACCGGGCTGCGGCCAGGCTTCGAGCACGGCGTGGCTGCGGACTGGCAGCACTACGCCCTCCCCTGCGTGCAGCACCATGTCGGTGGATGCCTGCCCGGCCGCAGACACCGTCAGCCAGGCCCGCCCCTGGACGAGGGTCAAGCGGCCACGGCTGCGCGGCTGCAAGGACAGCGCCCGGCCGGGCAGCAGGCCCCAGCTTCCTGCGGGCCGTGCCAGGCCAGGGGCCGATGGGGGGAAGATCACGTCGTGCATGGCAGCTCCTTTGCGCATCAATGAAGCGCCATGATCCTTCGCCGGGGCTTGGCCGTCCAATGAAAAGACGCTAGGCTATTAATTCCATCGTCGCATCAATCCCCGTATGAGCACCCATCCATCGACCAGCCCTGCGCTGCGCACCCGCGCAGTGGGCGTGGGCCATTGGCGCGCCTTTGTCAGCGTGGCGCGGCACCTGAACTTTCGCGCAGCAGCCGAGGAACTGGCGCTCACCCAGTCGGCGGTGAGCCGCCAGATCCAGGCCCTGGAGGACGAGGTGGGCATCGCCCTGTTCCTGCGCCACACGCGCGCGGTGGAGCTGACCGGCGCGGGCGCGCAGTTGCTGCGCACCGTGGGGCCCGCCATCGAGCGCATGGACGCCGCCGTGCGCCTGGTGCGCCAGACGGCGGGGCGCAAGAGCGTGGCCATCACCACCTGGTCGAGCTTTGCGTCGATGTGGCTCATTCCGCGCATGGAGGCGTTCCAGCAGGCGCACCCGGACATCGACATCCGCATCGACGCCAGCGACAGCCACACCGACCTGGACACCGCCGACCTGGACCTGGCGCTGCGCTACAGCGTGCCCGGCGCCCGCGTGCACGGCGGCGAGCGCTTGTTTGGCGAGCAACTGGCCGTGGTGGCCAGCCCCTGGCTGCTGAAAAGCGCGGCGCCGGTGCGCCAAAGCAGCGACCTGGAGCGCTTCACCCTGATCGAGGCCGGAGACGCGCACCGCAGCACGCACCTGCAATGGCTGTCGTGGCGGCGCTGGTTCGACGCGCAAGGCTGCCCGCTGCTGCAGCCCCAGCGCTGGCTGTACTTCAACTACGCGCACCAGATCGTGCAGGCCGCCCTGGCGGGCCAGGGCCTGGCCCTGGCGCGGCTTCCGCTGGTGGCCGATGCGCTGGCCAGTGGCGACCTGGCGGAGGTGCTGCCCGGCACGCGGCTGGATTCGCCGCTGGCCTACTGGCTGCTGCTGGGCCCGCGCAGCCTGCAGCGCCCCGAGGCGCAGGCCTTCACCGCCTGGCTGCGCAAGGAGGCTGCGGCCACGAGGCAACTGTTGGGCGAAGGCACCGAGGGCGAGCCTCCACAGATGCTATGATTTTTATAGCTGCCAGCGCTTGATTCATGGGCGCTAGAGTCCAAAACTTTACGAAACCAGCACGCGCGCAAACTTGCGCTTGCCCACCTGCACCACGTAGCTGCCAGCACCCAGCTTCAGGCCCTTGTCGCTGACCACGCTGCCATCAACGCGCACGCCGCCGCCGTCGATCAGGCGGTTGGCCTCGCTGGTGGAGGGTGCCAGGCTGGCCTGCTTGAGCAGGGCGCCAATACCCAGCGGCGCACCCGAAAGCGCCACCTCGGGGATGTCGTCGGGAATGCCGCCCTTGCTGCGGTTCTGGAAGTCGGCCTCGGCGGCCTCTGCAGCGGCGGCGCTGTGAAAGCGCGTGGTGATTTCCTTGGCCAGCATCACCTTGGCGTCCTTGGGGTTGCGCCCGGCGGCCACCTCGGCCTTGAGCGCAGCGATCTCGGCCAGGCTCTTGAAGGACAGCAGCGTGTACCAGTCCCACATCAGCGCGTCGGAAATCGACAGCACCTTGGCGAACATGGTGTTGGCGTCTTCGGTGATGCCGATGTAGTTGTTCTTGGACTTGGACATCTTGTCCACACCGTCCAGGCCCACGAGCAGCGGCATCGTCAAAATGCACTGCGGCTCCTGGCCGTATTCCTGCTGCAGGTGGCGGCCCATCAGCAGGTTGAACTTCTGGTCGGTGCCGCCCAGTTCCAGGTCGCTCTTGAGCGCCACCGAGTCGTAGCCTTGCATCAGCGGGTAGAGGAACTCATGCACGCTGATCGAGTTGCCGGCCGTGAAGCGCTCGTGAAAGTCGTTGCGCTCCATCATGCGCGCCACGGTGTACTTGGCGGCCAGTTGGATCATGCCGGCCGCGCCCAGGGGCTCGCTCCACTCGCTGTTGTAGCGGATCTCGGTCCGTGCCGGGTCCAGCACCAGGCTGGCCTGGCGGTAGTAGGTCTCGGCATTGAGCTTGATCTGCTCGGGCGTGAGCGGCGGGCGCGTGCTGTTGCGGCCCGAGGGATCGCCGATCAGGCTGGTGAAATCGCCGATCAGGAAGATCACCTGGTGGCCCAGATCCTGCAGCTGGCGCATCTTGTTCAGCACCACCGTGTGGCCGATATGGATGTCGGGCGCCGTCGGATCCAGGCCCAGCTTGATGCGCAGCGGCGCGCCGGTAGCCTCGGAGCGCTGGAGCTTCTTCACCCATTCGTCACGGGGCAGCAGTTCCTCCACGCCGCGCAGCGAGACTTCAAGCGCCCGGGCCACGCCCTCGGACAGCGGTGTGTTTTCAGCAGATGGGTTCATAGGGTTTTCTAGGGTGTGCTCTCAAATCGCTTCGCTATACTTGCGCGCACATTGCAGGAGCGGGGATTTTACGTGCCCGCCCAGCGCCGCCCGCCGGCACAGCCTGCAGCCTGACATTCTCTGGCGCGCCCGCGCCGCCCGGCCCTGCCGGTGCCGCACGCGGGCAGCCTCACAGACCTGGGGATCGACTTTTGACACACGGCCTGACCTTTGCCCGCGCCGCCTTGCTGGAGCGACTTGCCCAAGGCATTCAAAAACACCCCCGCCGCATCACCGCCCTTGTCGCTGCCGTCTTGTTGACCGGCGGCGGCGGCGCCTTTGCCGTGGCCTCGCTGGGGCCGGACCCGGCCGACCTGCCGGTGCGCATGCTCGAACTGCCCGTGCAGTCGCTGGCATCGGACGTGGCCATCGATGCGCTGACAGGGCACGACAGCTTCTCGCTCTTCCGAACCGAGCAGGTTCGCAGCACCGACACGGCCGAATCCCTGCTGCAACGCCTGGGCGTGGCCGACCCGCAGGCTGCCGCGTTTTTGCGGCGAGACACCCTGGTGCAACGCAACCTGCTGGGGCGCGCCGGACGCCTGGCCTCGGTCGAAACCAGCGACGACCAGCACCTGGTGCGCCTGACCGCGCGCTGGACGCCGGACGACAGCGGCAGCTTCAAGCGCCTGGTGGTCGAGAAGACCGCCCAGGGCTTTGCATCGCGCATCGAAACCGCCCCACTGGCCGCCTCCACCCGCCTTGCGGGCGGAACCATCCAGAGCTCGCTGTTTGCCGCCACCGACGCCTCCAACATCCCCGACAGCGTGGCCGTGCAATTGGCAGAACTATTCTCGGCCGACATCGACTTTCGCCGCGCCCTGCGCAAGGGCGACCGTTTCTCGGTCGTGTACGAAACCCTGGAGGCCGACGGCGAGCCGCTGCGCGCGGGCCGCGTGCTCAGCGCTGAATTCGTCAACAACGGCAAGGCCCATCAGGCGGTATGGTTCCAGCAGCCCGGTGCCGACAAGGGCGCCTATTACACGCTGGACGGCCAGAGCAAGCGCCGCGCCTACCTGGCCTCACCGCTGGAGTTCTCGCGCGTGACCAGCGGCTTTGCCATGCGCTTTCACCCCATACTGCAAAAGTGGCGCGCCCACCTGGGCACCGACTTTGCCGCCCCCACCGGCACCCCTGTGCGCACCGTGGGCGACGGCGTGGTCGATTTTGCCGGGGTGCAGAACGGCTTTGGCAACGTGGTGTTCGTCAAGCACCGCAACCAGCACGTCACCGTCTATGCGCACCTGAGCCGCATCGACGTGAAGAAGGGCCAGTCCGTGGCACAAGGCCAGACCGTCGGGGCCGTCGGCGCCACCGGCTGGGCCACGGGGCCGCACCTGCACTTCGAATTCCGCGTGGATGGCAAGCAGCAAGACCCCATGACCATTGCCCGCCAGAGCGAAGCCGCAGCCCCCGTGGCCGCTGCAGCCCGCCCGGTGTTCGACAAGCTGGCCAGCACCATGCGGCTGGAACTCTCCTCGGCAGCACTGGTGACCCAGGCCAGCGCGCAATAGCCCCCGCTGCGGCGGGACAGGCAGGCGACCCCTCCATGCCGGATCTGTATATCGGCCTCATGTCGGGCACCTCGCTCGACGGGGTGGATGCCGTGCTGGCAGATTTTTCCGGGCCCCGCTGCCAGGTGCTGCAGCACCACGCGGCAGGGTTCGAGCCCGGCCTGCGCGCCGAACTGCTGGCGCTCAACACCAATGGCGCCAACGAACTGCACCGCGCCGCGCTTGCCGCCAACGCCCTGGCGCACAGCTACGCACAGGCCGTGCAGGCGCTGCTGCAAGCGTCCGGCATCCCCGCCAGCGCCGTGCGCGCCATTGGCGCCCACGGCCAGACCGTGCGCCACCAGCCCGGCGCCTTTGACGGCACGGGCTACACCTTGCAGCTCAACAACCCGGCCTTGCTGGCCGAGCGCACCGGCATCAGCGTGGTGGCCGACCTGCGCAGCCGCGACGTGGCCGCTGGCGGCCAGGGCGCGCCGCTGGTGCCTGCCTTCCACCAGTTCCAGTTCGGGCAAGCAGGGCAGGATGCACTGGTGCTGAACATCGGCGGCATCGCCAACCTGAGCGTGCTGCGCGCCGACGGCAGCGTGCTGGGCTTTGACTGCGGGCCCGGCAACGCCCTCATGGATCACTGGTGCCAACGGCACCGGGGCGAGCCCTTTGACCGCAATGGCGCCTGGGCGGCCAGCGGCCAGGTGGCGCCTGCGCTGCTGCAGCGCCTGCAGGCCGAGCCCTACCTGCACCAAAGCCCCCCCAAAAGCACGGGGCGCGACTTGTTCAACCCCCCGTGGCTGGAACAGCACCTGCGCCAATGCCTGCCCCTGCCTGCCGCCGACGTGCAGGCGACTTTGCTCGAATTGACCGCCAGCGCTTGCGCAGAAAGCGCGATACGCTATAAAAACAATAGCAAATTGCTGGCCGTGTGCGGCGGCGGCGCCTTCAATGGCCGCCTGATGGAACGCCTGCAGGCGCTGCTGCCCGGCCTGCGTGTGGAACCCACCGACACACTGGGCCTGCCCGCGCAGCAGGTGGAAGCCGCCGCTTTTGCCTGGCTGGCGCGCCAGTGCCTGCGGGGCCTGCCCGGCAACCTGCCCAGCGCAACGGGCGCCCAGGGCGCCCGTGTGCTCGGGGCGATTTACCCCGCGTGATGCGGCCGACACCGATGGCCGGCAGCGGTTTTCTTCAGGTCGAGAAGCTGGAGCCGCAACCGCAGGTGGACGCCGCGCCGGGGTTTTTGATCACGAACTGCGCACCCTGCAGGTCTTCCTTGTAGTCGATTTCAGCGCCCACCAGGTACTGGTAGCTCATGGCGTCGATCAGCAGGGACACGCCGTTCTTGGTCATCACCGTATCGTCTTCGTTGATGATTTCATCGAAGGTAAAGCCGTACTGGAAACCCGAGCAGCCGCCGCCCTGCACAAACACACGCAGCTTGAGATCGGGGTTGCCTTCTTCAGCGATCAGGTCGGCCACCTTGGCAGCCGCGCTCTCGGTGAAGAGGATGGGGTCGGGCATGACTTCTTCGGGGGTGTCTTGGACTGCGGCACTCATGGCGGGGCTCCGGGATAGGTATTTGGGCCGCAATGCTACAGCAAAGCGCCCATACATTCATTCTCAAGGATTGTTTGCCGCCAGCTTCAGTGTGGGCTTTTCTTCGAGCACCACATCTGCTGGGAACATCTTTCCCGAGATGGTGGCGCCCTGGTGCATTTCCAGTGTCTTGTAGTGCACATCGCCCGCAATGCGGGCCTTGGGCTGCAGTTCCAGCATGGTGCCCGCATGCACCGGGCCGTGGATCTGGCCGTTGACGATGACATGGTCGGCATGCACCGCCCCTTCCACCTTGGCCGTGGCCGAGATCACCAGCAGGCCCGGCGCACCCGCCCCTGCGCGCACATCGCCCACCACCTCGCCGTCGATGCGCAGGCCGTCGGTGAACTGCACATTGCCCTCGATGCGGCTGCCCTCGGCAATCAGGCTTTTGATGGGGGGCTGTTTGTTGCGGGAAAACATGGTGGTACTCCGTGGACGGACTCAAAGACAAGACGGGCACGCGTGGATCAGCGGCGGGTGGAGGGCGCCTCTTCCAGCGCCATGGTCTGGGTGGCGCGGGCGGCGCCGCCTTCCAGCACCCGCGCGGTCACGGTTTTTACCACGGTCTGCGGCGGCAGGTCGATCACCCCCTCCATGCGCCGGTACTGGCGCAACTGCAGGTTTTGGCCCTGTCCCGCAACGGTGTGCGTCCAGGGCTTCCCTTCGCGTGTGCCCATGAGCACGATTTCGAGGGCACCCTTGAACTCGGCCGCGTTCTTCACAGTGCGCATCACCAGGGCCTGCCACCGCAAATGGACACCCGCCACCACTTCCGCCTGCAGGCCCCTGATGGCGACGCCGCTGCCCTCCCCAGACGCGGGGATGAGCTTTTCAAACAGGCCCAGATCCTCGCGCAGCGAGCGGTTTTCCGCCTCGGCCTGGCGCAAACGGGCCGTCAGTTGCTCCAGCGCCGTGCGCTCGGCCAGCAAAAGGCTGCCCGAAGTGTTGGCAATCGACTGCTGCTGCTGGCTTTCGTCGTGCAGGCGCTGCACCTCGGCGCGCAGTTGCTTGAGTTCTTCCCGGCTGCCAGCATCCAGTCCGGCAATGGAGCGCCCAAATTCAAAAGCCCACAAGGCCACCGCTGCAGAGAACCCCAGCATCAGCGCCAACAGAAACCAGCGCAAGGGCCAGGGCAGCGCACTGCGCACGGCCATGCGCGGGGCGCTGACGGTCAGGCGGCGGCGCAACAGGCGAAAACGCATGGGAATCGGTCTCCTTTGCGGTCGAAGGCCCGGACTATACCTTCTTGGAGCAGGCGCCCCAAAAAACAAAACCGCCAGCGGCTTGCACCGTGGCGGTTTTGTTGAAGGGCTTGCAGTCGCAGCGGATCAGCGCTTGGAGAACTGCTTTGCGCGGCGGGCGCCACGCAGACCGACCTTCTTGCGCTCGACTTCGCGCGCATCGCGCGTCACGAAACCGGCCTGGCTCAGCACGGGCTTGAGCGTGGCGTCGTAGTCGATCAGCGCACGGGTGATGCCGTGGCGGGTAGCGCCGGCCTGGCCGGATTCGCCGCCGCCATTGACGTTGACCTGCACATCGAAGGCTTCGAGGTTGTTGGTCAGCGCCAGGGGTTGCTTGGCGATCATGATCGAGGTTTCACGGCCGAAGTAGGACTGGATGTCCTTGCCGTTGATCGTGATCTTGCCAGAGCCTTTTTTCAGAAACACGCGGGCGACGCTGGATTTGCGACGGCCGGTGCCATTGTTCCAATCACCAATCATCTCAAGGCTCCTTACAGTTCCAGCACTTTGGGCTGTTGGGCGGTGTGGGGATGCTCTGCACCACCGTACACCTTGAGTTTCTTGATCATGGCGTAGCCCAGCGGGCCCTTGGGCAGCATGCCCTTGACGGCCTTCTCCAGCGCGCGGCCGGGGTGCTTGGCTTGCATGTCGCGGAAGTTCGTGGCCGTGATGCCGCCGGGGTAACCCGAATGGCGGTAGTACACCTTGTCGAGCGACTTGGTGCCGGTGACCTTGAGCTTGGATGCGTTGATGATGACGATGAAGTCACCCGTATCGACGTGAGGCGTGTAAATGGCTTTGTGTTTGCCGCGCAGACGGAGGGCAACTTCGCTGGCTACCCGGCCGAGCACCTTGTCGGTGGCGTCAATCACAAACCACTCGTGCACCACCTCAGCGGGTTTTGCGCTGAATGTAGACATGAGAGTTCTCTTTCGAGGGTTTGACCGGCCAAAAATAGGGGCCGGTGTCCTGCGGGCTCTTTTCCACGGTCGGTGTTTCTCTCAGGCGGAAACCTCTTAGGTGGTGCTTGGGCGCGCTTTTCGCCATGGTCAATGACGGGCGCACCCCTTCGCCGCGGAGCACCAATTCGCTGCGAAGCCGATCATTATACAAAAC
The DNA here is from genome assembly GCA_016192425.1 of Burkholderiales bacterium. Classification (GTDB taxonomy): domain Bacteria; phylum Pseudomonadota; class Gammaproteobacteria; order Burkholderiales; family Burkholderiaceae_C; genus Simplicispira. The sequence goes on from JACPUE010000017.1 coordinate 50,924, forward strand.
CTGCGCCGTCAGTGCCATGGCGATTGCCCCCGTGGCTCCGGGTCAGTTTGCAAGCTGGCGGTTTTCCAGCGGCTCCATCTGGCGGCGGAACTCCACGCAGGCGGGCAAGGCTGCATTGCCCGCCTTGCGGCACTGCGCGCGCAGGCACATGCTGCGGGTGAAGAACGACTCCCCTTCGCACAGCCGCACCGGTGGAGCGGGCTTGGGCGGCGGGGGCGGCGGCGCAGGTTCGGGCGCTGGCGGTGGCGGTGCGGGTTCTGGCGCAGGGAGCGGCGCAACCACTGCCGCCGCATCCTTTTTGCGCTTGGCCACGCGCGAGGCCGCGCGCGGGTCAGAGGCCGCCACAAAGGCGGGGGCGGGGCCCGACGCAGCATCGGCAGCCGGTACCGACGCCGCGCTCACTGTCTCGGAGGCAGCGGGCACCGCCGCCACTGCGATGGCATCGGAAGCAGCCGCCGAGGCAGGGGCCGATGCGGGCTCCGCCAGTTCGGTGATGATGTCGTCCCTGGGCGGTAATGCCTTGGCGGCCACATGGCTGCGCCACCCGTAGGCCCCGCCCGCCATCACGAGGAGTGCTGCCGCGCCGATGGCCCACCAGGCGACTCCGGCACTACCTGCAGGTTTGCGCACTGCCGTTCTGGCCGCGCCTTTGTGCAGGGGCGCCGGGCGCGAGGACCGCCCGTGCGCGGACTCCAGCCCATAGCGCGTCGTGCCCGGCGGCATCTGCGGCTGGGCAGCCTCCACGGCGTCGAGGATGGAGCTGTCAGCCACATCTTCCATCAGCACGGTATCGCCAGCATCCAGGGCCACCGTGTCTTGTGCGTCCAGCGGCGCAGGAGGGGGATCTGCCGGTTTTGCTGCGGGTGCGGGCGGCACCGGCTTCTTGAGCTTGCCCATGGCCTCGGACGTGAGATCCACCGTGGGCACCACAATGCCCGGCCCCGGCTGGTCGGTGGGTTCGACCCACAAATCGCCCAGTTCGGCACGAAAGTCGAACAGTTCCAGCCCGGCGGGTGCAGTGGTCATCTCCATCAGTTGCAGGAACTCGTCGATGCTCTGCGGCCGGTCTTTGGGCTGCAAGGACAAGGCCTTGGTGATGGCATCGACAAACGCCGGGGAGTATTCCTGCCCGAACTGCTTGCGCACTGTCTTGGCCACCCTGGCGAACGGCACCATGCGATCGCGGATGGCGCGCAGGGAGGACGGCAGGGGTGTGTCGTTGCACAGGCAGCCGTGCACGACGGCGGCAAGGGAGTACAGATCGCTCCACGGCCCCTGGACCAGATCCGGGTCACCGTCGGAATACTGTTCGATGGGCGCGTAATTGACCTTGAGCACGGCCGTGTGCTTGCGGTCCCGGTCGTTGATCGCATGGCGCGCAGCACCCAGGTCCAGCAATACCGGCGGGCCGAAGTCCTGCAGAAAGATGTTGTCGGGAGAGATGTCGCGGTGCAGCGTCTGCCCACCGTGCAGTACGCGCAGCGCCCCCAGCACACACCACAGCACCTTGCGCAGCCAGGCCTCTGGGGGCGGCGTGCGCATCTGGGCGCGTGCCTGCTTGAACGTCATGCCGCTGTACAAAGGCATGACCATGTAAGCCGTGTGGTTGTCTTCCCAGAAGCGGAACACCTTGACCAGAGAGGGATGGTCGAACTGCGCCAGCAGGCGCGCTTCCCCCATGAAAGACTTCAGGCCCGCATGGAACGCCGGGAGGTCTGCGGGCGAACGCGGCACCAGCACGCCATCTGCCCCCCTGGTGGCCAGGGCGGTCGGCATGAACTCCTTGATGGCCACGGCGCGGTGCAGGGAATGGTCAAACGCCTTGTACACCATGCCAAAGCCACCCACCCCCAGAAGGGCCAGGATTTCGAATTCCCCCAGGCGCGTGCCCACCGGCAAGGCATCGACATGCATTGCCGCTGGGAGAGGTGTCTCGGTAGCGAGGTCGGTCATGGTGACAAATCCAGAATGCCAAACCTGCGGGCAAGTCCACGCGGGTTCGGAGCCACAAGGCTGCAGGCGCCATCATCGCCGCTGTGCCGTGCCCCACCCACAACAAAACGTATCTGGTGAGACAAAAAAACACACCGCCTGCCAAATTTTCCTGCGATTGTGCCTGCTCTGAAGGCTTGTACAACCGGGGCTGGCACCATGGCGGGCGCCAACGCGCAGGACACGGGGGTTACCATTGCCGCATGTTCAGTTACCGCCACGCCTTCCATGCAGGCAACCATGCCGACGTGCTCAAGCACGCCATCCTGGTTGCCACCCTGCAGCACCTGACCGCGAAGGACACCGCCCTGATGGCGCTGGACACGCACGCTGGCGCCGGTCTGTACCGGCTCGACGGCGACTACGCACGCACCAGCGCCGAGGCCGAAGAAGGCGTATTGAAGCTGGCCGCCGCCGCCAGCCAGGCCCAGGGAACGCCGCTTCCGGCACTGTTGCAGAACTATCTGGCACTGGTGCGCAGCTTCAACCAGGGGCCGGACATCAGGGTTTACCCAGGCTCCCCTTTCATCTTGCAGCATTTGTTGCGCGAGCACGACAAATTGAAACTCTTCGAGCTGCACCCGACAGATTTGCGTGCCCTGGCTGGCAACGTCGCGCAGCTCAAAGCCGGGCGCCAGGTCGCCGTACTGCAGGAAGACGGTTTTGAAGGGGTGCGCCGCTTCCTGCCGCCGCCTTCGCGCCGGGCGCTGGTGCTGTGCGACCCCAGCTACGAACTCAAGAGCGATTACGCCCGCGTGCCCGAGATGCTGCAGGACGCCCTCAAGCGCTTTGCCACCGGAACCTACGCCGTGTGGTACCCCATCATCCCCCGCCCTGAGGCGCACGACCTGCCCCGGCGCCTGAAATCCGCCGCCGCCAAGGCGGGCAAAAGCTGGCTGCATGCAAGCCTGACCGTGAAATCAGGCGCGGGCGCACGCCCCGGCCTGGGAGCCAGCGGCATGTTCCTGGTCAACCCGCCCCACCCCTTGCAAGCCGCCTTGCGCGAGGCCCTGCCCCGCATGGTGGAACTGCTGGGCCAGGATCGCAACGCCAGCCACCAGTTGGAGTCAGGCAGCTGAAAACTAGCGCTTGCAGCGCGCGATGAAGTTCTCTTCGAACCGGCGCAGATCGGCCTTTTCACCTTCGCTCAGGTCGGTGCGCGCCTGCTTGGCCTGGAGAATGCGGCGCGACTCCGCGCACTGCTGCAGGAAGCGATCTTCACGGTCGCGCGAGGCCTGGTCTGCCAGGCGTGTCGCTTTTTCCTCCTCGCGCTGCTCCTTCTTGCGGTTGTAGCGGTCGGTCGAGAGCCTGGTGTAGGCAGACTCCTCCTCCTCGCTGCACTCCCTTTTGTACTCCCGGCGCAGGTCTTCGATGGCGTCGTACTTCAGCCCCCGGCTGCTGGCCGTACGCATGGCCTGGTACAGGGAGCGGCAGCGCCCGCCCATGTACTGCAGGTGCTCGGGCTCGTCCCCCGTAGAGCGGGAGGACGGCCGATAGCTGCCAGAAGACGATGAGTAGCTGGATGATGGCGCCGGCCCGCCCACCACCGCCGTGGTCCGCATGTCCGACGGACAGGGACGTGCAAGCACGAAATTGCTGCCATTGGAGTCCCGGCAGTGGTAGGTCATCTGTGCACTGGCGGCACCCGCCCACAAACTGCCCCCCACCAAAGCCATGCAGACCCAAACCGATTTCATGGTGTGCCCTCAACCCAAAAAACGAAATGTTACCGCGCGTAAGCGCCTGCCAGCCCCAAGCGGCGGCAAATTTCCAGCGCAGCAGTGCTTTGGTTCATCGTATAGAAGTGCAGGCCCGGCGCCCCTGCCGCCAGCAGTTGTTCGCACAGGCGGGTGACCACGTCCAGGCCGAACGCGCGGATGCCCGCCGCATCGTCGCCCAGGCTCTGCAGGCGCAGGCGGATCCAGCGCGGTACTTCGGCGCCGCAGCTGTCGGCAAAGCGCAGCAGGCCGCTGGCGTTGATGATGGGCATGATGCCGGGCACCACCGGCACGTCGGCGCCCAGCCTGCGCGCCTCGTCTACAAAGCGGAAATAGGCGTCGGTGTTGAAGAAGAACTGTGTGATCGCCGAGTTGGCACCCGCCTTGACCTTGGCCGCATATGCCTGCAGGTCTGCCTCGGGGGATCGGGACTGCGGGTGCGTTTCGGGGTAGGCCGCCACTTCCAGGTGGAAGTGGCCCCCCGTCTCGGCGCGGATGAAGGCCACCAGATCGGCCGCGTAGCGGAATTCGCCCATGCTGCCGTAGCCGCTGGGCAGATCGCCACGCAGCGCCACCAGCCTGCGCACACCCATGGACTGGAACAGCGCCAGCTTCTCGCGCACCGAAGCGCGCGACGCACCGACGCAGGTGAAATGCGAAGCCCCCTGCTGCCCTTCGTCCAGGATGGACTGCACGGTCTGCAGGGTGCCGTCCTGCGTAGAGCCCCCTGCGCCATAGGTCACCGAGCAAAACTGGGGCTGCAAGGCATAGAGCTGCTGGCGCACGGCGCGCAGTTTGTCGGCGCCCTCGGGCGTCTTGGGCGGAAAAAATTCGAAACTGACCGGCACACTGGCCGGTGCGGCGTTGGCTGCGTTCATGCGGGCCTCCTCGCAAAGACAAAAAATTCTCGGTTGCCGTCACCGCCGCTGATGGGGCTGTCCATCCACGCGCACACCGCCAGCCCCAGGCTGGCGCAGCAGTCGCGGATGCGCTGCTCGACCACGGGGTAGAGCGATGCATCGCGCACGATGCCGCCCTTGCCCACCTGGCCGGGCTGCAGCTCGAACTGCGGCTTGACCAGCATCAGCAGGTGGCCGCCCGGCGCCAGCAGCGGCACCAGCGCAGGCAGCACCAGCGTGAGCGAGATGAACGACAAGTCACCCGTGACCAGGTCGAACACCGGCGCGGTGCTCTCGCCCGCCCAGGCCTTGAGACGGCGGCGGGTGGCGGGCTCCGCGGGCGCTGCGGCGCCCTCGCGCTCGCGCGCCAGGTCGGCCTCCACGTCGTCGTCGCTCACGTCGTCGCTGTCGTCGTAGTCGGTCACCTCGCCGTCGCTGCTCATCCAGCGGTACGGGCTCTCGGGCTCGGCATCGTCCTCCACGGCTGCAGCGGCGGGCTCGGACCAGGCGTCCTCCCAGGCCATCTGCAGCACCTCGGGCGTCAGCGCACGGGCGTTGAGGCTTTCAAGGCAGACCACACGCGGGTCCTGGCGCAACTGCGCGTGCAGTTGGCCGTGGCCCACGTCCACGCCCACCACGCGGCGCGCGCCGCGCTCCAGCAGGCAGTGTGTGAAGCCGCCGGTGGACTGGCCCACGTCCAGGCACTGCAGCCCCTGCACCGCCAGGCCCAGGGATTCCAGCGCGCCGTCAAGCTTGAGGCCGCCGCGCGAGACAAAGCGCGCCTCGGCCGCGTCCTGCAGTTGCAATTCGGCCTGGGCGGGGATTTCTTCGCCGTTCTTGGCGACCCGGTTCCAGGGGCCGTGCGCGCCCAGGCGCCACTGCACCCCGCTGGCAATCAGCCGCTGGGCCTGCGAGCGGGTGATTGCCAGCCCCTTTTCCACCAGAAGAACGTCGGCACGCTGGATTTTCATAAGCAAAATATGGCTACAGCGCCCTGTTTACGGGCGCTAGAAGCTATCAATTTAATAGCAAACGGATCAATAGCGGTAAGTGTCGGGCTTGTACGGGCCCTGCTTGGGCACGCCGATGTAGGCGGCCTGCTCGTCGCTCAGCTCGGTCAGCATGGCGCCCACCTTCTTCAGGTGCAGGCGCGCCACCTTTTCGTCCAGGTGCTTGGGCAGCACGTAGACCTTGCCCACGTCGTAGCCTTCGGGGTGGGTGAACAGCTCGATCTGCGCGATGGTCTGGTTGGCGAACGAGTTGGACATCACGAAGCTCGGGTGGCCCGTGCCGCAGCCCAGGTTCACCAGGCGGCCCTTGGCCAGCAGGATGATGCGCTTGCCGTCCGGGAAGATCACATGGTCCACCTGGGGCTTGATCTCTTCCCACTGGCAATGCGCTTCCAGCTTGGCGACCTGGATCTCGTTGTCGAAGTGGCCAATGTTGCAGACGATGGTCTGGTCCTTCATCGCCTTCATGTGCTCGAAGGTGATGACGTCGCGGTTGCCCGTGGTGGTGACGAAGATGTCGGCCTTGTCGGCGGCGTATTCCATGGTCACGACCTTGAAGCCTTCCATGGCGGCCTGCAGGGCGTTGATGGGGTCGATCTCGGTTACCCACACCTGGGCGCTGAGGGCGCGTAGCGCCTGGGCCGAGCCCTTGCCCACGTCGCCGTAGCCCGCCACGCAGGCCACCTTGCCGGCGATCATCACATCGGTGGCGCGCTTGATGCCGTCCACCAGCGACTCGCGGCAGCCGTACAGGTTGTCGAACTTGCTCTTGGTCACCGAATCGTTCACGTTGATGGCGCGGAACAGCAACGTGCCCTTGGCCGACATTTCCTTGAGGCGGTGCACACCCGTGGTGGTCTCTTCGGTCACGCCGAGGATCTGGGCGCTCTTGCGGCTGTACCAGGTGCTGTCCTCGGCCAGCTTGGCCTTGATGGCGGCGTACAGGATGCGCTCTTCCTCGCTGCCGGGGTTGGCCAGCACGGAGGCGTCCTTTTCAGCGCGCTTGCCCAGGTGCATCAGCAGCGTGGCGTCGCCGCCGTCGTCCAGGATCATGTTCGGGCCTTCGCCCTCGCTGCCCTTGGGGCCGAAGTCGAAGATGCGGTGCGTGTAGTCCCAGTAGTCCACCAGGGTCTCGCCCTTGATGGCGAACACCGGCGTGCCCGTGGCGGCAATGGCGGCGGCGGCATGGTCCTGCGTGGAGAAGATATTGCACGAGGCCCAGCGCACATCGGCGCCCAGGGCCTTGAGCGTCTCGATCAGCACGGCCGTCTGGATGGTCATGTGCAGCGAGCCGGTGATGCGCGCGCCCTTCAGGGGCTGCTTGGCTGCGAATTCCTCGCGGATGGCCATCAGGCCGGGCATCTCGGTTTCGGCGATGCGGATTTCCTTGCGGCCCCAGTCGGCCAGGCCGATGTCGGCGATGGCAGAGTCGGCAGAGGGGGCGTTGACGCGTGCGTTCATGGTTTGCTCCAAAGCATGTTTGAAAAAACCACTCGCCGGGGAAAGGGAAAAAGCTCACCACGCGGAAAGTGGATGAGCGTCGTTGCGAAACAGATCCGAGCCTCACGCCCCGCCAGTGCTGGGGGCGCTGCAACGCTCCTCGGATAGGCGCCGATTATAAAGGCAAAGCCCCGCAAGCGCCGCCTGTCCCACGGACAGGCCTGGCAACGCCTGCCCGGTAAAATTGCCGTTTTCGCACGCCTGCCGGGGCGTCCTGTCCCCTGCGCACTCCCTTCTGGAATTCCTTGTGTCCTACGCCCCCGAAACCCGGCGCCGCCGCACCTTTGCCATCATTTCCCACCCCGACGCGGGCAAAACGACGCTGACGGAAAAGCTGCTGCTGTTCTCGGGCGCAATCCAGATCGCCGGCGCCGTCAAGGGCCGCAAGGCCAGCCGCCACGCCACATCCGACTGGATGGAGATCGAGAAGCAGCGCGGCATCTCGGTAGCCTCGTCGGTGATGCAGATGCAGTACCGCGACCACGTCATCAACCTGCTCGACACCCCCGGCCACAAGGATTTTTCCGAAGACACCTACCGCGTGCTCACGGCCGTGGACTCGGCCCTGATGGTGATCGACGCCGCCAACGGCGTGGAAGCGCAGACGCGCCGCCTGATCGAGGTCTGCCGCCAGCGCGACACGCCCATCATCACCTTCGTCAACAAGATGGACCGCGAGGTGCGCGACCCGCTCGACATCCTCGACGAGGTGGAGCGCGAACTCGGCATGCCCTGCTGCCCCATGACCTGGCCGGTGGGCCAGGGCAAGTCGTTCGGCGGCATCATCGACCTGCGCACGCAGAGCATGACGGTGTTCGAGCCCGGCAGCGAGAAGCGCCCGCAGGACTTCGAGACCATCCCCCTGAGCGACCAGGACCGGCTGCGCGCGCGCTTCGGCCAGGCCTTCGACGACGCCCTGGAGAGCATGGAGCTGGCCGTGGGCGCCTCCACCGCGTGGAGCCACGAGCAGTTCCTCGCGGCCAAGCTCACGCCGGTGTTCTTCGGCTCGGGCGTGAACAACTTCGGTGTCATGGAAGTGCTCAACGCCGTGGTGGACATGTCGCCCCCGCCGGGCCCGCGCATCGCCTACCAAGAGGTGAACCGCCAGCGCGAGGCAAAGACCATCCAGCCCGAGGACGAAGGCTTCTCGGGCGTGGTCTTCAAGGTGCAGGCCAACATGGACAGCAACCACCGCGACCGCATCGCCTTCGTGCGCGTGGCCTCGGGCAAGTTCACCCCCGGCATGAAGATGCGCGTGCAACGCACGGCCAAGGAGTTGCGCCCCACCAGCGTGGTCACCTTCATGAGCCAGCGCCGCGAAGCGGTGGACGAAGCCTACGCGGGCGACATCATCGGCTTCACCACGCACGGCGGCGTGCAGCTGGGCGACACCATCACCGACGGCCCGGCGCTGCAGTTCACCGGCCTGCCCTTCTTCGCACCCGAGATGTTCATGACCGTGGTGCTGAAGAACCCGCTGCGCTCCAAGCAATTGCAGCAGGGCCTGATGGAACTGGGCGAGGAAGGCGCCATCCAGGTCTTCAAGCCCGACGCGGGCGGCAACATGCTGCTGGGCGCCGTGGGCCAGTTGCAGTTCGAAGTGGTGCAGCACCGCCTGAAGACCGAGTACGACTGCGACGTGCGCCTGGAAGGCTGCCAGTACACCGGCGCCCGCTGGATCACCGCCGACACCCCGGCCGAGCTGCGCGAGTTCGAGCACGCCTACCCGCTGCGCCTGGCGCACGACGCGGCCAACACCCTGGCCTACCTGTGCACCAGCCCGTACGACGTGCGCCTGGCGCAGGAACGCTTTCCCAAGATCCACTTCCACCCGCTGCGCGAGCATGCGGGGCTGTCGCTGCAGAGCGCGGGCTGAGCAGGCTCAAGCGCGCGGCGCAGGCGCCTTGGCCGCGTTGCGCAGGCGGCTGAAGTTCACCGGCGTCATGCCCAGGTAGCTGGCGATCATGCGGTGCGGCACCCGGCCTTCCAGGCCGGGGCAGTCGGCGCGCAACTGCTGCAGGCGCTGCGCGCCGGTCCACGCGGCCAGGGCCCATTCGCGCTGGGCCATGCGCAGCAGTTCGTGCCGCAGCACGGCGTCGCCCCACGCGCGCACCGGCGCATGGGCCACCATGGCCTGAACGAGGGTTTCAGGGTCGAACAAGGCCACGCGGCTGGCCTCCAGGGCGACGCAGTCCACGCGGGAGCGGTCCTGCATGCTGCGGGTGATGGCCGGCGGCAGGGCGCAGGGGCCGGCATGAAAGCCCAGCGTGACCTCGCGCCCCTGGGCATCGGCGACGCTGCTGCGCAGCAGCCCGTGCAGCACGAAGCACTCCTGCGGCCGGGCCTGCCCCATGTGGAACAGCGCCTGGCCGGGCGCCAGATCCTCGCAGCGCAACCCTTGCAGCACGGGCGCGAAGTCGGCCGCTGCCAGCGGCGCGAACATCTGCGCGATCTGCAGGGCCTGCGCCCGGTCTGCGGGGGTGGTCGATAACATTTGTTGTTGCTGCGGTGCGGGCGCGTCTGCACCATTCTGGCATGTCCGATTCACTTCACACCCCCATGCCACTGCGTTCCTTGCACGCCCTGCTCCTGCGCGGCCTCGCGGCGTTCATCTGCCTGCTCACCGGCTGCAGCACCGGCGCCGACCTGCCGCATACCGCCGAGCACGACGCCACCGTACCCACCATCACGCTGCAAGGCTACCGCTTCCATGCGCAGACCTTCGGCCAGGCCGACAAGCCTGCGCTGATCGTGCTGCACGGCGGCCCGGGCGCCGACTACCGCTACCTGCTGGGCCTGCAGGCCCTGGCCGACGACTACCTGGTGCTGTTCTACGACCAGCGCGGCAGCGGCCTCTCGCCGCGCGTGCCGGCGCAGGAGATTTCGCTGGACAGCTACCTGGCCGACCTGGACGCCTTCGTGGACCACATCGGCCAGGGGCGCGCCGTGCACCTGCTGGGGCACTCCTGGGGCGCCATGCTGGCCTCGGCCTATACCGGCAGGCACCCCGGCAAGGTGCGGCGCCTGGTGCTGGCCGAGCCCGGCTTTCTCGACAGCGCCTCGCTGGCCCACCTGCCGCAGGGCGGCTGGCCGGGCTGGACCGTCGCCTGGGGCATGGCCCGCGCCTGGCTGCAGCAGTGGGCCGTGGAGGCCGAGGGCGACCCCTATGCGCGGCGCGATTTCCTGCTGGGCGCGATGATGCCGCTCTTCCAGGTGCCCAACACCTGCGACGGCGCCGTGCCGCAGGTGGATGGCTGGCGCGCTGGCAGCCCGGCCTTTGACGCCACCGTCGGCCGCATGATGTCCGATGCCGCCTATGCCGCGTCGCTGGATTTCCGCGCTGGCGTGGACCGCTTCGACGGCCCGGTGCTGTTCCTGGCCGGGCAGTGCAGCACCACCATGGGCGAGGCCCAGCAGCGGCGCCACATGGCGCATTTCCGCCACGCCCGCCTGGTGACCGTGGCGCAGGCTGGCCATTTCCTGTTCAATGAACAGCCCAAGGCATCCATGGAGATCGTGCGCTCTTTCCTCGGCGAACCGGACTGAGCGCGGCCCGCGCGGTGCAACAATACGCGCTTTGCCTGCCCCATGGCGCTGCTCCGCTCCTTCCTGTGCCCCCTGTCCGACTGGCCCCTGGGCGCCCGCCAGGGCCTGGTGGGCGTGCTCACCGACATCGACGACACACTCACCACCGAGGGCGCCATCACCCCCGATGCGCTGCAAGCGCTGGAGCAGCTGCGTGCGGCGGGCCTGCATGTGGTGGCCATCACGGGCAGGCCGGTGGGCTGGAGCGAACCGTTTGCGCAGACCTGGCCGCTGGACGCCATCGTGGCCGAGAACGGTGCCGTGGCGCTGGTGCCAGCGCCTGAAGAAAATTCAGACCCAATCAGCCTGCAGCGCCCGTATTCAGGGCGCAAGGCGCTATCAAAAATATATCAACAGGACGCCGCCACCAGGGCGCACAACTTTGCGCGCATGCAGCAGGTGCTGGCCCAGATCGAGCGCGAGGTGCCCGGCGCACGCCGTGCCGCCGATTCTGCGGGCCGCGAAACCGACATTGCCATAGACCACAGCGAGTTCACGCACCTGCCCCAGGACGCCATCGACCAGGCCGTGCGCACCATGCACGCCGCGGGCATGAACGCCACGATCAGCAGCATCCACATCAACGGCTGGTTCGGGGCGCACAACAAGCTGGAAGGCGCGCGCTGGATCGTGCGCGAACTGCTGGGGCGTTCGCTGGACGCCGAGATCGACCGCTGGGTCTATGTGGGCGACTCGACCAACGACCAGGTGATGTTCGAGCGCTTTGCGCTCAGCGTGGGCGTGGCCAACGTTGCGCGCTTTGTGCCGCAACTGCACCACCTGCCGCGCTATGTGACGCAGGCCGAGCGCGGCGCTGGCTTTGCCGAGCTGGCGCGGGCACTGCTGGCAGGGCGCTGACTTCAAGATTTCAAGGCTTCAAGCGCCCTGGTCCCTGGGCGCAAAGGCACCCCCCTGGTAGTGTTGCACCTGCCCGTCGGGCAGCGCCAGCATCACGCGGTTGCGGCCGGTCTGCTTGCCTGCGTACAAGGCATGGTCGGCGCGCTGCAGCAGGGTTTCGAGCTGGTCTTCGTGGGGCTGCAGTTCGGCCACCCCGGCGGTGGCCTGAACGCGCAGGCGCAGCCCTTCAAAGGCAATGTCGGTGTCCGCCAGCACCTGCAGAAAACGCCGCGCCACCTCGCCCGCCTCACGCAGCGCCGTGTAGGGCATGAGCACCACAAACTCCTCGCCCCCCAGGCGCCCGGCAATGTCCACCTCGCGGAAGTTCTCGCGGCACAGTTGCGCCACGCGGCGCAGCACCTCGTCGCCCGCTGCGTGGCCGTGGTCGTCGTTGATGTGCTTGAAATGGTCCAGATCCAGCATCACCAGCGACATGGCGCGCCCCTCGCGCCGGGCACGGGCCATTTCGTGGGTAAAGAGCTTTTCGTACTCGCGCCGGTTGTTCAGGCCCGTGAGCGGGTCGATGCTGGCCTGGATGCGCAGCGCCTCCTGCAGCGCGCGGCGCTGCTCCACTTCCTGGCGCAACTGGTCGTTGCTGGCCCGCGCCGCCATCAGCAGCGCATACTGCTGGCGCTGCAGCATCTGCACGCGCCAGGCGCTCACATAGCCGATCACGATGGGCAGCGCCAGCACCAGGCTCAGCACCGCCAGTTCCTGTGTCTGCATCATGTGGCTCTGGTTGAGCATGGCCAGCGTAAACAACGCGCCAGCAATGGATACCGCCAAGGCATTGCACAGGCGGTTGGGTACAAAGACAAACAGCATGACCAGCATCAGCAGCGTCAGCGCATAGGTCCACATGGCAATGTCGGGCCGCAGCACGTACACCAGCATGAAGCTGGCCAGGCCGATCAACTCGACCACGGTGGTCCACAGGCCCCGGGTGGCCAACAGCGGGTTGCGCAGCACGGCGCGTATCAGGGCCAGCACGCACAGCGCCACCACCACGCGCATGGCCAGCAAGCCCTGGAACGGGGCCGACCAGCCCATGGCCAGGTAGTCTGGAATGGCAAACAACAGAATCAGCACCACCCAGGTGCCCAGGGCCAGCAAGAGCTGGCGCGCCGTGAAATGCTGGCAATGCTGCTGGTAGCCCGCCTCGGTGTGCGGGTCGCTGAACTCTGCGCACCAGTCGCTGATGCGCCACTGCGCGCTAGAGGCGAGTTGCTCCATGCCCTCCAGCGCGTCTGGAAGGCCCAGCAGGGATTTCAGGCGGTTCCGCATAGGCGTAGGAATGCTCTCATGCCATTGTGCCCGCAGCCCGGCCGTTGCGGGGTTCTTTGCGCCTCAAGCCGGGGGGCTTTGGGGCGGGTATGGGGGAAGATTTCACAGCCTCACGCCTTGTACGTGGACAGCAGGATGCTGGTTTCGGTGTTGGCGATGCCCGGCGTGAGGCGGATGCGGCCCAGCGCCGCGTCAAACGCCTCCAGGCTTTCGGCACGCAGTTCGGCCACGATGTCCCAGCGGCCGTTGGTGGTGTGCAGCGTGCCCACCATGGGCTCGCCGCGCAGCGCGCGGATCACCTCGGGCGCGGCGTTGCCCTCGACGGCGATGCACATCCAGGCGCGGATGCGCTGCGGCTCCGAGTCGGGCCGCAGGCGCACGGTGTAGCCGACGATGACGCCGCCCTCCTCCATCTTGCGCAGGCGGTTCTGCACCGTGCCGCGCGAAACGCGCAGCTTGTGCGCCAGCGTGGCCACGGGCGTGCGCGCATCGGCACGCAGGATGCTGAGGATTTCGCGGTCGGTGTCGTCAAGCTTGGTCATGGTGCTGTTGCGTGCTGGCGTTTCGACAATTTTCACAGCTATTTGACCAGTCTGCCGGCTTTTTGTTGGTAGGGCCTGTTCGCACAATGCCTGCACCGCCCGCCAAGGGCACCCCTCACCCACCACCGCAAGACCATGCCACCGCCCTCCCTCCAGGCCCCCGCCGCCGTCGCCATGGTGCGCCCGCACCACTTCCACCCCAACCCCGAGACCGCCGCCGACAACGCCTTCCAGCGCCCGGCCACCGCTGCCAGCGTGGCCGGGCAGGCCCATGCCGAGGTGACCGAGGCCGCCGCCCGGCTCGAAGCCGCCGGGGTGCGCGTGCACCTGTTCGACAGCCACGACCCGGCGACGCCCGACGCCGTGTTCCCGAACAACTGGTTCTCCACCCATGCAGGCGGCCACGTGGCGCTCTACCCCATGTACGCCCCCAACCGTCGGCGCGAACGGCGCGGCGACATCGTCGAGATGCTGAAAGCGCAGTACCGCGTGCAGGACGTGATCGACTACTCCGGCCTGGAGCACGACGGCATGGCCCTCGAAGGCACGGGCGCCATGGTGCTGGACCACATCGGCCGCATCGCCTACACCGCGCAATCGCACCGCGCCGACCCGGTGGCGCTGGAACGCTTTTGCACGCATTTCAACTTCGAGCCCATGGCCTTTGCCACCGCCGACGCGCAGGGCCGACCCTGCTACCACACCAACGTGATGCTGTGCGTGGGCACCGACTTCGCGCTCGGCGGCTTTCACCTCATCGCCGACCCGCAGCGGCGCGAGGCCGTGCGCGCGCGGCTGCGCGAAAGCGGGCGCCAACTCATCGAACTCGACGCGCGCCAGATCGGCGAGTTTGCGGGCAACGCGCTGGAGCTCACGGGGCATGGCGGCCAGCGGCTGCTGGCCCTGTCCGAGCGCGCGGCCGCCAGCCTGGGTGCTGCGCAAAAAGCCGTGATCGAACGCAGCGCCGCGCTGCTGCCGCTGCGCGTGCCCACCATCGAACTGGCGGGCGGCTCGGTGCGCTGCATGCTGGCGGGCATCCACCTGGCGCCCCGCTGACGCCTGAGCGACAGACGGCCCCCCAGCGCACCAATGTCGCCACCTACCATGGGGTTCACCACAACCCTGCAGGAGACAACGCACCATGGCATCCCCCGAGTTTGCAACCCTGGTTTCTGGCTACACCTTTCTCGAAGGCCCGCGCTGGCACGCTGGCCGCCTGTGGCTGTCAGACTTCTATTCCCACCAAGTCATCGCTGTGGGCATGGATGGGCAGGTGGAAAAGATCGCCGACGTTCCAGGGCAACCATCGGGCCTGGGATGGCTGCCCGATGGGCGGCTGCTCATCGTCTCGATGCGCGACCGCAAGCTGCTGCGCCGCGAAGCCGACGGCCGCATCGTTGAGCACGCCGACCTCTCGGGCGTTGCCAGGGGCCACGCCAACGACATGGCCGTCGATCGCCACGGCCATGCCTACGTGGGCAATTTCGGTTTCGACCTGATGGGCGGTGCGCCCGTGGATACCGCCAGCCTGGCCTGCGTGTCGCCCGACGGCGCAGTGCGCAACGTTGCCGATGGCCTGTACTTTCCCAACGGCGCCATGGTCACGCCCGATGGCAAGACCCTCATCGTGGTCGAGACGTTTGGCAACCGCATCTCGGCCTTTGACGTACACCCCGACCATGGCCTGGGGCCGCGCCGGGACTGGGCGGTGTTTGGCCCCCTGCCCGAGGGGCGCGAGCTGGCCACGGTGATTCCCCAGGCCAAGGTGGCCCCCGACGGCGCCACGCTGGACGCCGAGGGCGCTGTGTGGCTGGCAGATGCCATAGGTCACCGGGTGCTGCGCGTGGCCGAAGGCGGCAAAGTGCTGGACGAAATCTCCACCGGTGGCATGGGCGTCTTTGCCTGCACCCTGGGCGGCCCCGACGGCCACACCCTGTTCCTGTGTGTGGCGCCGGATTTTCAAGAGCACCTGCGAAAAGACGCCCGTGAAGCGGCCATCTGGACGGTGCGCGTGCCGGTGCCGGGCGTCTGACCTGGGGGTCAGCCCGATGGGGGGCTGGGAACCTGCGCCTGCAGGCTGGCGTCGCACCCCACCCCCGCCGCAATCCAGCGCCGTGCCAGCGCACGCTGCAGGCGCACGGCCCAGGGCTGCGTCCAGCCCGTCACGGCGCCGGGCTCCTGCACCATGCCGCACAGGTAGCGCTGCTGCGCATCGCTCCAGCGCAGCGCAGCACACGGCCCTGTGCGCCGACGTGACACCAGCACGCCCAGCGGGCAAGGCTCGGCCAGGCAGCACAGGCCGCAGCCGTTGCAGGGCGCGCCCTCGGGGGGCTTCAGGGGCGCCGCAGGCTCCAGCCACACCACCGCCTGCAGGGCGGCTGGCCGTGGCGGGGGGCTGTGCGTGCGCGGCATGGCGTGCCGGGATTTACAGGCCCAGCTTTTCGCGCAGCTTGTCTGCCGCAGCGCTCTTGGGCGCCAGCTCCAGGTACGTGGCGTAGGCCCTGCGGGCGCGCTCGGTGTCACCGGCTTTGTCCAGCGCATCCCCCAGGTTGAGGTAGGCAATGGCCCGCGAGGGATCCATGCGGATGGTGTTGTCAAACCAGCGCGCAGCCTCCACGAATTTGTCTTGCCGGTAGTACACAAAGCCCAGGTTGTTGGCGGCCAGGGCAAAGTCTGGGCGCAGCTTGAGGGCTTCGGTGAACTGGGCCTCGGCTTGCTCGTACTGCTTTTCGCGGTAGAGCTGCAGGCCGCGGTCGTTGGCGCGCTGGGCGAGCTGGCGGTTGGACAGCGCGACCGCTTGCGGCGGCACGATTTTCTGCTCCTGCCCCTGCAAATCCTTGACCAGCACCGGCGCCACCTTGGGCGCTGCGGCCTTGCCCGCTCCCGCGGCAGCGGCCGCCGCCACGGGCGTTGCGGGCCGGCTGGCGTCGAGCCTGGTGTTCATGGCGATGGCATCGCTGGGCAGCTGCGTGCTTTGCGCGCTGAGGTATTCGGTCTCGGTGGGCAGCTCAAAGACAAAGTCCCCCCCTTCCGAGCCCGGCAGGCTGCCGAACGCAGGCGTCTGGCTGGAGGCCGATGCCACGGCCGGGGCCACATACGCCGCAAGCTCGGTGGCGGTGATGATGCCGTCGCCGTTGAGGTCTCCTTTGCCTGCCAGCCCTTGCAGCAGCGCCCAGGTGAACACCGAATGCCCATTGGGGCCGCCGTCGGCCACCATCTGGTCGGCGCCCCCGGCGGTGAGCATCTGGCGCCCGATGCGCTTGAAGTTGTCGCGCAGGAAGTTGCCGTTGCCGCCTCCCCGCGTCAGGCCCAGGCCGCTGTAGCAGGCGTCCATGACAAACAGGGTGTGCTTGGCCGACACGCTCTCGGCAATGTTCTGCAGGTCGCTCATGGGGATGGCGTCGGTGGCGAACTGCTGCGGGTCGGAGTCTGCGGGAATGATGTAGCCCAGGTCGCGCCCCGAGGTGAGTTTGCGCGTGGCGCCGTGCCCGGCAAAAAAGACGAACAGGCGGTCGTTCTTCTGCATGCCGCTGTGGGCCAGCTTGTCATGGAAGGCCGCCAGGATGTTGGCCCGCGTGGCCTCCTTGTTTTCGAGGGTCACGACGCGGTCTGGCGAAAAGCCGAACTTCTGGATCAGCGCTTCGCGCACCGAGCGCGCGTCGCGCACGGCGTATTGCAGGCGCGGCCAGCGCGCGTAGTCGTCAATGCCCACCACGATGGCCCAGGACTGGCTGTAGCTCCCCGCCGTCACGGCCGCCGGTGCAGCAGCCGGTTGCGCAGCCTTGGGCACGGTGAAGGCCTTGCCGTCCCAGGTGGCAAACTGGTAGCCGTCGGCCACCAGCTTGGCCAGGATGCCGGGCAGCGCCTTGACTGTGCGTTCGTGGATGTCGTGGAACAGGATGATGCCCCGGCCCTCCTTGTCCAGCGTCGAAAGCACACGCTGCGCGATGGAGGCGGGCACCGGGTCGGCCCAGTCGAGCGAGTCCACGTTCCACATCACCGAGCGCAGGTGCGCGGCTTGCAGGATCTCCATGCCCTCGGCGTTGCGCGCACCGTACGGAAAGCGGAACAGCTCCGAGCGGCGCGTGTCCACGCTGGTGAGCAGCTTGTCGGTGAGCAGGATCTCGTCGCGCAGCGCATCGCCGCTGCGCTTGGACAGCTGTGCATGCGTGAGGCTGTGGTTGGCCAGCACATGGCCTGCGGCCAGCAACTGGCGGGCCACCTCGGCACGCGGCCCCAGGCGGGGCTTGCCATCGGCGCCCACCGCGCCCAGGTTGCTGCCCACCTCGAAGAAGACCGCAGGCACGTCGTACTGCTTGAGGATGGCCGCGATCTCGGGGGTGTAGGTGCCATGCGGGCCGTCGTCGAAGGTCAGCACCAGGGTCTTGGGCGGCAGGTCGCGGCCCGAGAATTCGGCGCGTTCGGCATTCTTGCCCTTGCCGGGCGCGGGCTCGGGGTAAGGCAGCACCACGCCATGGTCGCGCAGGATGGACTCGCGGCTGTACAGGCGCTGCAGCCGGGCAACGTAGTCGTTCCAGCGCTCGCGGCGCAGGGTGATGCCGCGGCTTTCGAAGCGGCCGAAGACCTCGCGGATTTCCTTTTCGTAGTTGCGCTCGATCTCGGCCAGTGCGTCCAGGTCCTCGGCCATGCGCTTGTGCAGCTTGATGGCCGGCAGGGTGCCATCGCGCGCCATGAGGGCCTGCCACTGGCGCATGATTTCGCGGAAGGCCAGGCGGTCCGCGTCGAACAGCTCGGGGTCGCTCTCCACATAGTCCAGCAGCGCCGAGAGAACGGCCAGGCGCTGGCGCGGCGCGGCCAGCGGGCCGCCATCGAACAGTGCCTGCAGTTCCTGCGCCTTGGCAAGGTTGGCGTGGAACAAGGCCATGCCCGCCTGGTTGGCTGCGGCCTTCTCTGCTGCGCTCAGCTTGCCCTCGTCGGCCAGCAGCACAATGATCTTGCGGTAGTTGGCCAGCACCTCGCGCAAGGGCGCCATTGCACGGGCCTGCGCATCGGCATCGGCCAGGGCGCTGGCGCCCCCCGGCGCAGATGGCGACGCCGATGGCGGCGGCGTTGCGGCAACGGCACTGGAGCCGCCCTCAGGCGCCCAGGCCCACCATCCCCCTGCGGCCAGTGCGGCCAACACCACGGCGCTGGCCGCCGTCTTCCACGGCTTGTTCTTCATGGCTCTCTTCCCCCCGTCGAATTCACGGAACGGCGCGCAGGATAACGCACCCACAGGGCCGGGCTGCCGCCGCTACGCCCTCAGCGGGCCAGCACCCAGCCCTCAGCGCGCCAGCACCGGCGCCAGCGCCACGCCGGTGTGCGTGCCCTGGCGCACCACCTCCTCGGGCGGGGCGGCGGCGACGATGCGGCCGCCGCCCGCGCCGCCCTCGGGGCCGAGGTCGATGATCCAGTCGGCCTCGGCGATGACGTCGAGGTCGTGCTCGATGACGACCACGCTGTGCCCGCCATCGACCAGGCGGTGCAGCACGCGGATGAGCTTGTCCACATCGGACATGTGCAGGCCCACGGTGGGCTCGTCGAGCACGTAGAGCGTGTGCGGCGCCTTCTGGCCGCGCCGGCCCACCTCGTCGCGCACCTTGGTCAGTTCGGTCACGAGCTTGATGCGCTGCGCCTCGCCGCCCGACAGCGTGGGGCTGGGCTGGCCCAGCGTGAGGTAGCCCAGGCCCACGTCCTTGAGCAGTTGCAGCGGGTGGGCTATTGCTGGCATGCTGGCGAAGAAGTCCACGGCCTCGTCCACCTCCATCTGCAGCACGTCGCCAATGCTCTTGCCGCGCCAGGTGACGGCCAGCGTCTCGGGGTTGAAGCGCGCGCCGTGGCAGGCCTCGCAGGGCACCTTCACGTCGGGCAGGAAGGCCATGCCGATGGTGCGCACGCCCTGCCCTTCGCACACGGGGCAGCGGCCCTCGCCGGTGTTGAAACTGAAGCGCCCGGCCGCGTAGCCGCGCGCCTTGGCCTCCAGCGTTTCGGCGAACAACTTGCGCACCGTGTCCCAGAAGCCGGTGTAGGTGGCGGGGCAGCTGCGCGGTGTCTTGCCGATGGGGGTCTGGTCCACCTCGAGCACGCGGTCGATGGTCTCGAAGCCCTGCAGGCCGGTGCAGCCGATGAGCGCGGGCGCGTTGCCCGCGTCCATGGCGTCGCGCCCGGCCTTGGTACTGCGCTGCTGCACCCAGGCGGCCACGTTGGCCAGCAGCACGTCGCGCGCCAGCGTGGACTTGCCCGAGCCGCTCACGCCCGTGACGGCGACGAGGCGCTGCAGCGGCACGCGCGCGGTCACGTTTTGCAGGTTGTGCAGCTGCGCGCCGTGCACGGTGAGCCAGCGCAGGGGCTCATCCTTCAAGGCATTTGGGGCTGCAGAGCCCGTGGATAAAGCGCTGTCAGCTACTTTTTCGATAGCATCCTGCGCCATGGCACGGCGCGCCTGCAGCGGGTGGCGCATGGCGTGCAGCAGGTAGCGGCCGGTCTGCGAATCCTCGGCACCGGTCAGGTCGGCCACGCCGCCCTGGGCCACCAGGCGCCCGCCGCGCTTGCCCGCGCTGGGGCCAATGTCGATGAGGTGGTCGGCCGCGCGGATGGTGTCCTCGTCGTGCTCCACCACCACCAGGGTGTTGCCCTTGCTGCTGAGCTGGCGCAGCGCGCGCAGCAGGATCTGGTTGTCGCGCGCGTGCAGGCCGATGGTGGGCTCGTCGAGCACGTAGCACACGCCCTGCAGGTTGCTGCCGAGCTGCGCCGCCAGGCGGATGCGCTGCGCCTCGCCGCCCGACAGCGTGGGCGCGCCCCGGTCGAGCGTGAGGTAGCCCAGGCCCACTTCTTCGAGGAATTCGAGCCGGCTGCGGATCTCGGGGATCAGGTCGCGCGCAATCTCGGCCTCGCGGCCCGCAAGCGCCACGGTGTCCACCCACGCGCGGATGTCGCTCACCGACAGGCGCGCGATGTCGGTAATGCTCCAGCCCGCGTGGCCCGTGGCCGCGTCGGCGCCAAAGCGCACGGCGCGCGCCGTGGCGTTGAGACGCGTGCCCTGGCAGCTGGGGCAGGCGGTGTCCTGCAGGTCTTCCACCTCGGGTTCGGCGAAGGTCTGCTCGCGGCCCTTCTGGTCGTCGGCAAGCACCGAGTCGTCGAACACCTTGCGCTGCTCCTTGGTGAGCTTCACGCCCGTGCCCACGCAGTCGGGGCACCAGCCGTGCTTGCTGTTGTAGGAGAACAGGCGCGGGTCCAGCTCGGCATAGCTCGTGCTGCACACCGGGCAGGCGCGCTTGGCCGAGAACACCTGCAGCCGTCCGATGCCCGCCGTGGGCGCGCCCGCCGCCAGCGCCTCGCGCAGGCCATCGAGGTGGCTCAGCACATGCACCACGCCCTTGCCATGCGTGAGCGCCTGCGCCAGGCCCTCGCGCAGCGCCGCCTCGTTCTCGGGTGCTACATCCAGGCTCAGCACGGGCAGCTCGATGGTGTGTTCCTTGAAGCGGTCGATGCGCGGGAAACCCGAGGTGGGCAGGAACTCGCCGTCCACGCGCAGGTGCGTGAAGCCGCGCGGGCGCGCCCAGTCGGCCAGCTCGGTATAGACGCCCTTGCGCGCCACCACCAGCGGCGCCAGCAGGCCGATGTGCTGACCGCGGAACTCGGTGAGCAGCTGCGCGGCGATGCGCTCGGGCGTTTGCGGCTGCACGGCGGCGCCGTCCTGGGTGCAGTGCTGCACGCCGAGCTTGACGTAGAGCAGGCGCAAAAAGTGCCACACCTCGGTGGTCGTGCCCACGGTGCTCTTGCGCCCGCCGCGCGAGAGGCGCTGCTCGATCGCCACCGTGGGCGGAATGCCGTACACGGCGTCCACCTCAGGGCGCCCGGCCGGCTGCACGATGCTGCGCGCGTAGGCGTTGAGCGATTCGAGGTAGCGGCGCTGGCCTTCGTTGAACAGGATGTCGAACGCCAGCGTGGACTTGCCCGAGCCGCTGACGCCGGTGATGACGTTGAACTGGCCGCGCGGCACCTCCACGCTCAGGCCCTTGAGGTTGTGTTCGCGCGCGTTGACGATTTCTATGGTGTTTTTGGCCTCTGGCGCCCGTTTTGATTGCGCGAGGCGCTCCTCATTCAATAGCACCGGCAGCGCTTCGCTGGCGCCGATGGCGCCGTCGTAGGCGCGCAGCGCAGCGCCGGTGTGCGATTGCGGGTGGGCGCGCAGGTCCTGCGGCGACCCCTCGGCCACCAGTTGCCCGCCCGCGTCGCCGCCCTCGGGGCCGAGGTCGATGATCCAGTCGGCGGCGCCGATCACGTCGAGGTTGTGCTCGATGACGATGAGCGAGTGCCCCGCCTCCAGCAGGCGCACGAAGGCGCGCATGAGCTTGGCAATGTCGTCGAAGTGCAGGCCGGTGGTGGGCTCGTCGAACAGGAACAGCGTGCCCTTGCGCGCCAACGGCTGGCGCGACTTGCTTTGCGTGCGCGCCGCCTCGGCCAGAAAGCCCGCGAGCTTGAGACGCTGCGCCTCGCCGCCGCTGAGCGTGGGCACGGGCTGGCCCAGCTTGACGTAGTCCAGCCCCACCTCGGCAATGGGCCGCAGGGCGCGCAGCACGTCGCGGTCGTGGGCGAAGCAGGCCATGGCCTCGCTCACGGTCAGCTCCAACACGTCGGCCACGCTGAGCGCTCGCCCGCCGCGCTCCAGGGTGATTTCCAGGATCTCGGGGCGGTAGCGCTTGCCGTCGCAGTCGGGGCAGCGCAGGTACACGTCGCTGAGGAACTGCATCTCCACATGCTCGAAGCCCGAGCCGCCGCAGGTGGGGCAGCGCCCGTCGCCGCTGTTGAAGCTGAACTTGGCCTGGGTGTAGCCGCGCTGCGCGGACTGCGGCGTGGCAGCAAACAGTTCGCGCAGGCTGTCCCACGCGCCCACGTAGCTCACGGGGTTGGAGCGTGCGGTCTTGCCGATGGGTGTCTGGTCCACAAACACCACGTCACTCAGGTGGTCGGCGCCCAGCAGCCGGTCGTGGCGGCCCGGGGTTTCGGTGGCCTTGCCAAAGTGGCGCAAGAGCGCGGGGGCCAGCACGTCCTGCACCAGCGTGGACTTGCCCGAGCCGCTGACGCCGGTGACGCAGACCAGGCGCTGCAGGGGGAATTCAATGTTCAGGTTCTGCAGGTTGTGCTCGCTCGCCCCTTCGAGGATGAGGCGCGGCGTGGCCTCGCCCACAGCGCGCGGCAGGCCCAGGGCAATGCGCTTGCGCCCGCCGAGGTACTGGCCGGTGAGGGTGTCGGCGCTGCGCAGCGCGTCGGGCGTGCCGTCGAACACGATGTGGCCGCCACGCTCGCCGGGGCCGGGGCCGAAGTCGAGCACGCGGTCCGCCGCGAGCATGACCGCTGGGTCGTGCTCCACCACCACCAGGGTGTTGCCCGCATCGCGCAGGCGCAGCATGGCCTGGGTGATGCGGTCCATGTCGCGCGGGTGCAGGCCGATGCTGGGCTCGTCGAGCACGAACAGCGTGTTGACCAGCGAGGTGCCCAGCGCCGTGGTGAGGTTGATGCGCTGCACCTCGCCGCCGGACAAGGTGCGGCTTTGCCGGTCCAGCGTGAGGTAGCCAATGCCCACGTCGCAGAGGTACTGCAGGCGGGTGCAGATTTCATCCAGCAGCAGGCGCAGGGCCTGGGCTTCGGCGGACGGAGCGCCGGACTTTTCTATGCCAAATAGGCCTCCAGCGCCCGTATCCGTTGCGCAAGCAGCTATCAATTCACTAGCATCTGACGCGCGCTGCGCCTCGGCCATGCGGTCGAAGAAGCGGCGCAGGCGCGCAATGGGCAGCAGCATCAGGTCGTGCAGGCACAGGCCGGGCAGCGCTTCGAGCTGGGCGCGGCTCCAGGGCAGGCCCTGGGGCAGGAAGCGCTGGGCGGGGTCGAGCACGGCGTCGGCGTCCTGCTGGCTGCCGATGCGCCAGAGCAGGCTGTCAGTCTTGAGGCGCGCGCCCGCGCACACCGGGCACGGCGTGTAGCTGCGGTACTTGGACAGCAGCACGCGGATGTGCATCTTGTAGGCCTTGGTCTCCAGGTACTCGAAGAAGCGCTTGACGCCGTACCACTGCTGGTTCCACTTGCCGTTCCAGTGCGGCGAGCCGTCGATCACCCACTGCTTCTGCTCGGGCGTGAGGCGGTACCAGGGCGTGTCGCGCGGGATGCCTGCAGCCTCGGCGTGGCGCATCAGGTCGTCCTGGCACTCCTGCCAGGCGGGCGTCTGGATGGCCTTGATGGCGCCGGTGCGCAGGGTCTTCTTCTCGTCGGGGATGACCAGGCCGTAGTCCACGCCGATCACGCGGCCAAAGCCGCGGCAGGTGTCGCAGGCCCCGGCAGCGGAGTTGAACGAGAACATGGAGGGCAGCGGCTCGCTGTAGCGCAGGTCGCTTTCGGGGCAGTGCAGGCCGGTGGAGAACTTCCACACCTCGGGCTCGCCCTGCTCCACCAGCCGGTACACGTTCATGCGCCCACCGCCGCGCTTGAGCGCCAGCTCGATGGCCTCGACCACACGCGCTTTTTCCGCATTGCCCAGACGGAAACGGTCGGCCACGACATCGAGCAGCTTGACGCCGCCCGCCTCACGCTCGGCCTGTACCTTGGTGAAGCCGCTGGCCGACAGCCATTGCTCCAGTTGCTCGGCGCTGGTATTGGCGGGCAGTTCGACGGGGAAGGTCACCACCAGGCGGGGGTCGTCGGCTTGCGCCCGTGCGCGCAGCTCTGCGTAGATGGTTTCGGGCGTGTCGTGGCGCACGGGCAGCGCGGTGGCGCGGTCGTACAGCACGGCCAGGCGCGCGAACAGGAGCTTGAGGTGGTCGTTCAGCTCCGTCATCGTGCCCACGGTGGAGCGCGAGCTGCGCACCGGGTTGGTCTGGTCGATGGCAATCGCCGGGGGCACGCCCTCGACCTTGTCCACGGCGGGCTTGTCCATGCGGTCGAGGAACTGGCGCGCGTAGGCACTGAAGGTCTCGACGTAGCGGCGCTGGCCCTCGGCGTACAGCGTGTCGAACACCAGGCTGGACTTGCCCGAGCCGCTGGGGCCGGTGACCACCGTGAGTTCGCCGGTGCGCAAATCCACATCCAGGTTTTGAAGGTTGTGCTGGCGTGCGCCGCGGATGCGGATGGTTCCCTGGGTCATGGTGGGGCAGTCAGGAGATGAGGCCCCACATTCTAGAAACGCTGGCGCGTTGCGCATGGAACGCGCCCACATGCCCCTGCACGTTGGCGCACCATGCACTCCAGCGGCAGGGCACAGACCTGCCGTGCCTGGGGATCAACCGCGCAAGGCTGCTTCGAGTTCCTTGCAGTGGTCTGCGCCTGCTGCGGCCTGGATCTTGGGCAGCAGTTCGATCAGTTCCTGGAGGTTGGCCGCCGATTCGACCGAGAGGTTCAGCCGGAACCCGCGCAGGCCCAGGCTGGCTGTGATCTTGGTGGCCAGCGCCCTGCCTTCGAGGTAGCGCTGCTGGTCGCTGTGCTGGACATGCGGCTCTGCGCCGGACGCGGCTGCCGCAGGCTTGGCAGAACCGGCCGCAGGCTCCAGGAAGCCTTGATCCACCAGGGACTGCACATCGGCCTGCGCGGCACCGGTGGCTGCCAGCACCTGATCCACGGTCTTTTGCCCGTCAAACAGGATGAACAGCGTGCGCTGCCGGGGCGTGATGCTGGGCAAGCGCTGCTTGAACGCCTGCTGACCCGCTTCAGTCTTGGTGTATTTCATGCGAGTGTCCTATCAGGCTGTCATGAAACACACTACATCTTTTTACGAACAGGGGCTACTAGGGCATGCCCGGCCTGGGCGGGCCCCAGCCTGCGGCAGCGGGTTTACTTGCTGGCGGCAGCTGCGGGCTCGGGCGCATGGGTGGCTTCGGCGCCATGCTTTTCACCCCCCATGTCGATGTCGCCGCCCTTGCTCAAGATGAACAGCGCCAGGGCTGCAAACACCGCGAATCCAACTGCAATTTTCCACATATGCGTTCTCTCTTCAAAACAAAGGCCCCCTTGCGAGGGCCTGTCAGATAGCCTGCAGCGCAGGCGCTGCAGGCTACACCACACCAGCGGGCTCAGTCGTTGGCGTAGATGTCCACGTCCTTGGTTTCCTTGATGAACAGGCCGCCAATGACCACCGTAGCGCCCGCGATGATGATCGGGTACCACAGGCCGTTGTACATGTTGCCGGTCTGCGCCACGATGGCAAACGCCGTGGTGGGCAGCAGGCCGCCAAACCAGCCGTTGCCGATGTGATAGGGCAGCGACATGGAGGTGTAGCGGATGCGGGTGGGGAACATTTCCACCAGCATGGCAGCGATGGGGCCGTACACCATGGTCACCAGGATCACGAGGTAGGTCAGGATGATGATGACCTTGACCTTGTCGAACTTGGCCATGTCAGCCGAGGCAGGATAGCCCGCAGCCTTGAGCGCAGCGCCCAGGTTGCTGGCCAGCAGCGTGGCGCCAGCGGTCTTCTCGTTGCCCAGGTCCTTGACGGCCTTGGTGGCGGCCTCAATGGCCTTGGTGTCCTTGGTTTCAGCCGCGTTGAGCGTGGCCAGCTTGCCCTCGGCCTTGGCCTTGGCTTCGGCGATCATTTCGGGCGTGTACTTGACGGGAACCACCGTCTCGCCCACCTTGATGATGGCCGGCGTACCTGCGGGAGCCGCCACGTTTTCGTAGCTGACCGAGCGGCCGGCAAGCTGCTGCTTGGCGATGTCGCACGACGAGGTGAACTTCTTGGTGCCCGTGGGGTTGAACTGGAACGAGCACTCGGCCGGGTCGGCCGTCACCGTGACCTGGGACTTGGCCTGTGCGGCAGCCAGGTCAGGGTTGGCCGCTTCGGTCAGTGCGCGGAACACGGGGAAGTAGGTCACGGCAGCCAGCAGGCAGCCAGCCAGGATGATGGGCTTGCGGCCGATCTTGTCGGACAGCGCGCCAAACACGATGAAGAACGGCGTACCGATAACCAGCGAAATGGCCACCATGATGTTGGCGGTCGCACCATCGACCTTGAGCGCCTGCGTCAGGAAGAACAAGGCGTAGAACTGGCCCGAGTACCAGACCACGGCCTGGCCGGCCGTCAGGCCCACCAGCGCCAGGATCACGATCTTGAGGTTTTTCCACTGTCCGAAGGACTCGGTCAGGGGCGCCTTGGAGGTCTTGCCCTCGGACTTCATCTTCTGGAAGGCAGGCGACTCGTTCATGGACAGGCGGATGTACACCGACACGGCCAGCAGCAGGATCGAGACCACGAAGGGAACGCGCCAGCCCCAGTCGGCAAAGGCAGCTTCGCCAATGGCGGTGCGGGTGCCCAGAATGACCAGCAGCGACAGGAACAGGCCCAGCGTTGCAGTGGTCTGGATCCAGGAGGTGTAGGCGCCGCGCTTGCCGTGCGGGGCGTGCTCGGCCACATAGGTGGCGGCACCGCCGTACTCACCGCCCAGTGCCAGGCCTTGCAGCAGGCGCAAGCAGATCAGGATGACGGGAGCAGCCACGCCGATGCTGGCATAGGTCGGCAGGATACCCACAATGAAGGTGGACATACCCATGATCAGGATGGTGACCAGGAAGGTGTACTTGCGCCCGATCATGTCGCCCAGACGGCCGAACACCAGCGCGCCAAACGGACGCACGATGAAGCCCGCAGCAAACGCCAGCAGCGCAAAGATGAAGGCGGACCCCTCATCCAGGCCGCTGAAGAACTGTTTGGCGATGATGGCCGCCAGCGAGCCGTAAAGATAAAAGTCATACCACTCGAACACGGTACCCAGTGACGAAGCGAAGATCACTTTCCGTTCTTCTGCCGTCATGGGCCGCGGCGCGGGATGCGTTGTAGCCATGTTTGTCTCCTGTGATTTTTGGGGATTACAGGCAATTGCAAAAATCCACCTGTGCCGCGAATGTGGGAGCGGCTACTGACACTGCTCTGACGTTTTTCTTACAGAAATTGACACGAATCTTCCACGACGCTTACAGCCTGGGTAGTAACCCTTGGCCTTCTTTTTCCGATATGAAAAAGTGGGCCTTTTCCCGCCCAAAACAGGCCCTGCAGGGGCTTTGCAGCCCCTGGGAGCTGGGTGCTTTTTTTGCTCATGGTTTTCCCTGGGGGGGCATGCAAGATTGGACTCAGCTTGCCGCGCCATCATCCAGTGCTTGCCGGATATTCCCATGAAGATCGCCCTGCTTTCCGACATCCATGCCAACCGGCAGGCCCTGGACGCCTGCCTGGCCCACGCCCGCGGCCAAGGCGCACAGCACATCGCCTTGCTCGGTGATCTGGTGGGCTATGGCGCAGACCCACGCTATGTGGTGCAGCAGGCCATGGCCCTGGCCGGGCAAGGCGCCACCGTGCTGTGCGGCAACCACGATGCCCTGGCCGTTTCGCCGCCTGCAGCCGCCGACAAATCCGCACAGACCGGCGCCACCCACGGCGCCCGCTGGACCCACCAGCAGCTTGCAGCCGACGAGCTGGCCTTTCTGGCGCAGCGCCCGCTGACGGCCGTGGAGCAAGGCGTGATGCTGGTGCACGCCAGCGCGGATGCCCCCGAGCGCTGGCGCTACGTGGACAACGAGGTGGTGGCGCGCCACTGCCTGGATGCCGCGCACCACCACCACGGCGTGCAGCATGTGTTCTGCGGCCATGTGCACCACCAGACGCTGTATTACCGGGGCACCGGCCGGGAGCTGATGCGCTTTTCCCCCACCCCGGGCGTGCCCATCCCCGTGCCGCCGCGCCGCGCCTGGGTGGCCACGGTGGGGTCTGCTGGGCAGCCGCGCGATGGCGACCCGCGGGCCATGTACGCGCTGCTGGACACCGAGCACTGGCTGCTGCGCTTTGAGCGCATTCCTTACGACCATGCGGCAGCGGCAGCGGCCATCCGCGCCTGCGGGGCGCTGCCCGAATCGTTTGCCCACCGTCTGGAGACAGGCCGATGAAGCTGCTGGAACCCGGAACCGAGGTCGACGGATTCACCGTGCTCGATTGCATCCACTCGGGCGGCATGGCCCACATCTACCGCGTGGAATATGCCGTGGGCCCGCCCAATCCGGGGTTTCCGCTGGCCATGAAGATCCCGCGCATGACGGCCGGCGACGGGGCCGAGAACATCGTCAGCTTCGAGGTGGAGCAGCAGATCCTGCCCATCCTCACCGGCCCCCACGTGCCGCGCTTCGTGGCGGCGGGCGACATGGACCGCCTGCCCTACCTGGTCATGGAATATGTCCACGGCCCCACGCTGGACCACTGGCTGGAGCAGCCCGAGCGCCCCTCGGCCGAAACCATTGCCCGCCTGGGCGCCGCCATGGCCAGGGCCGTGCACAGCCTGCACCAGCAGAACGTGTGCCACCTGGACCTCAAGCCGGGCAATGTGCTGTTCACCAGCGACGACCACGCCATGCTGCTGGACTTCGGCCTCTCCTGCCATTCGCACTACCCGGACCTGCTGGCCGAGGAGCTGCGCAAGGCCGTGGGGTCGCCCGCCTGGATTGCGCCCGAGCAGGTGGTGGGCGTGCGCGGCGACCCGCGCAGCGACATTTTTGCCATCGGCGTGATGCTGTACGAACTGGCCACCGGCGAACTGCCCTTTGGCGCACCCACCACCCAGGGCGGCCTGCGCCAGCGCCTGTGGATGACACCGGCGCCGATACGCCAGCACCGCCCCGAACTCCCCGAGTGGCTGCAGGAAACCATCCTGCGCTGCCTGGAGCCCGAGGCGGCGCAGCGGCACCCGTCTGCCGCGCACCTGGCCTTTGACCTGGCCCATCCGGCGCAAGTGCAGCTCACGGCGCGCGGCCAGCGCACCCGCGGGCCGGGGGCCTGGAGCCACATCAAGCGCTGGTTCAAAGCGGCAGGCATGCATTACCAGCCCAGCCCGCTGCCTGCGCGCCAGATCGACGAGGTGCCCATCGTCATGGTGGCCATACCGCATGGGGACGTGACCGATGCGACCCTGTATTCGCTGCGCCAGGCCGTGGCGCGGTCGCTGGGCATACGCCCTGGCGCACGCCTGGCATGCGTGACCGTGATATCGACCTCTGCGGCCAACCACACCGACAGCGACCGCAGCGAAACCTCCGTGCACCGGCACCACCTCACCCGGCTCAGGCAATGGACGGAAGGGCTGGACCTGACGGACCACAGCGTGAGCTACCACGTGCTCGAATCGAACGACGTGGCCCAGGCCCTGGTGCGCTACGCCGAGGGCAACCAGGTGAGCATGCTGATCCTGGGCGCCGCCACGCACGGCCTGCATACGCAGCGCGTGGTCTCCACCATCCCCATCCGCGTGGCGCGCGATGCGCCGTGCACCGTGCTGCTGGTCAAGCAGTCCCTGCCCTTTGCCCAGCTTGCGGCGGAGTACACCGAGTAACACCCCGTTGCGGTGGCTGCACCCCAAAAATGCTGCACTGCGTAAGCGCATGGTCAGTGCCCGTTTGCAGAATGCCTCGGCCTGCTGCGGCAACCCGCCGATGGCAGAAACAAAGCAAGGAGACTGATTCATGAGCGACCCGGTGGTCCAGAAAATACAGAGCCATCCGAAGTACCTGGAGCTGCGCACCAAGCGCAACCGTCTGGGCATCTTCCTCACCGTGCTGATGCTGGTGGCTTACTACGGCTATATCGCGCTGATCGCGTTCGACAAGAAGTTTCTCGCCCAGCCCATCGGCAGCGGCGTGACAACCCTGGGCATTCCCATCGGCATGGGCGTGATCCTGTTCACCATCGTGATCACCGGCATTTATGTGCGCCGCGCCAACGGCGAGTTCGATGCACTGACCAAGCAAATCCTGAAGGACGCATCGAAATGAACGCCATCATGAAACGCACCCTTCAAGCGCTGCCCTTGCTGGCCCTGCTGGCTGTGGGCGCTGCACACGCGGCCGGTGCCGACGTGGGCCAGGCGGCCAAGCAGGAAACCAACTGGACGGCCATCACCATGTTCGGCATCTTCGTGGCCGGCACGCTGTGGATCACCAAGTGGGCTGCCGCCAAGACGCGCTCTGCCGCCGACTTCTACACCGCTGGCGGCGGCATCACCGGCTTCCAGAACGGCTTGGCGATTGCGGGCGACTACATGTCGGCGGCGTCCTTCCTGGGCATTTCGGCGGCCGTGATGGCCACCGGATACGACGGCCTGATCTACTCCATCGGCTTCCTGGTGGGCTGGCCCATCATCACCTTCCTAATGGCCGAGCGCCTGCGCAACCTGGGCAAGTTCACCTTTGCCGACGTGGCGGGCTACCGCTTCCAGCAAACGCCGATCCGCGCCTTCGCTGCCTCGGGCACGCTGGTGGTGGTGGCGTTCTACCTGATCGCCCAGATGGTGGGTGCAGGCCAGCTCATCAAGCTGCTGTTCGGCCTGGACTACTGGATGGCCGTGGTCATCGTCGGCGCACTGATGATGGTGTACGTGCTGTTTGGCGGCATGACGGCCACCACCTGGGTGCAGATCATCAAGGCCTGCCTGCTGCTGGCGGGCGTGAGCTTCATGGCCTTCATGGTGCTGGCGCAGTACGGCTTCAGCCCCGAGGCGCTGTTTGCCAAGGGCGTGGAGGTACGCACCGCCCTCGCCGCCAACGCAGGCAAGACGCCCGAAGAGGCTGCCAAGGCGGGCCTGGCCATCATGGGCCCCGGCGGTTTCATCAAGGATCCGATCTCGGCCATCTCCTTCGGCATGGCGCTGATGTTCGGCACCGCAGGCCTGCCGCACATCCTGATGCGCTTCTTCACCGTGCCCGATGCCAAGGAAGCCCGCAAGTCCGTGCTGTGGGCCACGACCTGGATCGGCTACTTCTACATCCTGATCTTCATCATCGGCTTTGGCGCCATCACCCTGGTGCTGACCAACCCGGAAATGTCCGATACGGTCAAGGGCGTGATCAAGGGCGGCGCAGGCACAGCCAACATGGCCGCCGTGCTGGTGGCCAAGACAGTGGGCGGCAACGTGTTCTACGGCTTCATCTCGGCCGTGGCATTTGCCACCATCCTGGCCGTGGTCGCAGGCCTGACGCTCTCGGGCGCATCGGCCGTGTCGCACGACCTGTACGCCACGGTGTTCAAGAAGGGCAAGGCCGACAGCGCATCCGAACTGAAGGTCTCGCGCATGACCACCCTGGCGCTGGGCGTGATTGCCGTGGTGCTGGGCATCGCCTTCGAGAAGCAGAACATCGCCTTCATGGTGTCGCTGGCGTTCGCCATCGCAGCCTCGGCCAACTTCCCGGTGCTGTTCCTGTCGGTGCTGTGGAAGGACTGCACCACGCGCGGTGCGGTGATCGGCGGCTTCCTGGGCCTGATCTCCTCGGTGGGCCTGACCATCGTGTCGCCATCGGTGTGGGAAGCCACGCTGGGCCACCCGGCAGGCTCGGCGCTGTTCCCCTACACCTCGCCCGCGCTGTTCTCCATGGCCATCGGCTTTGTGGGCATCTGGTTCTTCTCGATCACCGACAAGAGCGCCAACGCCGCACGCGAGCGCGCTGCGTTCCCTGCGCAGCAGGTGCGCTCGGAAACGGGCCTGGGCGCCGCTGGGGCCTCTGGACATTGATGGGGAACTCCCCCTGTGGCGCCTTTGGCGCCTTCCCCCTCGCATCGTTGCACGATGCGGGGGGGGGACAATCCACCGGGCCTGGCGCCCGGTTTTTTATTGGCCCTGCAACTGGCGCAGCTTGACGAAGGCCATGGCAGCCATGACGGCGTCGTTGAGGGCGTCGTGGGCCTCGCGCTGGGGCAGCGCCAGGTCGTCCATGAGCGTGGCAAAGCGCAGGTCGATGTTGGCGTTGTCGAACTGCTGGTAGGGCGGCAGTTGCTTGAACTTGTACTCGTAATACAGGGCCGACACCTCGATGCGCTGCTGCGGCAGGCCCATGCCCAGCAAGGGCCATACGGCGCGGTTGAGCATGGCCACGTCGAACTCCAGGTAGTAGCCCACCAGCGGGCGGCTGCCGATGAAATGCAGCAACTGGTGCATGGCCAGCGGCAGCGGCAGGCCCTGGGCCACGTCGCGGCTGCGCAGGCGGTGGATGCGCACGCTGTCTGCGGGCACCTCCTTGTCGGGCCGCACCAGCAGTTCCAGCCGCTGGCTGGTCAGGATGCGCTGGCCCACGATGCGCACCGCGCCGATGGCAATGATCTCGTCGGTGCGGCGGTTCAGGCCGGTGGTCTCGCAGTCGATGGCCACCCATTCGTTGGGCGGCGGCGGTTCGAGCAGGAAGGAATACTCCGGCCGCGCCAGGTGGTAGCGCTGCCAGGTGCGGCGCATGCGTTCGAGCAGGGTCACAACGCGTCCAGCCGCAGGCGCTGGTGCAGCAGCGCCTTGAAGCGTTTGACCACCGCGAGCGCGTCCTTGAGCAGGTCGCGCTCCAGCGTGCTGAGCCTTTCAGGATCGACGTTGCCGGTCACCGGCCTGCCGGTGTCGATCTCGGCCAGACCGGCCTGCAGGCGCAGCCCCATGAGGAAGTGCAGGCTTTGCACCATTTCTTCCCCCAGGGCGGCGTCGAGCACGCCCGCCTCCACCAGGGCGGCGATCCGCTCGGCCGTGCCGGTGGCGGCCACGCGCCGCGCCAGCGCAAGGCTGCGCACGCCGTGCACGATGGGGAAGATGCCGGCCTTCTTGAGGCTGATGGCGCGGCCCTCGTCGCTCAGGCCGAACAGGCGGCTCCACCAGCCCGAGGCGCCGCCAAAATTGTCTACGGCAGCGGCAAAGCGCGCCAGCACGGCGTCATTGTCGATGGCTTGCGCCATCACACTGTCACGCACCGCGTGGAGCAGCGCCGCATCGCCTGCCACGGCATGGGCGTCCAGGAAGATGGCGAGCTGCATCAGGCTGTCGGCCTCGGGCGCCACCAGCCAGTGGCGCACGCGCTGGCCAAAGCTCTGGACGGAGCCGCGCCAGTCGGGGTTGCTGACCATGATGCGCCCTGGGCATTCGGGGTAGCCAAAGCTGGCCAGCACCTGCGAAAAGCGCTGGCAGATGGCGTCGAGTTCGGGCGGCGCGGCATAGCCATCGCGCAGCACCAGGCCGTTGTCCTGGTCGGTCTTGAGGAGTTGCTCGCCGCGCCCCTCGCTGCCCATCACGAACAGGCAGCTGTTGTCCACCAGGTCGGCGGGCGCCACCATGGACCAGGCGCGCTCGAACAGGTGCGCATTGAGCTGCTGCACCAGTTTGGCCATCAGGCCGATGCGCGTGCCCCCGCGCTGCAGCGCGGCGAGCAGCCGCGTGATCTGGGCCGCCGCCTGCGCCAGCGCGGGCAGGTCTTGCGCGTGCTCGATCTGCACCGTGATGACGTGCGAATGGTTGGCCAGAAAGCTGAACAGATCCAGCGCCTCGAGCACGCCGCGCACGGCGCCAGAGTCTTCCAGCACCACCAGCCGGTGCACGCGCTTGCGCAGCAGCAGCACCATGGCATCGCCCAGCGAATCGGACGCATGCACGGTGACGACCGGCGTGCTGGCCAGCGCGCCCACGGTCAGTTGGTCCAGCGGACTGCCGTCGAGGATGGCGCGCTGCAGATCGGTGTTGGTGAAGATGCCCAGAGCGCCGTCCGCCAGCCCGGTGACCAGCACGTTCTTGACCCGCTGCGCCTGCAGCAGGCGCACCACGGTGATGATGTCGGTGCCTGCGCTCACCACGGGGGCCGGGCGCAGGAAGGCCTGCTCCACGCGCGCCATGGTGAGCGATTGCAGCTCGTGCTGCCCGGCCCGGCGCGCCAGGGCGCTGAGCTTCTGGCCCAGGTCGGAAAACAGCAGCGCGCCAAAGGTGGTGTTGCGGGCGATGAGTTCGTTGACCGCCTCGCGCGCCAACTGGTAGGCCACCACTTCTTCGCTGGCCACAAAGCGGCTGTGCACGCGGCCGGTCATCAGGCCGCAGCCGTCAAAGCTGTCCTGCGGGCCGTAGGTGGCCAGCACTTCTTCGCCCTCGGTCTGGGTGACGTAGCCCTTGATGATGACGAACAGGTGCGTGGGCGCGCTGCCTGCATCGAGCACCACCGCGCCTTCGGGGAAGTAGGCGATGTCCACGCTGGCACGCACCAGGCGCTGCTCGTCGGGTGTCAGGCAATCAAAGGGCGAGGCGCTGAAAGGAAAGGCGCTGGGCATGAAGAATGGCGCACGCCACCAAGGCGCGCCCCTGCATTCAAACCGGCAGGCCTTGCGCCACGCTTGCAGCGGCGTCCCAGTCCGGCCCGTCGAACCAGGCGTCGCCCTCCAGGCAGGCACGCAGCATGGGCAGGCTGTCCTGGCCCCAGAAGAAGCGGCCATCCACCCCCAAGGCGGGCACGCCGAACACGCCCTGCGCGGCTGCGGTGTCGGTGTTGGCGCGCAGCAGCGCCTTGGCGCGGCTGCCGTCGGCATCGCCGGGGCGCAGCTGCGGCTCCAGCGCCTGGGCCAGCGCGTCCAGGCGCTGCGGATCCAGCGGCTCCAGCCCGTCCTGCCAGACATGGCGGAACACCGTTTCGGCCACATAGCGGTTGATGCGCCCGTCCTCGCTGCAGGCCAGCGCCTGGCGCAGCAGCGGCAAGGGGTTGAAGGGGTGGCGCGCAGGCATCTTCAGCGGCACACCCAGGTGGTGGCCCAGCCACAGCGCATGGCGGTAGGTCCAGTCGCGCTTGGGGGCAATGCCCGCAGGGCCAGGGTTGGCGTGGCGCTGCAGGAGCGCACCCAGCAGCACCGGGCGGTAGTCCACGCTGTAGCTCAGCCCTTCCAGCGCGTCGGGCAGGCGCTCGAAAGCCAGCCAGGCGTAGGGCGAGACGAAGTCCAGGTAGAAGGTGATGGTTTTCATGGCTGCTCCTCCCGGGCCGGGGGAAAGTGAAAGCCCGCGCGCTGCGCGAGGGCGGCCCAGATGGCCAGGCGCTGCGCGCTGTCGGCCTGGGCCCAGGCACGGATCTCGGGAATGGTGCGAAAACACCCCTCGCACAGGCTGCCCTCGGCGTTCATGCGGCAGACCGAAATGCAGGGCGAAGGAACGCCCTCGCCAGAATTTGGATCAAAAAAGCCTGCTTCGCCCAACAGACGTGCGCGAGCAGCTATTGAATTGATAGCATTCATGACGCCACAGGCTCCTGCACCACATCGGCCACAGGCGCGCCCGTGAGCCGCTCCAGGTCGTTGGGATGGAGCGGGAACACGCCATGCGGGTGCCCTGCCGCCGCCCACACCACGGCAAAGCGCTGCAGTTCGCGGTCGATGAGCGTGACCGGCGCGCTGGCATGCCCCACGGGCGAAACGCCGCCAATGGAAAACCCCGTGCGCGCCTTGACGAACTCGGCGTCGGCGCGGCCGATCTTTCCGACCAGCGCGGCCACCTTTTTCTCGTCCACCCGCCGGTCGCCCGAGGTGATGACGAGCACCGCCGCGTCGTCCTGCTTGCGCCGGAAGATGATGCTCTTGGCAATCTGGCCCAGTTGCACGCCCAGCGCATCGGCCGCCTGCTGCGCGGTACGCGCCGCGCCGTCCAGCATGTGCGGGCCATGGGGATGGCCCAGCGCCTGCAGCACCTGGGCCACGCGCTGCACACCGGGCGGCAGCGCATCAAGGGAAGAAACAGCTTCGGTCATCATCTCCCGATGGTAGCGGCGGCGGCGCCTGCGCGCTGGCGCCAGGGCTCTCAGGCGCGCTTGTTCAGCAAGGCCACCGCCGTGCGCGAGTTGGGCTTGCGGCCCAGGAAGCCGCTGATGTAGGCGCCCGCATCGACGAGCTTGTCCAGATCAATGCCGGTCTCGATGCCCATGCCGTGCAGCATGAATACCAGGTCTTCGGTCGCCACGTTGCCCGTGGCGCCCTTGGCGTAGGGGCAGCCGCCCAGGCCCGCCACCGAGGCCTGGTAGTTCCACACGCCCAGCTCCAGCGCCGCCAAGGTGTTGGACAGCGCCTGGCCATAGGTGTCGTGGAAATGGCCCGAGACCTCATCCAGCCCATAGTGCTGCAGCGCCGCCTCGATGGCGCGCTGTACCTTGCGCGGCGTGCCCACGCCGATGGTGTCGGCCACGTCCACGCGCTGCACGCCTATGCCCTTCATCAGCCCGGCGAGGTAGGCCACCTGCTGCGGGGCAATGTCGCCCTCATAAGGGCAGCCCACGGTGCAGCTCATGGCGCCGCGCACGCGGATGCCTGCGGCCAGCGCGGCCTGCACCACGGGCGCAAAGCGCTCGATGCTCTCGGCAATGCTGCAGTTGATGTTCTTGCGGCTGAAGGCCTCGCTGGCCGAGCCGAACACCACGATCTCGTCGGGCCGCGTCTGCACGGCCGCCTCGTAGCCCTGCAGGTTGGGCGTGAGCACGGAGTAGCGCACGCCGGCCTTGCGCACGATGCCGGCCATCACTTCCACGTTGTCGGCCATCTGCGGCACCCACTTGGGGCTGACGAAGCTGGTGACCTCGATCTCCTGCAGGCCCGCGTCCTGCAGGCGCTGCACCAGGCCGATCTTGACTTCGGCGGGCACGGGGGATTTTTCGTTCTGCAGCCCGTCGCGCGGGCCGACGTCGATGATGTGGACGCGGGAGGGGATGCTCATGGAGAAGTTCCTTGTCGAAAAATGCTGTCAATCACCGCTTGCTGGGCCCACGGTACCGGCAACGCCCTGGCCGCATTCCAGCGCAGCGGCCTTGCCGAACCGCTGCGCAAGCAGCACTCAGGCGGCGGCCAGCTTGAGCAGTTCGGCCCCTTCGGCCACCTGGTCGCCGGGGGCGTAGAGCAGTTCCTGCACCACGCCGTCGGCGGGCGCGGCAATGGTGTGCTCCATCTTCATGGCTTCCATCACGGCCAGGGGCTGGCCCTTGGTGACCGCATCGCCCGCCTGCACGGCAAACGACACCACCTTGCCGGGCATGGGCGCGGTAAGGCGCCCGCCTTCGGACTGCTCCTCGCCCGCATGGGCCAGCAGGTCGATGGAGACGATCTGCGTCGCGCCCTGCGGGGTGAAGACATGGTCCGTCTCGCCCAGCGCGTATACCGCGGCGCGCGCGTGCTGGCCAGCAAACTGCAGCTCCAGGCCCTGCGCACCGCCCTGGAATGTCAGCACACCGCTGACGGCCTGCGCACCCTCGCCCACGGCCAGGTGCAGGCCGCCGTCGTGCTGGTAGGTGAGCCGCGCGGGCACCTGCGCGCCGCCAAACTCAAAGGCAAAGCGCCGCTCGGTCAGCCCGTGCGAGCGCCAGCCGTCGCGGCGGCTGAAGGGGTCGGCGCCCTCGCTGGCGCGTTCGCGCAGCAGGGTGTGCGCCACGGCAGCAGCCGCGGCCAGCGGCAGGCCCACACGCTCCTGCTGGAACAGGTGCGCCTGCTCGCGCGGGATCAGCGCCGTGTCCAGCTTGGCCTGGGCAAACGATTCGGTGCGCGCCACCAGGCGCAGGAATTGCACGTTGGTGGCCAGGCCGACGATGTGGGTCTGGGCCAGGGCCTCGTCCAGCCGTGCCAATGCCTGTTCGCGCGTGTCGCCATGCACGATGAGCTTGGCCACCATGGAGTCGTAGAAGGGGCTGATGGCATCGCCCTCGCGCACGCCGTCGTCCACGCGCACCGCGACGCCGGTGTCGCGCCCGTTCGCGCGCTCGAAGCTGGTGCACGCGGGCTTGCGGTACACCGCGAGCTGGCCGGTGGCGGGCAGGAACTGGTTGTCGGGGTTTTCGGCGCAGATGCGCGCCTCGATGGCGTGGCCGTGGATGCGCAGGTCCTCCTGCGCCAGCGGCAGCGGCTCGCCCGCGGCCACGCGCAGCTGCCATTTCACCAGGTCCAGCCCGGTGATGGCTTCGGTCACCGGGTGCTCGACCTGCAGGCGCGTGTTCATTTCCATGAAGTAGAACTTCATCTCGTCGGGGCGCTCGTAGCCGCCGGGCTGCTCCACGATGAACTCCACCGTGCCCGCGCCCACGTAGTGCACGGCGCGCGCGGCGGCCACGGCGGCCTCGCCCATTTGGCGGCGCAGCGATTCGGTCATGCCGGGGGCCGGGGCCTCTTCCAGCACCTTCTGGTGGCGGCGCTGCACCGAGCAATCGCGCTCGAACAGGTACACGCAGTGGCCGTGCGTGTCGCCAAACACCTGGATCTCGATGTGGCGCGGGCGCTGCACGTACTTTTCGATCAGCACGGCGTCGTCGCCAAAGCTGTTGATCGCCTCGCGCTTGCAGCTTGCCAGGGCGGCGTCAAAGTCCTCGGCGCGCTCCACGGCGCGCATGCCCTTGCCCCCACCGCCCGCGCTGGCCTTGATGAGCACGGGGTAGCCGATGCGGTCGGCCTCGGCCTTGAGCAGAGCGGCGTCCTGGTCGGCGCCGTGGTAGCCCGGCACCAGGGGCACGTTGGCGGCTTCCATCAGGCGCTTGGACTCAGCCTTCAGGCCCATGGCGCGGATGCTTTCGGCGCGCGGCCCGATGAACACCAGCCCCGCCGCCTGGCAGGCCTGGGCAAAGTCTTCGTTCTCGCTCAAGAAACCGTAGCCGGGGTGGATGGCCTGCGCCCCCGTGGCCTTGGCAGCCTCGATGATGCGCTCCCAGCGCAGGTAGCTTTCCTTGGGGCTGCTGGCACCGATGTGCACGGCCTCGTCGCACACCGCGACATGCTTGGCGCGCGCATCGGCGTCGGAATACACGGCGACGGTCTTCACACCCATGCGCTTCGCAGTGGCCGCGACCCGGCACGCGATCTCGCCACGGTTGGCAATCAGGATCTTGTTGAACATGTTGAGTCTCTCCAGGGATTTCAGACCAGCCAGCCCGGCTTGCGTTTTTGCAGGAAGGACTGCACGCCCTCGCGGCCCTCTGCGCTCGCGCGGATGTCGGCGATGCCTTCGACGGTGGCGGCAATGAGCTGCGCGTCGATCTGCTGCTGCGCCACGTCCTGCACCAGTTGCTTGCAGGCGCGCACGGCGTTCGGGCTGGCGCTGACCAGGGCTTTGACGATGTCATCGACCTTGGCGTCAAGCTGGTCGGCGGCCACCACCTCGTGCACGAAGCCGATGCGCAGCGCCTCGGCCGCACCGAAGCGCTCGGCCGTGAGGAAGTAGCGGTGCGCGGCGCGCGCGCCCATGGCGCGGATCACGTAGGGGCTGATGGTGGCCGGGATCAGGCCGAGCTTGACCTCGCTGAGGCAGAAGCCCGCCGTGTCCACCGCCACGGCCATGTCGCAGGCCGCCACCAGGCCCATGCCGCCAGCGTATACATCGCCCTGCACGCGCGCCACGGTGGGCTTGGGGCAGGTGTAGATCACGCGCAGCATCTCGGCGAGCTTGCCTGCGTCTTCGATGTTCTCGGCGCGCGTGTAGTCGGCCATGCGGCGCATCCAGTGGAGGTTGGCGCCGGCGCAGAAGGCCGGGCCCTCGGCGGCCAGCACCACGGCGCGCACGTCGGGGCGCGCGCCCACGTCGAGAAAGGCGGCGGTAATCTCGGCGATGACCTCGTCGCTGAAGGCGTTGCGCACCTCGGGCTGGGTCAGCGTGATGCGCGCGACGGCGCCGGACTGGGTGATGGAAAGGTTGGAACTCATGGCAGTGCGATGGCAG
This sequence comes from Burkholderiales bacterium, assembly GCA_016192425.1. Taxonomy (GTDB): domain Bacteria; phylum Pseudomonadota; class Gammaproteobacteria; order Burkholderiales; family Burkholderiaceae_C; genus Simplicispira. The sequence goes on from JACPUE010000017.1 coordinate 90,816, forward strand.
GAATGGTGGTTCAGTGGCCCCAGACGCGCAGGCCGCGGTGTGCGGCCAGGGCGTCGTAATCGCGGTCGCTGTGCAGCAGCAGGTAGTCGTTTTCGATGCAGAAGGCAGCCACCATCACGTCGATGCTGCTGCGCACGGTGACGCCGCGTGCGCGCAGTTGGCGATAGTGTTCAGCGGCGGCCAGCGCAAGGTCTTCGCCGCCGCAGGGCTCGATGTGCAAAGTCTGCAGCAGCAGGCGCGCCTGACGCAGGGTGCGTTCTTCGCGGAAGCCGCGCAGCACTTCGTAGAGCACCAGGTCGGGCACGACCAGCCGGGTATGGCCGTCGTCCAGCAGGCGGCGCAGTTCGTAGCGCGCCTCGGAGTTGCGGGCGTTGAAAAAATCAATCCAAACGCTGGAATCAACGACGAGCACGGCCAGCCGCCTTTGTTTCTTTCACTGGCGCACGGGACTTGGGACGCGGCTCCTGCACTGCCAGCGGCTCGGGTTCCTCCTGCGGGGCCTGGGTCCAGTCGATGGACTCATCGCCTTCCCATTTCAGCTTGCCTTCCCACTTGAGGATCTCGCGGTACGCCGCCTGCCGCGCCAGCAGGCGCAGTCCGGCCTCCACCGTTTCCTTCTTGGTGGTGAAAGGGCCTGCGTGCATGGCCTTGGCCAGCAGTTCGTCGTCAATATCGATGTTGGTGCGCATGATATGTATAAAGTGAGTTATGTATACACATCGTACACCTTACATGCGGAAAACGCCAAATTTCGTGTCCTCGATGGGCGCGTTGCGCGTGGCCGCCAGGCCCAGCGCCAGCACGCGGCGCGTGTCGGCGGGGTCGATCACGCCGTCGTCCCACAGGCGGGCGGTGGCGTAGTAGGGGTGGCCTTGCTCCTCGTACTGGCGGCGGATGGGGGCCTTGAAGGCTTCTTCCTCTTCGATGCTCCACTGGCCGCCCTTGCCTTCAATGCCATCGCGCTTCACGGTGGCCAGCACGCTGGCGGCCTGCTCGCCGCCCATCACGCTGATGCGCGCGTTGGGCCACATCCACAGGAAGCGGGGCGAGTAGGCGCGGCCGCACATGCCGTAGTTGCCCGCGCCGAAGCTGCCGCCGATGATGATGGTGAACTTGGGCACGGCCGCCGTGGCCACGGCCGTCACCAGCTTGGCGCCGTGGCGCGCGATGCCTTCGTTCTCGTACTTGCGGCCGACCATGAAGCCGGTGATGTTCTGCAGGAACACCAGCGGGATCTTGCGCTGGCAGCACAGCTCGATGAAGTGCGCGCCCTTCTGCGCGCTCTCGCTGAACAGGATGCCGTTGTTGGCGATGATGCCGACCTGCATGCCCTCGACGCGCGCGAAGCCGCACACCAGGGTGCTGCCAAAGCGCGCCTTGAACTCGTCGAACGCGCTGCCGTCGACGATGCGGGCGATGATCTCGCGCACGTCGAAGGGCTTGCGCGTGTCGGTGGGGATCACGCCGTAGAGCTCTTCTGCTACATATTTAGGAGCTTCTGACGCAGTATCCGCGGGCACTGCAGCCTTGTTTTTATTCAAGTTGGCCACGGCATGGCGCGCCAGCTTGAGCGCGTGCAGGTCGTTCTGCGCCAGGTGGTCGGCCACGCCGGACAGGCGCGTGTGCACGTCGCCGCCGCCCAGGTCCTCGGCGCTCACCACCTCGCCGGTGGCGGCCTTCACCAGCGGCGGGCCGCCCAGGAAGATGGTGCCCTGGTTCTTCACGATGATGGATTCGTCGCTCATCGCGGGCACGTAGGCGCCGCCGGCCGTGCAGCTTCCCATGACCACGGCGATCTGCGCGATCCCCAACGCACTCATGTTGGCCTGGTTGAAGAAGATGCGGCCGAAATGCTCGCGGTCGGGGAACACGTCGTCCTGGTTGGGCAGGTTGGCGCCACCCGAGTCCACCAGGTAGATGCAGGGCAGGCGGTTCTGCGCTGCCACTTCCTGCGCGCGCAGGTGCTTCTTCACCGTCATGGGATAGTAGGTGCCGCCCTTCACCGTGGCGTCGTTGCACACCACCATGCAGTCCACCCCGCTCACGCGGCCGATGCCAGCGATCAGGCCCGCGCCCGGCGCATCGTTGTTGTACATGTTCAGCGCGGCCAGCGGCGCCAGTTCCAGGAAGGGCGTGCCAGGGTCCAGCAGCATTTGCACGCGCTCGCGCGGCAGCAGCTTGCCGCGCGCCACATGCTTGGCGCGTGCGGCCTCACCGCCACCGGCCGAGACCTTGGCGGTCTGGGCGTTCAGGTCATCGACCAGCGCGCGCATGGCAGCGGCGTTGGCCTGGAAGTCGGCCGAGCGGGCGTTGAGTTGGGTCTGCAATACAGGCATGGTGTGGTTTCTCTGCAAGAGGAATGCGGCCAAGGTGTGGGCTCAAGAATACGCCCAGCAGCCGCGTCTGGCTTGCCAGCGTGGTTGCAAATCACGCCACAGCTGGGGCACACTCCGGGGGTGACCGCCTACGCCGACACCCCCTTGCCGCCCGCCCTGCCCCCAGCCACGCCCACGGCACCCGCCGCCACGCCCATGGCCTTTGTGCGGGCCATCGTACAGGCCTGCGCGCAGGCCGGTGTGAATGCGGCGCCACTGCTGCTGCAGGCACAAATCGCGCCACAGGAAGTGGAAAACCCTGCCGCCCGCGTGACGGCCTGGCAGTTCGAGCGCCTCTCGGGCCTGGCCATGCAGGCGCTGGACGACGAGGCGCTGGGCTGGTTCAGCCGCCGCCTGCCCTGGGGCAGCTATGGGCTGCTGGCGCGCGCCTCCATCAGCTCGCCCACGCTGGGGGTGGCGCTCAGGCGCTGGTGCCGCCACCACGGCTTGCTGACGCAGGACATCAGCCTTGCGCTGCAGGTGGAAGGGGCCAGCGCCACGGTGCGCCTGCAGGTGCACCGGCCCCTGGGGGCGTTTGCCGAGTTCTGCCCGGTCTCGGTGCTGCGCAACATCCACGGCCTGGCGTGCTGGTTCATCGACTCGCGCATTGCACTGCAAGAATCGTTCTTCGCCTTCGCCCGGCCCGCCCACCACGACGCCTATGCGGTGCTGTTCCCAGGGCCGGTGCAGTTTGGCGCAGCCTGCAGCGGCCTGCGCTTTGACGCACGCTACCTGCAGCTTCCCCTGCAGCGCGACGAGGCCGCGCTGCGCCAGATGCTGCAGCGCGCCCTGCCGCTGACGGTGCTGCAATACCGGCGCGACCGCCTGCTGGTACAGCGCGTGCGCACCCTGCTGACGGCCGACCCGGCCGCCGCGCACAGCGCCGAGGCGCTGGCGCTGCGCCTGCACCTCTCGCCCCGCACGCTGCACCGCCAGCTCAAGGAGGAAGGAGCATCGCTGCAAGGCCTGAAGGACGAGGTGCGGCGCGAGCGCGCCATGAACCTGCTGCGGCGCACCGAGCGCCCCATCAAGCAGGTAGCGCACGAGGCGGGTTTTGGCAACGACAAGAGCTTTATCCGCGCCTTCCGCGGCTGGACGGGGCTATCGCCCGCAGAGTTCCGGCGCCAAAGCCGCACCTCTGGAAAGCTATCAATTCAATAGCTGCCAGCGCTTGCTGGATAAGCGCAAGAGGCCGATTTCTTACAAAACATCGCCATCCACATACCACCACTGCCCTTGCTCGTGGACAAAGCGGCTGCGCTCGTGCTGGCGCACGGCCCGGCCCGCCACCCGGAAGCGGGCGACGAACTCCACCTCGGCGTGTGCTGCGTCGATGGTGCGGTGGCCGCGCACCTGCAGGCCCAGCCACTTGGCGGCGGTGTCCAGATCCAGCTGCGCCGGGCGGGTGCTGGCATGCCAAGTGGCCAGCAGGTAGCCTGCACCGCCCAGCACAAAGGCGCTGTAGCGCGAGCGCATCAGGCCCTCGGCGTCGGGCGCGGGGTGCTGCGCGTCCAGGCACGGGCCGCAGCAAGCGGACCAGGCGCGTGCGCGGCCGCGTGCGTCGGTGCGGCCACAGGGACAGGGAGCGCTGGGCGGAAATAAAGGCATGGCGGCCATTGTGCCGCGCGGCGCCGGTTCCATCCGTCAGTCTGTAAGTGATTGTCAGGCACAAATACCTGATTCCCCCTACACTGCGGACAGCATTCACCCACCCTGTCGCACAAGCGACGACGCCCTGCCCGCTGAGCCCACTGCCCCCGCACCAAGCCCGAACCCCTGCCACAAGCCTGCCATGAAAGCACCGCTGCGCGCTCATCTCCTGTTGCTGGTGGTGGCCCTGGTCATTCCGCTGGCCGGGTTGCTCGGCATGGGCGCCTGGCGCGATGCGCAGGATGCGGTGGCACAGGCCCGGGCGGTGCACCGGCCACTGTCCACGCTGGTGGCTTCGGATGTGGGCCGCACCCTGCAGACGGCCCAGCAAACCCTGGAACTGGTGGCCCGGCGCCCGGCCGTGCGCACCATGGATTCCACGCTGTGCGATCCGCTGCTGACCGATCTGCTGTACCTGGGTGCCGGGTATTCCAACCTGGTCACCACCAACCTGCAAGGGGACGTGGTGTGCTCCGCCCTGGCGCTGCCGCCAGGCAAGAACGTGAACGTTGGAACAACGCCCTGGTTCCAGCGCGCGCTGCGCTCCGGGCAGTTCAGCGTGGGAGATGCGCACACGGGGCCGATCTCCGGCAAGTGGGTGACTGTGGTGAGCCTGCCCATCCATGACCCGACGGGTGCGCGGGTCGGCCTTGCCCACCTGACGCTGGATCTGGCGGTTTTGAACCCCAGCCTGCCCGACGACAGCCTGCCTGCAGACACCCGCTACGGGGTCTTCGACACACAGGGTGCGCTCTTGTGGCGCAACCGGGATCCCGAAAAAGCCATTGGCACCCATCCCGACTGGGAAGTGGCCCGCAGGATCATGGCCAAGGAAAAGGAGTTCGAGGCCGAGGGCCTGGACGGCATCAGGCGCTTTTACTACACCGCACCGATTCCCGAAGCGGGTTGGATTGCCTACTTCGGGCAGCCCAGCAGCGGCATCTACGCCCAGGCCAAGCACCGCGCCTGGGTCAGTGCCGTGGTGGCGCTGCTGATCGTGCTGGTGCTGTGCCTGGTGGCGCTGGTGCAGGCCCGGCGCATCGAGCGCCCCATCCGCTCCCTGGCCCAGGCCATGCAGCGCCACCGCATGGGCGACAGCAGCGCGCGCGCCGAGCCCTCGGGTCCGGCAGAACTGGCCCAACTGGCCCTGGACTTCAACCGCCTGCTGACCGAACGTGCCGACGCCGAAACCACCCTGCACGCCCAGCACCGCGCGCTGCAGGAGGCCAAGGATCGCGCGGACCATGCCATGCAGATCACCCAGATGGGCCTGTGGACCTGGGACATCTCCACCGGCACCCTATACGCCGACGACATGCTGGCGCGCCTGTTTGGGTACGAGCCCGCGGAGCTGCGCGCCACGCCCATCCTGCAGTGGCGCGAACGCACCGATCCGCAGGACTTGCCCATCCTCGACGAACGTCTGCGTGCCTGCCTCAAAGGTGAAAGCGCGCAACTCCAGATCGACCAGCGCATCCGCCACCGGCAAGGCCACTGGATCTGGGGCCAGTGGCGCGGCCGCGTGACCGAGCGGGACGCCCAGGGCAGAGCCCAGGTGATGATGGGCTCGTTCATCGACGTGACCGAGCGCATGAAAGAGCGCGAGCAGTTGCAACTGGCGGCCAGCGTATTCACCTATGCGCGCGAGGGCATCACCATCACCGACACGCGCGGCACCATCATCGACGTGAACGACACCTTCACGCGCATCACCGGCTACACGCGCGAAGAGGCTGTTGGCAACAACCCGCGCATGCTGCAGTCCGGCCGCCAGGGGCCGGAGTTCTATGCCGCCATGTGGCAAAGCCTGCTGACGCACGGCCACTGGACCGGCGAGGTGTGGAACCGGCGCAAGAGCGGCGAGCTGTTTGCCGAAATCATCACCATCAGCGCGGTGCGCAACGCCAAGGGCGAAACCCAGCACTACGTAGCGCTGTTCACCGACATCACCACGCTCAAGGAAAACGAGCGCAAGCTCGAACATGTGGCGCATTACGACGCCCTGACCGGCCTGCCCAACCGCGTGCTGCTGGCCGACCGGCTGCAGCAGTCCATGCTGCGCTGCCAGCGCAAGGGCCTGTCGCTGGCGGTGGCGTTCCTGGACCTGGACGGGTTCAAGGCCATCAACGACCGCCACAGCCACGACCTGGGCGACAAGCTGCTGGTGGCGCTGGCGTACCGGCTCAAGGCATCGCTGCGCGAGGGCGACACGCTCTCGCGCATCGGGGGCGATGAGTTCGTGGCCGTGCTGGTGGATCTGGAGCAGCCCCAGGACTGCGAACCCGTGCTCTCGCGCATGCTGCAAGCCGCCGCCGACCCTGTACAGGTGGACGAGCACCTGCTGCAGGTATCGGGCAGCATCGGCGTCACCATCTACCCCACCGACGGCGTGGAGCCCGACCTGCTCATCCGCCACGCCGACCAGGCCATGTACCAGGCCAAGCAGGCGGGCAAGAACCGCTTCCACCTGTTCGACGTGGCACACGACAAAGCCGTCAAGACCCAGCGCGAAGAAGTGGCCCGCATCCGCCAGGGCCTGCAGGCTGGCGAATTCGTGCTGCACTACCAGCCCAAGGTCAACATGCGCAGCGGCGCCGTCATCGGCGCCGAGGCCTTGATCCGCTGGCAGCACCCCGAGCGCGGTCTGCTGGCGCCAGCGGCCTTTTTGCCCACCATCGAAAACCACCCCATCTGCATCGACGTGGGGGAATGGGTGATTGCCAGTGCACTGCGCCAGATGGCCGAGTGGAAAGCACAGGGCCTGAGCCTGCCGGTGAGCGTGAACATCGACGCCATGCAGTTGCAAAAGGAAGGCTTCAGCCAGCGCCTGGCGCAACTGCTGGACCAGCAGCCCCAGGTGCCCCCGCGCTGGCTGTGCCTGGAAATCCTGGAGACCAACGCGCTGGACGACATTGCCCTCGTCTCCGACATCATGCGCCGCTGCCAGGCCCTGGGCGTGCGCTTTGCGCTCGACGACTTCGGCACCGGCTACTCCTCGCTCACCTACCTCAAGCGCCTGGGCGCCGAGGAGATCAAGATCGACCAGAGCTTTGTACGCGACATGCTGGTGGACCTGGACGATCTGGCCATCGTGCAGGGCGTGATCGGGCTGGCGCAGGCCTTCCACCGCGACGTGATTGCCGAGGGCGTGGAAACCACAGAGCACGGCGCCCGCCTGCTGCCCCTGGGCTGCCACTTGGCCCAGGGCTACGGCATTGCACGCCCCATGCCTGCGCAGGATGTCGCCCGCTGGGCGGCACAGTGGGAAATACACCCGCCCTGGAGCATCCGGCAGACCCAGCCGCCTGACCAGTAGCAAATGCCAATAGAAAATACTTCCTGATTGGCGTAGAGTTTGCCCCAAACAATCACTTGGGAGGCGTCACATGCAATTCCTCTACCATCTGCGTCTGTCTGCCAAGTTCATGCTGCTGGGTGCGCTGGCACTGGTCATGGTGCTCGTGCCCACGGCACTGTATTTTCAGCAAACCTTGCAAAACGCTGCGTTTGTCAAGAGGGAAGAATCGGCTGGCAATGCCGTTGCCGCACTCAACCGCCTGGTGCAGACCGTGCAGATCCACCGGGGATTGTCCGCTGGCGCCCTGGGCGGCAATGAAGCGCTGGCGCAAAAGCGCCCCGCCATGCGTGAGCAGGTGGTGCAGAACATCAGCCAGTTGGACGCCGCCCTGAAATCCATTGGCGCCAGCCCAGACATCCTGCGCCAATGGAGCGGGATTCAGCAGCATTGGACGGCGATGGACCAGGCCGTCAGCAACAAATCCATCGACAGCGCCGAAAGCACCCGGCAGCACACGCTCTGGGTGCACCAGGCATTGGTGCTCAACGATCTGATGCTGGCCGAGTTCGGCCTGTTCTTGGATCCGGACGCAGACACCTATTTTCTGATCCAGGCCGCATTGGTTCTCACACCTCGGCTGAGCGAATCCCTGGGTATCCAGCGCGCCGTGGGCACCGGCTTTCTGGCGCAGGGCGCCATCAGCGGCGAGGGCCGGGGGCACCTGGCCAACGAAGCACGAAGCACGCAGCACCTGATGGAAGACCTGCAGCGCAACCTGGACAGGGCCACCAGCGCCAACCCCATCATGCGCAAGGCGCTCGAAGAAAAAGCACAGTCGGCCCAGCTGCAAGCGGCCAAAGCACTGGAACTGGCAGACAAGGTGCTGGTCAAGGCGCAGTCCATTGACTACCCTGCGCACACCTACAACGCAGAGTTCACCAAAACCATTGACCAGTTGTATACCTTCAACAACGCTGCCATGGAACAGCTGCACCAAGCCATGCGCAGCCGCGTAGAGGGCTGGAACCAGCGTTTGTTTCTCACCGCTGGCTTGCTCGTTGCGGGACTTGCCGCAGCAGTTGTGCTGGCGCTGGCCGTCATTCGCAGCATCGTAGGCCCAGTCAACTTGGCCGTGCGGATGGCCGTGGCCGTGGCCCAGGGCGACCTGACGGTGGATGCACCGGTCACCGGCAGCGACGAGCTGGCCCGCCTCATCGGCGAAATGGCCCGCATGCGCGAAAGCCTCGTCCAGGTGGTTTCCCGCGTGCGCCACAGTTCCGAAAGCGTGGCCATGGCCAGCTCCGAAATCGCCCAGGGCAACCAGGATCTCTCGGCACGCACCGAGAGCCAGGCCAGCGCACTGGAAGAAACCGCAGCCTCCATGGAACAGCTGGGCGCCACCGTGCGCCAGAACGCCGACACCGCACGCCAGGCCAACCAGTTGGCACGCACCGCTTCCGACGTGGCCGAGCGCGGCGGCGAGGTGGTGGGCCAGGTGGTGCAGACGATGAAGGGCATCAACGAAAGCTCGCAGCGCATTGCCGACATCATCCAGGTGATCGACGGCATTGCCTTCCAGACCAACATCCTGGCGCTCAATGCGGCGGTGGAAGCGGCGCGCGCAGGCGAGCAGGGCCGTGGCTTTGCCGTGGTGGCCAGCGAGGTGCGATCCCTGGCCGGGCGCAGCGCCGAGGCGGCCAAGGAGATCAAGCAGCTCATCAGCGCCAGCGTGGAGCGCGTGGAGCAAGGCAGCGCCATGGTGGACCATGCGGGCGAGACCATGGCCGAGGTGGTGCAAAGCATCCGCCGCGTGACCGATCTGATGGGCGAGATCAACGCTGCCAGCTCCGAGCAGGCCAGCGGCGTAGCCCAGGTGGGCGAGGCCGTGACGCAGATGGACCAGGCCACGCAACAGAACGCCGCGCTGGTGGAGGAAATGGCCGCTGCAGCA
>JACPUE010000021.1 GCA_016192425.1 Burkholderiales bacterium
CTTCGGGCCAATTGGGCTGATTGAGACGCATCGCCCGCCAGCAATGGCGGGCGTGGATTGAAACCTCAACATGCGCAGCAGCGCCGCGCGCCACGGGGCATCGCCCGCCAGCAATGGCGGGCGTGGATTGAAACTCGCACCATTCGTCCAGCTCTGACACCTTCCAGCCGGCATCGCCCGCCAGCAATGGCGGGCGTGGATTGAAACACCGAGCAGCTCGACCCCTTGCCGCCCGCCAGCGAGCATCGCCCGCCAGCAATGGCGGGCGTGGATTGAAACCCAAGCCGCAAAGCGCAGTTCTGCACCGAAGAGCGCATCGCCCGCCAGCAATGGCGGGCGTGGATTGAAACAAACCAATCAAGGTAGAACTCACGTTCGAAACACCGCATCGCCCGCCAGCAATGGCGGGCGTGGATTGAAACTGCACGAAGCTGCTGATGTGTATCTGGAGCACCCGCATCGCCCGCCAGCAATGGCGGGCGTGGATTGAAACAAATAATTCCTAGCATAAAGCACCGTCAACCCGAGCATCGCCCGCCAGCAATGGCGGGCGTGGATTGAAACCTCACGAAGTCAGGGTATGAGCCGAAGGAATACAGCATCGCCCGCCAGCAATGGCGGGCGTGGATTGAAACTTCGCGGTATGCATGTAAGTGAAGCCGTCAGCATGCATCGCCCGCCAGCAATGGCGGGCGTGGATTGAAACATCAGTCTTGCGGAAGCCTTTCTGGCGCTTTTGTGCATCGCCCGCCAGCAATGGCGGGCGTGGATTGAAACCTAAGCCCCTAGGAATAAACCCTAGAAAATGTATGCATCGCCCGCCAGCAATGGCGGGCGTGGATTGAAACATCGTCGTACAGTGTCCAATATTCAGCCATTTAACGCATCGCCCGCCAGCAATGGCGGGCGTGGATTGAAACACTACCATCGTAGTGACTGAAGGTATGCCCGTATGCATCGCCCGCCAGCAATGGCGGGCGTGGATTGAAACCATATTAACCCCTTACAGCAAGTACAAACCCTGCCGCATCGCCCGCCAGCAATGGCGGGCGTGGATTGAAACTCGGCCCAATCGTCCTTGACGGCCTGCAGGTCGGCATCGCCCGCCAGCAATGGCGGGCGTGGATTGAAACACCTTTGTCTGACACTGCAAAGACGTCAAACAGGCATCGCCCGCCAGCAATGGCGGGCGTGGATTGAAACAGCGTAATACTCGTTATAACCTCTGTAGCAGACCGCATCGCCCGCCAGCAATGGCGGGCGTGGATTGAAACCAGCGCTTTGCCACACGGCCATCGGCATCATTCACGCATCGCCCGCCAGCAATGGCGGGCGTGGATTGAAACGCGTACACCCCCGCAGAATCTGCACCCCCGCAGAAGCATCGCCCGCCAGCAATGGCGGGCGTGGATTGAAACGTAGAACTCGCGCGGTAGTTCGTCGCTGAAGTGCGCATCGCCCGCCAGCAATGGCGGGCGTGGATTGAAACCAGCACGGCCGCGTCGATCACCCAGCTTTCCATGGCATCGCCCGCCAGCAATGGCGGGCGTGGATTGAAACCCGTACTTCGGCGGCAAGCGCAAGGCTGCTGACACGCATCGCCCGCCAGCAATGGCGGGCGTGGATTGGAACTTGCGTGAGGTGCTGGAGCTGCGCAGCAACAGCGGCATCGCTCGCCAGCAATGAAACAGGGCTCAAGCAGACTTCTGTGTGACAGCCTCTTTCCACGGAGCATGTGTTCCGGCATTGGCGTTTTGTCCCCTGGTCTTCCATAGCGACACCAGCACCCCTCCCGCGATCAGCCCCATGGTGATGCCCAGGCTCACCAGCGAGGGGATCTTGCCCACGATGTTGACCAGGAAGATCTTGCTGCCGATGAACACCAGCACCAGGGCCAGCGCGTACTTGAGGTAGGCGAAGCGGTGGATCATGGCCGACAGCGCAAAGTACAGCGCGCGCAGGCCCAGGATGGCGAAGATGTTGCTCGTGTACACGATGAACGGGTCGGTGGTGATGGCAAAAATGGCGGGCACCGAGTCCACGGCGAAGATCAGGTCGGCAAACTCCACCATGCACAGCGCCAGGAACAGCGGCGTCACCCATGTCACGGCCTTTCCGCTGGTGGGATGCGGTGCGCTCACGAAGAATGCGTTGCCGTGCAGCTGCGGCGTCACGCGCAGGTGGGTGCGCAGCCAGCGCAGCAGCGGGTTGTTCTCCAGGTTGGGCGCGTGGTCGGCCATCCACAGCATCTTGATGCCGGTGGCCACCAGGAAGGCGCCAAACAGGTACAGCACCCACGAGAACTGGGTGACCAGTGCGGCGCCCAGGCCGATCATGATCGCGCGCAGCACGATGACGCCCAGAATGCCCCAGAACAACACGCGGTGCTGGTATTGGCGCGGAATGGCGAAGAACGAGAAGACCATGGCGATCACGAACACGTTGTCCATGGACAGCGATTTTTCGATCACGAAGCCGGTGAAGTATTCGATGCCGCTCTGGCTGCCAAGCTGCCACCAGAGCCAGCCGCCAAACAGGGTGGCAGCGCTGATGTAGCCGGCCGACAGCCACAGGCTTTCGCGGATGCCGATTTCATGGTCGTCGCGGTGCAGCACGCCCAGGTCGAAGGCGAGCAAGGCCGCCACCACGGTCACAAAGACCAGCCATAGCCAGACAGCGTGACCAAGGAAAGGGGTTTGCAGAAATTCAGCCATGGCATACAGCGCGCAGTGGCGCGGTGGCGCAGGGGGTGGACTCGAGCGGCGACTTCTCGATCAGCTGGTCCAACTTGTCCCGGTCCAGCCAGACGCCGTGACATTGGGGGCGGTAGTCGATTCCGATGTCGCTGCGCTCGGTGATGACCAGCATGGAGGCCGGGCAGTGCGGGTATTTCATGGGGAACTCCTTCAAAGCGGTTGCCATGGATGCACTGTAGGCACGCATCGCTCAGAAAGAAATCAGAAAATCCTGCCAATATTTCGAAAAAACCGCACTATTGGAACCATGAACTACAAGCACCTGCACTACTTCTGGACCGTGCTGCGCGCCGGCGGCATCGTGCGCGCCAGCGAGCAGCTCCACCTCACGCCGCAAACGCTCAGCGGCCAGATCAAGCAGCTGGAGGAGCGCATGGGCCAGCCCCTGCTGCGCAAGGTTGGGCGGGGCGTCGAGCCCACCGACGCGGGCCGCCTCGTGATGCGTTATGCCGATGACATCTTTGCCCTGGGCGCATCGCTGCAGGAGGCTCTGGCCACGGGGCGCGATGCGCGGCGCACCATGGTGCTGCGTGTAGGCGTTGCCGACTCGGTGCCCAAGGCCGTGGCTTTCCATGTGCTGGAGCCCGCCATGGCCCTGCCAGAGCCGCCCCGGCTGGCGTGCCACGAAGGCGGGCTCACCAGCCTGCTGGGGGAGCTGGCGGTGCACCGGCTGGATCTGGTGGTGTCCGACGTGCCCGCACCCGCCAGCCTGAGCGTGCGCGTCTACACCCATTTGCTGGGGCGCTCGGGCGTGGCTTTTTTTGCCGCGCCACGCTTGCTGCAGGCCATGGACTGGACGCTGCGGCGCGCGCGCAAGGCCTTCCCGGCCTGCATGGCAGACATGCCGCTGCTCTTGCCCAGTGCACCCACCGCGCTGCGCCCGCGTATGGATGCCTGGCTGCGCCAGCACCAGCTCTCGCCCCAGGTGGCGGCCGAGTTTGACGACGGCGCCCTGCTCAAGGCCTTTGGCCGCGAGGGCCAGGGTGTGTTTGCGGCGCCTGCGGTGCTGGCCGACGAGATCGCGCAGCAGTACCAGGTGCAGTGGTTGGGCACGCCGGAAGACCTGATAGAGGAGTTCTACGCCATCTCGGTCGAGCGCCGCATCACGCATCCGGCCGTGTCGGCCATCACGGCGGCAGCGCGCGGCAAGCTGTTTGCTGCGCGCTGAGGGAAGGCGCTCAACCGGCCAGCAGCTCCACGCGCCACTGCACGCAGGGGCCAGCTACCTCCGGCAGGGATTGCAGCGTGTGCAGCGCCCGGTCCACGCAACCCTGCGGGGCAGCGTAGGTCAGCACCAGCAACTGGCGTGCACCGCCTGTGGTGCCGTGCATCCATTCCATGCGCTCTACCGGCACGCTTTGCTCGGCCAGCAAGCGGCCCACGGCGGCCATGCACCGGGCGTGGTGCACTGGCACACGCAGGTAGTGGCGCGTGCAAATGTCTGCGTGCGGCAGCACAGGCAGGGCCTGCAAGGCATGGGCATGAAACGCCAGGTGCGGCACGCGCTGCGCGGGGTGCGTGCCGTCCAGGCGGGCCAGGTCCACCAGGTCGGCAATCACGGCCGACGCCGTGGGCTCTGCGCCTGCACCTGCGCCGTAGTACAGCGTCAGGCCCGAAGCATCGCCATGCACCAGGATGCCGTTCATCGACCCGTTCACCTGCGCCAGCAGGTGCGTGGCGGGCAGCAGTGCGGGCTGCACGCGCAGTTCTACGCCGCCTTCGTGGCGCCATGCCATGGCCAGCAGCTTGATGCGGTAGCCCAGTTGCTCGGCGCAGGCAACGTCCAGCCTATGCAGCGCAGTGATGCCCTGCACCTGCACTTCGGCAAAATTCACCGGCGTGCCAAAGGCATTGGCCGCCAGCAGCGCAAGCTTGTGCGCGGCGTCGGTGCCCTCGATGTCGAAGGCCGGGTCGGCCTCGGCATAGCCCAGTGCCTGCGCCTTTGCCAGCGCCTGGGCAAAGTCCAGGCCTTGGTCACGCATCTGGCTCAGGATGAAATTGGTGGTGCCGTTGACGATGCCTGCCACCCAGCCGATGCGGTTGGCCGTGAGCCCCTCGCGCAGCGCCTTGATGATGGGAATGCTCACGGCCACTGCGCCCTCGTAGGCCACGGCCACGCCGTGCTGGCGTGCGGCGGCAAAAATCTCGGTGCCGTGTACCGCCAGCAGCGCCTTGTTGGCCGTGACCACATGCTTGCCGTGCGCAATGGCGGCCAGCACCCAGTCGCGCGCCGGGCCGGTGCCACCTGCCACCTCCACCAGCACGTCCACCTCCGGGTGGGTGGCCACCTGCATGGGGTCGTTGGTGATCGCCACGCCCTGCCCTACCACGGCCAGGGCGCGTGCCAGGTTGCGTGCGCACACGGCCACCACCTCGATGCCGCGCCCGGCGCGCGCCGCGATCTCGGCCTGGTTGCGCGCCAGCACGCGGAAGGTGCCCGCGCCCACGGTGCCAATGCCGATCATGCCCACGCGCAGCGGGCGCAGGGCCACGGGGTGGCCGCCAAGGGAGTCGAAACGGGGATCAGGATCGCGGTACATGGACTTCTCCGAACAAACAAAAGCAAACCCGGCTGCCAGGGCTGGGTTTCGTTCGTTCGGGGAAGAAGAGAGAAGACACCAGGTGGCCGCCGGTACGGCCACCTGCGCGTGCTCAGGTGGCCGCGGTGGTAATGGTGGTAATCATTCGTGCCCCCATCGCCCGCGCGCAGGCGCGCGGCATCATGCCGCCCATGGGGGCAACAGCGGATGCGGTGGTGAACGGGAGGTACGGCATGAGTCGGCCAGTGTACATGAGGCGCCGCGCCGCCCTCACAGCGCGTCGTATTTGCGGCTGTGGCCGCGTGACTGCTCTGCGGGGTACTTCTGGGCGTTGAGGGCCATCTTGGCGCGCGCCGCGTCCATCAGGTCGATGCCCAGCACCGTGGAGAGCTGCACCAGGTAGAGCAGCACGTCGGCCATCTCGTGCGCCACGGCCTGCCGCGTGTCGGGCGCGAGCTGGCGGCTCTGGTTCTCGGTGAGCCACTGGAAATGCTCCAGCAGCTCGCCCGCCTCGACGATCAGCGCCGAGGCCAGGTTCTTGGGCGAATGGAAGGGGCCCCAGTCGCGCGCGTCGGCGAACTGCTGCAGTGCGCGGGCCAGGGCCTGCATGCGGTCTTCGGGAGGCGTGGTGTCGGTCATGGCGCCGACTGTAGCGGCACTGAGCCTCGCCCGGTCTGGGCGGGTGCCTGGCCTGCGGCGCCCAGCAGATGGGCGCGAAAGACCTGCGCAATCGGCGAGAGTTGCTTGGCGCGCGGGTGCACCACATGCCATTGCGAGGGAATGGGCATGCCCTGCACCGGCAGCACGCACAGGTCGGTTTCCAGCTCGCTGTCGCGCAGGGCGCTGCCATGGCCCTGATGGAGTTGCCCGCCATCATCCTGGCCGTGCTCATGGCCAACGCCCTACGCCGCAGCCAGGCCGCCGCGCCCGTTGCCGTGCAGGCCGACGGTGGCGGCACCCTGGCACTGGGCGGCGGGCATGGGGGAGCGGGCTTCTCGCTCTCCAAGGTACTGCACGAATCCTTCACCGACGGCGCCCAGTTGTTGCTGCTCGGCGCCATGGCCGTGGGCCTGCTCACGGGCGAGGCGGGCCAGCAGGCCATGAAGCCTTTTACCGGCGATCTGTTCAAGGGCATGCTGGCCTTCTTCCTGCTCGACATGGGCCTGAGCGCCGCGCGCAACCTGCCTGGCCTGCGCCGCCAGCCGCCCCTGCTCATCGCCTACGGCCTGCTGGCGCCGCCCGTCCATGCCGGCCTGGCGCTGCTGCTGGCGCAGGCGGCGGGCTTGCCGCTGGGCGACACCGTGCTGCTCATGGTGCTGGCCGCCAGCGCCTCCTACATCGCCGTGCCCGCCGTGGTGCGTTACGCCATCCCCGAGGCTAACCCATCGCTCTATGTGGGCCTGTCGCTCGGGCTGACGTTTCCGCTCAACATCCTGGTGGGCATCACGTTCTACACCCAGGTGGCGGCGTGGGTGCTGGGCTGAGGCAGGTCGCACTGCCCGTGCTGCAGTAGAAAACCCGCCGGGCCTTGCAGGGCCGGGCGGGTTGGTGCGGCGCTGGCAAAGACGCGCTGCGATCAGGCCAATTGGGTGCGCATGCGGTCGGCGCGGTCCTTGGGCGCTGGGTGCGTGGACAGGAAGCTGCTGGAGTTGTCGCCCGACAGGGCTGCCAGCTTCTCCAGCGCGGTCACACATGCCTGGGGTGCGTACTTGCGGGCCTTCATGAACTTGAGCGCGTAATCGTCGGCCTCGCGCTCGTTCGATTGCGAGTGCTGGGCATTGACGACCTTCTCGAACAGGTTGCCCAGTTCGGTGCTGGCCAAGGCGCCCGCGCGGGTGTTGCTGGACTCCACGCCCTTGCGCAGCGCGCTGGTGCGCAGGGCTGCCTGCATACGCGACTTGGAGTGGCCGCTTTTCACATGGCCGATTTCATGGCCGATCACATAGCGCACTTCGTCGTCAGTGAACTGATCCATCAGGCCCGAATACACGCGGATGGTGCCGTTGGCCATGGCAAAGGCATTGATCTGAGGCGTGAGGTACACCTTGAAGTTCAGCCGCAGGCCGTCGTAGTTCTGAAGGCCGGACACCATTTTGGTCAGCCGCTTGGCATAGGCGTTGCTGGCCGGGGCGACGGAGCTTTGGCCGTCCATTTGCTCGGAAACCTGGTCGAAGTACTTTTTGAGCTCTTCGTCGGTGATCGATTCCGCCTTGGCCAGATCCTGGCCGGCTTCCAGGGCCTTGCCCAAATTGAATTGGGCCCACACGGGAGAAACAGCACTGATGCCAGATGCCAAGGCTGTGAATGTGATGAGGTCGCGACGGTTCATATGATTTGAAGCAGAGTGGGGAAAAAATACAAAGAGGACGCAATGTACACAAGGGCCCAGGAACCGTCACCCCCACGGATGGGCCGATGCGCGTGATGCGTGAAATATGTCATGCTGCGCTGGCCTTTGAGGCGCCTTGAATTTCTGCTGGCCATGCATGCCATAACAATTCCGTCCTGATTCAATTTCATCGAATCATTTACAAAATGACGCAATTAAGTGACCAGGTAATACCAAACCACGATGAGCAAAGAAAATAGAAACGGTAACCGCGCCGGTGCATGGGGTGTGGTCTTGGCCTTGTGGATCGCGGGCGCGGGTGCTGCCTATGCCCAGGACGAAGCCACCATCAAACGCCCCACGCAGTTGCGGGCCGCCCCGGGTGACGGCGCCGCCAGCGTTGCCGAACTGGCCGCCAATGCGACCGTCACGCGCACCCCCCAGCGGCAAGGCGCTTGGGTGCAGGTGCGTTCCGAATCGGGAGCCATGGGTTGGGTGCACATGTTCGATATCGGAACCCCGGCCCGTGACAACACTGCGGCGCAGGCCTTGCGCAACCTGGGGAACAAGGCAAGCAGCGGCTCCTCCATCAGCGTGGCCACGGCCACGGTAGGTATCCGAGGGCTCGGTGAAGGCGATGTGTCGCGCTCCGTGGTGGTTGGGTCCAAAGCCTCCCGGTCCGAGGGCCTGAACCAGGCAGACCGCTGGCGCGCGGGGACCGACAGCGCCAGGGCCTTTGCAAAGACCGCAGCCCTGCAAGCCCGCGCAGTCGAGGCCCTCCCCATCCCCGTGCTGCCCCCATCGGCCCCGGCCAGCGGCGCCGAGGCTTCTGCAGCTGTATCCCCACAGGCAGGCACTGGGGGCGACTTCGCCCTGGGCCGCCTGCTGCAATCGGTAGAGGGCGTGACCGAAGCGCAGGAAGCCGACCTGGGCCGCCAGATGGCGGCACTGCTGCTTCAGGGCAAGCCGCTGGACCCCACGCCGGAGCTACAGCGCTACGTCAACCTGCTGGGGCGCTGGCTCAGCCTGCAGTCCAGCCGCCCGGACCTGCCCTGGACCTTTGTGGTGGTGGACGAGTCCGACTTCAACGCCTACAGCACCCCCGGCGGCCATGTGTTTGTCACCCGGGGCCTGGTGGACCGCTGCACCGACGAGGCCGAACTCGCAGGCATCCTGGCGCACGAGATCGCCCATGTGGCCCACAGGCACCACCTGCACGCCATGAGCACGGCCCTGCGCATGGGCACGCCCGCAGGCCTGCCGGCCCTGGTGCGGCAGGTGCACACCCAGGGCGTTGGCGCTGAGGCCGAGCATGCCGCCGACCGCGAGGCCATCGTGCTGGCCGCGCGGGCCGGGCTCGATCCCTACGGCCTGGTCTCTGCGCTGGTGCAGGTCAATACGCTGGGTGACAGCGACCTGCAGTTTGCCGACGCGCACCCCCAAAGCCGCCTGCGGCTGGACCACCTGGAACAGGCCATGGCCCGGCGCTTCGACCCGCTGGTCGGCACCAAGGCGCCAGTCACCGTGGATGCACGGCTGGAAATGGAGGGCATCAAGTGATGGGCACATCCATCCCTGGGCCCAGCGCGGCCCCCACCGCCACCCGCCACCTGCACATCACCGGCCGCGTGCAAGGCGTGGGCTACCGCTACCACATGGCCCAGGAGGCCCGCCGCCTGGGCGTGGCAGGCTGGGTGCGCAACCGCAGTGGTGGCAGTGTCGAAGCACTGGTGCACGGCCCCGTGGCGGACGTGGAGGCGCTGATTACCTGGGCGCACCACGGCCCGCCCCTGGCGTGGGTGGCGGGCGTTGTGGTGTCTGAATCGCCAGAAGCGGCGCCTGTGGGCACGGGGTTTGAGCCACGGGAGACGGAGTAGGCGACGCATCCTGTGGGGATAATGGGCCCAGGCGCGTTTGCCCATGCGCCAGCATGGACACAGCCCCAGCGCCTGGCCGAGGCGCTGGTGTCCAATAATCCCCAAACCTCATATCCAACAAGGACGTAAGCCATGTTGCTTAGCCATATCCGCCTCAAGAACTGGCGCAATTTCCAGGCGATGGATGTGCCACTGCGGCCTGTTACCTATGTGTTGGGGCCGAATGCGTCGGGTAAATCGAATCTGTTGGACGCTCTGCGCTTCTTGCGCGATGTGAGCAAAAGGCAGGGCGGTGGTTTGCAAGCCGCCATTGCGGATCGCGACGGCATTTCCAAAGTGCGATGTCTGCATGCACGGCGTGATCCCGAGGTGGAGATTGACATTGAATTGAATCGCGATTTGGACCAAGCGACGCCCTCATGGCGCTATGTGCTGGCCTTTCGGCCCGAGGGCAAAGGCGCGCAGCGCTTGCTGGTATCGCGTGAGCAGGTGTGGAAAGAGGGCAAACTGATCTTGAGCAGGCCGGATGACAAAGACAAAAAGGACACTCTGCTGCTGACCCAGACCCATCTGGAGCAGATACAAACCAACCAGAGCTTTCGCGAACTGGCGGAATTTCTCAGCGACATCACCTACCTGCATTTGGTGCCGCAACTGTTGCGGTTCGGGGAAAAGATTGGCGGTAACCGTTTGACGGATGACCCGTTCGGCCAGGGTTTTCTGGAGCGGATTGCGCAAGCCTCTGAAAAGATCCGCAACGCAAGACTGAAAAAGATCGGCGCAGCCCTGACGTTGGCGGTGCCTCAGTTTGCTGAACTGCGCTTTGAGAAGGACGGAATGGGCCACCCGCACTTGCAGGCACGCTACCAGCATCACCGTCCCAATGCAGGTTGGCAGTCGGAGGAGCATTTTTCTGACGGCACGCTGCGCCTGTTCGGACTGCTTTGGATGTTGCTAGAAGGGGGCAATTCCATGCTTTTGCTGGAGGAACCGGAAATCTCGCTCAACGATGCCATCGTGGCGCAGATACCGCTCATCATCGAGCGCTTGCAGCGGGGGCAAAAGAACAAGCGCCAGGTTTTGTTGACCACGCACAGTGAGGCGCTCTTGAGCAACCCTGGCATTGATGAACGCGGTGTGGTGTTGCTTCAATCTGGCAAGCAGGGCACCACGAGTCGGGTGGTGGATGCCGAGGAACGGCAGGCGTTACAGGCGGGTTTGAGCGTTGCGGAGGTGATCTTGCCAAAGACCCGGCCTAGCACTGTTTCGCAATTGGGACTTTGGCAATGACGCCGATTGCCATTGCCACAGAAGATGAGTTGAGCGAGGCGGTCGCCATACGGCTAATTGCCGAATTGCAAGAGCCGCACTATGTCACTCACAAATTGCGCAAAGGGGGCTTTGGGTACTTGCGATCCAAAATGGATAACTGGTGTCAGATGGCGCAGCATCAGGTGATGCTGGTCTTGACAGATTTGGACCAGGCGAAGTGTGCCGGGGAATTGCGTGAGCAGTGGTTGTCCACTCGCTCGGAGCCTGCTCGATTACTGCTGCGTGTGGCTGTGCGTGAGGTGGAGTCCTGGGTGCTGGCCGATCATGCGGCGATGCGTGTGCTGATTGGCCCCAAGGGCACCTTGCCTCCTCACCCGGATGAATTGCCAGACCCCAAGCAAGCGCTGCTGCGGCTTGCGAACTGCGCACCCAGAGGGGTGCGAGATGATTTGCTTCGAGTGGCGGATGGTCGGCTGGCGCAAGGACTGGGATACAACGCCTGTCTTGTGCACTGGGTCGGTTCGGTGTGGAACCCGGGGCAGGCCGCCGAACGTTCACCAAGCCTGCAGCGCGCACGCAAGCGCTTGAGAGAAGCGGTTCGTACTTTCGGAAATGATGTGTAGGGGGCGCGGCATCTGCCCAAAGCCTCCCCCCCCCCCAAGCAGTCAGCACCGAAGTGCATTACCGAAGGGGGCCATGTTGGGGCTTAAACGTCAATATTCCCCGCCCGTAGCGCATTCGTCTCGATGAAGTCGCGCCGCGGCTCCACCTCGTCCCCCATCAGCATGGTGAACACGCGGTCGGCCTCGATGGCGTCGTCGATCTGCACGCGCAGCAGGCGGCGCACGTCGGGGTCCATGGTGGTTTCCCAGAGCTGCTCAGGGTTCATTTCGCCCAGGCCCTTGTAGCGTTGGCGGCTGGTGGTGCGTTCGGCTTCGCTGATGAGCCAGCGCATGGCCTGGCGGAAGTCGCTGACCTTTTCTTCCTTGGCCTTGTCGCCTTCGCCGCGCTGGGCCTTGGCGCCTTCACCCAGCAGGCTGCGGAAGGTGTCGGCGGCTTCCTGCAGGGCGGCGTAGTCGGCGCCGTGCACGAAGTCCTGCGTGAGGATGCTGCTCTTGATGTTGCCGTGGTGGCGGCGGCTGATGCGCAGGATGGGTTTGTCGCTGCGCGCGTCGAATTCGCCAGCCACTTCGGGCGGCACGCCGGTGGTGCTGAGTTCAGCCAGCTTGGCCTGCATGGCTACGGCGCTGGCCTGGGCTTCTTCCAGGGTGTCGAGCTTGACGGCCACGCCATCGGCGATGGCGCGCAGGGCTTCCTGGTCCATGAAGGCCGACAGGCGCGCAATCACGGCCTCGGCGGTCTGGTGCTTGCGCGCCAGTTCGGCCAGGGTGTCGCCTGCCAGCACTTGGGGGTTGGCGCCGCCGGTGCTTACGCTGGCGTCCTTCAGGGCGATGCGCAGCAGGTACTGGTCCAGGGCCGGGCTGTCTTTCAGGTACAGCTCTTCCTTGCCGCTCTTGACCTTGTACAGCGGCGGCTGGGCGATGTAGATGTGGCCGCGCTCCACCAGGTCGGGCATCTGGCGGTAGAAGAAGGTGAGCAGCAGGGTGCGGATGTGGGCGCCGTCCACGTCGGCGTCGGTCATGATGATGATGCGGTGGTAGCGCAGCTTGGCGACGTCGAAGTCGTCGCTGCCGCTCTTGCCGCTTTCCGCGCTGGCCTTGCCGATGCCGGTGCCCAGGGCGGTGATGAGGGTGACAATTTCGTTGCTGGTGAGCAGCTTCTCGTAGCGCGCCTTTTCCACGTTCAGGATCTTGCCGCGCAGCGGCAGGATGGCCTGGAACTTGCGGTCGCGGCCCTGCTTGGCGGAGCCGCCGGCGGAGTCGCCCTCGACGATGTAGATTTCGCAGAGCTCGGGGTTCTTTTCCTGGCAGTCGGCCAGTTTGCCGGGCAGGCCGAAGCCGTCGAGCACGCCCTTGCGGCGCGTCATCTCGCGGGCCTTGCGGGCGGCCTCGCGGGCGCGGGCTGCGTCAATGATCTTGCCGCAGAGGATCTTGGCGTCGTTGGGGCGCTCTTCCAGGTATTCGGCCAGGGACTTGGCCACGATGTCTTCCACCGGGGCGCGCACTTCGCTGGAGACGAGCTTGTCCTTGGTCTGGCTGCTGAATTTGGGCTCGGGCACCTTCACGCTCAGCACGCAGCACAGGCCTTCACGCATGTCGTCGCCGCTGACCTCGACCTTGGCCTTTTTGGCCAGTTCGTTGGTTTCGATGTACTTGCCGATCACACGCGTCATGGCTGCGCGCAGGCCGGTGAGGTGGGTGCCGCCGTCGCGCTGCGGGATGTTGTTGGTGAAGCACAGCACCTGTTCGCTGTAGCCATCGTTCCACTGCATGGCCACTTCCACGCCGATTTCGGTGCCGGGAATGCCGCCGTAGCTGTCGGCCGGGCGGCTGCCCGTGGCGTGGAAGGCGGTGGGGTGCAGCACCTTCTTGTTGGCGTTGATGAACTGCACAAAGCCCATCACGCCGCCGCTGCCGGCAAAGTCATCTTCGCGGCCGTCGCGCTCGTCCTTGAGGCGGATGCGCACGCCGTTGTTCAGGAAGGACAGCTCGCGCAGGCGCTTGGCCAGGATCTCGTAGTGGAACTCGTGGTTCTGCTGGAAGATGTCGGTGTCGGGCAGGAAATGCACCTCGGTGCCGCGCTTTTCGGTGGCGCCGGTCACCTTCATGGGCGAGACTTCGAAGCCATCCACGGTGTCGAGCAGGCGGTTTTGCACAAAGCCGCGTGCAAATTCAATCTGGTGCACCTTGCCGTCGCGGCGCACGATCAGGCGCAGCCATTTGCTCAAAGCGTTCACGCACGATACGCCTACGCCGTGCAGGCCGCCCGAGACCTTGTAGCTGTTCTGGTTGAACTTGCCGCCTGCGTGCAGCTCGGTCAGGGCGATTTCGGCGGCCGAGCGCTTGGGCTCGTGCTTGTCGTCCATCTTCACGCCGGTAGGGATGCCGCGGCCGTTGTCGGTCACGCTGATGGAGTTGTCGGTGTGGATGGTGACGACGATGTCGTCGCAGTGTCCGGCCAGCGCTTCGTCGATGGAGTTGTCCACCACTTCAAACACGAGGTGGTGCAGGCCGGTGCCGTCGGACGTGTCGCCGATGTACATGCCGGGGCGTTTGCGCACGGCCTCCAGGCCTTCCAGGATCTGGATCGCGCCTTCGCCATAGCCCTCGCTGCCACCGGCCGCAGGCTGCTCGGCGCGGGGGGCGCCCTGGTCTTCAGGGGTGGGCGGTGTGTTCTCAGCGGTCATGGTCGGCTTGGGTCTGGGCAGGCCGCAAAGGCCTGCAGTTTATATGCAAAATTTGCTCTGGCGCACGTCAGTAAAGCGCAAGCAGCTATAAAAATAATAGCAAACTGGAGGATGCCTGCACATCAGATACGCATGGGCATCACCACGTACTTGAAGTGCTGGCTGTCGGGCAGGGTGATGAGGGCGGAGCTGTTGCCGTCGGCCAGTGCGATCTGCACCATGTCCTGCTCCATGCTGGCCAGGGCGTCGATGAGGTAGCTCACGTTGAAACCGATCTCGATCGCGTCGCCGCCGTAGTCGATGTCCAGCTCGTCCACCGCCTCTTCCTGTTCGGCGTTGCTGCTGGCCACGCGCAGCAGGCCCGGCTCCAGGTTCAGGCGCACGCCCTTGAACTTGTCGCTGGTCATGATGGCGGTGCGCTGCAGGCTGGCCAGCAGTGGTGCGCGGCCCAGGGTCACGCTGTTGTGGTGGCTGCGCGGGATCACGCGGTTGTAGTCGGGAAACTTGCCTTCGACCAGCTTGGTCACGAATTCAAGCGCGCCAAAGCTGAACTTGGCCTGGTTGTTGGCAAAGCGCATTTCCAGCGCGCCGTCGGCGTCGCTGAGCAGGCGCTGCAGTTCCAGCACGGTCTTGCGCGGCAGGATGACCTCCTGCTTGGGCACTTCCACGTCGAGGTCGGCGCTGGCAAAGGCCAGGCGGTGGCCGTCGGTGGCCACGAGCGAGAGCGTCTTGCCCTCGGCCACGAACAGGATGCCGTTGAGGTAGTAGCGGATGTCCTGCACCGCCATGGCGAAGGCCACTTGGCCCAGCAGGTGCTTGAGCGTCTTTTGCGGCACGCTGAAGGCGGGGCCGAAGTTGGCGGCCTCCTGCACCAGCGGGAAGTCGGCGGCGGGCAGGGTCTGCAGCGTGAAGCGGCTCTTGCCGCCCTTGAGGAGGAGCTTGTCCTGGCTCGACTCCAGGCTCACCGTCTGGTCGCCGGGCATGGTGCGCAGCACCTCGATGACCTTGCGCGCATTCACCGTGGTGGTGAAGTCACCCGTATCGCCGCCCAGCTCGGCCGTGGTGCGGATCTGCACTTCCAGGTCGCTGGTAGTGAACTGCAGCGCATTGCCGGTCTTGCGGATCAGCACGTTGGCCAGGATGGGCAGCGTGTGGCGGCGCTCGACGATGCCGGCGACCGATTGCAGAACCGCGAGAACCTTGTCTTGTGTTGCCTTCAGGACGATCATGTCAACCTCTGGTGGTTAGAACCTGTTTACGATCTCTTCATGGGGTACCCCATGAAGAGATCGTAAACAGGTTCTTAGGGACTTGGTGCGTGGGCCAGCGGCAGGGTCTTGCCATCCGCCCGAAACACCATCTGCCATTTTGCCCTGTGCCGGGCCGCGTTTTTCTGCTGCGCTGTGCCACATGGCTCAGCCCTTGAGGGTCTGCTCCAGCACGTGCAGCTGCTGGTTCAGTTCCGTGAGCTGCTGGCGCTCCCCCGCAATCTTGCGCACCGCGTGCAGCACCGTGGTGTGGTCGCGCCCGCCGAACAGCTCGCCGATCTCGGGCAGGCTCTTTTGCGTCAGCTCCTTGGCCAGGTACATGGCAATCTGGCGCGGCCGGGCAATGCTGGCCGGGCGCTTCTTGCTGTACATGTCGGCGACCTTGATCTTGTAATAGTCGGCCACCGTCTTCTGGATGTTCTCCACGCTGATCTGCCGGTTCTGGATGGACAGCAGGTCGCGCAGCGCCTCGCGCGCGAGCTGGATGGAGATGTCCTTCTGGTTGAAGCGGCTGTAGGCCAGGATCTTGCGCAGCGCGCCTTCCAGTTCGCGCACGTTGGAGCGCACGTTCTTGGCCACGAAGAAAGCCACTTCCTCGGGCATTTCGGCACCTTCCGCGCGCGCCTTGTTGATCAGGATGGCCACGCGCATTTCCAACTCGGGCGGCTCGATGGCCACCGTCAGGCCCGAATCGAAGCGCGAGACCAGGCGTTCGTGGATGGCCGTCAGCCCCTTGGGGTAGGTGTCCGAGGTCATCACGATGTGGCTCTTCTTGGCCAGCAGCGCTTCGAAGGCGTTGAAGAATTCTTCCTGCGTGCGGTCCTTGTTGGCAAAGAACTGCACGTCGTCGATCAACAGCAGGTCCAGCGAGTGGTAGCGCTGCTTGAACTCGTCAAAAGTCTTGCGCTGGTAGGCCTTAACCACATCCGAAACAAATTGTTCTGCGTGGATGTAGAGAACTTTGGCGTCCGGCCGGTCCTGCAGCAGCTTGTTGCCCACAGCGTGCACCAAGTGGGTCTTGCCCAGGCCCACGCCGCCGTAGATGAACAGCGGGTTGTACAAATGCCCCGGCATGCTGGCCACATGCATGGCCGCAGCGCGCGCCATGCGGTTGGCCGTGCCTTCCACCAGCGTGTCAAAGGTCAGCGCGGAATTGAGCCGGCTGCGCAGCGGCTCGGTGGCGCTGTCTTCGGCGGGAGGGGCATCGGCCGAGGCGGGTGCACTGATAGATGCCGTTGGTGCAGCCTGCGGAGCGTGAGTCCTGGCAACGGCTTGCCGTTGAGCGAGCGCTAACTCCAGCGCCACCGGCTGGCCGTAGATGGCCTCCAGGGCCGCGGCAATGCGGCCTGCGTACTGGGCGCGGATCCAGTCCAGGGTGAAACGGTTGGGCACCAGCAGGGTGACGCGCGAGAAGTCCTCGGCCACTTGGGCGGACAGCGGCCGGATCCAGGTGTTGAACTGCTGGGTGGGGAGCTCCTGGGAGAGCTGTTCGGTGCAGGCCTGCCACAGGGCCTGCCCGGCTTCGTGCGACGCGGGCTCGGAAGTCGGACGCAGGGGTTCCTCGATCATTGCAGGAATTCTTGTTGTGGATAGGAGGAACGTTGGAGGGCTGCGGATTGTAGCTTGTCAAAAAGTTATCCACAAATCGGTATCGACCCTGTGGCGCTGCTGGAGCAAAGGGTTCTAAGGGTTTTACAATGCTGCCCATTGCCTCATGGTGCCAAGCCTGCGATAATCGCGGGTTTTTCCTGAGCCCATTTCAGGCAAAGCACTCCTGCGCGGCAGATCTTTGCAGCCCTGGTGCAGCCCCGGCGCTTTCAACGGCGCCAACGGATTGCCAGAGGCCACAAGGCCAAGCGCGCAGACCCGAACCCCAGAGGAAATCCCATGAAACGCACTTACCAGCCCTCCAAGACGCGCCGCGCCCGCACCCACGGTTTTCTGGTGCGCATGAAGACCCGCGGCGGCCGTGCCGTGATCAACGCACGCCGCGCCAAGGGCCGCAAGCGCCTGGCCGTCTGAGGCCGGCCATCCGGGCCTGTCCGCACCCTGGTTTGCGTTGGCAACCACCGCAGGGGGCGACCTCCATGCAGCGGCTCAAGACCCGTCCGCAGTTCCAGGCCACACTGGCTGGCGAGACGGTGGCCCGTACCGCCCACTTTGCGCTGCACCGCCTGGTGCTGCCAGCGCAGGATCTTGTGCGCCTGCCTGACGGCACGGCGCCCCCCCATCCCCGCCCCCTGTTTGGGGTGCAGGATGTGTGGCTCGGTGCCATGGTGCCCAAGCGCTGGGCGCGCCGCGCCGTCACACGCAATGCCATCAAGCGCCAGATTTTTGCCGTTGCTGCCTTGAGTGCCACGCGCCTGCCCCCGGCAGCGCATGTGGTGCGGCTGCGTTCAGCGTTTGACCGCAAGCAGTTCGTCAGTGCCCGTTCCGAGGCGCTGTGCCAGGCTGTGCGTGCCGAATTGCTGCAACTCTTCGAGCGCTCCTGCCGCAGCACTGC
Organism: Burkholderiales bacterium; assembly: GCA_016192425.1. GTDB lineage: Bacteria > Pseudomonadota > Gammaproteobacteria > Burkholderiales > Burkholderiaceae_C > Simplicispira. The sequence continues at coordinate 17,853 of JACPUE010000021.1, forward strand.
GCCTGCCGCAGCCACGCAAGGGTCGGCCACACCATGATGCAGCGCCTGCTAATCCTGCTGGTCAAGGCCTACCGCCTGTTGCTGAGCCCCTGGCTGGGCTCGGCCTGCCGTTTTGAGCCCACCTGCTCGGTGTATGCGCTGCAGGCGCTGCAGCAGCATGGCGCGGCGCGGGGCGCCTGGCTGACCGTGTGCCGCCTGGGGCGTTGCCATCCCTGGTGTGCCGGCGGGCATGACCCGGTGCCGCAGGAGGCGCCGCGTGCTGCGCGACTGTTTTCCCGGCTGATGCCGCCCACTTCTACCTCTTCCTCACCAAAGAAGTCTCCATGAACGACATCCGCCGCACCATCCTGTGGGTGATATTCGGTTTTTCCATGGTCCTGCTGTGGGACAAATGGCAGCTCCACAACGGCCGCAACGCCACCTTCTTCCCGGGGCCTGCCGCAGTCACGGCCAAGGCGGACGCGGCAGCGCCCGCTGGCACGCCAGCCGCCTCAGCCTCGGTTCCGGCACCCTCTGCAGCCACGGCTGCGGTGCCCGCTTCGGCGGCACCCGCTGCGCCGCGCGAGCGCTTTGAGGTGGTGACCGATGTGTTGCGCCTGGGGTTTGATTCCGAGGGCGGATCGCTGGTGCGTGCCGAGCTGCTGCAACACGCCGATATGGTGGACGGCAAAAAGAGCTTCGTGCTGCTGGACGAAAGCGCCCAGCGCACCTATGTGGCGCAGACCGGCCTGATTGGTACGGCCGCACTGCCCACCCATAAAACCGCAATGGCGGTACAGCCCGGCCCTCGCACCCTGGCCGATGGCGCCAGCGAACTGAGCGTGCGCTTCGAGTCGCCGGATCTGGGCGGCGTCAAGCTGGTCAAGACCTGGACCGTGCGGCGTGGCGCCTACGACATTGCCGTGCGCCACGAAGTGGTTAATACCGGCACTGCCCCTGTGGATCCCCGGCTTTACCTGCAATTGGTGCGCGATGGCAACAAGCCTGCGGGCGAGTCTTCGTTCTACTCGACCTTCACCGGCCCGGCGGTGTTCACGCAGGAAAAGAAGTACCAAAAAATCGAGTTCAAGGACATCAAGAACAAGAAGTTCGAGATTCCTGCAGAGTCCACCAACGGCTACATCGCGATGGTGCAGCACTATTTCGCATCGGCCTGGCTGCTGCCTGACGGGGTGAAGCGCGAGCTGCGCCTGGAAGCCGCCGACATCGGCTCGGCCACGCCCGACTGCTGCTACCGCGTGCAGATGATTACCCCCGTGGGCGAAGTCGCCCCTGGCCAATCCAAGGCCGTGGAGGCGCGCCTGTTCATCGGTCCGCAGGTTGAGACCCAGCTGGAGCAGCTTGCGCCGGGCCTGGAGCTGGTCAAGGACTATGGCTGGCTCACCATCCTGGCCAAGCCGCTGTACTGGCTGCTGAGCCAGTTGCACAAGGTGCTGGGCAACTGGGGCTGGGCCATCGTGGCGCTGGTGGTTCTGCTCAAGATCGCGTTCTACTGGCTCAATGCCAAGGCCTACGCCAGCATGGCCAAGATGAAGGCCATCAACCCGCGCATCACCGAACTGCGTGAGCGCTACAAGGACAAACCGCAGCAGATGCAGCAGGAGATGATGCGCATCTACCGCGAGGAAAAGGTCAACCCCATGGGGGGGTGCTTCCCCATCATGATCCAGATCCCCGTGTTCATTGCGTTGTACTGGGTGCTGCTGTCCAGCGTCGAAATGCGCAATGCGCCTTGGATTGGCTGGGTGCATGACCTGTCTGCCCCGGATCCATTCTTCATCCTGCCGCTGCTCATGACGCTCAGCTCGCTGCTGCAAACGGCCCTCAACCCTGCGCCGCCCGACCCGATGCAGGCCAAGATGATGTGGATCATGCCGCTGATGTTCAGCGTGATGTTCTTCTTCTTCCCGGCGGGCCTGGTGCTCTACTGGCTGACGAACAACACCTTGTCCATCGTGCAGCAGTGGATCATCAACACCCGCATGGGTGTGCCGCCGCAGTTCAACCTGCCTAGTTTTAAGTGACAACCCCCTGAGCGGCTGTGCCGCTTCCCCCTTCTCTCGGCTTCGCCGGGAAGGGGGACGACACCCGCGCGGCGGGGCGGCCCTTGCGCGGTGTCTCGCGCCTGGGCCGCGCCGGTTTTTGGCGTTGCGCCGATTTACCATCCATCTATGCTCGCCCGCCACCAGGATCCCATCGCTGCCATCGCCACCGCCCCGGGGCGCGGGGCCGTGGGCATCGTGCGCATCTCCGGCAAGGGCCTCGGCCCCCTCGTTCAGGCGCTGTGCGGTCGTACCCTGCGCCCGCGCGAGGCCACTTACCTGCCCTTTCGGGATGCGATGGGCCAGCCCATAGACCAGGGGCTGGCCTTGTTCTTTCCGGCGCCGCATTCCTACACCGGTGAGGATGTGCTGGAACTGCAGGCCCACGGCGGGCCTGTGGTGCTGCAATTGCTGCTGGCGCGTTGCCTGGAGGCTGCCGCCGAGACCGACCCCGCCACCGGCCAGCCCCGCCTGGCGGGCCTGCGCCTGGCCCGGCCGGGCGAGTTCACCGAGCGCGCCTTCCTCAGCGACAAAATCGACCTGGCGCAGGCCGAGGCCATTGCCGACCTCATCGACGCCAGCACCGAGGCCGCAGCGCGCAGTGCCAGCCGCTCGCTCAGCGGCGCGTTCTCCCAGGAAATCCACGCCCTGCGCGATGCCCTCATCCACCTGCGCATGCTGGTCGAGGCGACGCTGGATTTTCCTGAAGAAGAAATTGACTTCCTGCGCAAGGCAGATGCGCGTGGGCAGCTATCAAATTTAGAGCAAACCATGGTACGGGTGCTGCAGCGCACACGCCAGGGAGCCCTGCTGCGCGAGGGCATCAAGGTGGTGATCGCCGGGCAGCCCAACGCGGGCAAGAGCTCGCTGCTCAACGCCCTGGCGGGTGCCGAGCTGGCCATCGTCACCCCCATTGCCGGAACCACGCGCGACAAGGTGCAGCAAACCATACAGATCGAGGGTGTGCCCCTGCACGTGATCGACACCGCAGGCCTGCGCGACAGCGCCGACGAGGTCGAGCGCATTGGCATTGCCCGCGCCTGGGATGCGATTGCGCAGGCCGATGCGGTGTTGTTTTTGCACGACCTTGTGCGCCATGCCGAGCCCGGCTACCAGGAGGCCGATGCCGCCATTGCCCGGGCCATGGCGCAACGCCTGCCGTCCTCGGTGCCGGTGGTCGATGTGTGGAACAAAAGCGATTGCGTAGACCCCGCCAGCGCGCCGCCCTGCCAGGCCGACACCGGCGTGTGCCTGTCTGCCCGCACAGGCCAGGGGCTGGAGGCTTTGCGCCAGCGCCTGCTGGAGATTGCGGGCTGGCAGGCCGCGCCCGAAGGGGTATGCATTGCCCGTGCCCGCCATGTGCAGGCCTTGCAGGTGGCGCAGCACCACCTCGATGCGGCAGCCGCGCAGCTCGATGCCAGCGGGCCTGCGCTGGATTTGCTGGCCGAAGAACTGCGCTTGGCACAGAACGCCTTGAGCGACATCACCGGCGAATTCAGCTCGGACGACCTGCTGGGCGTCATTTTTTCCAGCTTCTGCATCGGCAAATGAGTGCCACACGAAGTGTAAGCAGGGGTAAACAACGCTTGTGTGCAAGCGCCAATACGGATAGCTTCGTCGGACTATGAATGTCGCCACTACCACCTTGACCAAGCAGGACGTGCAAGGGCTGATCAACGCCATCGTCCAGGCCACGGCGGAAGACAGCCTGAGCAATCCGCTCAAGCCTGAGCAATGGGAGCTTTTTTCCGCCTACCTCCAGCCCTGCCACCTGGCTGCGGGGCAGTTGCTCATCAACCAGGGCGCCAATGACCGCACGCTCTACTTTGTCGAAAGCGGCAATCTCAGTGTCCATTACGAAGATGAAAAAGGCCGCCTGCGCCTGGCCATCGTCAACCCCGGATCGGTGGTGGGCGAAGGCGCCTTCTTCTCGCACCGGCCGCGCGGCGCCACCGTGCAGGCGGCAGCGCCCAGCAAGCTGTGGAACCTCACGCCGCTGCGCTTTTCCGAATTGAGTAACCGCCAACCTGCCATTGCGCTGTCCGTGGCCATGGCAGCGGGCGCCGTGCTGGCCAAGCGACTGGGCAACCGCAAACGGCGCGTCGCCACGACCTGATGGCCCCAGATCCCCTGGCAGGCAAGGGTAATCCCGGTTACCAGTAGAAAAAGGAGGACTTTCCATGCAGTTACACTCTTTGCGCGTTGCAACAGACGTCCCCACCAGAAGCCCATCGAGGAAGCCTGCCATGTCACTGTTCAGCTGGTTCTTGCCTAAAAAGGCACCGGCCAAGTCCAAGCCGATGGAGCCCACGGGCTTGCTCAACGCCGACGCCACCATTCCCCTGGTGCCCGGCCGCGACGGCAAGCCTACGCTCGAAGCGCCACCCGCCGACCATGCCGCCAACCGCAAGAACGAACGCATGGAGCGGCGCGAACTGCTGTACGCGGTGGTGCGCGATGCCATGGTGCGTGCCGCCGTCCTTTCGGCAAGCTACAAGTTCAAGGTGCTATCGCTGGATCAGCGTGGGCGCCAGTTTCTGGTGATGATGGACATCGCCCGGGAATACGGTGGCGACACCACACGCCTGAGCGAGATCGAAGCCCTGATTGCCCAGACCGCCAAGGCGCGCTACGACATCGCGGTCAACGCCGTGTACTGGCGCCTCAACGACCATGTGGCCGTAGGCATGCCGCAAAAAGCCCCATTGCCCAGGCCGCAGGCCGTGCCAGCACCTGCCGCGGCCGCCACGGCTGCAGCACCCAGTGCGCCGGTGCCGCGCCCTGGCACCACGCCGCCTCCGCGTCCTGCGGGTCCGCGTTTCGATCCCATCGAAGCCGACGAAGTGGCTGCGTTCAAGCAGGCCCTGGCCTCTGCGGCACGCCCTGCAGCAGCTGCCACGGGTGTGCCGGTGCGTTCCGGCCCCAGCCGCCCCGAACCCCAGCGCCTGGACTTCGAAGACACCGAAATGCCCGACTCGCGCCCGCAAGGCCTCAGCGGCACGCAGTACGGCGATTTGTAGGCATAGTGCGGGGCTGGGATCAATGCCCCGCGAAATCGACCAGGGTGAACAGCGCCAGGCCGCCTTCGCGCAAGCGGTCTGAGCCGCCGAGTTCGGGCAGATCGACGATGGCCGCCCCCTCCATGACCTGGGCGCCCAGCTTTTCCAGCAGCTTCTTGCCTGCCATCATCGTGCCGCCGGTGGCGATCAGGTCGTCGATCAGCAGCACCTTGTCGCCAGGGTGAACCGCGTCGGTGTGCAGTTCCACCGTGGCGCTGCCGTATTCCAGTTCGTAGGTTTCTTCCACCGTCGTGAAGGGCAGCTTGCCTTTCTTGCGGATGGGCACAAAGCCCACATTCAGTTCGTAGGCCACCACCGCGCCGAGAATGAAGCCGCGTGCGTCCAGCCCGGCCACCACATCGGGACGCAATTCCGGATCCATGTAGCGGTGCACAAAGGCATCGATCAGCACGCGGAATACCTTGGGGTTTTGCAGCAGCGGCGTGATGTCCCGGAACTGCACGCCTGGGGCCGGCCAGTCGGGTACCGTGCGGATATGGCCGCGCAGGTAGTCTTGGATGCTGAAAGGGGTGGACATAGGGCAGAGGGCGAAAGCAAAAAAGCCCGCGCAGTGCGGACTGCGCACAGTGTAAACAAATGGATACAGCCCCGTACAACGATGCCTAGGCGTGTCATCATTCAATTCCCCCACGCCCTAGCGCCGCATAATGGGCGCACATGCACCTCATTGCCGCAATCCGGTGCTGCCACACCAGGTTTCGCCATGCCTTCCATCCTCTTGCTGCTCGACGATGGCGGCGCCCTGACCGGTGCGCTGCGGGCTGCATCTGCCCAGGCCAAATTCCAGGGGCAGTGGCTGCAGGCCCCTTCGCTGAGCGCCGCGCAGCCTTGGCTGGAGCAGCATGCGGTCGATGCTGTCGTGCTGCCCTGGGCGTTGCGCCAGGCCCTGGCCTGGCCTCTGCCGGCCTGCTGGCAGGATGTGCCCCTGGTGCTGCTGGTGCCGCCGGACTGGCAGGCCTGGCAGGCGCTGGCCTTGGGGCCGGTGCACTGTGCGCGCGAAGGCGACACCGATGCCCTGCTGCAATGCCTGCGCGAGCTGGGGCTGCTGGATCTGCCCAGCACCTTGATGGATCGCCAGCCCTGCATGGACGAGGTGCTGCAGTGCCCCAAAGACCGTGGCGACGTTGCCGAGGCCTACACCGATGTGACCGACTGCCTCGCTGCCCAGGAGGCGCTGCGCCAGAGCGAGGCGCGCTGGCGCTGCCTCACGCACCTGTCCTCCGACTGGTTTTGGGAGCAGGACGCCGAATTGCGCTATGTGCGCCTGGAGGGCAGTGCGCGCCACAGCCTGGCCATGCCCTACGAGGCCCACTATGGCCTGACCCGCTGGGAGCTTCCCGATGCCGTGGCCAGCGAGGCCCAGTGGCGTGAGCACCGCGCACTGCTGCAGGCGCACCAGCCGTTCCAGGACTTTGAGTTCCAGCGCCAGGCCCCAGACGGCTCCACGGTCTGGGTCAGCGCCAGCGGCGCACCGGTCCTGGATGCCGAGGGGCAGTTCTCGGGCTACCGGGGCGTCGCCCGCAACATCACGCGCCAGAAGCAGGCCGAAGCCGAAATCCAGCGCCTGGCCTTTTATGACGACCTCACCCACCTGCCCAACCGCCGCTTGCTGATCGAGCGCCTGGAGCAAGCCCTGGCCCGTGCCGGGCGCAACGCCAGCCATGGAGCGCTGCTGTACCTGGACCTGGACCATTTCAAGGACGTGAACGACACCCTGGGCCACGAATGGGGCGACGAACTGCTGCGCCAGGCCGGTGCACGCCTGTGCCAGTGTGTGCGCGCCACCGACACCGTGGCGAGGCTGGGAGGCGACGAATTTGTCGTGGTCCTGCAAGGACTGGACGCACAGGCCGCCGAGGCTGCCGTGCAGGCCGAAGCCGTGGCGCAAAAGGTGCTGGTGCAGCTCAACCAGCCCTATGCGTTGACAGGTGCCGAGGTGCACTGCCCGCCCAGCATCGGCATGGCGTTGTTTCAGGACACGCAGCTCTCGGTGCTGGAACTGCTGCAGCGCGCAGACATGGCCATGTACCAGGCCAAGGCCCAGGGCCGCAATGCGATGAGCTTTTTCGACCCGGCCATGCAGGCCCAGGCATCGGCCCGTGCCGCCCTGGAGGCCGATGTGCGCCAGGGGCTGGAGCGCATGGAGTTCTGCCTGCACTACCAGCCCGTGGTCGATGCCGCAGGCCAGATACTGGGCGCCGAGGCCCTGGTGCGCTGGATGCACCCCCAGCGGGGCATGGTGCCGCCGGGGGACTTCATCCCCTTGAGCGAGCAGACCGGCCTCATCCACGGCCTGGGCCGCCTGGTGCTGCAGGCTGCGTGCGTGCAGCTCATGCGCTGGGCCGCAGACCCTGTGCGCTGCCAGTGGACGCTGGCGGTCAACGTGAGTGCGCGTGAATTCCGCCACCCCGACTTCGTGGCCCAGGTGCTGGACATCCTGCAGCAGACCGGCGCCGACGCAGGCCTGCTCAAGCTGGAACTCACCGAAAGCCTGCTGCTGCAGGATGTGGAAGACTCCATCGCCAAGATGCAGGCTTTGCGCAAGCAGGGCGTGGGTTTTTCCCTCGACGACTTTGGCACCGGCTATTCGTCATTGAGCTACCTCAAGCGCCTGCCGCTGGACCAGCTCAAGATCGACCAGAGCTTTGTGCACGATGTGCTGACCGATCCGAACGATGCCGCGATTGCCTGCACCGTCGTCGCGCTGGGGCGCAGCCTGGGGCTGGAGGTGGTGGCCGAGGGGGTGGAGACCCATGCGCAGCGCAAGTTTCTGCTGCGCAACGGCTGCCAGCGTTTCCAGGGCTATCTCTTTGGCCGCCCAGGCCCCGCAGATGCGCTGTGATCAGCCGCGCAGCAGGCGGTCCTCGGCCAGCGACAGCGCGGTGGGGTGGCCCGACAGCACCAGCGTGTCGCCCTCGGTGAGCCGCGTCTCGTCCAGCGGCGCCGTCATGCGCCCGTTGCCGTGGCGCAGGTTCACCACCTTCACGCCCATGGCATGCAGGGCAAGCTGTCCCAGGGGCTGCCCCACGGTGGCTGCGCCGGGCGGCAGGGTTACCGTGGCCATGCGTTCCTGGTCGAGTTCGTTGGCGGTATCGTCATCCGCCCCGTGGAAGTAGCCGCGCAGCAGGTTGTAGCGTGCATCGCGCTGGTCCTGCACCAGGCGCAGCACCCGGCGCATGGGCACGCCCACCAGGGCCAGGGCATGGCTGGCCAGCATCAGCGAGCCCTCGATCGCCTCGGGCACCACCTCGGTGGCGCCTGCGTTGCGCAGCTTGTCCAGGTGCAGGTCGTCCTGGGTGCGCACCACCACCGGAATCTGCGGTGCATGGGCGCGGGTGTTGGCCAGTACCTTGAGCGAGGACTGGAGGTCCAGGTAGGTCACCGCCACGGCGCGTGCGCGCACCAGGCCGGCGGCCATCAGCGCCTGCAGGCGCGAGGCGTCGCCATACACCACCGAATGTCCCGCCGCCGCTGCCTGGCGCACACGGTCGGGGTCCAGGTCCAGCGCCATGTAGGGAATGCCCTCGTGCTCCAGCATGCGCGCCAGGTTTTGCCCGCATCGGCCAAAGCCGCAGATCACCACATGCCCGCTGGTGCCGATGGACTTGCGCGCAATGGTGGTCATCTGCAAGGACTGCTGCAGCCAGTCGCTGGCCACCAGCTTCATCACGATCCAGTTGCTGTACTGGATCAGGAACGGCGTGGCCAGCATGGACAGCACCATGGCCGCCAGAATGGGGTTCATCAGGGCCGGACGGATCAGCCCGCTTTGCTGCGTGAGCGACAGCAGCACAAAGCCGAACTCCCCCGCCTGCGCCAGGAACAGCCCGGTGCGCAGCGCCACCCCCGTGGTGGCCCCCATGCCGCGCGCCAGCAGCAGGATGATGCCCAGCTTGAGCAGCAGCGGCACCACCAGCAGCCCCAGCACCAGCGCCCATTGTTCCAGCAGGATGTGCCAGTCCAGCATCATGCCGATGGTGATGAAGAACAGCCCCAGCAGCACGTCGTGGAAAGGGCGGATGTCCGTGTCCACCTGGTGCCGGAACTCGGTTTCGGACACCAATACCCCGGCAATGAAGGCGCCCAGCGCCAGGCTCAGCCCGGCCAGTTCAGTCAACCAGGCCAAGCCCAGGGTGATGAGCAGCAGGTTCAGCATGAACAGCTCATCGCTCTTGCGCCGTGCCACCTGCGTGAGCCACCAGCGCATGAGCTTTTGGCCGCCCGTCAGCAGCAGGCCCACCAGCACCGTGGCCTTGACCAGCGCCAGACCCAGCGCCAGGAGCAGCTCATCCGGCGAGGAACCCAGGGCCGGAATCAGCACCAGCAGCGGCACCACCGCCAGGTCCTGGAACAGCAGGATGCCCATGATCTGGCGCCCGTGTTCGCTCTCCAACTCGGCCCGCTCGGCCAGCAGCTTGCCGACGATGGCGGTGCTGCTCATGGCCATGGTGCCCGCCAGTGCCACGGCGGTCTGCCAGCCCACATCCCACACGCCGCCCAGCCAGCGCGCCAGCACCAGCGTGCCCAGCCCAGCCACTCCCATGGTGGCCGCCACCTGCAGCAGGCCCAGCCCGAACACCTGCTTGCGCATGGCACGCAGCTTGGGCAGGCTGAACTCCAGCCCGATGGCGAACATCAGGAACACCACGCCGAACTCGCCCAGGTGGCGCACGCTCTCGGAGTTCTGCGCCAGCGCCAGCGCGTGCGGGCCGATCAGGATGCCCGCCGCCAGGTACCCCAGCATGGGCGGCAGCTTGAGGCTGCGGCAGGCCACCACCCCCAGCACGGCGGCCAGCAGGTACAAGAGGGTGAGCGCAAGCGAGGACATCGCCCAATGCTATCCGACGCTGCCCTGCTTGTTGTGCTGGCGGCCGATAGAATCCAGGCCATGCAAGCAGCCATCGGCGCCCCGCGCCCCTTCGATCCGGCCCAGGCCCTGCGCCTGGCGCGGGAAACCTTTGACATTGAAGCAACGGCCCTGCAGGCGCTGGGCGCTCGCCTGGACGAGCGCTTTGCCCAGGCCGTGCAGCGCATGCTGCAGGTGCCGGGACGGGTGGTGGTCATGGGGATGGGGAAAAGCGGCCATGTGGGGCGCAAGATTGCAGCCACCCTGGCATCCACCGGTACGCCGGCGTTTTTTGTGCACCCGGCCGAAGCCAGCCATGGCGACCTGGGCATGGTCACGCCCGGTGACGTGGTGCTGGCCTTGTCCAACAGCGGCGAAGTCTCTGAACTTGCCGTCATCCTGCCCGTGATCAAGCGCCTGGGCGTGCCGCTCATCGCCATGACGGGCGGGCTGGACTCCACCCTGGCGCGCCATGCCGACATCGTGCTCGATTGCGCCGTGGCGCGCGAAGCCTGCCCGCACAACCTGGCGCCCACCACCAGTACCACGGCCCAGATGGCCCTGGGCGACGCACTGGCCGTGGCACTGCTGGACGCGCGGGGGTTCCGCCCAGAAGATTTTGCCCGCTCGCACCCTGGCGGGGCCTTGGGGCGCAAGCTGCTCACCCTGGTGGAAGATGTGATGCGCAGTGGCGCGCAGGTGCCCCGTGTGGCGCCCGACGCCGCGTTCAGCGACCTCATGCGCGAGATGAGTGCCAAAGGCCTGGGTGCTGCCGCCGTGGTTGACGGCCAGGGGCGGACGGTCGGCATCTTCACCGACGGCGACCTGCGCCGCCGCATCGAGGCCGGGGCCGACCTGCGCCAGGCCACGGCCGCACAGGTCATGCACGCCGGGCCGCGCACCATTGCAGCACAGGCGCTGGCGGTCGATGCCGCCGAGATGATGGAAGCGCACGGCATCACTAGCGTGTTGGTGGTCGATGCGCAAGGATTGCTCACCGGCATCGTCCACATTGGCGACCTGATGCGTGCGAAGGTGATATGAACCACCCCGTTCTCCAGTTTCCACCCGAACTGCTGCTGGCCGCGCAGGACGTGCGCGTGGCCTTTTTTGATGTCGATGGTGTGCTCACCGATGGCGGGCTCTACTTCAGCGAAGCGGGTGAGACGCTCAAGCGCTTTCACACCCTGGACGGCCATGGCATCAAGCTGCTGCAGCAGGCCGACATCGTTCCCGCTGTGGTGACCGGGCGCGACTCCGCCGCACTGCGCCTGCGTTTGCGCGCGTTGGGCGTTCAACACGCCATCTACGGCACCGAAGACAAGCGCCCTGCCGCCGAGCAGATCCTCGCCACGCTGGGCCTGGACTGGGCGCAGGCCGCTGCCATGGGCGACGACTGGCCTGACCTGCCCGTGATGCGGCGCTGCGCCTTTGCCTGCGCACCGGCCAATGCCCACGCCGAGGTGCGCGCCATGGCCCACCATGTGACCCAGGCGCGCGGCGGCGACGGGGCTGTGCGCGAGTTTTGCGACCTGCTGCTGGTTGCCAGCGGCTGTTATGCCCGGTTGCTGGAGCACTACGCCGCACCATGATCGCCTCCCTGCGCCAGGCCTGGGACAGGCTCTCGCTCTATTTGCCGGTGGCGCTCATGGGCCTGCTGGCGCTGGGCACCTGGTGGCTGGTGCGCAATGCGCCCCAGCCGCAGGATCCACGGCCGGCCGCCGCGCTGCGCCATGAGCCCGATTACCAGATGAACGGCGTATCCGTGCGCAATTTCGGCCCCGACGGGCGCTTGCATGCTGAATTGCTGGGCGTGGTGGCGCGGCACTACCCTGACACCGACACGCTTGAAATCGACCAGGTGCACATCCGCTCGCAGGGCAAGGGAGATCGCATGATTGTGGCCACGGCCGACCGGGCGCTCAGCAATGCCGACGGCTCGGAAGTCCAGCTCCTGGGCAACGCCGTGGTGGTGCGCGAGGCCACGGTGGTTAACGGCAAAGCCCAGCCGCGCCTGGAGTTCCGTGGCGACTTCCTGCACGCCTGGCCGCAGGAGGAGCGCGTGCGCTCGCACCTGCCCGTCACGCTGCTGCGCGGCAGCAAGGACCGCTTCACTGCCGACAGCCTGGAGTACGACAACCTGGACCAGGTGCTCCAGTTGCGCGGCCGGGTGCATGGTGTGCTGGGGCCTGCGCGCTGAAGCCTGGACATGACCGCACCCCTGGTTTTCATCACCGGCGCCTCCAGCGGCATTGGGCAGGCACTGGCGGCGCGCTACCACCGTGCCGGTTGGCGGCTGGCCCTGGTGGCGCGCCGCACGCAAGAGATAAAATCATGGGCTGAGGCAAGCGGAGTAAGCGCTGATAGCTACGAAATTTATAGCGCAGATGTGGCGCAGCCAGACAGCATTGCCGCCGCCGGGCAAGCCTGCCTGCAGCGCCAGGGCGTGCCCGATGTGGTGATTGCCAACGCAGGCATCAGTGTGGGCGTGGACACCGCGCTGCGCGAAGACATCGCCACCATGGCCCAGGTGCTGGCGACCAACACCGTGGGCACGGCGGCCACTTTCCAGCCCTTCATCACGCCCATGGTGCAGCGTGGCAGCGGGCGGCTGGTGGGCATTGCCAGCGTAGCCGGCATCCGGGGGCTGCCAGGGCATGGGGCCTACTGCGCGAGCAAGGCCGCCGTCATCAGCTACTGCGAAAGCCTGCGTGGCGAGTTGCGCGGCAGCGGCGTGGGGGTCAGCACCCTTTGCCCTGGCTATATCGACACGCCTTTGACGCGCCAGAACCGCTATTCCATGCCTTTTCTGATGCGGCCCGAAGACTTTGCCGACCGCGCCTTTGCAGCCGAACGCGCCGGGGTGAGCTACCGCGTCATCCCCTGGCAGATGGGGGTGGTGGCCAAGCTGCTGCGCCTGCTGCCCAATGCGGTGTTCGACCGCTTGCTGGCCGGGCGTCCGCGCAAGCATCGCCAAAGCAAATAACGCCCACAAAAAAAGCTCCCGAGGGAGCTTCTTTTTTTGAGGCCTGGGCAGCCGCCAGCGGTCAGTAACCGCCGCTGTTGCCGTAGCCGCCGCCATTGCCGCGGCCGCCGCCACCACCACCGCCGCGCGGGCCCGAGCCGTAGGGGCTGCGGAAACCGCCGCCACCGCCCTCGCCGCGGCCACCGCCGCCGTAGCCGCCTTCACGGCCACCGCCAAAGCCGCCTTCGCTGCGGCCACCGCCGTAGCCGCCGCCACTGCGGCCGCCGTAGCCGCCACCACTACCACCGAAACCACCGCTGCGTGGGGGGCGCGGCTCCATGGGGCGCGCTTCGTTCACCACGATGGCACGGCCACCGAGGGACTGGCCGTTCATGCCGTTGATGGCGGCCTGGGCTTCAGCGTCGCTGCCCATTTCGACAAAGCCAAAGCCTTTGGAGCGGCCCGTGTCGCGCTCCATCATCACCTTGGCGCTGCTGACGCTGCCAAAGGCGCTGAAAGCCTGTTCCAGATCGTTGTCGCGCACGCTGTAGGGCAGGTTGCCCACGTACAGTTTGTTGCCCATTGAGGGACTCCTGAAAAAACACAAGAAAAAAGCGATGGAGTCCCGAAAACGCAACCAGCCTATCTCAACGATGCATGCTGCGTGAAACCGACGGATCACCGCAAACCGGAAAGCAGAATCTCCTGCAATCCTATTATGTGCCTGGGTTTGCTTGGCAAAGCAAGGGTTTTTACCCCCTGTGGCGCATTTGCCGCGCCCGGCGCACAAAAAAGGAGCCTGAAACAGGCTCCTTGTGGGGCTCAGAACCGGAGGATGGCTCAGTAGCTGCTACGGCCACCAAAGCCGCCGCCGTTGCCACGGCCACCGCCGCCAAAGCCGCCACCGAAGCCGCCGCTGCGAGGAGCGCGGGGTTCCATGGGGCGGGCAATGTTGACGACCAGGTCACGGCCGCCGTGATTCTGGCCGTGCATGCCGGCGATGGCGGCTTGCGCTTCGGCTGCGCTGCCCATTTCGACAAAGCCAAAACCCTTGGAGCGGCCGGTGTCGCGCTCCATCATGACCTTGGCGCTGGCCACGGAACCGTACTGGCTGAAGGATTGTTCCAGATCGTTGTCGCGGAACGAGTAGGGCAGGTTGCCCACGTAAAGTTTGTTGCCCATGAGGGACTCCTTAAAATACAAAAACCGCGATGGAGTCCGACGCTATCAACAAACCTGTGACGACTTCAAAGACGCGAAACTGACCATTCACCGCTGACTTGGCAGTTTTTCGACATGCGAAAAACTGCACCATTATCGGCGAATTTGGAGCCCGCCCCATTTTTTATTTTGCGGGCCGTGGTTTGCTGCTGTGCAGGGCTGCTACCTTCGGGCTGTGTGCTTGCCGATACAATGCGCAGGTCTTTGGGGAGTAGCCGACCCTGGCAGCAAGTGCCAGGGAGCGCATGTCAACACACTTGGGGCCCCACGTCCCATGGCATGCGCAGTCTGCGGACAAGCGAGACCATTGACCACACGCCGTCCACTGAGCCGGGGCCGGGGTGTGGTCAATGCATCGTAGTGATGTCCGGCCGATAACGATTTGCCCCCATGGAAGCCTTCCTCGTCTCTACCTCCATCGTCGCCCTTGCCGAAATGGGCGACAAGACCCAACTGCTCGCCCTCGTGCTGGCGGCGCGTTTTCGCAAACCCTGGCCCATCGTGCTGGGCATCCTTGTGGCCACGCTGTTCAACCATGCGCTCGCGGGCGCCGCCGGTGCCTGGGTGACCACGCTGATCGGTCCGCAGGTGCTGCGCTGGGTGCTGGGCGTGTCGTTCATCGCCATGGCGGTGTGGATGCTGATTCCCGACAAGCTCGAAGACGGCGATACCGGCGAGGGTCCGCGCTGGGGCGTGTTCGGTACCACGGTCGTGGCCTTCTTCCTGGCCGAGATGGGCGATAAAACGCAGATTGCCACCGTCATGCTGGCCGCGCAGTACAGTGGCTGGCTGTGGGTGGTGGTCGGCACCACGCTGGGCATGATGCTGGCCAACGCCCCCGTGGTGTGGCTGGGCGACCGCATCACGCGGCGCATTCCGCTGCGCACGGTGCATGTGGTATCGGCTGCTATCTTCCTGGTGCTGGGCATCCTGGCATTGTGGGTCCCCGCCTGAGATGGAACTCCCTGAGTCGCCTTTGGCGCCTTCCCCCCTCTCTGCTTCGCTTCGCTCGCGGCAGGGGGGACGCTCCCAGCGCGGCGGGGCGGCCCTTGCGCGGGAGCCCTGGCCTGGACGGCGCCAGTCGCGACAGCAGCGACAGTACCGTCCGCTGAGGTCGGGCTGCATTTGCTATAGTTGCTTCTACGCGCCGATTTGCCACAGCTTGCGGGCGCTTAATAAATTCAGCTAAAGACCGTCCGACAGCCGACCCGGTACCGTTTTTAGCGTTACCGGGTTTTTTTATGTCGTTCATTGCCACGCCCCAGTCGATGCATTTTCCGGATGCGCTGCCGCTGCAAAGCGGCGCCTCCATCCGCGACTACCACCTCGCCTTCGAGACCTACGGCCAGCTCAACGCCGAGCGCTCCAACGCCGTGCTGGTGTGCCACGCGCTCAACGCCTCGCACCACGTGGCGGGGCGGTACGAGGGCCAGGACAAGAGCGAGGGTTGGTGGGACAACATGATCGGACCCGGCAAAAGCGTGGACACCAACCGATTCTTCGTCATCGGCGTGAACAACCTGGGCTCCTGCTTTGGCTCCACCGGCCCCATGCACATGCATCCGGATACCGGCCGGGTGTATGGCGCCGACTTCCCCGTGGTCACCGTGGAGGACTGGGTCAACGCCCAGGCGCGCCTGCTCGACCGCCTGGGCATCACGCAACTCGCCGCCGTGCTCGGCGGCAGCCTGGGCGGTATGCAGGCGCTCTCGTGGACGCTGCAGTACCCCGAGCGGGTCCGCCATGCCGTGGTGGTGGCCAGCGCGCCCAACCTCACCGCCGAGAACATCGCCTTCAACGAGGTGGCGCGCCGCGCCATCGTCACCGACCCCGACTTCCACGGCGGCCATTTCTATCAGCACGGCGTGATCCCCAAGCGCGGCTTGCGCATCGCGCGCATGATCGGCCACATCACGTATTTGAGTGACGACGTGATGAACGAGAAGTTCGGACGCCAGCTCCGGGAGGGCATTGACCTCAAGTACAGCACCCAGGACATCGAGTTCCAGATCGAGAGCTACCTGCGCTACCAGGGCGACAAGTTCAGCGAGTATTTCGACGCCAACACCTACCTGCTCATCACGCGCGCGCTCGACTACTTCGATCCCGCGCGCGCCTTTGGCGGCAACCTCACCCAGGCCTTGGCGCGCGCTGCGGCCAAGTTCCTGCTCGTGAGCTTCACCACCGACTGGCGCTTCTCGCCCAAGCGCTCGCGCGAGATCGTCAAGGCCTTGCTCGACAACCGCTGCGACGTGAGCTACGCCGAGATCGACGCCCCCCACGGGCATGACGCCTTTTTGCTTGATGACGCCCGATACATGGGCGTCATAAGCTCATATTTCGATAGCATTGCAAAGGAGCTGGCATGACCGAAAAAACCACCATGCAAGCCCTGGCACACCTGGTGCCCGAAGGCTCGCGCGTGCTCGACCTGGGCTGCGGCGACGGCAGCCTGCTGGACCACCTGCAGCGCGAGCGCGGCTGCAGCGGCTATGGCATCGAGATTGCCGACGCCAACGTGCTGGCCTGTGTGCGCCGGGGCGTGAACGTCATCCAGCTCAACCTCGACGAGGGCCTGGCCATGTTCGGCGACGCCTCGTTCGACGTGGTGCTGCAGATCGACACCCTGCAGCACCTGCGCAACGCCGAGGTCATGCTGCGCGAGACCGCACGCGTGGGGCGCACCGGCATCGTCGCCTTCCCCAACTTCGCGCACTGGCCCAACCGCCTGTCGGTGCTGCGCGGGCGCATGCCGGTCACGCGCCGCCTGCCCTACCAGTGGTACGACACACCCAACATCCGTGTGGGCACCTACAAGGACTTCGAGGCGCTGGCGCACAAGAACGATCTGCGCATCCTCGATGCCTTCGGCCTGCAGGATGGGCGGGCCGTGCGCTTCCTGCCCAATGCGCGCGCGGGAACGGCGGTGTTCCATTTCGAGCGAGGGGGACGGTAGCGACGCCCTGTTTCAGGTCAATCAACTCCCGGCAACCATGGCGCCAGGTATTTGATCCAGTGAGAGAACGCGCTCAGCGGCATCCAGCTTGATGGCCTCCTTGGGCATGCCGAAAACGACGCAGCTCTCCTCATCCTGAGCGATGGTTCGAGCGCCGGCGTCGCGCATCTCGCGTAATCCGCGTGCGCCGTCGTCACCCATCCCGGTCATGATCACGCCCAGCGCATTCCGGCCTGCACACCGTGCAACAGAGCGGAACAGAACATCTACCGAGGGCTTGTGGCGATTCACGGGGGGGCCGTCGCGTACATCCACCACGTATTGCGCCCCATTGCGGCGCAAACTCATATGCCGCCCCCCGGGGGCAATGAGCACGCGTCCTGGAATTACGCGTTGCCCATCGGCCGCCTCCAGCACTTCCATCGCACAGACATGGTTCAGCCGCTGCGCAAACAATGCCGTGAATTTTTCCGGCATGTGCTGCACCACGATGATGCCTGGCGTGGTTCTAGGCAAACGGGTCAATACCGCTTCAAGAGCCTGCGTACCGCCGGTTGAAGTACCGATGGCGATGATCCTGTCCGTGGTTTCTGCCATCGCGCTGCCGGATTCTGTCGGTGTCAACGGAGCCACGGAGGTGCGTGCGCGCGGAGCCGTACAAGCGCCCAAAGCCCGTAAATTTGCCCGGGCGGCACCCCGAATCGCCGCGATCAGATCGTCTGAAGAACCCTTGAGAAAATCCTTCAATCCCAATGTCGGCTTTGTAATGACCGACACCGCGCCCGCCGCAAGCGCCTGCATGGCGGTTTCCGATCCATTGCCCGTGAGCGTGGAGCACACGACCACTGGCGTAGGTCGTTCAGCCATGATTTGCTTGAGGAAGGTGATGCCATCCATGCGCGGCATCTCTACATCCAGGGTGATCACGTCCGGCCAGGACTTTTTCATTCGGTCGATGGCGAAAATCGGATCTGACGCCGTGCCGATGACCTCAATGCCCGGCGCTCGCGCAAGCACTTCGCTCATGACCTGACGAACTACGGCGGAATCGTCAACGATAAGAACGCGGATCGGATTAGCCATTTGCGTCCTGCCGCGCCTGGCGCACCAGCCGCCCCGGTTCCATACCGCGAACGAGGATGTGCGATAGCCCCCAGTTCGACAAAAAGGCCATCATCAGCTGGCAATGCTGTTCATCGATGCGTGGTACGCCGATGCTGCAGGCATCCTTCCATTCGATGCACATCATTTCCTCCTTGAGTTTTGGTTCCTGCGTTCAAAAAATTCTGCAGCTGCTCAACATGCCGAATCCAGACGTCTCCTCTGGAAAGATCAAAAATCACATTCCGGTGTCCATCGCCCGCTAAATGCTCTGCCGCCACACAAAAACCGTGTTGGTGAAGCAACTTGCGGGCTGCAGCAATGTTGCGTTGGCCAATATCCATCGCCTTGATGATTTTTGCGTGAGGCCTGCGCATCACATACATCCTGCCGCCGCCAAAGAGCTTGGCAACGTAGTCTTGCGGACTGGTGTGAGTGGCTTTGAGCTCGCGCATGAACAGTGCCATGGCCTCATCTGCATAGCGACCGTCCAGGTGCCGCTGTGCACGTCCCTCCCGCTCGGGCAACATGATGTGGCATATACCTCCGATATGCAGTACCGGATGCCATAGCGTGATGGCCACGCAGGAACCGAGCAGCGTGCGAATCCTGGTGCCCGCCTCGCCGAAGTAAAAATCTCCGGGCTGCAAAAACACGTCGATAGGCTCGGGACTGGCAAGGGGCATGTCAGTCTTTCCGGTAGACGGTCGGACGCTCTTGGCGCACGGCCGTGGTAATTCCGTTCAGGCTTTCTGAATGGCCAATGAAAAGCCAGCCTTTGCGACGGATTTGTCCGACAACCCGGGCAACAATTTCACTTTTGGTGGCGGGGTCAAAATAGATCAGTACGTTGCGAAGAAAAATAACATCAAATTCCCCGACGGACGTGAGGGATTCATTCAGGTTCATCTCGGAAAACTGCACCCGCGCACGAATCTCAGGTGCCACACGCAAGGTGCCGGCCCGGCTGCCAATACCGTGGAGAAAGTAGCGGCGCAGGTATTCGCGCGGTACTCCGTCGATGCGCTCCGTGCCATAGATCCCCTGGCGGGCTCTTGCCAGCACCTGGCGGCTGATATCCGTGGCAAGAATTTCCCAGGGGCAGTCATTGCCCAGATGGTCCATCATGACCATTGCGAGACCATAGGCCTCTTCTCCCGATGAGCTCGCGGCACTCCACAGCCTTATAGGCCTTGAGCCAGCGGCTTGCACTTGAACGGTGGGCAAGATCGTGTCGGCCAGATACTCGAAATGCTTGGGTTCACGGAAAAAATACGTTTCGTGGGTTGTCAGCAGGTCGACCATGCGATGGAATTCGTCGCGGTCAACCCCTGAAGCGATCAACCGATAGTAATCACCAAAGCTGCGCATTCCGCGCTCTCGCACCCGTTTTGAAAGCCGCCCGCTGACCAGGTGCTTCTTGCTGTCACACAGATTGATGCCAGAAATTTTGTGCATCAGATCGCGGAATTGCTGAAACTCGCTGTCGCTGATCGCCAGTTCGGTGGACATCCAGACCTCCGGGGCCAGGTTACATAGCGGCTTCGGCGGCCACATTTCCCAATGAGGCAAGTTCGTCCAGCGAGAACACGCGTGCCACATCAAGAATGATCACAAAACGCCCGTTGACGCGGCCCATGCCCGCGATGAAGTCGGTACGAATCCGGGCGCCGAAAGCTGGCGTTGGCTCCACATCCTCTGCCGGAATTTCCATCACCTCGTTGACGGCATCGACCATCACGCCGAGCGTCTGACTCGTTTCTTCCATGTGGACTTCGATGATGACGATGCAGGTACGCCTTGCCACAACGGATGGCCCGCGCCCAAATCGGGCGGACAGATCAATCACGGGAACGACGGCGCCGCGCAGGTTGATCACGCCTCGAATGGTCGGGGGCATCATCGGCACCTCGGTCAAGGCGCCAAACTCGATGATCTCGCGGATTTGCAGAATTTCGATGGCAAAGACCTCTCCATTCAGAGTGAACGCAAGGTGCTGCCGACCACTGTTCGTCTCAGAATTCCCGGCCACGCCGCTGTGCGCAGTGCCCATACTTGTACGTGCCATGGTGCCCTCCTGTCAGAGACGAACGTATTCTGGATCGTCGTCGTCTGGAATAGACTGGGTCACCGGCAGCATGGATCTTTTGACAAGGCTGCGCTTGGGTGCTGCAACCACCTTGCCTCGGGGGCTCTTGTTGACCAGGGCGGGTTTGCCGATGCTCTCGCCACTGACCTTGAACATGGCCATGAGGCTTTGCAACTGTTCGGCCTGTCCACTCATTTCCTCGGCAGTCGCCGACAGTTCTTCCGAGGCCGATGCATTCTGTTGCGTGGTCTGGCTGATCTGGCCCATGGCGGTGTTGATCTGGCCCGCACCTGTAGACTGTTCCTCGGAGGCCGCCGTGATCTCCTGAACGAGCTCAGCGGTTTTGCGGATCGACGGGACCATTTCCTCCAGAAGTGAGCCAGCTTTCTCCGCTGTTTTCACGCTGGTGGTCGCCAGTTCGCCAATTTCCTGCGCGGCCACCTGGCTGCGCTCGGCCAGTTTCCGCACCTCGGCGGCCACCACTGCAAAGCCCTTGCCATGCTCGCCTGCCCGCGCAGCCTCGATGGCCGCATTGAGCGCCAGCAGGTTGGTCTGGTAGGCAATGTCATCGACAATGCCGATCTTGTCGGCAATCGATTTCATGGCTTCCACCGTGGCGCGCACCGCCTGTCCACCATCGGTGGCATTGGCGGCAGATTTGCTTGCAATGCCGTCGGTCACCTTCGCGTTCTCGGTGTTCTGGGCGATCGAGGCCGACATCTGTTCGATGGAGGCCGTCGTCTCCTCCAGGCTGGCCGCCTGTTCAGAGGAGGCCTGGGCCAGCGATTGCGAAGTGGCACTGACCTGCTCCGAAGCCGCTGACAGCGAATCGGCGGCCGAGCGCACCTCTCCGATGGTCTGCGATAGCTTTTCGACCATGCCTTTGAGCGCAAACAGCAGGCTGCTCTGGTCGCCGTGCCGCAATTCCACTTGAACAGTCAGGTTGCCATCGGCCACCTGCCGGGCTACGTCGGCTGCATAGTAGGGCTCGCCGCCCAACTGGCGGGACAGCCCGCGAATGATCAGGAGTGCGGCAATAACGGCCACGATGAATGCAGCCACAACACTGATCTGCATGAGCGTGCGTGCGGCTTCGTAGATTGCATTGGCATCCTTCACCCCCTGGTCAAGCAGTTCGCCCTGAAACTTGGCCAGCGCATTGACGCTTGCCTGATAGCTTCGCAAAATGGGCCGCAACTCGTTGGTGAGGTAGGTCTTTGCGGCCTCGCTGTCGCCAGACTCGATCAGCGCAATCAGCTTGTCCTGCCCGGCAACATAGCGTTGGCGCCCCTCCAAGACCTGCTGCATCAGCTCTTTCCCTTTCGGGTTCTGGATGGCGTCCTTCAGCTTTTCGATGATGCCGCCCAGTGTCCGCCGGGTATCCAGGATGACTTCCTTCTGCTGCTGAATATCGTCTTTGGAACTGCTCAGCAGCATGTTGCGCAAAGCGATGGCGATACCATTGCTTCCCGCCACGATTTCATTGGCCATACTCACGCGTGGCCAACGCTCCTCGCCCACCTGGCGAAGCGATTCGTTCAGGTTCGCCATGCGCGTGATACCGATGGCCGACACGGCCAGCAAAAGCAAAACGACGAGACCAAACCCGAGCGCCAGTTTGGTTGCCACCTTCATGTTCTGGAACATTCTGAGTACCTCCGGATTTGCTTCTGAGAACACACAATGTCAACCGAAAGAAGCCGTCGGTTGGCTTTTCGACAACGATGCCACTGCGCCATGAACCAGTTGTGCAACGTCGAGAATCAAGGCCACCTCACCACTGCCAAGAATGGTCGAGCCTGAAATGCCCCCAATTCCGGCAAAGAGCCGCCCCAGGGGCTTGATCACCGTCTGGCATTCGCCAAAAAGCCGATCGACCACAATGCCCGCTGTGCGCCCCGAAAACCGCACAACGACGATGTTCTGCCGTGGCGGAGCCGTTCCCTCAACGGTGAATATTCGACGCAGCCGCAGGAAAGGCAGCACTTCACCGCGCAGATTGAGGTAATCGGTGCGGTCGGAGTCTGCAGGTAGCTCGATGCACTCGACAACGGAGTCCAGCGGCAGGATGAACGTCGATGATCCAACCCCTACCTGAAAGCCATCGATGATGGCCAGTGTCAGCGGAAGGCAAATCCGGATGGTTGTACCTGCACCCAGGGTGCTTTCGATGTCGAGCGTGCCGCGCAGCGCCTCTACGCTGCTTCGCACCACATCCATGCCTACGCCGCGGCCAGACAGGTTGGTGACCTGCTCGGCTGTCGAAAAACCGGGTTCGAGGATCAGGCGGTAGATGTCGGCAGGTGCGAGGTTTGCATCGGCCGATACCATTCCTTTTTCAACAGCCTTGCGGAAGATGCGCTCGCTATTGAGGCCGCTGCCGTCGTCGGCCACCTCGATGACGA
Organism: Burkholderiales bacterium; assembly: GCA_016192425.1. GTDB lineage: Bacteria > Pseudomonadota > Gammaproteobacteria > Burkholderiales > Burkholderiaceae_C > Simplicispira. Next base: position 40,558 of record JACPUE010000021.1, read on the forward strand.
TGCTGCCAGACTCATGGTATGCGGTGAGCGATACCGTGCCGCGCGCAGGCTTGCCTGCAGCAGTGCGCAGTTCGGGCGATTCAATGCCGTGGTCCATGCTGTTGCGCACAAGGTGCATCAGCGGGTCGCCGATCTTTTCGATCATTGACTTGTCCAACTCAGCCTCGGCACCGCTGATCTTGAGCTCAATGTCTTTGCCCAGCTCCTTGGCCACATCGCGGACGACGCGCGGGAAACGGCTGAACACCTCGCCGATGGGCGTCATGCGAAGGCGCAGAGCGGTATCGCGCACATCTTCCACCAGGCGCAGCAAATTGGACGCCGCTTCCTGCAACTCCCGATTGCGCGCGCGCTGTGCCTGGATTTGGGTGGCGGCGCCCGCAATCACCAGTTCACCCACCTGGTCAATGAGTGCATCCAGGCGATCCGCTGGCACCTTCACGCTCTTGGCCACAAGCGCGCGCGCCTCTTCCATTTTCTTTTGCTTGGCAAGGGCCGCGTCAACCACCACCGGCGCAACGACCCCCTGCGCCACGAGAACTTCACCGACTTTTTTGTTGCCTCCCAATGCGCTTTGCTCACAGAGCGCGTATACCAGCTCTTCGTTCGTGATCGTGCCGCATGCAACCAGCAATTCGCCTACCTTGGTTTTATCTTCCTCGAGCGATTCAATCAATGTAATGAATTCACTGGTCTTGCTGTTTGGGGGAAGAATCGCTATTTTTGCCATGCTGCTGACGAACTCGAAAACGTTTGCGATTTCTGATTTCGTCGCATTGCTTCTGAATGAAATTTCAAAACCAAGAAAGCACTGCTCTGGATCGAGTACGGAAAATTCCGGAATGGCATCAGACACCGTTTCGACATGGACGATTTCACCCAGTGTCTTGAGGAAATTGATCATCGAGAGTGGATCGAAGCCGTACCGCAGAATCTCTGTTTCAAAGCGCAAAGAGATATGCCAGCAATGATGACTTGCCGGACTGTCTGTGGTGGCCGGTACCGGCCCCAGGGAGGGGATGGATGCAATAGCCGACCCGCTGGGTTCGGGTTCTTTCTGCCCGGATACCTTGCCGCCCCACACCTGCATGCGTGAAATGAGCCCGCTCTCCGTTTGTGAATTCACGGTTCCACCGCTGGAGACCGCATCCAGGAGGCAGGCCGTATGATCGCGGGTTTCCAACAGAAGACCAATCAATTCGGACGACAGTGCAAAATCTCCGTGCCGCAGTCGATCCAGGATCGTTTCCACCTCATGGGTGAAGTGGACAACAGAATCCAACCCAAACATGCCTGCAGAGCCCTTGATGGTGTGCGCGCAGCGAAAGAGGGCATTCATCTGTTCACTATCGAAAGCCTCCTGCTCAGCAGAGAGCAGAATTCTTTCCATCTCGGTGAGAAGCTCGCGGCTTTCATCAAAGAAAGTCGTCAACGCCTGCGACATATCGATTGTCATTTTCAACCTCTAGTAGCAGCACTTGGGTCTGCGGCAGAGAGTCCAAGCTGCGGGCCTGTATTTGCCAGCCTCAGGATTTGAAGAACTGCTTCTGAGTGGTTGATGAATAGAACCCTTTTGTCTCCAAGTCGCTTGGCTGCCAGCAATAATTGCAGGCCAGCGGTGTCTAATTCTTCAACATTGCGAAGATCCAGCACCACATTTTCTTTTTGCTCCAGAGCGGCGCTTAGCGTTGCTTTGATTTCCGCTACCGTCGAAATGGTGAGCTCGCCATCAATAGATATTTGGTGTTCGTCCATGATTTCTGTGTTTTGAGTCGTCATGGCACCAATTCCTACATTACCAGCTTGGAGACCGCGGCAAGCATTTGTTGCGGCATGAAGGGTTTTACCACCCAGGCGCGCGCCCCAGCACTTTTCCCTGCCATCTTTTTCTCCTCGCCGGACTCAGTGGTCAACATGATGACTGGCGTGAATTTATAGCTGGCGTTCTTTTTCATTTCACACACAAAACTCAGGCCGTCCATATTGGGCATATTGACGTCCGATATCACAAGGTGCACTTTCTGTCCGCTGAGTTTTCCCAATGCATCCTTGCCATCGCAGGCCTCAATAACGGTGTATCCAGCGCCCCGAAGCGTCATCGACACTACTTGTCGAAGGGAGGCTGAGTCATCAACGATCATGATTGTTTTTGACATGGCGGTTGGCTCCTAAAAGAAAGTGATTTCTCGTGGCGTTTCTGCTTCGCCCGCATTGAGCGTCTGCTGCTCCAGCGTGGTGTAGGTGGCCTCCAGCTCGCGAATCCACCGCTCCACATCGATGGGAGATGGTGTGGGGCCGTCCATGCCAAATTCGTCGCCCGCTATCAATGCGATCAGTCGTTCCATATCTCCGCGCACTGCGGTCAATATCTGGCTCACACGATCCTGAAACTGGAGGTGCACAATGGCCTCCTCCACCTGGTTTTTTACGACCGAGCCATCCTCTTCAAAGCGATTGGACGTTTCCACCAGCGCCGAGAGAGTTTGGTTAAAACGCGACAAGACGCTGTTGATCGCGGCCTCGGAGTTGTCGACGAGCAACCGGTCGCTTTGCGACATTTGATTTGCGGCCGCCAGGGCTTTTTTCATGGTGGCATCTGCCGTTTCAACCTTCTCTCGGATGCTCTGCCCCGTCTTGGCGGAAAGACCCGACAGCGTTCGGACCTCTCCGGCGACGACGGCGAAGCCCCTCCCTGCAGGGCCTGCCCTGGCTGCCTCGATGGCTGCATTCAGCGCCAGCAGATTGGTCTGCCGCGCAATGACGCCAACCTCCTCGGCCATCTGCTTCAGTTCATTTGTCAGCTTCGAAAGGCTGGTGACGCTGTCCCATAGGCTCTGCTTTTCATCCAGCGCAGCTTTCAGTGCGCCGATGATCGAAGCCAATTCCTTTTTGGCATCCTCAATCACCCCAAGGACGCCCTGATCGCCTGCCGTGGCGGCCTGCGATGCCTCCAGCGCGTCTCTGAGCCGAGACTGGATTTCGTCAAACTCAGCAGCCAGTGCCGTCGTGGCCTTCTCTGTGTGGATTCGGGTCATGTCCACGTGGCCCGACCAACGCGCGGAGGTTTCGGAGATCAGCTGCCTCAGGCTTTGTGTGTAGTCCTGCAGGGCTTTGGTGCGATCGGGCGAACGCTGGAGCGGGCCAGAGGCTTGCGTCCGCCCCGCAAACAGGCTGGCCGAGATGCCGACCGCAAGAATGGCGGCAGCAGATGCCCAGGCCACAGGCCCATTGGCAAGCACCAGCAGTAGAAGTGCAGCCATGCCGCCAACCCAGGCGGCTGAGAAATTGGCCCCGTGTCTGGGCGTCGCCTTGGGTTGCTCTGAATCTCTGTCTGTCAGCAATGCTTCCATGACGGGTTCCCTTCAGGCAGGCCGCTGAGCAAGGTGCGTCTTGCGGCGAGACGAGTCAGTCTAGAAACAAGAAGATAACTTGTTACTAGGGAATACACGTGTATTTATGAAGCAGTATCGGCGAAGGGTGGATCGAAGTCCACAGGTTGCCTTCGAATGGGCATAGTGGTGATGCTGTATGGCAGCATGTGGAATCCGCTCTGTCCTGATTTCTCTGCGACACCGGCACCGGGCCCGGGGAAGCACGCTCTTCGGCACTGAATAGAATTCCCCTCCATGACCTTCCTCGACATGCTGCACGACGCGGCCACGCGCAACCAGTCCATGCTTTGCGTGGGCCTGGATCCTGAACCCACGCGCTTTCCCGCAGGCATGCAGGGCGATGCGCACAAGATCTATGACTTCTGCGCCGCCATCGTGGACGCCACGGCCGATCTGGTGTGCGCTTTCAAGCCGCAGATTGCCTACTTCGCCGCACACGGCGCGGAAGACCAGTTGGAGCGCCTGATGCAGCACCTGCGCGCCAACGCGCCGCATGTGCCCGTGATCCTGGACGCCAAGCGCGGCGACATCGGCTCCACGGCCGAGCAGTACGCGCGCGAGGCCTTCGAGCGCTACGGCGCCGATGCGGTCACGCTCTCGCCCTTCATGGGCTTTGATTCGGTCGAGCCCTACCTGCGCTACCCCGGCAAGGGCGCCTTCCTGCTGTGCCGCACGTCCAACCCCGGCGGCGACGACTTCCAGAACCAGCGCCTGGCCAGCGTGGACGGCCAGCCGCTGCTGTACGAGCACATCGCGCGCCTGGCGCAGGGCCCGTGGAACAAGAACGGCCAGCTTGGCCTCGTGGTGGGCGCCACCTACCCGGCCGAGATCGAGCGCGTGCGCGCCATCGCGCCGCAGGTGCCGCTGCTGATTCCCGGCGTGGGCGCCCAGGGCGGCGACGCCGCCGCCACGGTGCGTGCGGGCTGGCGGCAGGACGGGCCGATCATTGTCAACTCCTCGCGTGCCATCCTCTACGCCAGCAGCGGCGCGGACTTCGCCGCCGCCGCGCGGCACGAGGCGCAGCGCACGCGCAACCTGCTGCAGGCCGCGATCCCCCTGCCGTGAAGCGCGAGCAGCTCCTGAATTGCTAGCGCAAGCGCCGGGGTGACAGCCCCTCGGCATCCACGCCCTCGGCCACCAGCAACGCGTCCAGCGGCTCGCCCAGCAGCAGGTTGCGCGCCAGCAGTGCGTAGCCCGGCGCGCTCTGGATGCCGTAGCCGCCCTGCGCGGCCACCCAGAACAGGCCTTCGACCTGGCCGTCCCAGCCGATCACCATATCGCCGTCGGGCACGAAGGAGCGCAGCCCGGCCCAGGTGTGCGAGGGGCGGCGGATCTGTAGCGTCGTCATCTGCTCGATGTGCCAGATGCCTGTGGCCACATCGATCTCCTCGGGCACCACGTCGTGCGGGTGCGTGGGGTCGGCGTTGGCGGGCGAGCCCAGCAGCTGGCGCGCGTCGGGCTTGATGTAGAAGCTCTCGTCCACGGCGATGATGGCGGGCAGCGAGGGCAGGTCCAGCCCCTCGGGCGCGGGGAAGGTGAAGGCCGTGCGGCGGCAGGGCGTGAGGGCTATGGGCGCGGCGCCCGCCAGCTGGCCCACCACGTCGGCCCAGGCGCCTGCGGCATTCACCACGGTGCGCGCCTGCACGCTGCTGCCGTCCTGCAGCTGCACGGTCCACAGGCCGTTGCCGCGCGTGAGCGCCGTGACCTCGGCGCTCATGCGCACGGTGCCGCCGCGCTGGCGCAGGCCGTGCAGGTAGCCCTGGTGCAGGCCGTTCACGTCGATGTCGGCTGCGCCCGATTCACTCAGCCCGCCGCCCAGCGCCTCCATGCGCAGGCAGGGCGCGCGTTCGACCAATTCAGCAGGGGTCAGGCGGCGCAGGCTGGGCGAATGCGTGTGCAGCTCCTGCCAGGTGGTTTCCAGCAGGTCCATCTGGTCCGGCCCGGCGATGTAGAGCACGCCGCGCGGCGAGAGGATGGGGCTGTCGGTAAAGCCCGGTGGCGGCTGGTCGAGGAAGGCGCGGCTGGCGCGCGTGAGCGCGCGGATGCGCGGCGTGCCGTAGGTCTCCATGTAGAGCGCGGCCGAGCGTCCCGTGGTGTGGTAGCCGGGCTGGGCTTCGCGCTCCAGCAGCAGCACGCGGGAGGTGTCGGCAAGCTGCCAGGCCACGCTGGCGCCAGCGATGCCTGCGCCGATGATGGCGAAATCGTAGGGTTCCATGGGGCGGCTCCTGTGGTGCGGTTACCCGGGGCTTGTGGCCTCGCGCCCGCGTTGCAAAAAGCAATCGTATTCGGCCTCAGGCACGAACAGCCCGCCCGTGGTCCAGGCCAGGTGCGTGGCGCGCGGCAGGTGTACTTCCAGTCCCTGCGCCTGCAGCCAGGCGCGGCCTTCCGGCGTGCTGGTGAGCATGCCGGGGCCGCTAAAGCCCGCCGCCGCCGACGGCTCGATGCGCAGCCCCTCTGTGTCGTGCGCCAGCGCGAGGTGCTGGAACAGCGTGGCGTCCTGCACGGTGTAGATGCCCGAGAGCAGCGGGTGCATCAGGCTGGCGGCCAGCAGCGAGGCGCGCGGCACGGCCAGGCCGTCGGCCTCGGTCTGGTTGGTGAGGCCCCAGTCGTACACACTCGGATTGTCATGTGCCCCGGCCAGCATCTGCACCAGGAAACAGGGCGACTGCACCGGCTCGGCGAAGAAGCAGTGCACATGCGGCCCCAGCACCTGGCGCAGGCCGAAAGTGATACCCGCTGGCGCGCCGCCCACGCCGCAGGGCAGGTAGACGAACAGCGGGTGTTGCTCGTCCACGGCAATGCCCGCTGCCGCCAGTTGCCGCTGCAGCGCGGGGGCGCTGGCGCTGTAGCCCTGCAGCAGCGAGAGCGAGCGCTCGTCGTCGACGAAATGGCAGAACGGATCGCTCGCGGCCTGGGCGCGGCCCGCAGCCACGGCCTGCTCGTAGTCGCCCGCGTGCTCCACCACCTCCACGCCGCGTCGGCGCAGGCGTTCCTTCTTCCATTCCTTGGCATCCGCCGACATGTGCACGGCGGCGCGAAAGCCCAGCGCCGACGCCGCCACGCCGATGGACAGGCCCAGGTTGCCCGTGGAGCCCACGGCCACCTGGTAGCGGCCCAGCAGCGCGCGCGCTTCGGGTTGGGCCAGCGCGCGGTAGTCGCCGCCCGGCGCCACCAGGCCGTGCTGCAGCGCGAGCTGTTCGGCGAATTCGAGCACCTCGTGGATGCCGCCGCGCGCCTTGATTGAGCCGGCCACGGGCAGCAGGTGGTCGCACTTGACCCAGAGCGCGCCCGCGTCGGCATCCAGCCCCAGGGCCTGGCCCAGCGCGGGCGCGGGCACCAGGGGCGACTCGATCACGCCGCCGCTGGCCTGCAGCTCCTGGGGGAACAGCGCGGCCAGCAGCCCCGCGAAGCGCCCGAAGCGCGCCGCGGCGGCCTGCATATCCTCCACGCCCACCGCGGCGGTGCCCACCGAAAGCCGGGGCGGTACCTCGGCCTGGCGGCCCGGGTTGGTCCACAGGCAGGGCTGGGCGGCACGCAGCCGGTCTTGCAAAGGGGCGGGTGCGGCGGGTTGCATGCAGTGGCTTCGAGAGTTGTGCTGCAAAAATAATAGCTGCTAACGCCCGTAAACAGGGCGCTATGGTTTGATTTGATTCTTGGACTACGCGGCGCGTGCGTTCTGCGCGTGGATGCGCACCTGCTCCGCCAGGGCCATGTCGCCGGGGGTCTCGGGGTTCCAGGTGTCCACGGTGCGCGGGCGGTTGGTGTCGTCCACGGCCACGTACACGCAGGCGCATTGCAGCACCTGTTCCAGCGTGTCGCCGGGCAGGCGGGTGCGGTACACCTCCACCGCGATGCCCATGCTGGTCTTGCCGGTATAGGCCAGGCGGGCCTGCACTTCGATGAGGTCGCCTGCGAACACCGGCCGCTCAAAGCGTGCACCGCTGATCAGCGCTGTCACGCAATACCCCTTGGCCCAACTGGTGGCGCAGGCCAGGCCCGCCTCGTCCACCCAATGCAGCACGCTGCCGCCGTTGATGCGTGTGCCCACGTGCAGGCCTGCGCTGTGGGATGCCAGAAAACGCAAGGTCAAGGAATGCATGGCGGCGGACGGGGCGGCTGGGCCCAGAGTTGGTGCTGTGCGCCATTATTCCGCAAGCCCTGCCCCTGCACGCCTTGGCAGGAGCAACGGCATGTTTCAACGGATGCGTGGCGGTGCCTGCAGTTGCTCGGGGGTGGTGAACCATGCGCTGCTGGCGCCCATGCGGCTGCGGGCCTGGGCCAGTTCGTGGCGCGCCACGCTGCGCAGGTGCACTTCGTCGGGGCCATCCATGAAATGCAGCGCGCGGCCCCAGGTCCAGAACTGGGCCAGCGGGGTGTCGCTCGACAGGCCCATGGCGCCAAACACCTGGATGGCGCGATCCACCACGTGGCTTTGCAGCTGCGCAGCCACCACTTTGATGGCAGCCACCTGGGCACGCACCTGCGCCGCGGGCAAGGCGTCGCCCTGGTCCAGCATCCAGGCGGTCTGCAGCACCAGCAGGCGGGCCTGGTCGATGGCGATGCGCGCTTGCGCCAGCCAGTCCTGCACGTTGGATTGCTCGCTCAGGTACTTGCCGAAAGTGCGCCGCTCCAAGGCGCGCTCTGCCGCCAGTTGCAGGGCCAGCTCGCACTGGCCGATGCTGCGCATGCAGTGGTGCACGCGCCCGGGCCCCAGCCGGGCCTGGGCCATCGCAAAGCCCGCGCCCCAGTCGCCCAGCAGGTGGCTGGCGGGCACGCGCACCTGGTGCAGCAGGATCTCGCAGTGCCCCTCGGGCGTGTGCTGGTGCAGCACGCTGATGTTGCGCAGCACCTGCACACCGGGGGTGTCCAGCGGCACCAGCACCATGCTGTGCTGGTGGTGGGAGTCCGGCATGGGCTCGGCGCTGCCATCGTCGTCGGCATTGCGGCACAGCACGATCAGCAGCCTGCAATGCGGGTGCGCCGCGCCAGTGATGAACCATTTGCGCCCCTGCACCGCCAGCGTGTCGCCCTCGCGCCGCACGGTGGTCTGCAGGTTGGTGGGGTCGGACGATGCCACGTCGGGTTCGGACATCGCAAAGGCCGAGCGGATGTGGCCCTGCAGCAGCGGCTCCAGCCATTGCTGGCGCTGCGCGGCGCTGGCAAAGCGGTGCAGCAGCTCCATGTTGCCGGTGTCGGGTGCGCTGCAGTTGAAGACTTCGGCCGCCCAGGGCAGGCGGCCCATGGATTCGGCCAGCGGCGCGTATTCCAGGTGCGTCAGGCGCGTGCCTGGTTCGTCATCGCGCAGGCCCGGCAGGAACAGGTTCCACAGGCCTTCCTCGCGCGCCAGGGCCTTGAGGTCTTCCATGAAGGGCGGCGGATACGCACCCTCCTGCACCGCGCGGTGCCAGGCCGGGTTGTGGGGCAGCAGGTAGCGCTCGACAAAGGCGTCCATGCGCTCGCGCAGCGCCTGGGCCCGGGCAGAAGGGGCGAAGTCCATGGCGCATTCTGAAAGAAGGTGCACACCGCTGTCACAACGCAGGTGACAGGTGCGCCTCAAGCCCTGCGCGGCACGGTCAGCCCCCACAGCAGGGCCAGCAGCAGGGCCGAGCCGGTGTTGTGCACCAGTACCAGGGCCAGCGGCAGCTCCCGGGCGACCATCGCCAGTCCCAGTGCGGCCAGCGCGGCAGGCAGGCACACCAGCAACGCGGCGGCCTTGCGCTGCCCCAGGCGCCAGCTGCGCCAGGCCAGCAGCCACAGCACGGCGGTCAGCAGCAAGCCGCCTGCGCGGTGCAGCAGGTGCACCCATGCGCCTTCTGCGCGCGTCGGCAAGGCGCCGGACGGGGGCTCCAGCCACGGGTTCAGCGCTTGCCAGGAACCTGCGGCCAGGTCGCAGCCGCCCGTGGCGGGACAGCTCAGGCCCACATGGCCTGCGCTCACCAGCCCGCCCAGGGCCACCTGCGCCAGCAACACCAGGCCCGCCAGCCAGGCCCAGGGCGCCAGCGGTACAGCGCCGGGGCGTGCGGCAGAAGGTGCCGCAGCCACCAGCGCCAGGCGCACGCTCAGGGCCAGCATGGCAAAGCCACCCAAAAGGTTGCCCAGCGTCACTGCGGGCAGCCGGGACTGTGCCGTCCAGCGCCCCAGCACGGCCAGGAACAGCGCCAGCCCCAGGATGCACAGCGCGAGGCGGCCCTCGGGCCACAGGGCGGGACGCGATGCAAGGGCTGTTGCCAACATCGCCAGCACCAGCAGCAGGCTGGCAGATGCCACCACCCGGTGGGCCATGCGCGCGGAAGCGGTGGCGCCCTGCGCCGGTGTGGTTGGCGTGTCAGCCACGGTTGCCTGCTGGGCCTGGGCGTAGCACTGCGGCCAGGGCTCGCAGTCCAGGCCCGCCTTGGACAGGCGCAAAAAGGCACTCAGGCAGGTGATGAGCAGCACCATGGCCGCACACACCCAGGCCATGCGCTGCAACCGCTGCCTGCGGCGGGCTACCGGCGTAGCCTGCAGGTTCAATTCAATATATTTCATGGGGGTATTGGAAGAGTGTGGCGTAAAAGTCACACAGACCGGACGGCACAGAGGGAAAACACTTGGAATGCAACGCGAGCGTGTAAATATGCACGCCGTATGCATAAAACACACTTTGTGACATGAATTTTCGTGTTGTTACCAACATCGGGCCGGTTTGTGATGTCCCAAGTGTTGATTCAGATCATGTTTAAGCCGACAGTAAAGCTCAAGAATATAAGGTGCTGAAAAGCTTACCAAGGAGAAGTGAACCATGAGCCACCATGACGATGAGAACGAGAAAGTCCCGTTCCTACAACAGTTGCTGGACAACCCATTCCTGCTGCTGTTCCTGGGCGTGATGATTCCCATGATTGTGTACAACCTTTGGGGTGTCATTGACATTTTGACCATCCCCACAGCCAAGTAAAGGAACACAGCCATGAGCGCAATTCTTCCCCCCTCAGAGCGGTTGTGGTGGAAACACCCGCTGGACCGCCTCGAAGCCGTCTGGATCGGCATCGCCTTCGTCTGGTGCATGGTCATGTTCTTCATGATGGTGTTCTGGCACATCTACGGCAAGCAGAACCTTGCTACCGAAACCTACAAGACCGCACCGGAAAAGTACTCCGCCCAAGCCCAGGCTGTGGTGGACAAGTACACGGTACGCACCGAAACCGAGCAGAACATCCCCGTGGTGGCGCCTCCCGAAGGCTCCGACGTGTACATGGTCGCCCGCCTGTGGAACTGGTGGCCCATTCTTGAGCTGCAAAAGGGCAAGACCTACAAGCTGCACCTGACCTCCATGGACTACAACCATGGCTTCTCGCTGCAGCCCACCAACATCAACATCCAGGTGGTGCCGGGCTACGAGCACGTGATCAAGATCACGCCGAACGAGTCGGGCACCTTCTCCATCGTGTGCAACGAGTATTGCGGCATTGGCCACCACGAGATGGTGGGTCGTATGTACGTGAAGTAATGCGAGGAAAGCCATGACCGTACAAACCACTTACCGTACCTGCCCGCGCTCGGGCCTGCAGTTTGAAAAGCAGGCTGAGACGCTCATGAAAATCAACGCCGTCACCGCCGTGGTGGCACTGCTCGTCGGGGGCCTGCTGGCCATCGGCGTGGTGCTGACCCGCTGGCCCGCGGTGCACTGGCTCGCGGCCGACACCTTCTACATGGTGCTCACGGCCCACGGCATCGACATGCTGATCTTCTGGATCATCTTCTTCGAAGTCGCCGTTCTGTACTTTGCCTCCTCCACCCTCTTGCGGTGCCGATTGGCGACACCCAAGATCGCCTGGGCCGCCTATGCGCTCATGCTGGTGGGTGCCGTGATGAACAACGTCTCGGTGTTCAAGGGCGATTCGAGCGTGATGATGACCTCCTATGTGCCCATGATGGCGCACTGGTCGTTTTACCTCGGCCTGATCCTGTTCGCCGTGGGCGCGCTCATTGCCTGCTTCATCTTCTTCGGCACGCTGGTGGTTGCCAAGCGCGAGAAGACCTATGAAGGCTCCGTGCCGCTGGTGACCTTCGGTGCCATCACGGCCGCCATCATCGCGGTGTTCACCATCAGCTCGGGTGCGATCATCCTGATCCCCACCTTCCTGCTGTCCGTGGGCGTGATCGACCAGGTCGATCCCCTGATCTACCGCACCATCTGGTGGGCTTTCGGCCACTCGTCGCAGCAGATCAACGTGGCTGCCCACATCTCGATCTGGTACGCCGTCGCCGCCATCGCCTTTGGCGCCAAGCCCATGTCCGAGCGCGTCAGCCGTGGCGCCTTCCTGCTGTACATCCTGTTCCTGCAACTCGCCAGCGCCCACCACCTGCTTGCCGACCCCGGCATCAGCACCGAGTGGAAAGTGGTGAACACCAGCTACTTCATGTACTTTGCCGTGCTGGCATCCATGATCCACGCCCTGTCCATCCCTGGCGCCATGGAAGTGGCCCAGCGCGCACGCGGCTACAACAAAGGCCTGTTCGAATGGCTGCGCAAGGCGCCCTGGGGCAACCCGACATTCGCTGGCGTGTTCATCGCCATCGTGGGCTTCGGCTTCCTGGGCGGCATCACCGGCGTGATGATGGGTACCGAACAGCTCAACCTGCTGATCCACAACACCATCTACGTGCCTGGCCACTTCCACGCCACCGTGGTGATCGGTACCACGCTGACCTTCATGGCCCTGACCTACTTCCTGATTCCCGTGCTGTTCCAGCGCGAGATGATCGCCCCTGGCCTGGCCAAGATCCAGCCGTACCTTTTCGGCTTTGCGATGTACTTCTTCTGCCTCGTGATGATGGGCGCAGGCACCCTGGGTGTCTCGCGCCGCCACTGGGACATGGCCTTCAGCGGCCATGCACTGGCCTATGAATGGCCCGGTGCTGCCTACCTGATGATGGGCCTGGTCGGTATCAGCGGCATTACCGCCATCGCTGGCGGCGCCATCTTCGTGTACGTCACCGTGATGTCCGTGTTCTTCGGCAAGAAGCTCGACGCCGGTGTGGTCAGCCCCAAGTTCACCCCGCTGATGCCTGCGGCTCCCACCGCTGCTGCGCAGACCTATGGTTCTGCCGGCTTCGTGGCGCCCGGCACCTTCGTGCTGGCGGTGTTCTTCCTCGTGACCTTTGTGCTGTACTACTTCGTGAACTGGAAGTACCTCGGCCAGCTGTGGGGTCTGAGCTGATCGGAAGCCTTGAGCGATGCACACCACCACGCTCAAGCCCGCCGGGCGCAGCATGGGCCAGATGGCGCGCGACGTCATCTCGCTGTTCAAGCTGCGCATCGGTGTGCTGATCATGATTACCGCGCTCGTGGGCATGGCGATCGCGCCAGGAAAGGCACTCAGCTTCATGCAGGTGCTGATCCTGGCCGTGTCCGTGCTCCTGGCGTCGGCAAGCGCGGGGGCGTTCAACCAGTATGTCGAGTACGAGAGCGACCGCTTGATGGAGCGCACCAAAAAGCGCGCCTTCGTCACGGGTGCGTTGCCCCACCATCCTGCCTGGCTGGTCCTGATGGCCGTGCTGCTGGCGGGGGCCGTGGGCGCTACCTGGGCCGCACTCAATGGCGTTGCGGCGCTTCACGTGTTTCTCGGTGCATTCTTCTACGGGGTGGTCTACACCCTGTGGCTGAAGCGGCGCACTTCCCTCAACATCGTCATCGGTGGCCTTGCGGGGAGTTTTGCCGTGCTGGCGGGCGCTGCCGCCGTAGATCCGGCGCTGGGGCCCCTGCCCTGGCTGCTGGCCCTGGTGCTGTTCCTGTGGACACCGCCCCATTTCTGGAGCCTGGCCATCGCCAACCGCGACGACTACGCCCAGGCGGGCGTGCCCATGCTTCCCGTCGTTGTGGGCCCCGAGCGTGCCGCCCGCACCGTGCTGGTGAGCACCGTGGCGCTGTTCGTCGCCTCGCTGCTGCCCCTGGCCTACGGTGCAGGCCCGGTGTATGCCGTGGGCGCACTCGCTGGCGGACTGCACTTTGTGCGCAAATCCTGGCTGCTCGCGCGCAAGCCCGAGCGTGCCACGGCCATGGGTTCCTTCTTTGCATCGCTGGTGCAGTTGAGCGTCCTGCTGGTCGCCGCCTGCATTGATGCCGTGCTGCGCTGAAGGAGCATGTTGTGGCCCGGTCGCTCCTGTCCCGCATACGCCAGGCTGCTGCATGCTGCGGCTTGGGGCTGGCCCTGGCGCTGCCCGCCGCAGCGTCGGACCAGCGGGACGCTGCCGCCGACCTGGGCCTGGACCGTGAGCAGGCATTGCGCGCGAGCCAGGCTGCCGTCGGCCGCACGATCGGCGACCACATCCTTCTGAACCGTGAGGGCCGTCCTGTGGCCCTCTCCTCATTCCGGGGCAAGCCCCTGCTGGTGAGCTTCATCTACACCGGCTGCTTCCAGGTGTGCCCCACCACCACCAAGTCCCTGCAGGATGCGGTGGAGGGCCTCCAGAAAAGCCTGGGGCCCAACCAGTTCAACGTGGTGAGCATTGGCTTCAACCAGCCGGCCGATTCGCCGCAGGCCCTCAAGGCCTTTGCCACCCAGTACAACATCAAGCAGTCCAACTGGGACTTCCTCAGCCCCCCGGCCGCCATCGTGCCTGCGCTGGCCAAGGATTTCGGCTTTGTGTACACCGCCACCCCCGCCGGATTCGACCATGTGCTCCAGGTCTCCCTCGTGGATGCCCAGGGGCGCATCGTGCGCCAGGTGTATGGCGAATCCGTTGCACCTGCCGAACTGGGCGAGCCCCTCAAGATGCTGCTGGCGGGGACACCGGTCGAGTCCAACCAGTTGCTGGACAACCTGGTGGACAGGGTGCGCATCCTGTGCACCGTGTACGACCCCAAGACGGGCGCCTACCGCGTGGACTACACCCTGCCCATCCAGATCGCCGGGGGCGTGACCTTTTTTGTCCTGATGCTGGTTTTCTTCATCAACGAATGGCGCTCCAGCCGGCAGAGCGCACGCAACAAGGGGGTGCGTAGCGCCTGACGCTCGCCAGTTCCATGTCTCTGCCAGGTACAGCCTTCCCCCCCGAAGGCCCCAGCATCTCTCCCTCCCTCTCGCCGGTTTCCCGCCTCGCTGCCACCTACCGGGCTTTGGAGCACGCGTTCGACGGAGCCTTCGGCCCGGCGCTCAACCCGCTCAAGCACCTGGGGGCGCTGGGTTTCATGCTGCTGTGGCTGCTGGTGGTCAGTGGCACGGTGCTCTACATCGTGCTCGACACCTCGGCTGCCGGTGCCTACCGCTCCATCGAATCCCTGACCAAAGTGCCCTGGATGCTGGGCACCGCCCTGCGCGGCGTGCACCGCTACGCGGCCGATGCGTTTGTCGTCGTCATGGGCGCACACATTGCGCGCGAATGGGTGCTGGGCCACTACCGGCACTTTCGTACCGTGCCCTGGATCACCGGGGTGCCGCTGGTGGCCCTGGCCTTTGTCTGCGCCGTGGGGGGCTTCTGGCTCAACTGGGATCGCCTGGGCCAGTATTCCGTGGTGTCCACGGCCGAGTGGATCGACACCCTGCCTTTCCTGGCCTCGCCCTTGGCACGCAACTTTCTGGGGGGCGTGAGCCTCAGCGACCGGCTGTTCACCCTGTTCGTGTTCATCCACATCGGCATGCCCTTGCTGATGATCTTTGGCCTGTGGTTCCACATCCAGCGCATCAGCCTGGCCAAGGTGTTCCCACCGCGAGCCCTGGCCTGGGGCACCTTTGCCACCTTGTTAGCGCTGTCCTTCGTGGCGCCAGTGGTCAGCCAGGGGCCTGCAGACCTTGGCACGGTACCCGCGGTGCTGGCGATCGACTGGATTCTGCTGTTCATCCACCCGCTGATCGATGCCACCTCGCCGCTGGTGGTGTGGGGGCTGCTGGGGCTGGCGTTTGTACTGCTGTCGGTGCCGCCGTTCCTGCCTGCGCCGCCCCCGGCACCGGTTGCGGTGGTGTACCCCGACCACTGCAGCGGCTGCGGGCGCTGCTTTGACGACTGCCCCTATTCGGCCATCACCATGGTGCCGCACCCCAACGGACGCCGGGGCATGCGCATGGCCGAGGTGAATGCCGATCTCTGCGCAGGCTGCGGCATCTGCGCGGGCGCGTGCCCGTCGTCCACCCCCTTCCGCAGCGCCGAGGTACTGGTCACCGGTATCGACATGCCGCAATGGCCCGTGAACGACCTGCGCCAGCAGCTGGTGCAACGCCTGGCCGCCATGCCGGGCCCCCGGCGCCTGGTCGTCTTTGGCTGTGAACAAGGCGCCCGCACCCGCCTGGACGCCCCCGACGTGCTGCATTTCCCGCTGGTGTGCGCAGGCATGTTGCCGCCCTCCTTTGTGGAATACGCGCTGCGTGCGGGTGCCGACGGCGTGCTCATCAACGGCTGCCGCGAAGGCGGCTGCGAATTCCGCCTGGGCCAGCGCTGGACCGCCCAGCGCCTGAGCGGCGAGCGCGAACCCCATCTGCGCAGTTCGGTACCTGCCGAACGCTGGCGCACTGCCTGGACCGACCCCGGCGACGAACGCGCACTGGCGGCTGCCGTGGACGAATTGCGCAGGCACTGCGATGCCGGCGCCCCCCCTGAACTTGAGGAGAAAAACCGATGAACCGCGTACTCAACTGGACCGGCCAGGCCCTGCTGTACGGCAGCTTTGCCGTGGCACTTGGGGTGTTTTCACGCTGGCCTGTGTACCACCCCTTGCCGCCGGACATGGCGCAGATCAAGGTCAGCTTCATCCACCACGGCCAGCGCATCGCCGATTGCCGCGCCTACACCGCCGAAGAGCAGGCCAAGATGGCCAAGAACATGCGCAAGGCCATGAAGTGCGAGCGCGAGCGTTCACCGGTCAGCATCGAGGTGGACATCGACGGCAAGTCCATGGTGCGCCACACCTCGGCGCCTTCGGGACTGTCGCGCGACGGCGCATCCACCGTGTACCAGCGGCTGGATCTGCCCGCGGGCGAACACCGCATTGCCGTGCGCTTCAAGGACAACAAGGCGGTCGAAGGCTTCACCCATGAGCGTGAGGAGACCGTGGTTCTCAAGTCCGGGCAGGTCATGGTGATCGACTTCAACCCCGACAAGGGAGGCATTGTTCTGCTATGACCGCAGGTACTTCCCCCCTGCCTGGCGTGCAGGGCAAGCCCCAGGCCTCGTCGCCTGCCGCGCACGCGGGCACGGACTACCAGCTGAGCGTTCCCCAGGACGCGCGCCAGGCCTTGGCACGGGGCTGGCTCTGGCTCGGCGTGGCCGCACTGATCGGCTCCGGGCTGTTCTCGGTGCTGCTGGTGGTGTCGCGCACGCCTTACGTGAACCAATGGCTCCCGGCGGCCAACTTCTTCCACATCTCGCTGGTGCTGCACGTGGACCTGTCGGTGCTGGTGTGGTTCGTATCCATGGCGGGCCTGCTGTGGAGCCTGCACGCCAGCCAGCGTGCGCAAGGGGCTGGCTGGCTGGCGCTGTGGGTGACGGCCGCAGGCACGCTGGCCATGGCGCTGGCGCCCTTTCTGGCGCCGGGCGAACCCATCATGGCCAACTACATCCCGGTGCTGGAATCGCCGCTGTTCCTGGCCGGGCTGGTGGTGTTTGGCGTGGGGATCACCCTGCTGGTGCTGCGCAGCCTGTGGGCCGCACCCCGCTGGAGTCTGCAGTACGACGGGCAGGGGGCGCTGCACTTCGGCCTGCGCGGCGCCGCTGCGGCCACCGCCGTCGCGTTGCTGTGCTTTGCCTGGTCCTGGGCGGTGCTTCCCACCAGCCTGGAGGGCAAGGCGTACTACGAAATCCTGTTCTGGGGCGGCGGGCATGCGCTGCAGTTCACCTGGACGCTGCTCATGCTCGTGGTCTGGCTCTGGCTGGCCAGCGCCTGCGGCGCCCGTGTGGTGTTGAGTCCGCGTGTGGCGGTGCTGATGTTCCTGCTGGCGCTGCTGGGGGTGTTTGTCACCCCCTATGCCTACCTGGCCTACGACGTGGCCTCGGTGGAACACCGCAACCTGCTCACCTGGGCCATGCGCCTGGGGGGCGGCCCGGCCATCGTACCCGTGGGCATGGCCGCCGTGCTGGGCGTGGCGCTGGTGCGCTCCCTGGATGCAGACCTGCGCCCGCTGCGTGCGGCGCTGCTGTCATCGGTGCTGCTCTTTGGCGCGGGCGGCGTCATCGGCATCTTCATCCAAGGCAGCAACGTGCGCATTCCTGCGCACTACCACGGTTGCATCGTGGGTGTCACGCTCGCGCTCATGGGGGCGGTCTACCGCATCCTGCCCTCGCTGGGTTACGCCGCGCCCCAGGGGCGCATGGCCACCTGGCAGCCCTGGCTGTATGGCATGGGGCAGCTCATGCACATCATCGGGCTGGTCTGGTCCGGCGGCTATGGCGTGCAGCGCAAGGTGGCCGGCACCGACCAGGTGCTGCGCAGCACCGCCGAAGTGGCGGGCATGGGCCTCATGGGCCTGGGCGGTCTCATTGCCATCATCGGCGGGCTGCTGTTTGTGGTGGTGGTGATCCGCACCATCCGCCAGCCGCACCCCAGTGCAGCCCAAGGCTGAAGGAATACGAACAATGATCAAGAAACTCCAAGACCTGTTGCAATGGCTTTTCCTCAAGGCCGAGGGCCTGTTCAATGCCGCCTTTGGTGACCGCATCAACCCCTTCTACCACCTGGGCGCCATCACCTTCTTCCTGTTCTGGGTGGTGGGTGCCACCGGCCTGTACCTGTATGTGTTCTTCGAAACCGGCATTGCCGAGGCCTACTCCTCGGTCATAGCGCTCACCGAGCACCAGTGGTGGATGGGCGGCATCATGCGCAGCGTGCACCGCTACGCCTCCGATGCCATGGTGCTGACCATGGTGCTGCACATGCTGCGCTACTTCGCATTCAACCTGTACCACGGGTTCCGCTGGTTCTCGTGGGTTACGGGTGTCATGCTGATCTGGATGGTCTATGCCTCGGGGATCAACGGCTACATGCTCCCCTGGGACCAGATGGCGCAGTACATCACGGTCTCCAGCTTTGAATGGCTGGACTGGCTGCCGATCTTCAACGGCACGCTGATGCGCAACTTCCTCTACTCCGACCACGTGGGCGATCGCTTCTTCACGCTGCTGTCCTTCATGCACCTGGGCATTCCGCTGGTGTTGCTGATGATCATGTGGATCCACGTGCAGCGCGTGCCCAAGGCGCGCACCACGCCGCCGCGCCCCATCGTCGTTGGCATGCTGCTGACCTTTCTGGTGCTCTCGCTGGTGGCCCCGGTGCACAGCCAGGGCGGGGTGAGCAACCTGGCCAGGGCCGTGACCGAGGTGAAGCTGGACTGGTTCTACATGGCCGTGTTTCCCTTGATTACCGACTGGCCCCTGGCCCGTGTGTGGGCGCTGGTGGTGGGCGCCTCAGTGCTGCTGGCCCTGCTGCCCTGGTGGCCGCCGCAGTTCCGCCGCGGCGACAAGCGTGTGCACCAGGTGGTGGTGCACGGTGCAGAGGGTGCGAGCGCCGACTTCAAGGTGCGCGAGGGCGAAACCATTCTGGATGCAGGCCTGCGCCAGGGCCTGGCCCTGCCCTACGAATGCCGCAACGGCGGCTGCGGCCTGTGCGTGTGCAGCGTGGAACAGGGCAGCATCGAGCACCGCCCCTACCAGCGCAGCGCCCTGCCCGACGCCCAGAAGGCCCAGGGCAAGGCACTCATGTGCTGCGCCGTGCCCAAGGGCGATCTGGTCATCGACGTGGAAGGCTTCACCGGCGCAGAGCACCAACAGGCCGAAGTGCACACCGCCACCGTGGCGCAACTGGAGCGCCTGGCAGACGACGTGATGCGCGTGCTGCTGCAACTGCCCGAAGGCAAGGTGCTGGATTTCAGCGCTGGCCAGTACATCGACATCCTGCTGGAAGATGGCCAACGCCGCGCGTTCTCGTTTGCCAACCGTCCCGGCGAGAGCCGCCAGATCGAACTGCATGTGCGCCTGGTGCCCGGCGGGCGCTTCACCACCCACGTGTTCCAGGGCATGAAGGTGGGCGACACCCTGCGCTTCGAAGGCCCGCGCGGCAGCTTCACGCTGCGCGAAAGCCAGCACCCCATCCTCTTCGTGGCCGGGGCCACGGGCTTTGCGCCCATCAAGAGCATTGTCGAAGACGCCTTTGCGCGCGGCGTGCAGCGCCCCATGCGCCTGTATTGGGGCACGCGCAAGCCGCAGGACCTCTACATGCTGGAGCGCTGCGAGCAATGGCAGCGCGAGCATGCCAACTTCACCGTGGTGCCCGTGGTGTCCGACGCCAGCGAGGGCGACGGCTGGACCGGCCGCACCGGCCTGGTCCACGAGGCCATGCTGGCCGACTTTACCGACCTCAGCGGCCACGAGGTGTACCTGTGCGGCTCCGTCAAGATGGTGGAGACGGCCGTGCCCGCCTTCATCGCCCAGGGGCTGGACGAAAACGCCTGCTTCTCGGACGCCTTCCTGATGGCCGCCCCGGCCCAGGCCCCGGCGCAGCAGTAAGCAGCCCCAAAGCAAAGCGCCCGGCGCCTGTGCGGTGCCGGGCGCTTTTTTATTCCCGCGTCAAAGGCCGAGGGACTCGTACAGCGCGTCCATGCGCGCCGTCACCTCCGCGTCCATGGTGATGATGCGGCCCCACTCGCGCTGCGTCTCGCCGGGCCATTTGTTGGTGGCGTCCATGCCCATCTTGCTGCCCAGGCCGCTCACGGGCGAGGCAAAATCGAGGTAGTCGATGGGCGTGTGCTCCACCATCATGGTGTCGCGCTTTGGATCCATGCGCGTGGTCATGGCCCAGATGACTTCCTTCCAGTCGCGCACGTCCACATCCTCATCCACCACCACGATGAACTTGGTGTACATGAACTGGCGCAGGTGGCTCCACACGCCCATCATCACGCGGCGCGCGTGGCCGGGGTAGGCCTTCTTGATGCGCACCAGCGCCATGCGGTAACTGCAGCCCTCGGGCGGCAGGTAGAAGTCCACGATCTCGGGAAACTGGCGCTGCAGCAGCGGGATGAACAGCTCGTTCAACGCCACGCCCAGCACGGCGGGCTCGTCCGGCGGCTTGCCGGTGTAGGTGGAGTGGTAGACGGCGCCTTTGCGCAGCGTGATGCGGTCCACCGTGAACACTGGGAACTCGGCCTGCTCGTTGTAGTAGCCCGTGTGGTCGCCATACGGCCCTTCCAGCGCGTGCTCCCAGCCGCTGGCATGCGCGGCGTCGGGCTGGATATGGCCTTCGAGCACGATCTCGGCGCTGGCCGGCACGCGCAGCGGCACGCCCAGCGCGGGCGCCACCTCGGTGCGCGCGCCGCGCAGTAGGCCGGCGAACTGGTATTCCGACAGGCTGTCGGGCACGGGCGTGACGGCACCCAGGATGGTCGCCGGGTCGGCCCCCAGCGCCACCGCCACCGGATAGGGCTTGCCGGGGTTTATGGTGCAGTGGTCGCGGAAGTCGAGCGCGCCGCCACGGTGCGCGAGCCAGCGCATGATGAGCTTGTTGCGCCCCAGCACCTGCTGGCGGTAGATGCCCAGGTTTTGCCGCGCCTTGTGCGGTCCCTGCGTGATGACCAGGCCCCAGGTGACCAGCGGCGCCACGTCGCCGGGCCAGCAGTGCTGGATGGGCAGGCGCGCCAGATCCACGTCCTGGCCTTCCCACACCAGCTCCTGGCACGGCGGGCTGCTGCGCTCCTTGGGCGCCATGTTCCACAGCGTCTTGAGCAGGCTGCCCATGCCCACCATTTCCTTGAAGCCTTTGGGTGCCTCGGGCTCCTTGAGCGAGGCCAGCAGCTCGCCAAACGGGCGCAGCCCGGCGATGCTCTCCACGCCCATGGCGCGCGCCACGCGCTCGGGCGTGCCGAACAGGTTGCCGAGCACCGGCATGCTGTGGCCCGTGGGGTTCTCGAACAGGATGGCCGGGCCGCCCGCGCGCAGCACGCGGTCGCACAGGGCCGTCATCTCCAGGCGGGGCGACACGCTTTCGCGCACGCGGCGCAGCTCGCCGCGCTGCTCAAGCTGCTGGATGAAGTCGCGCAGGTCGTGGTAGTGCATATTTTTAGGTCAAAAATGGCTCTGTCGCTTTTATTTAGGACGCTAATAGCTATTAAATTGATAGCGCTTTGCTACATGCTGGCGGGCGGCATCGATCAGGCCGCGCAGCTCGGTAAGGAGTGCGTCCGAGGTCAAAGCGTGTTCAGTCTTCTGCGCCATCGACCCCCTCCTGCGCATTGAGATCCATCGTCAGGCGGATCGCTTGCGCCTCGCGGGCCAGCTCGCTGCGCAACTCTTCTTCACTCGGCAAAACCAGTTGGTAGCGGCTGGCAAACAGTTGCTCGCTGCCGTTGAGCACCGAATAGCGCACCACGGACTGGTCTTTGTCCTCGCACAGCATAATGCCCACCGTGGGGTTGTCGCCATCGCCGCGCTTCAAGTCGTCGTACATGCGTACATACATATCCATCTGGCCGATGTCCTGGTGGGTCAGCTCGGTGGTTTTCAGGTCGATCAGCACAAAGCACTTGAGCAGGTAGTTGTAGAACACCAGGTCGATATAGAAATCCTTGCTCTCGGTGCTCACCCGCTGCTGGCGGGCCACAAAGGCAAAGCCCTTGCCCAGCTCCAGCAAAAAGGCCTGCAATTTGTCCATCAAGCCCTGTTCCAAACTGGATTCCAGCAAAGCACGGTTGCCGGGCAGCCCCAAAAACTCCAGCATCACCGGGTCGCGTACAAAGGCGCGCGGGCTTTGCGCCAATGCGGCCAGGTTTTTTCCGGCTTCAGCGGCAACGGCGGCCTTGTCCTGGCTGAGCAGCAGACGCTCGTAAAACAGCGTGCCGATCTGGCGCTGCAGGGCGCGGGTGCTCCAGTTCTGGGCAGCGGCCTCGGCCATGTACCACTGGCGGGCGTCGATGCTTTGCACCTTGGACAGCAGGCGGTAGTGTGTCCAGCTCAATTCGTGACGCAGCGCGTCACGTTTTGGAAACGCCTGATAAAACAAGCGCATATAGCGCAGGTTGGACGCATCAAAGCCGCTGCCAAACTCCCCCGTCAGTTGCTCGGCCAGCAGTGGCAGCAGCCGCTTGCCATAAACCGCCCGCGCCGCGCCGCCTTGCTCAAACTCCACAATGTGGTGGCCTACCTGCCAGCAGGTTTGTACCTGAATGACATCCACCGCGCGCAGCGCCCGGCTGCGTGCATCGCTGATGAGCTGGCGCAGCGTGCCTAGCAAGGGGGCAAGGTCAGCGCTGCCTGCCAAAGGCTTATTGCCCGCCATCGCCATCCTCCTCTTCTGTCACGTTCTCTTGGCCATCGCCGAGTGCGGCCAGGGCTGCATCGTCCACCACGTCGTCCGGGCCAGGCCGCCAGCCGCGCACGTCCACTTGGCCGGTGACCACATCGGCAAAGCGTCCAATGCGGGTTGGGGCATTATTGACCATGCGTCAGCAGCTATAAAAGTTGACGCATCCAACTGCCGATTCAGGGCACCAGGACGAGAAGTTTGTGCCTCCCCACGAAATGGGCTACCCCCCAATTCAATCCGTGCCTGGTGCCATGGAACCGGGATTTGCCCCCAACCCCTGCCACCGCCCCCCCAGCCCATGGGCCAGGCCCAGCAGGTCCAGCGTGCGCGCGACGGTGTGGTCCACGATGTCGTCCACGCTGCGCGGGTGCAGGTAGAACGCGGGCACCGGGGGGCAGACGATGGCGCCCATTTCGGTCACGCTGACCATGTTGCGCAGGTGGCCCAGGTGCAGCGGGGTTTCGCGCGCCAGCAGCACCAGGCGGCGGCGTTCCTTGAGCATGACGTCGGCGGCGCGGGTGAGCAGGTTGTCGGCCAGGCTGTGGGCCACGGCGGCCAGGGTGCGCATGGAGCAGGGGGCGATGACCATGCCCGTGCACTGGAACGAGCCGCTGGCAATGCTGGCGCCCACGTTGTCGGCGTCGTGCGCCACATGCGCCAGGGCGCGCACGGCGTCGGGCTCCAGCTGCATTTCGTGGCGCAGGGTGCGCCAGCCGGTGTCCGAGACGACGAGGTGCGATTCCACCCCAGGGCAGGTGCGCAGCGCCTGCAGCAGGCGCACGCCGTACACCGCACCGCTGGCTCCGGAGATGCCCACGACCACGCGTTGCGGCGCCTGCCCGGCTGTGGAGGGCGTGGCCGCAGCGCTCACTGGGCAAGCTCCGTGCTGCGCACTGCGGTGCGGGTTTGCTGGGGAGCGGCACGGCGTGCGCTCATGCGGCCATCCGGGGGGCGGGCTTGGCAGCGGCCGGGTGCGCCGCGAGCGGGTGGGCTTTCAGGTCGGCCTGCACCTGATCCAGCACAAGCTGCGCCTGTGCGGGGTCGAAGTCCTCGTGGCGGCGCTTTTTCACGCCGTACTGCTGCAACTGGTAGTGCCGCGCAGCAGCGATGCCGTGGCGCGAGAGGCAGCCCTGCACGCAGTTGAGCGGGCAACCGTCCAGGGCGATGATGGGGCGGCCCGAGCGCGCCGTGCGCACCAGGCTGGGCACGTCGCCGCCCACGCCCGCGATGCACGACATCTCGGCCACGCCTGCGCGGTCCAGCCGCAGCGCCACATGGTTGGCCAACTGCGCGGCGCTGGAGCAGCCCGAGCAGGAATAGACCAGGGGCAGTGCGGCGCGCGTGTCTGTCATGGCCGCGCTCCGGGGAAGCCGTGGCCAGCGCCGGGGGTGCTGTTGCTGGGGCGTGCGCCGGGGCGCAGGGCGGCCAGGCGCGCGAGCACCTGGCGCGGGCCCCATTGCTGCAGGTCCAGCACGGGCAGTTCCAGCGCGTCCAGCGTGTTCTTGACGACCAGGCCCAGCTCGGTGTCGCCTTCCATGGAGAGGCGGCGGCTGAAGAACAGCGTGTCCGGGTCTTGCTGGCGCTGGGCCAGCAGCAGGAAGTCGTGTGCGCTGGCGCTGATGCACAGGTCGGTTTCGGCAAAGCGCGCACGCGGGGCAAAGGCGCCGCCGGTCCAGGTGTAGTCGAAGGTCACGCCCGCGTCGCGCACATGGATGCGCAGGCGCTTGTTCAGCAGCATCTCGCCCACGTCGCGCGGCAGTTGGCGCGCCAGGCCCAGGTTGAGCGCGGTGACCAGCAGCACCGAGCCCGGAAACGCGGGCAGGCGCGAGGTGAGGGCCGCCACAGCAGACGGCAGAACGAAGGGGGTGGGGGGCGTGTGCGGGGCGTTCATGGGGGACTCCAGTGCGGGCTTGTCTTGTGCAGTGGCGGCGGTGGGCAACTGGTTCAGGCGGGCGCCAGGGCCGGGCTGTCCACCAGCTCCAGGCCGGGGCGGCCATGCCAGTAGCCGTTGCAGCTTTGGTCGGGCATCAGGGGCTGGAGCTGGGCGCGGGCCTCGGGGCCGCTGAGCTGGCCCTTGCGCACGGCGTCGAACAGCGCCACCACTTCCGTCATGTGCTGGGACTGGGGGCTGATGCGCGCCACGGCCACGCCCATGCGCTGCATGCGCGGCAGTTCGTCAATCAGGTTGTGCACGCGCGCCGACTGCGTCTGGATGCCGTTGAGCACGAGGAACTCCTCGCTCTCGCGCGTCTTGAGCATCAGGCCGTCGGGGTGGTCCAGGCAGCTGAACTGGCAGTCGTCCTTGGGCAGGTTGCGCTGGCGTGCGGTGAAGCAGCGCGCCGAAAACGCCAGCGGCATGCGGCCGTAGGCGAACACCTCGGTCTGCAGGGTCTGCGGGCCGTTCTGGATCAGGGCGGCCAGGTCTTCGTGCTTCATCTCCAGCGGGGCCACCCAGCGCGTGGCGCCCAGCGAGGCCAGCCACTGCAGCGTGGGCAGGTTGTAGATGTTGAGGTGCATGCCGCCGGTGAAGGGGCGCTTGCCCGCCACGCGCTGCACGGCACCCATGTCGCCCGTCTCCACGGGCCAGTCGGTGTTGGCCGTGACCTTGTGCATGGTGCTCACTTCCACGCCCGATTCGAGCAGCACCTGGGTAGACAGCACGGCCTCCTTGCCCGCAGAGCGCATCAGCTCGGCGATGTCGATCCAGTCCTGCAGGCGCAGCTCGTGGCGGCGCGAGCACACGGTTTCGCCCAGGTAGACGATGTCCACGGCCGTGGCGGCCATGGCCTCGTAGAAGTCGAAATAGGTCTGGCGCGACCAGTAGTACTGCGGCGCGCCCAGGGACAGTTTCAGGGTGGGGGTGTTCATCATTTCCAGGGGCGGTGGTAGGCGCCCAGGGTGTGCTGCTGGCCTTCGGCCACCTGGTCCAGGCTGGCCATCCAGGCGGTTTTGGGGGCGTAGCGCAGGCGGTCGGCCTGGCAGCTGTCGATGGCTTCGCGCCAGACCTTGGTGACCTGCGCCACATAGGCCGGGCTGCGCTGGCGCCCTTCGATCTTGACGGCGCGCACGCCCATTTTCATGAGCTGGGGCAGCAGCTCCAGCGTGTTCAGGCTGGTGGGCTCCTCGATGGCGTAGTAGTTCTCGTCCTCGCCCACGTCGAAGCGGCCCTTGCACAGCGTGGGGTAGCCCGCGTTCTCGCCGGGGCCGTAGCGGTCGATCAGCACGCCGCCCAGGCGCGATTCCAGGCCCTTGGGCGTTTCCTGCCAGCGCACCGCCTTGGCGGGCGAGCACACGCCGTGGGTGTTGGGCGACTCGCCCGTCACGTAGGACGAGAGTGCGCAGCGGCCCTCGACCATCACGCACAGGCTGCCGAAGCCGAAGACTTCGATCTCGACCGGCGTGGCGTCGATCACGCGCTGCACCTGCTCCACGGCCAGCACGCGCGGCAGCACGGCGCGCACGATGCCGAACTGCTCGCGGTAGAAGTTGATGGCGTCGGCACTGGTGGCCGAGCCCTGCACCGACAGGTGCAGGCGCAGCTTGGGGTGGTGCTGCGCGCCGTATTGCATCAGGCCGGGGTCGGCCAGGATGACGGCGTCCATGCCCAGGTCCACCGCCTTGTCCATGGCGGCGCGCCAGGGCGCGGGGTTGGCGGCCTGCGGGTAGGTATTGAGCGCCATGAACACCTTGCGCCCGCGCTGGTGCGCGTACTGGATGCCGTTGGCAATGGCGGCTTCGTCGAAATTGAGCCCGGCAAAGTTGCGCGCATTGGTGGCGTCGCGCAGGCCCAGGTACACGCAGCTGGCGCCCGCGTCCACGGCGGCCTTGAGCGCGGGCAGGCTGCCAGCGGGGCAGACCAGTTCGAACGGGGGCGCGGCCTCGGGGGCGGCGTCGTCGGTGGGGGGGGTGTGGGTTTGCATGCGGTCGAAAAACACGGACGCGGGCGGCCCGGCAGGCACCATCGCGCAGGTTGCAACCATACGCCCCTTCGCCCAAAAGGGGCATGATCTAGGTCAAGCAAGCCCGCCCGCTGCCTTGCTGCCGGTGCGGGCAGGCCGGTGTCGCGCGCAGGCGTGTGCTGCCGCCCCGGCGGCGGCACAATGGCAGGCTGGCGCGTGGCCCGTACCCCCCTCATCGCATGAACAAGAACCTGTGGCTGCTGGCGTTCTGCCAGGGCCTTTTCCTGACCAACAACGTGGTCTTCATCGCCATCAACGGCCTGGTGGGCCTGCAACTGGCGCCCTATGGCTGGATGGCCACCCTGCCCGTGATGGGCTATGTGGTGGGCGGTGCGCTGGCCACCGGGCTGGTGGCGCGCACACAGCAGCGCTGGGGGCGGCAGGTGTCGTTCCAGATCGGGCTGGCCGTGGCGCTGGTGTCGGCCTTGGCCGGGGCCTGGGCGGTGTACAGCCACAGCTTCTGGCTGCTGTGCGCGGCCACGGTGGTGGCGGGCTACTACAGCGCCAACGGGCAGTTGTACCGCTTTGCCGCTGCCGAGCTGGCGGCGCCCGCCTTTCGCGACAAGGCCATTTCGCTGGTGCTGGCCGGGGGCCTGCTGGGCGCCGTGGCCGGGCCCAACCTGGCCAGCCACACGCGCACGCTGCTGTCCGTGCCCTTTGCCGGGGCCTATGTGGCGCTGGCGGCGGTGGCGCTGCTGTCCATGCTGTGCATGGCGGCTATCCGCTTTGACGCGCCGCCGCCGCGCACCGCCGCCGCATCTGCCGGGCGCAGCGTGGGCCAGTTGCTGCGCGAGCCCACCTTTGTGGTAGCCACGCTGGGCGCCGCGCTGGGCTATGGGGTGATGAACCTGCTCATGGCCGCCACGCCGCTGGCCATGCAGGTGTGCGGCTACGCGTTCGACGACGCCGCGCTGGTGCTGGAGTGGCATGTGATCGGCATGTTTGCGCCGGGCTTTTTCACCGGCCACCTGATCCAGCGCCTGGGCGTGCTGCCGGTGATGGGGGCGGGCGTGCTGCTCAACCTGGCCTGCGTGGCCGTGGCGCTGATGGGGGTGGACCTGCACCACTTCGGCATTGCGCTGTTCCTGCTGGGCGTGGGCTGGAACTTCCTGTTCACCGGCAGCACCACGCTGTCGCTGCAGGCCTACCGCCCAGAAGAAAAGGACCGCGCGCAGGCTGCCATCAACTTCTTTGTGTTTGCCACCATGGCGCTCACGTCCTTTGCCTCGGGCGCGCTGGTCACCACGCAGGGCTGGACGCTGCTGAACTACGGTTCGCTGGTACCCATCGCCTTGACGGGCATGGCCGTGCTGTGGCTTGCCCTTCGTCGCAAAGCCTGATCGCTATCGTTTTTATAGCTGCTGGCGCTTGATGGACGGACGCCAGATGCCAAAATGCCTCAGACTGCTGCGGGGCACTGCTGCAGCAGCCACTGGCGCAGCAGCGCAAACACGGGCGCGGCCAGTTCCGGGCTTTCGTTGAACAGCTCGTGGTACAGGCCGTCAAAGCACTGGCTGCGCACCCGGGCGGCTGGCGCGGCGGCGGCAAAGGCCTGGCTGCCTGCGGGCCGCACCAGGCGGTCGGCACCGGCCCACATCAGCAGCGTGGGCACGTTCCAGTGCGCAGCGCGGGCCAGGGTGGCCGGGCCGCCGTCGGCAATGAACTGCGCCAGGCGCGCGCTGATGCGGTCGTGGCACAGCGGGTCGGCCATATAGGCATCGACCACGGCGCGGTCGTGCGAGATGGCGTCCACCTGCAGCCCGTTGCCGATGCGCAGGTTGGGGGCAATGCGCGGCAGCGTGCCCAGCAGCAGCTTTTGCACGGCATTGAGGCCGGGGTCCAGCGCGGGCGAGGACAGCACCAGCGCATCCACCGGCCGCAGGTGCAGCGCCACGAAGCGTGCCGCCACCAGCCCGCCCATGCTGTGGCCCAGCAGCACCAGCGGCAGGCCCTGCGGGGTGTGGGCGCGGGCGGCGTCCACCATGTCGGCCAGGTCTTCCAGCAGGCGCATGGGGTGGTTCAGCCCGCCGCGCGGCCCGCCGGACTGGCCGTGGCCGTACTGGTCGAACGCACGCACGGCAAAGCCCCAGTGGTTCAGGCGCCGGGCCGTGGCGTCGTAGCGCCCTGCGTGCTCGCCCAGCCCGTGCACGATGAGCACCGTGCCGCGCTGGGGTTCGCCTTCGGCCAGGGCCCAGTCGTACACGGCAAGGTTTTCGCCGTCGCTGGCAGTGAAGGCGCTCAGGGTGTAGGCCGGGGAGTCGGAGTCGAGGTCGGATGGGTCAACCATGGTGCTGTGTGGACGGGTCTTGGCTGCATCATAGAGGAGGCCCGCCCATTGCGCTGCCCCGTGCCATGCGCCGTGTGACCGCAGGCCCCGCCACCAGCACCACCAGAAAGCGCGCCAGCTGCATGGCCATCACAAAACCCGTGTCCACCGTGCTGGTGGCGGCGATCACGGCCATGGAGTCGGCTCCGCCGGGGCAGGTGGCCAGGAAGGCGCTCAGCGGGTCCATGCCCGTGCCCAGCACCAGCGCGGCGGCCGTGGCCAGGCCCACCAGCATCAAGAGGGCGATGCACAGCAACACCTGCGGCAGGGTGCGCAGCGCGTGCAGCGCAATGGCGTGGGTGAAGCGCAGGCCCACGCTCCAGCCCAGCCCGGCATAGGCCAGGCCCATGAGCGCGGGGGGCAGCGCAGGCTCCAGCCCCCACAGGCCTTGCACCAGCACCGTACCCAGCAGCGGCAGCACCAGCGCGCCACCGGGCAGGGGCACGCGGGGCGCCAGCAGCAGGCCGCCCAGCACCAGGGCCGCCGTGGTGGCCAGGCCGCTGGCGCTGCTACCGGCCCACAGCGGCACACTGGCTGTGCCCTCGGGTGCAGGCCCGAGCACGGCGCGTGCCACCAGGGCCGACACCAGGGTCACCACCAGCACGCGGGTGTACTGCATGAAGGCCACCAGCCGGGCGTCGGCGCCATAGTCCTCGGCCATGACCACCATGGCCGTGGCGGCGCCGGGCGTCATGCCCCACAAGGCGGTGGTGCCGGGCATGACCTGGCGGCGCATGAGCCACACGCCCAGCAGGGTGCTGGTCACGATGAGCAGCACGGTGGCGCCCAAAAATACCGGCCAGTCCTGCGCCACCGAACCCAGGTGCTGCGGCTGCAGGCTGTGGCCCATGAGGCAGCCCATCAGCCCCTGCGCAAGCGCAAACACCGGGCGCGGCACCGCCAGCGCCGTGCCGCGCAAGGCCAGCGCCATGCCGACGATCATGCAGCCCAGCAGCACGGCGGCGGGCACGTGCAGGGCCAGCAGCAGCGCCGCCAACAGGGCACTGCCCAGGGCCAGCACGGCCCAGTGGCCCAGGGTCTGGCCTTGTGCCCAGCCCGGCATCAGGCGGCCACGGTGCGCTGGCGTGCCAGGCGCCGGTACAGCGGCGGCACCAGCAGCATGGACGCCACGCCCACCCACAGGCCCACGCTGATGGGGCTGCCCCACAGGATGGAGAGCTCGCCATTGGTAATGGACAGCGCGCGGCGCAGGTTCTGCTCCATCATGTCGCCCAGCACAAAGCCCAGGATTAGCGGCGCCATGGGCACCCCCGTCTTGCGCAGCAGGTAGCCGACCACGCCCAGCGCCACCATGAGCACCAGGTCGAACGTGGTGGCGTGGATGGCGTACACCCCCACCGCACTGATGGCCACGATGCCCGGCACCAGAATCCAGTTGGGCAGCGCCAGCATGCGCGTGAAGAGGCCGATCATGGGGATGTTCATGATGAGCAGCAGCACATTGCACACCGCCATGGAGGCAATCAGCCCCCACACCAGCGCGGGCTGCTGCGTGAACAGGGCCGGTCCCGGCGTGATGTTGTAGAGCGACAGCGCCCCCACCATCACCGCCGTGGTGCCCGAGCCCGGCACGCCCAGGGTGAGCATGGGCACAAAGGAGCCGTTGGCCGAGGAGTTGTTCGCCGCCTCGGGCGCGGCCACGCCGCGGATGTCGCCCTTGCCGAAGGTGCCTTCGGTGTCGCACAGGCGTTTTTCCAGCGTGTAGGCCATGGCGCTGGCAATGGTGGCGCCCGCGCCGGGCAGCACACCCACGAAGAAGCCCAGCACCGATGCGCGCACCGTGCCCCACCAGGTCAGCGCCATCTCTGCGCGGTTGAACATGTTGCGCCCCAGCGCGCGGATGGCGGGCACCTGGCCTAGGTGCTGCTCCAGCATGAGCAGGATTTCGCTCACCGAGAACAGGCCAATCACCACCACCACGAACTGGATGCCGTCGGACAGGTGCACGCTGTCGAAGGTGTAGCGGTACACGCCCGAGTTGCTGTCCAGCCCCACGGTCGAAAGCGCCAGGCCCAGCATGGCCGCCAGCACGGCTTTCATGGGCGCGTCGCCCATCAGCCCGGTGATGCAGGCAAAGGCAAAGCACATCAGGGCGAAATACTCCGCCGGGCCAAAGGCCAGCGCCCACTGCGCCAGCAAGGGCGCCGCAATCACGATGCCGATGAAGGCGACGAAGGAGCCGATGAACGAAGACCATGCCGAAATCGACAGCGCCACCCCGGCCTGGCCCTTGACCGCCATGGGGTAGCCGTCCACGGCGGTCATGATGGCTCCGGCATCGCCCGGCACATTGATGAGGATGGACGAAATGCGCCCGCCAAATTCGCAGCCGATGTACACAGCGGTGAGCAATATCAGCGCAGACTCGGGCGGCAGCTTGAGCGCAAACGCCAGCGGCATGAGGATGGCCACGCCGTTGATCGGCCCCAGCCCCGGCAGCATGCCCACCACCGTGCCCACAAAGGAGCCGATCAGCCCCACCAGCAGGTTGATGGGCGCCAGCGCCACGCCAAAGCCCTGCAGCAAATGTTCCAGCGTATTCATGTCAGCGCCCTCCCAATACAAACGACAGAACGCCCGTGGGCAGCACCACGTCGAAGAGCTTGTCAAAAACAAAATACAGCCCCAGCCCCAGGCCCAGCCCGGTGGCCAGCAGCGGCAGCGGCCGCCCGCCAAAGCTGCGGCCCACGGGCAGCGCCATCAGCGCCGTGGCCAGCACAAAGCCCAGCCACTGGAACAGCAGCGCATAGGCCAGCATGGCGCCCACCGTCAGCGCCAGCGGCAGGCCCAGGCCGCTGTGGGGGGTAGCGGGCGCAGCGTCAGGCGCCGGTGCGGCCGTGCGCGACGGGCGCAGCGCCAGCCAGGCCCCGGCCAGCCCCAGCACCGCCGCCAGCAGCGTGGGAAAGGCGCGCGGCCCCACGGGCTCGTAGGAGATTTCGGCCACGTAGCCGCGCGCGGCCCAGGCCATGGCGCCAGCCAGCAGCACGCACAGTGCGCCCAGAATGCGGTCACCCATGATGTGCTCCTGTTTTGATAGCTGTTTGCGCAATAAGTACGGGCTCTACAGGCATATTTGGCATAAAAACCTTACTGCGCCACACGCAGGTTGAAGTCGGCAGCCAGCTTGCGGTAGGTGGCCATGCGCTCCTTGATGAAGGCGTCCAGTTCCTTGCCTGTGAGCGCAAACTTGAACAGCCCGCGCTCGGCGCGCAGCTTGTCGTAGGCGGGCGTCGCCATCATCTTGGTGAAGGTGTCGCTCCAGGCCTTGAAGTCCGCATCGCTCACCTTGGGGCCCATGTAAAAGCCGCGGATGATGGGCCACTGCACGTCATAGCCCAGCTCCTTCATGGTGGGGATGCCAGAGAGCGAGCCTTCCAGGCGCTTGTCGGCCATGACCGCCAGCACGCGGATCTTGGCCCCGGCCTTGATCTGCTCTTCGGCCTCGGACGCATCGCCCGAATACACCTGCACATGGCCGCCCTGCAGCGCGGTGATGGCCTCGCCGCCGCCCTCGAACGCCACAAAGCGCATGGCCTTGGGATCCAGCCCCGAAGCGCGCGCGGTCAGCGCCGCCTTCATCCAGTCCTGGCTGCCCACGCTGCCGCCCGCGCCAAACACCACCTTGGACGGGTCGGCCTTGATGGCGGCCACCAGGTCCTTGACCGACTTGATGGGCGAGCCCTCGGCCACGATCACCGCGCCGTAGTCCGCACCAATGGCGGCCAGCCAGCGCACGTCGTTCTCGTTGTAGCGGCCAAACTTGCCCTGCGCCAGGTTCAGCAGCGAGCCGCCCGAGTAGGCGACGATGGTGTTGCTCTCGGCCGGGCGCTGCGCCACGACAGCGTTGTACGCCACCGCGCCAATGCCGCCGGGCATGTAGCTCACGCGCATCGGGTCGGCAATGTACTTGCCCTCTTGCAGCGCACCCTGCGCCAGCTTGCAGGTCAGGTCAAAGCCGCCACCGGGCTTGGCCGGGGCAATGCATTCGGTCTTGTCCAGCGGCCCGGCCTGGGCCATGGAAGCGAGCAAGGCCGCAGCGGCGCCAAGCAAAGCAAAGGAAGTACGCAGTGTCATGGGGGTCTCCTGTCATTGAATGGGACGCCCCCACTGCGGCAGCAGCGCGCACTGGGGGGTGAGCGCACTGTAGAAAAAAGCGGCTTTCGGGCGGCTTTCAGAAATGGCAGGGAAATTTGGGGGTTTACCCTAGAAGGGTGCCATAGGGCACGGTGGCATGGCTTGCGGGGGCGGAGGGCGAGTGGCCTTGGCGCGCGAATGGAGGGGCCAGTGGCAGGTGCCGACTCTGGCGTGGCGCAGGGGTTGCGCTGCCCAATGGCGGGAGGGCAGCGGAAGCGGTCATTCATTGCACCAATCTACTGAGTGCATCCAACGGGCTGGCTGTGCCGCCTGCCGCCACCTTGAGCACGTGGGTGTAAATCATGGTGGTGCTGACATCCGAGTGACCCAACAACTCCTGCACCGTGCGAATATCGGTGCCCGCTTGCAGCAAGTGCGTGGCAAATGAATGACGTAAGGTGTGAACCGAAACAGGCTTGTGAAGCCACGGCAGCTTCACCCCCAGCACTTCGCGGTACAAAAAAAGCAAGGCACTGAGCGCCTGGTTGTGGGTGGACACGGAGACGTTGCGCTCGGTGGTCAGCATGGACAGAAATTGCTGAACCTCTGCGGCACCCATGTCACGCGGATGCCGCACTTGCCCGCTACGCCCATGTCAACGCACGAAAAACTTCACCCAGTACAGGTAAGCTTCTTTAGTGCGCAAGCTATAGTGTTTGTACCGCAGTACCTCGCGCAACTGATCCAGCAAGCGGACTGACTGGGGGATATAGGAGGCGGGTTTGGTGGACATCATGAACACTGTGTTTGCTCCAGTATGTGCATGCCAAAGCGAGACAACAAGCGGCGTTGCACCACTTTTCGCTGTTTCGATCAAACCCGCCCGCCCAGCTTATTTCGTCGTCTAGCTTGGTATGGCCAAGATAGGCGCTCGGCTACATTACGTTGGGCGTCATGAGAATCGCGCACTCGCGGCCGGCGCCGGAATCCAATGCGTCGGCAGCCGTTTCCCGATCCACCCCCGAACATTGCCGGCCGCATCGCGGTAGCCAATGGCTGACATCACGGTGTCTTGCCCGGTGCGTTTCAACAGCAGCACGCGCACGCCGTTATTCGGCAGCGTGTCTATCGGTTGCAACGTCTGCCGTTGTAGCTCGCGCAGTCGCTGTGCCGCTTCGGCAATGGCCGCGTTTGCCACTCCATCGCCGCTTTGAATTTCTCGCGCCAGCACATCGAGCGCACTGGCAAGCGCTGCCGTTTCTGTCTTCATATCTTCCTTTCTGGGCGCTGCCGCCCAACCCTGCGCTCAACCTCGCTCCGCCTTCGGCTCCGCTGGACGCCTGCCAGCGGCCTTTGGCCGCCGTCAGTCGCCGGTTAGCTCCACGTTGGGCCTCCAAGACCGCAGCATTGCATCAGCGATGAAAACACTACATGAATCGTTCGTGGGATACCTGCCAATGCGCAAAAGCCGCCACCCTACAAGCAAATGCGGCGACCGACTTGATTTCTGCGCTGGTAATTCAACCCATCAGGCAATCGTGTTCCGTGCAGGCATCAGCTCCGAACCGATTCGGCTGACCGAGCGCCCAGGCAATGGCCTCGCGCAGCCGGGCCAGCGCATCGCGGCTTTCCGGTAGATAGTCCCCGTAGGCGTGGAACTCGTGGTTCATATGCGTCCAGATATCCAAGCGCACCCGGCCGCCCTGGGCGGCAACCGTCGCCGCAAAATCACGGATCATGTCGACGAGGATTTCCTTTCCGCCGGCCTGCAGGTATATAGGCCCCAGATCGTGGAAATCCTGGCAGATCGGCGAC
This sequence comes from Burkholderiales bacterium, assembly GCA_016192425.1. GTDB lineage: Bacteria > Pseudomonadota > Gammaproteobacteria > Burkholderiales > Burkholderiaceae_C > Simplicispira. The sequence goes on from JACPUE010000021.1 coordinate 75,406, forward strand.
AGTTCGGCGTCGCTCAATATCTGGCCTCCTTTGAGCCAGTCCGCGAACTGCAAGGTCATGTAGCCCTGAACGAGGTCGTAGGGATCATTGCCGAACTGACTCTTTCCTCGCCGGCCAATATCGGTCCACGGACTAATGCCAAGCGTCAGTGCAGGCTTCGGCAAACCTGCTTGGTGCAGCCTCGCCAGCGTCATCAAGGCCAGGTGGCCGCCAGCCGAGTCCCCACTGAGCACGATTTTTGCCGGGTCGATGCCACGTTTGAGCAGATAGTTGTATGCCGCCAGACCATCTTCAAGCTGTGCCGGGTGCGGGTGCTCGGGTGTCAATCTGTAGTCCGGGGCGAACACCGGGGTGCCCAGCGTGTGAGCCAGACAGGCGGCAAAATGACGCGACACATCGGCGTAAAAGGTATAGCCGCCACCATGGAAATGAAGCAGAGTGGCGTCGCTGTGGCGAACCTGCGGCACGAACCAGTGGCCGCGCGGCTCACCTTCTCCTGTGGGGCGGACATCGACATCGGGGAAGGTTTCGAGCAGCGCATAGACGCTGTCGAAATAGGCCCGACTGGCCGCAATGTCGTTGCTCAGGTGAAAAGCATGGTTGAACTGGGCACGGATATACAGGGTTCCGTATTCCACAAGGAAAGGCCACTCCGCCACGAGTGGCCGGCCCAGCGCGCGGCGGACCAGCACCTTGGTCGCGATTCCTCCCGAAATTGCCATGCTTCGCAACTTGTGCGAAAAGCGGCCCTGAATTATCGTTTTTTTCATCTCATGCTCCCGACGCTAATAGTGGCGTCATGGTGCCAACGCCAGTTCCCCCTCGCTAGAACGGAAACGACATCGTATGCCTTGCCCTGCAGCGTTCTTGCATAGTCCTTCACACGCCCTCGGCGCTTGCGTGCTAGCCGGCGTTGAACGCGATACGCGCGGCTGCACGCTGGGCGATGCAGAATGTTTCAGTTACTACCCGGCAACGCCGATGGCCGTAATCTCGTGGGTATTCGAGGGAACGCTGCATATGCTGGAAGAGTGCGGATCGAGTTCCCTGCCAAGGCTCGGCCCGGCTTTGCCGCGCCTCGTTTTATCCGGGCCGCAACGCCGCCCCGCAGCCAGTTGGTCGCCGGGGGCTGTACATGCGCTATCGGTCGGCTTTTATCCTGAAGCACTCAGCCGCCTTATTGGCCGGCCCATCGCTCCCTACATCGACCAGAATCTGCCGCTGGAAGGGGTTGCGCCACCGCCTCTCTTGCAAGCCTGCCAGGCCATCCTCGACACCGGCAATGACGCCCCGTTTGCGACACTGGAAGCGCATCTCCTGCCTCTATGGCGAGAACCGGGCCGAGCCAGCCCGGCACCTTATCTCGGTGACTGGGTGCGCTCCCTCGTTACCCGCGCCACGCATTCGACTGGCGGGCGAAGTCTTCGCCAACTACAGCGTCGCGTCCGTAACTGGACGGGCCAGAGCTACCGCGACCTGCAGCTTTTCATCCGCGTCGAGGAGGCATTCATCCGCCACATCGAGGCGCACGGCAGCAGCACTGCGAACCTCGCCGCTATCGCTGTCGATGCGGGCTTCGCCGATCAGTCGCACATGGGGCGTGAAATCTGCCGGGTAACCGGTATCTCGCCGGCCCGCTTTGGCGAGCGCCTGACAAACGACGAGGCCTTTTGGTACTACCGCTTGATCGCCGGAGAATTGGGGCGCCAACCCGTTGTTCCAGAAAAGTTGATGCGTCAAGACCAACTCAAACGTTAAACATGGAGGCATTTGTCGAACGCTTGCTTACTGCGTCCCGCAAGACGCTCTTTCGCACGAAGGCAATCTTTGAACCGTATCAAGCGGTAGAGGAGTCGGACATTGCAGCGATTGAGCGCATAGTGGCCGTCTCGCTGCCGAGTAGCCTGAGGCAGTGGCTTCTGCGTGCGGGCTTTGGTGATCTGAATGATGAGCTGAGCTTTAGGGCAGAGTGGTTTAGCGTTATCGACCGAGGCCAGCTACAAGGCCACGTCATCTTTGCGCAGGATCAAAGCGGGAATTTCTACGCTTTTAGTCCTTCGTCTGGCATCATCCATTTCATCGACCGTTCCGCACCCGAGTACGCAGAAATTGCAGGCAACTTCGATGAGTTTATGGAAGGGTTTGAATCGCATGGCTTCGAGCTTCAAGACTGGACAAATAGCTTGGATGCGCTTCCGTATGACTGGGCTGTTTAACACGTCGGCCCACATGGACACACAGCGGCAGGTTGCCGCTGCGCGGCAGTTGTTGTGTGCCAGTGGCCTCCAACGTTATCCCTCAATTCTGGCGCCAACAGCGGGCCGACCCCTTGAGCAGTAGACTTGGGGTTCCACCAAGAGATCACCATGGCAGACCTCATCGAAGAACTCAGCGCACAAGCTCGAACACTGCCTGCGGCGGATCGGGTTCGATTGGCCGAGGAACTTCTTGCAACGGTGCACGAACCAGACGACGAAGTCGAGGCGGCTTGGGACGAGGAGATTCGAATCCGAATCGCCGATATCGACGCTGGTACGGCGAAGCTCATTCCCGCTGAAGAAGTATTTGCAGAAGTTCGGCGTCTGCTGAATTGATGCGCGTCCGATTTCACGAGGCTGCAATGGCCGAGTTAGCGTGGGAGGTTCAGTACTACGCAAAGATCAGTCCGCAGCTTGGTGAGCGATTTGCAACGGTCGTTGAACGGGCGCTCGCGGTAGCGACCGAATTTCCGGATATGGGATCTCCTTACAAGTACGGCACACGCCGAGTTTTCCCGAAACGCTTTCCATTTTCAGTCGTGTACCTACACCGCAGTGATGAAATCTTGGTGCTGGCAATCGCACCGGACGACAGGAAGCCAGGCTATTGGCGTTCCCGGATCAAGGGATAACATGTCAATGGACTCGAACTCACGAAGGCGGCTTCGCCGCGTGTGGCCGACGCACGCCAGCGCACGCCGCACTGGCTCATGCGCGAGCCATCACCCAATACGTAGAGCGCGAGGACAAGCGAGAGGCGTGGGACGAATACCGGACCACCGGCATGCATGTCACGGCCGACGAGGCCGATGCCTGGATGGTCCAGCTCGAACAAGGCTAGGACATTGAGCCGCCCCCATGCCACCGCTGATCTGGTCGAGGCATTCCGCGAGTGGATCATCGACTTTGGGGACAGCGGCTATGTAGCCCGCTATCGGCTAGATGCCGACGCCATTGTGGTGCTTGCGGTACGGCATCAGAAGGAAGCGGGATTCTGACGCCGTGGTTTTGGCAAACCCTGCACATCCCGCACCGCCAGCGCCAGCCGCCGCACCCCCGCTGCCATGGCCTGCGGCTCCAGCGCGGCATAGCCCATGACTAGGCCCGCCGGGCGTGGGACGGGCTTTCGGGCCGGGTGGTAGAACGGGCCGATGGGATGAACGCGCACGCCCCGCTCGCGTGCCGCCTGAACGAGTGCGGGCTCCAGATCGGCGGACAGCGCCCGGAACCAGACGACCATGTGCAGCCCGCTGGCCGCGCCCTGCACCTCGACTTGGTCGCCCAGGTGCTGGCCCAGGGCGGCCACCAAGGCCTGCTGCCGCGCCTGCTGCGCACGCCGCATGCGGCGCAGGTGCCGGGCGTAGCTGCCGTTTTCCAGCAACAGGGCCAGCGCCCGCTGCACGCCCGTTGCCACATGCCGGTCGGCCAGCCGCTTGGCCGCTGCAAACGGTTCGGCCAGGCTGGGCGGCAGCACCATGTAGCCCAGGCGCAGTTGCGGAGACAGCGTCTTGGAAAACGTCCCGACATGGATCACGCAGCCGCAGCTGTCCAGCGACTGCAACGTGGCCTCGGGGCGCACCGAATAGCGGTATTCGCTGTCGTAATCGTCCTCCAGAACCCAGGCCCCCTGCCCGGCAGCCCAGGCCAGCAGCGCACGCCTGCGGGCAATCGGCAGAAAGCCGCCCAGCGGGAACTGGTGGGTCGGCGTGACATAGGCCAACTGCACCCGCGCCATGCGGGCAAGCGGGCCGGTGTTGAGACCCTGGGCATCCACGTCCGCGCAGACCAGCTTTGCACCATAGGCCTCGAAAGTGTGGTGCGCCATGCGGTAGCCGGGGTTCTCGATGAGCACGCGATCCCCAGGGTCGAGCAGCATGCGGGCGCAAAGATCCAGCGCCTGCTGCGAACCATGGACGATCATGATCTGCTCCACCGCGCAGGCCAGCCCCCGCGTCTGGCTCAGGTGGGCCTGCAGTGCCGTGCGCAGCGCAAGGTTGCCACGGGGGTCTTCGTACTCCAGCCGCGGGCTGCGCTGCCGCTCCACGGCGCGCAAGGCCCGCAGCCAGGCCTGGGTCGGGAAGTCGCTGCCCGCCAAGGGGCCGTAGGCAAAGTGGATGTCCCTGGGTGCGCTGGGCTCCGCATCCACCAGCCCCATGGCCGCAACGCGGGCGCCCAAGGCAGAGACACCCCCCGTGTGCGTGCGCCTTGCGGCCGTCTGGCTGGCGCGCTGCGCGGGCTTGGGCGCTGCAGCGCCCATGGCCACGCGGCTGGCGGCGCCGGGGCGCGTGTGGATGAAGCCGTCGGCCGCCAGTTGCTCGTACACCAGCGCGACCGTTGCCCGCGACAGCCCGCGCTCCGCCGCCAGCGCGCGGGTCGATGGCAGCGCCGTGCCTGCGCCATAGGTGCCGTCGGCGATCCTGGCGCGCATTTCCTCGTATAGCCTGCGGCCCAGCCTCTGCGGAGGGCGTGCATGTGTGTCCATGGTGGTCAACTGGCCTGGTGATATGGATGAAAACTGGATATTTTCACCGGTCCGGTGCCGCCCTACAGTGGCACCCATGGCCGCAAGCCTGCGGCAACTGCATAGAAAGGGTTTGCTCCATGTACGTCCCGCCACAGTTTGCCGAGTCCAGGGCAGAAGAACTGCAACGCATCATCCGCGACAACCCCCTGGGCATGCTGGTCACCCACACCGCCGCAGGCCTGGGCGCGGACCACCTGCCATTCCTCCACGATGCCGGCCAGGGCCCCTGCGGCGTGCTCACGGCGCATGTCGCGCGGGCCAACCCGGTCTGGCAGGCCGTGGCAGAGGGCGACAAGGTGCTCGTCGTGTTTCGCGCAGCGCAGGGCTACCTGTCGCCCAACTGGTACCCGGGCAAGCAAGACACGCATCGCTACGTACCCACCTGGAACTACGAAGTGGTGCATGCCCACGGCACCATCCATGTGCGCGACGAGGAGAAGTTTGTCCGTGCCGTGGTCGGGCGCCTGACGCGCCAGCACGAGGCGGGCCAGACCCCGCCCTGGAAGATGGGCGACGCGCCACCAGACTACCTGGCCGAACAAATGCGCGGCATCGTCGGTATCGAGGTGCGGATCACCCACATCGAAGGCAAACGCAAGCTCAACCAGCACCACCGGCCCCAGGACAGGGAGGGCGCCATCCGCGGTCTGGAAGCCGCCGGAAACACCGGGCTGGCCCAGGCCATGAGAAACGCTATGTGAAGTGAGGCACCCCCCTGGGCACGCCGGTTTCATGCGCTGCGGGTGGTGCGTTCGCGCAATGGATAATGGCCAAGATGCAGTTCGTTTTCGTCAGCGCGTGCCTTCTTGGCAGCCCCGTGCGCTACAACGGTACCCACAAGCGCGCCAGCAGCGAGGTTCTTGAGCGCTGGCTCGCGGATGGCCGCGTTGTCTCGGTCTGCCCAGAGGTTGCTGCCGGTCTGCCGGTGCCACGCCCTCCAGCAGAAGTCGTTGCAGGCGCAGGCGGGGCCAAGGTTTTGGCCGGTATCGCTGCGGTTGTGGATTCACGCGCCAAGGATGTCTCTGCCGAGTTCGTTGCGGGCGCCAGGCATGTGCTGCAACAAGCCCGGGAAAAGGGCATTCGCTTGGCCGTGCTCAAGGATGGCAGCCCCTCTTGCGGTTCGGGCTACATCTATGACGGCTCGTTCACTGGCGCCAGAGTACCCGAGCAAGGTGTTACAGCGGCGCTGCTGGAAAGTTCGGGCATTCGTGTGTTCAGCGAGGAACAGTTCGCTGAGGCAGACGACTTCCTCTTGGCGCTCGAGCGCAAGAATGCGTGACAGCCGCACCCCCTACACCGGCCACTCCACCCCTACCCTTAACCCCGGCGCCGCCTGCCCTGGGTGCGCCTCCTCCAGCCGCAAGCTCCCGCCGTGGCGCTGGGCGATGGCGTGGGCGATGGCCAGGCCCAGGCCGGTGCCGTGGGGGGCTTGGGGTGCGGCGGGGTCGGCCACGCGCAAGAAGCGCTGCCCCACGCGGGCGCGGTCGGTGGCGGGGATGCCGGGGCCGGTGTCGGCCACGCGCAGCACGGCCTGGCCGTTCAGCACACCGGCCTGCACGGTGACCTGGCCGCCTGCGGGCGTGTGCTGCAGGGCGTTGTGCAGCAGGTTGGCCAGGGCTTCTTCCAGCAGGGCTGCGTGGCCTTGGGGCTGGGCCGGTGCATCCGTCGGCGGTTCGGTGGGTGTGTCGCCCAGCGGTTCCAGCCCCAGGTCTATGCCTTGCTGGCGCGCCAGGGGCCACAGGCGCCGCGTCACGCGTTCGGCCAGGGCCAGCAGGTCCAGCGGTTCCACTTGCAGCTCCAGTGCGTCGGCGCGGGCCAGGGCGAGCATTTGGTTGGTCTGGCGGATGGCGTCGTCCACCTGGGCCTTGATGGCCTGCAGCGCGGCTTCGCGCTGGGCGGGGTCGGTTTCGCGCAGGGCATAGCTGGTTTGCGTGGCCAGGGTGGTGAGCGGGGTGCGCAGCTGGTGCGATGCGTCGTCGATGAAGGCGCGCTGCTGCTGCAGAACCTGGCGCGTGCGCTGCATGTGCAGGTTGATGGCGTCCACCAGGGGGCGCACGTCCTTGGGCACCTGGTCGGGGTTGATGGGGGTGAGGTCGTCGTTGTGGCGCTGGGCCACGTCGGCGCGCAGGCGTTGCAGCGGGCGCAGGCCGGTGTGCACGGCCAGCACGACCAGGGCCAGGGCGCTGGCGAGCAGCAGGGCGTCGCGCGCCACGGTTTCCCACACCAGGCGGCGGGTGAAGTCCTGGCGGCTGTCCAGGGTTTCGGCCACCTGGATGACGACGCGGTCAGACAGCGAGCCCTGCGACAGCGGGCGTTCCAGGCGGCGCGCGTAGGAGCCCACGCGCACGGGGGTGCCGAAGTAGTCGGCGTCATGGAACTGGGGCTGGCCGTCCACCAGGGGAAGGGGCGCTTCGGGCAGTTCGGCGTTGCCGATGTCCACCAGGCCGTCGCCGCTGGCCACGCGGTAGAACACCTGGCCGTTGGCGGTGAGCTCGAAGAATTCGAGCATGCGGTAGGGCAGCTCCACGGCCAGGCCGCCGCTGGCGGTGGAGATGTTGGCGTCCATGGCCTTGATGGCACCCAAGAGCGAGCGGTCGAAGGCGGCGTTGGCGGCGGCCAGGGCGTTGCGCCAGCTCACGGTGAGCTCCAGCCCCATCACCGCCAGCAGACCCGGCAGCAGCACCACCAGCAGGGTGCGGCGCAGGCTCCAGTGGGCCCAGCGCTTCATGGCGTGCCCGGTGTGGCGCTGTCGGGTTCGAGCACGTAGCCCAGGCCGCGCAGGGTGCTGATGCGCACGCCGCTGCCTTCCAGGCGCTTGCGCAGGCGGTGCACCAGCACTTCCACGGCTTCGGGCTGCACGTCGGCCTCGTCGGCAAACACGCGCTCCATGAGGTCGCGCTTGGACAGGGGTTCGCCGCTGTGCTGCACCAGAGCGCGCAAGAGCGCGTGTTCGCGCGGGGTGAGTTTGAGCGGCTGGTGGCGCAGCAGCAGTTGCTGGCCCACGGGGTCGTACACCAGGGCGCCGCAGGCAAAGCGCGGGTGTTCGCCGCCGCGCGCGCGGCGCACCAGGGCCAGCAGCCGGGCCTCCAGCTCGGCCAGCTCGAAAGGTTTGGCCAGGAAGTCGTCGGCCCCGGCCTTGAGGGTGTGCACGCGCTCCATGAGCGAGTCGCGCGCGGTGAGGATCAGCACCGGCAGGCCGTGCCCGGCGTCGCGCAGGCCGTCGAGCACGTCGTGCCCGTCGCGCCCGGGCAGGCCCAGGTCGAGGATGAGCGCGTCGTAGCGCGAGGCCTTGAGGCTGGGCGCCACCAGCCGCCCGTCGTTGACCCAGTCCACCTGGAAGTCCGACTGGCGCAGCGCCTGCACCAGCCAGTTGGCCAGGGCGGGTTCGTCTTCGGCGAGGAGGATACGCATGTTTTGCTATTCGACTTGTGGCGTTTGCGGCGCCGGAAACCGGCGCGGCATAGGCCAGCAGCCACCGTGCAAGGGCCGCCCCGCCGCACTGGTGGCGTCCCCCACCCCGCAGCGCGCAGCGCTGCGAGAGAGGGGGGAAGGCGCCAAAGGCGACTCAGGGGGGTGTCCCATTTCAAGGCAGGCTGGCAATGACCTGCGCCACGGCGGCGGTGAGCTTCTTGGCGTAAGGCACATGCAGAAACTCGTTGGGGCCGTGGGCGTTGCTCTTGGGGCCGAGCACGCCGCAGACCATCATCTGCGCCTGCGGGAAGCCTTGGCTCAGCATGCCCATGAGCGGAATGGTGCCGCCCTGGCCGATGAAGCCGCAGGGTGCGCCGAAATAGGCTTGAGAAGCGGTGTCCAGCGCCTGGGCGAACCAGGGCGCGGTCTCGGGCGCGTTCCAGCCGTTGGCGCCGCTGGCGCTCTCCCAGGTCACCTTGGCCTGGTAGGGGGCGTTGTCTTCGAGCAGTGCCTTCATCTCCTGCACGCATTGCGCTGCGTCCACCAGCGGCGGCAGGCGCAGGCTGAGCTTGAAGGCGGTGTAGGGGCGCAGCACGTTGCCTGCGTCCTGCAGGGCGGGCAGGCCCTCGGCGCCGGTCACGCTGAGCGTGGGTTCCCAGGTGCGCTTGAGCAGGGCCTGCACCGGGTCCGTGGTGGTGGGCAGGGCGACGATGGTGGAGCCGCCGCAGTCGTGGTGTGCCCAGGGGAAGCGCCGGTACAGCTCTTCGCCCAGGATGGCCGCCGTGGCGCGCGCCTGCGCCAGGCGTTCGGCGGGCACCTCGCAGTGGAAGCTGGCGGGCAGCAGGCGCCCGGTGGCGCTGTCTTCGAGCCGGTCGAGCACCTGGCGCATGATGCGGAAACTGGACGGCACCAGGCCCGAGGCGTCGCCCGAGTGGATGCCCTCGGTGAGGATCTCCACCTTCAGCGTGCCGCTGGCCATGCCGCGCAGGCTGGTGGTGAGCCAGAGCTGGTCGTAGTTGCCCGCGCCGGAATCGAGGCACACCACCAGGGCCACCGCGCCCAGGCGGGTTTTCAGCGCGTCAATGTAGGGCAGCAGGTCGCGCGAGCCGCTTTCCTCGCTGGTCTCGATGAGCCCCACGATGCGCGGGTGCGGCACGCCCTGGCGCTGCAGCTCCTGCACGGCGGCGATGCTGGCGTATACGGCATAGCCGTCGTCGGCGCCGCCCCGGCCGTAGAGCTTGCCGTCCTCCATCTTGGGCGTCCAGGGGCCGAGGTCGGCGCGCCAGCCGGAAAATTCGGGCTGCTTGTCCAGGTGGCCGTACATCAGCACCGTTTGCGGGCTGGCCGGGCGCGTGGCGGCGATCTCGAAGAACAGCACTGGCGTGCGGCCCGGCAGGCGCACCACCTCGGCGGTGAGCCCGGCCACCTGCTGGGCCAGCACCCAGTCGGCGGCGTTGCGCACCACGGTATCGAGCAGGCCCGCGCCCTCCCAGCCGGGCTCGAACATCGGTGACTTGGCCGGGATGCGGATGTAATCGCTGAGCTGGGGCACGATGCTGGCGTCCCAGACGCCGCTGATGCGGTCCAGCGCGGCGGCGCTGTCCAGGGCTTGGGGGGGGAGGGGTGCATTCATGGCGGTGGCTTCACATCAGTTATCCATTGCGCGAACACGCCACCCGCGATGCATGAAACCGGCGCGCCCCAAGCGAGGGCTCCCGCGCAAGGGCCGCCAGTATTCCCACGTGCGGGCGCTGGGAGCGTCCCCCTGCCCGCATTGCGCAGCAATGCGAGAGCGGGGGGAAGGCGCGAAGCGCCACAGGGGGGTGTTTCATCTCAGCGAGGCCGGAAAGGTGGCGTGGGTGGAGGTCAGTGTCCCTCCGCGGGCCATGCTGCCCAGCGTGGCGGTGGTGTGCACGCGGTTGCCGCCGTACTGGCGCGCCTGCTCCAGGGCCTGGTCGGCGGCGTGGATGAGCTGGTCCCAGCTGTCGCCCGGCTCCAGCCGCCCGCCAAATACGCCCACGCTCAGCGTCAGCGCGGGTGCGCCGCTGGGCAGCGGGGGCAGTTCGCGTGCGGCGTTGCACAGTTGTTCGGCCAGCCGCGCGGCGCCTTGGGCGGTGGTGTCGGGCAGCACCAGCAGCAGCTCGCAGGCACCGTAGCGGCCCACGATGTCCTGTGAGCGGATGCGGTTCTGCACCAGTTCCACCATGGAGCACAGCAGGGATTCGCCGTCCGGGCGGGCGCTGCTGGAGTCTTCGCCCAGCAGGTCGGGCTCCAGCATCAGCACCGCCAGGGGCAGGCGGGTGCGGATGGCGCGGGCCACGTCGCGGTCCAGGGCGGCAATGATGGAGCGGCGGTTGGCAATGCCGGTGGTCTCGTCCAGCGCGGCCAGCACCTGGCTGCGCCTGCGGCCCTGGTGGCTGTGCAGCAGCACAAACCCCACCGTGGCCACCAGCCACGCGGCCAGCGCAAACAGCACGCCAGGGATCAGCACCATGGGGTCGGCCAGCAGCGACTGCGGGTCGGGCAGCCCCGACAGCCCGGCCACGGCCAGCGCGCTGTGGGTGGCCATCAGGCCGCCCAGGCCTGCCGCCACCAGCGCGGTGCCGCGCTCGGGCAGGGTGAAGCGGCGCTCCAGCAGGCTCCACAGCACCCAGGCGCATTGGCCGGCCAGCACGGCCCCGGCAAGTGCGGCTGCCAGTCCCAGGTCGGCATGCCAGGGCAGCAGCACCAGGCCCAGCAGCAGCGGTGGCGGCACCACGGCGCCCCAGGGCAGGGGCTGCTCCTGCTGGCGTGCCATGGCAGCCAGGACACCGGCCAGGGCGCCTGAGGCCAGCACCGCGCCGCCCACGGTAACCCACAGCGCAGGCCACTGCGCGCGCCAACCCAGCAGGCCGCAGGCCAGCGCCTGCAAGGCCAGGGCCAGCGCCCAGGTGCGCAGCCCGTCGCGGCGGCCGCCCCAGGCAGCCACGGTCAACCCCACCGCCAGCGTGAGGGTGACCACGGCAGATGCCAGCATCAGAACGGACCAGACTGTAACCATGACCCCCCGATTGTTTCACCGGCAGGGAATGTGTTGCCAGGTGCAAATGAAAAAAACAGTTCAGCGCTGCGAGAGCGGGGGGGAAGGCGCCGAAGGCGGCTCAGGGGAGTGTTTCACTCTTCAGCTTGAACACCTGCACGGCGGTGGTCAGGCGCTGCGCCTGTTCGCGCAGGCTTTGTGCGGCAGCGGCCGATTGTTCGACCAGGGCGGCGTTCTGCTGGGTCATCTGGTCGAGCTGGTTGACGGCGGTGTTCACCTGGCCGATGCCGTCGGACTGCTCGGCCGCCGCGGCCGAGATTTCGCCCACGATGTCGCCCACCCGGTGCACGGAGGCCACGATCTCGCCCATGGTGGCACCGGCGTTCTGCACCAGGTGGGTGCCGCTGTCCACGCGCTCGACCGAGGCCTGGATCAGCCGCTTGATCTCGCGCGCGGCTTCGGCCGAGCGGCCCGCCAGGCTGCGCACTTCGCTGGCCACCACGGCAAAGCCGCGGCCCTGTTCGCCCGCGCGGGCGGCTTCCACCGCCGCGTTGAGCGCCAGGATGTTGGTCTGGAAGGCAATGCCGTCGATCACGCCGATGATGTCGCCGATCTTGCGCGAGCTTTGCTGGATGTCGCCCATGGTGGACACCACCTCGCCCACCACCTGGCCGCCGCGCGTGGCTACTTCGGCGGCGGCGCCCGACATCTGGTGCGCCTGGCGCGCGGCGTCGGCGGACTGGCGCACGGTGGCGGTCAGCTCCTCCATGCTTTGCGCGGTTTCGGCCAGGTTGCTGGCGGCGTGCTCGGTGCGGGTCGAGAGGTCCTGGTTGCCCGCAGCAATTTCGGCGCTGGCGGTGGTGATGCCGTCCACCGCCTGGCGCACCTGCTGCAGCATCTGCACGTAGCGCTGGCGCATGGCCTCCACCTCGTGCACCAGGGCGCCGATTTCGTCGTGCTTGGCCGACTGGAAGGACTGCGTCAGGTCGCCCTGGCCCACCAGCGTGATGGCGTGGGTGAGCTGGCGCAGCGGGTCGCTCACCCCGCGCCGCAGCACCACGAACAGGCCTACGCCCAGCAGGCCCAGCGCCAGCGCCATCAGGCCCCACACGGCGTAGTTGACCTTGCGCTGGCTGGCCATGGCCTCGGCGTCGGGCACCTCGGCCACCACCCACCAGCCTTCGGCGCGGGTCTTGCGCAGCAGTGCCCAGGGGTCGGCCCCCTTGCCAGCCAGCACGGGCGTGGCTTCGCGCACAAAACCCTCGGGGTCTGACGCCAGCGCCTCGAAGAAGGTGCGCGATTGTGGGGCGGCCTGCAGCACCTTCTGGCCGCGTGCTGTGGGATGGGCCACGAAAACGGCCTCTTCCAGCGTGCTGCGCGGGTCGATCACGTAGGCTCCGCCGTTCTCGAAAAACTTTGTCTGCGCTACCTGCTTCTCGAACATGCCTTCAAACACGCTGATGTCATTGCCGATGAACAGCAGGGCAATCACCTTGCCCGCAGAGTCCTTGCAGGGCAGGTAGTAGCCCATGTAGGGCTTGCCTCCCACCACCATGCGGCCGACATGGGCCTCGCCCTTGCGCGCCTTTTCGAGTGCGGGACCGGCCTCCAGCGGTGTGCCGAACAGGCGCTTGCCCTCGGCATCCTTGATCGAGGTGGTGACGCGCACGAAGTCGTTGCCCTTGCGCGCAAACACCTCCGCGATGCCGCCCGTCTCGGCCGCGAACTTGTCCACCGAGCCGGTGTCTTCGTTGACCAGGGCACCGTAGCTGCGCAGTTCGCCTGTGCCCTCGTCCAGCTGCATGGTGGCCTCGAAATAGCGCTGGAAGCCCTTCATCGTGAGCTGCACCAGTTCACGGTTGGTGGCGTCGGCCGCGTCGAGCGACTGGGCCACGCTCTGCACCGTGTCGCCTACGCTGCGCACCACCTGCTCCCGGGTGCTGCGGCTGGTCAGGGTGGAAATGGCCAGGCCCACGAGCAGCAGCACCAGCGCCACCAGTGCGATGGCCAGCAAGGTGATGCGGCGCGCGACCGAGCGGTTGTCAGCAGAGGGGTTCCGCATGGTCATCTCCTTGACGTAACAAAATGCAGCGTAAATTGACGTAACGTCAATAATGTACGAGAACCCATCGCTCCGGAGCAAGCGCACATTCCCGGATACCGCTGCGTCAGCTGCCTCCCGGTGCGGCAGTCGCCTGCCGTTTACTGCGCTGATGGCATGCGCCAGCCCAGCCCGGCCGAGGTGCCTGCGCGCGGGCGGTATTCGCAGCCGATCCAGCCGCGGTAGCCCAGTGCGTCGATCTGCGCGAACAGGTAGGGGTAGTGCACTTCGCCTTGGTCGGGCTCATGGCGCTCGGGTACGCCTGCGATCTGCACATGGGCCACGCGGCCCGTGGGCAGGTAGCGGCGCAGCTTGGTGGCCAGGTCGCCTTCGACGATCTGGCAGTGGTACAGGTCCATCTGCACCTTGAGGTGGGGCGAGCCCACGGTGTCGAGCACGGCGTGCGCGTCGTCCTGGCGCTGCAGCAGGTAGCCGGGCATGTCGCGCGGGTTGATGGGCTCGATCAGCACCTCGCGCCCGCAGGCACCGGCCTGCGCGGCGGCCCAGCGCAGGTTGTCCACGTAGGTCTGGCGGCAGGCGGCGGGGTCGGCGCCCTCGGGGGCGCAGCCCGCCATCAGGTGGATGCGCGGGCAGTCCAGCTGCTGGGCGTAGTGCAGCGCCTCCAGCACCCCGGCGCGGAATTCGGCCTCGCGCCCCGGCAGGGCGGCGGTGCCGCGCATGCCCTGGTCCCAGGCCTGCGCCATGGCGCCGCGCGCAAGGCCGCCGGGCGGCGCATTGAACAGCACCTGGCGCAGGCCGTGCGCGCGCAACTGCGCGGCGAGCAGCGCGGGTTCGTGGCCGTAGGGGAACAGGTATTCCACGCCGCCAAAGCCGTCGCGCGCAGCGGCGCCAAAGCGTTCCAGAAAAGGCAGCTCGGTGTACATCAGGCTCAGGTTGGCGGCAAACTGGGGCATGGCGGCAGAAAAGGCTGGGTTTGGGTAAAAATGGCATCTGGCGCTTATGGGGTAAGCGCTGGCAGCTATCAAAAATATAGCACACGGTGCAGGTGCGCTGGCCTGCCCTGAGGGAGGGCGCGCTCAGCCTGTCAACCCAGCCGTGCCCTGGTGCCTTTGCACAAACGCGCAAAAACCGTCGGCGGGCAGCGCGGGCGACCAGTGGAAGCCCTGGCCGAACTCGCAGCCAAAGCCCTGCAGTTTGCGCAGCATGGCCGCGTCTTCCACGCCTTCGGCCACCACCTGCAGGCCCAGGCAGTGGGCCATTTCGATGATGGCGCGCACGATGCCCTCGTCGTGCGTGCTGCTGCCCATGCGGCGCACAAAGGACTGGTCGATCTTGAGCCGGTGCACCGCAAAGCGTTGCAGATAGGCCAGGTTGGAGTAGCCGGTGCCGAAGTCGTCAATGGCGATCTGCACGCCCAGTGTGCGCAGGCGCTGCAGCACTTCGCTGAGGTGGTGCGCGTCGGCCACCAGCAGGGACTCGGTCAGCTCCAGCTCCAGCGCGCTGGCGGGCAGCTGGCAGGCGGCCAGCGCGTTGGCCACTTCGTGCTCGATGTTGTCGCGGTGGAACTGCAGGGGCGACACGTTGACCGCCACCGTCAGCTCCCCCAGCCCCCGCAGGCGCCAGGCTTTGGCGTCCAGGCAGGAGCGGTTCAGCACCCAGGCGCCCACCTCGTTGATGAGGCCGGTGCGCTCGGCCACGGGGATGAACTTGCTCGGCGGCATGAAGCCCAGCGTGGGGTGCTTCCAGCGCACCAGCGCCTCGGCGCCGATGATGCGGCCGCTGTGCAGGTCGAACTGCGGCTGGTAGTGCACCTGCAGCTCCCCCCGCGCCAGTGCCGTGCGCAGGCCCGAGGCCATGTGCAGGTGTTCGACCACGTTTTCGTTCATGCTGGCGTCAAAAAAGCGGAACGCGTTGCGCCCCGAGTCCTTGGCGCGGTACATGGCCAGGTCGGCGTTCTTGAGCAACTCGTCCACGTCCGAGCCGTCGCGCGGGGCCACGGCAATGCCCAGAGAGGTGGTCACCACCACATCCAGCCCCTGCAGCCGGAAGGGCTGGGCCAGCAGTTGCAGCACGCGCGCTGCGCTGGCGGCCACGGCTTCCTCGGTGTGGATGCCGCCCAGCAGGATCAGGAACTCGTCGCCCGAGAGCCGCGCCACCGTGCCGCATTCGCGCAGGCCCGAGCCCAGCCGCTCGGCTACCAGGCACAGCAGCTCGTCTCCGGCGGCATGGCCCAGCGAATCGTTCACCGTCTTGAAGTTGTCCAGGTCCAGGTACAGCGCAGCCACCATGCATTGGTCGCGCCGGGCCTGCAGCAGCAACTGCTCCAGGCGGTCCTTGGCCAGGGTGCGGTTGGGCAGCTGGGTCAGGGTGTCGCGGTGTGCCAGCACGTCGATGCGTTCAAGGGATTGGGCCAGCGCTTCCTTTTCAGACGCGAGCTGCGCCAGGGTGCGTTGCAGGTCGCCCGTGAGCAGCCAGACAAAAAAGCCGATGGCCGCCATGATGGTCACCATCATCACCAGGCGCTGCAGATCCACAGGTGCCTCAACCGCGCGGATCACACCGGCCTGGTGCAGCACGAACATCAGCACCAGCGCTCCCTGCTGCCAGGCCATCAGTACCAGCAGCATGCGGCGGTTGCCAAACATGCCCGCAAACAGAAGGATGGCTGGAAACGCCAGCGTGCCCTCGTCGTACAAGCCAGCGCCCGTGGCCATGAGCGCAAAAATGCCCGCCGTCAGCGTGCCCAGCATCAGCTGGGACGCCCTTGCCAGCGCGCCCTGCTGGTTCCACCGATACGCCAGGCACAGCAACGCCACAGCCGCCAGTTCCAGGGCCACGCTGGCGTAGTCATTTTTGGAAAAGCTCGTCAGCGCTGCCGTGCCAAAGGTGGCCAGCACGGCCCACAGGATCTGCTGCAGGCGCCGCTGCTGCAGCGTCAGCACCGTGCCTGGGGGAAGCGTGTGATCGGTGGTGGGGCTGGAGGAGGGCATGGCGATGGCAGGGCGGCTCGGGCGCCGGAGCGCCCGGCGCACAGGCACCAGCATGGGGCAGCCCCGCCCCGGCGTGAATGCGGGTTCGCCCTAGGCGGACGACCCCTTCAGCGCATCTGGAGCAGCTTGCGGTGCAGGCGTGCGGCGGGCAGGCCCAGGGCCTGCGGGCCTTGCTCGCCTTCGGTGGATGCGAGATGGATTACTTGTGGCGCAGCAGGCGCACGGCTTCGGGCAGTGAATCGACCTGGGGCATGAAATGGTCGATGGTGGCGCCCAGTGCCACGGCGCACAGCAGCGCGCCCAGCAGGGGCTTCCAGGTCAGGCGCACGGCGGCGCTGAGCCAGCCCGCGCGCTCCACGTCCATGGCCACGCGGGCGGTGGCCACCGAGAACGCCAGCTCCACGGCCACGGCCAGCAGCACGTCCCAGCCAAAGAACAGCAGCGCCAGCGAGCCCGCGCCCATGACCAGCAGCGCGACGATGGCAAAAATAGCCACTACCGGCACCACCACCACGGCGCCTTCGTCGGCGCTGCCCAGGCCGTCCAGCGCGCTCCCGGCCAGGTCGCCCAGGCCCTGGGCGGCGCCGTCCAGGGCTTCCGAGCTGCCGCCCCCGCCCCCCGTGGGCATGGGAAGGTTGGGGCGCACCCGGGTTGCGGAGCGGGCCAGATCGACCACATCCAGCGCCACATCGCCCGCATCCAGGGCGTCCGCTGCGTCCCAGCGGCTGTCCTTGCCGCCGCCCGCGGGCTGCACCAGCCGTGCGGCCCACAGGCGCAGCACCAGCAGGTACACCAGGTAGCCCACGCTGAGCGTGACCGCGTAGCGCACCGAGAGCAGGTGCACGCCCAGCGTCTTTTGCAGCCATGCGGCCAGCAGCATGCCCAGCAGCGTGAGGCTGCCAATGCACAGCCCGTGCCAGTGCAGGCTGTGGCGCTGCTGCAGCGTCTGCGCCATCTGTTCGCGTTCGGTCAGGCGCAGGGTGCGCCAGCCGCTGCGCTGGGGCTTTGCGGGGCGCTTCATGCGTCGCCTTCCACCACCACGGGTACGCGCTGGGCCAGCGCGCACATCAGTTCGTAGCCAATGGTGCCCGCCGCCTGGGCCACCTCGTCGATGGGCAGCACCGCACCCTGGCTGGAGCGGCCCCACAGTGTGACTTCGCTGCCCGGGCCGGCTTGCAGGCCTGCAGCGCGCAGCGGCGTGAGGTCCACGGCCAGCATGTCCATGCTCACGCGGCCCACGGTGCGGGTGCGCACGCCGTCCACCAGCACCGGTGTGCCGGTGCCGCAGTGGCGCGGGTAGCCGTCGGCGTAGCCGCAGGCGGCCACGCCCAGGGCCATGGGGGTGTCGGCAGTGAAGGAGGAGCCGTAGCCCACGGTGGCGCCGGGCTGCAGCTCCTGCACCGCCAGCAACCGGGTGGACAGGGTCATGCCGGGTTGCAGATCCCAATCCGCGCTGCGGCGCTCGGGGTGGTCGGGCGCGCCGCCGTACAGCAGGATGCCTGCGCGCACCCAGTCGGCGCGCACCTGTGCGTCCTGCGCATGGCGCAGCGTGGCGGCGCTGTTGCACACGCTGCGCTCGCCGGGCAGGTCGCGCGTGGCCAGGGCAAAGGCGGCCATTTGGTGGGCGATGCCGCGCGGCCCGTCGGCGTCGGAAAAATGCGTCATGAGCGAGATTTCCTCCACCTGCGGCAGCGCGTTCAGGCGCGCCCAGGCGGCGCGGTAGCGTTTGGGCGTGAAGCCCAGGCGGTTCATGCCCGAGTTCATCTTGAGGAACACGCGGTGCGGCATCTGCGTCTTGTGCGCGGCCAGCCAGTCGATCTGGGCGTCGCAGTGCACGGCATGCCACAGGCCCAGGCGCGAGCACAGTTCCAGGTCGCGCGGCTCGAACACGCCTTCGAGCAGCAGGATGGGGCCGCGCCAGCCCAGGTGGCGGATGCGTTCGGCTTCTTGCAGGTCCAACAGGGCAAAGCCGTCTGCGGCGCGGAAGGCCTCGAACACGCGCTCGATGCCGTGCCCGTAGGCATTGGCCTTGACCACGGCCCAGACGCGCGCATCGGGTGCGGCCTGCCGCGCCCGCGCCAGGTTGTGCTGCAGGGCCGTGGTGTGGATGGTGGCAAGAATGGGACGGGGCATGGCGGGAGGTGCGGGCTTTGGTGTGGAAGGGGATTCTGGCACCCAGGCGCTGGAATCCGCGTGTTATAACCGCCTGTCACAAATTCCGGTCCCCTGATTTAATCTGCCATCAGCCCCGCTGATGGCGGCCTCCTGCCACTCGATGAAGCGCGGTTTCTACACCATCATGTCGGCGCAGTTTTGCAGCTCGCTGGCCGACAACGCATTGTTTGTGGCGGCGGTGGAACTGCTGCGCACCGACGGCTCCCCCGAGTGGCAGCGTGCCGCGCTGGTGCCCATGTTCGCCCTGTTCTATGTGGTGCTGGCGCCCTTCGTGGGCGCGTTTGCCGATGCGCTGCCCAAGGGCCGGGTCATGTTTGTCAGCAACGCCATCAAGGTGCTGGGCTGCCTGATGATGCTGTTTGGCTCGCACCCGCTGATTGCCTACGCTGTGGTTGGCCTGGGCGCGGCCGCCTATTCGCCCGCCAAGTACGGCATCCTGACCGAGCTGCTGCCGGCCTCGCAGTTGGTGCGGGCCAATGGCTGGATCGAGGGGCTCACCATCGCCTCCATCATTCTGGGGATGCTGCTGGGCGGCCAGCTCGTGGGCCAGCACCTTTCCGGCATCCTGCTGAGCTTTGACCTGCCGCTGGTCGATACGGGTGTGGACAGCCCTGCCGAGGCGGCCATCGCCGCGCTCATTGCCGTGTATGTGCTGGCGGCCTGGTTCAACACACGCATTCCGCACACCGGTGTGGAGATGCGCCCCATGCCGCGCGATGCGCAGGCCTTGCTGGGCGACTTCTGGTCGTGCAACAGCCGCCTGTGGCATGACAGGCTGGGCCAGATCTCGCTGGCCACCACCACGCTGTTCTGGGGTGCGGGCGGCAACCTCAAGTTCATCGTGCTGGCCTGGGCCGCCGTGGCGCTGGAGTACGACACCACCAAGGCCTCGGCGCTGACCGGCGTGGTGGCCATCGGCACGGCAGTGGGCGCCGTGGTGGCCTCGCTGCGCATGCGCCTGGACATGGCCACCAGGGTGATTCCGCTGGGCATCGGCATGGGGCTGCTGCTGATCCTGATGGTCTTCAGCCGCGACATCCGGGTCGCCGTGCCCTTCCTCATCCTGCTGGGGGGGCTGGGCGGCTTCCTGGTGGTGCCCATGAACGCGCTGCTGCAGCACCGGGGCCACAACCTCATGGGCGCGGGCCGCTCGATTGCCGTGCAGAACTTCAACGAACAGGCCTGCATCCTGGGCCTGGGCGCGTTTTACAGCCTGTCGCTCAAGCTGGGCCTGTCGGTGTTTGGCGCCATCACCGCCTTCGGCCTGGCGGTGGCGGGCATGATGTGGCTGATCCAGCGCTGGCATTGCCACAACTGCAACCGCCATGCCGAGGAGCTGGAGCACCTGCTGCACCTGGCACGGCAGGATACGCACCACTGATGCTTTTGCTATAAATTTGATAGCTGCTTGCGCAGCAAGAACAAGCGCAAAGCGGAAATTTCAGACAAAAAGCGCGATGCAGGCCTCGTTCCAGTCGTGGCCGTCCTGCGACCAGGGGCCCACGCCGGGCGGCGGAAAGCCGCTGCGGCAATAGCCCTGCTGGGCTTCAAAGTCGAACACTGCGTGCGGGTAGTCGTTGATGAGCAGCACCGCCTTGCGGAAGTCTGCCGACCAGCCGACCTTGACGGTGGAGGGCTGCGCCCGGTCGGTCACGCTCTGCACGTTGTAGATGTGCACGGCGTCCTGGATGGGCTGGTTCTTGATGGCGCGGTCCAGCGCATAGAAGTAGCCGGTCTCGCCATCGTCCTCGAACACCGCGCTGAACTGGCCCTGGGGGGCGACGCCCTCAATGGTGACGGGTTGGCCGACGAAGATTTGCCGCTGGGCGGCGACGTGGATGGGCATGGTGCGTGCAGACGGGAAAGGTACGCAAAGGTACCACGCCTGCAGGGGGTATCCCGGCCTGGCGTGCAGGAATCTGCGGCCACTTCTGCGCATGTGTTGCGGCGCGGCTAGCATGGTGGCCTTTCCACTGCACAGGGGCCCGCCATGTCCACGGTTTACGACTTCGACGCCCAGACCATCGACGGCCGCACCGTCCCGCTGCGCCAGTACGAAGGCAAGGTGATGCTCATCGTCAACACGGCCAGCGCCTGCGGCTTCACGCCCCAGTTTGCCGGGCTGGAAGAACTGCACCAACGCTACGGCAGCCAGGGCCTGGTGGTGCTGGGCTTTCCGTGCAACCAGTTTGCCGGGCAGGACCCCGGCAGCAACGGCGAGATCGCCAGCTTCTGCCAGCTCAACTACGGCGTGAGCTTTCCGATGATGGCCAAGGTCGATGTCAACGGCGCGCAGGCCAGCCCGCTGTACCGCTGGCTCTGCGCCGAGGCCCCTGGCCTGCTGGGCAGCAAGGCCATCAAGTGGAACTTCACCAAGTTCCTGGTGGGCAAGGACGGCCAGGTCATCCGCCGCTACGCCCCGCAGGACACGCCCGCCAAGCTGGCGGGCGACGTGGAGGCAGCGCTCTCGGTGTAACCGCCCCAAGGCAGAGGCGGGTTCCGCGCTGCCCTCACACCGGCAGGCTCAGCCGTGCCCGCAGGCCCTGGCCGGGGGCGCTGTCCAGCTCCAGGCGGCCGCCGTGGGCGCGTGCTGCGCGCTCGGCAATCGCCAGGCCCAGGCCTGCGCCGGGTGCGCCGCTGCGCGCCTGGGCGTTGCCGCGCGCAAAGGGCTGGCGGATGCGTGCCAGGTCGTCGGCAGGCACGCCGCTGCCGTGGTCCTGCACTTCGATCCACACCTGCCCCGGCGCTTGGCCGGTGCGCAGCAGCACGGGCGGCGCGCCGTGGCGCCAGGCGTTTTCCACCAGGTTGTCCAGGGCGCGGCGCAGCAGTTGGGGCTGTACGGCGCAGGGCGGCACGCCCGCCAGTTCCAGCCCCAGGGCGCGGCCGTGGTCGGCCTGCGCCTGGGCCACGGCGGTGGCCAGCGCGTCCAGCGATTCGTGCGCCGGGGCTTCGTGTTCGCCCAGGCGGGCAAAGTCCAGGAACTGGCCGACGATGCCGTCCATGGCCTCGATGCTGCGCGCCATGCTGGCCGCCAGGTCGGCGTCAAGGCGCGGGCTGGAAATTTCCACGGCCAGGCGCAGCTTGGTCAGCGGGGTGCGCAGGTCGTGCGACACCCCGGCGAGCATGAGCGCGCGCTCGCGCTCGGCTTGGGCCAGGGCCTGCGCCATGTGGTTGAAGCTGCGGCCCACGGTGGCCAGTTCGTGCGGGCCTTGCTCGGGCAGGCGCGGGGGCTCCTGCCCCTGGGCCAGGGCCTGGGCGGCCTGCACCACCTGCTGCAGCGGCGCGGCCAGGCGGCGCTGCAGGCGCCACACGCCCACCAGCGCCAGCAGCAGGCCCAGCGCCACCGATGCCATCCATGCCCCCGTGGCTTCGCGCAGCGGGAACAGCGCAGGCAGGCGCAGCCAGTGCGTAGCACCATCGGCGGCCACCTGCACCCACAGCGTGCCCTGGGCATCGCGCCGCCAGGGGGGGGGCGCTGCGCCCTCGGCGGCAGGCAGTTGCTGCGCCAGCGCGTCGAGAAAGCGCTGCTCCATGCGCGAGGGCCGGGCGCGCCACGGTGTGCCGGGCACCGGGGCCGTGCGCTGCGCCACGGCGCCGTTGAAGCGTTCCACAAATGCGGCGCGCTGCGCTGCGGGCAGCGCCTGCAGCCCTGTGCGCAGCGCCGCCACCTGCGCCGCCACGCCCTGCGCTGCCTGTGTGATGCGCGGCTGGATCACCCACTGGCGCACCAGCGCCGCTGCGCACAGTTGCCCGGCCACGATGAGCAGCACCAGCAGCCCCAGGTGGCGCCCCAGCAGGGTGCGCGGCCAGCGGGTGCGGTCGGTGGCGGCAGCAGCTGTCATGGCGCGGCCCCGGCACCGGGCCCCGAGGCATCGGGCACAAACACATAGCCCACGCCCCACACGGTGCGCAGGTGGCGCGGCTGGGCGGGGTCGGCCTCGATGAGTTTGCGCAGGCGCATCACCTGCACGTCGATGCTGCGGTCCGTGGCGCTGTGGCCGGGGCCGTAGGCCAGGGCAAGCAGGCGGTCGCGCCCCAGCGGGCGGTGGGGATGGCGCGCCAGCGCCTGCAGCAGGGCGAATTCGCCGGTGCTCAGGGGCACTTCGTTCCCGGCGCGCTCCAGCCGCCGGGCTGCCAGGTGCAGGGTGCAGTCGCCAAAGCGCAGCACGTCGCCACCCGCCTGCGGTGCGGTGTGGGCGCCCAGCAGGCGCTGGCGCCGCACCAGGGCCTGGATGCGGGCCAGCAGCTCGCGCGGGTTGAAGGGCTTGGGCAGGTAGTCGTCGGCGCCCATCTCCAGCCCCACGACACGGTCCACCGGATCGCCGCGCGCCGTGAGCATGAGGATGGGAATGGTCTCGCCCTGCGCGCGCAGCCTGCGGCAGACGGACAGGCCGTCCTCGCCGGGCATCATCACGTCCAGCACCAGCACGTCGAAATGCTCGCGCGCCAGCAGGCGCTCCAGCGCGGGCGCGGCCTCCGCCGTGCGCACCAGGCAGCCCTGGTCGCTGAGGTAGCGCTGCAGCAGCGCGCGCAGGTCGGGCTCGTCATCGGCCACCAGGATGCGGGCAATCGTTTCAGTCATGGCTTTGAAGCCGAATCATGACAGGGCATGACCAGTGCCGGGAGGGTTTGTCATGCTTTGTCATCACTTGCAACGCCTGCGCCACACAGCGGCGCGGCGGTGGGGGCACCATGGCGCCATGGTTCACCGGAGCACATGTCTCACATTCACACCCTCTCCACCCTGCTCTTGGCTGGCCAGGTGTTTTCCCGTTTTCACCACAGGAGGTTTTCCATGTCCCTCATTTCCCCCATGTTTGGAAACAAGGCACGCGCTGCGCTGTGCGGCACCTTGCTCCTGGCCGCCATCGGCGTGGGCACCCCGGCCCAGGCCCAGGGGCTGCGCGCCAAGCTGGCCGAGCGTGCGCAGGCCACAGCCGCACCCCTGCCCCCTGGCGTGCAGAAAATTGCCGATGTGCCCTACGGCCCCGACGCCCGCCAGCGCATGGACATCTACCTGCCCAGCAGCAGCGCGCCCAATCCCAGCGGTATGCGCACGCCGGTGATTTTCATGGTGCACGGCGGGGGCTGGCGCAACGGGGACAAGGCCATGGGCCGCGTGGTGGACAACAAGGTCGCCCGCTGGGTGCCGCGCGGGCTGATATTTGTTTCGGTGAACTACCGCCTTCTGCCCGACACCCCTGTCGCCCAGCAGGCCCAGGACGTGGCCCAGGCCCTGGCCACCGCGCAGCAGCAGGCAGCGCAGTGGGGGGGCGACGCGGGGCGCTTCATCCTGATGGGCCACTCGGCCGGGGCGCACCTGGTGTCGCTCATCAACGCCCAGCCCGCGCTGGCCCAGCGCCTGGGCGCCTGGCCCTGGCTGGGCGCCGTGTCGCTGGACAGCGCCATGCTCAACGTGCCGCAGTTCATGCGCGCGCCGCACCTGCCGCTGTACGACGACGCCTTTGGCACCAACCCGGTGTACTGGCACGCCATGTCGCCCTTCCACCAGTGGGTGAGCGGCGCGCCGCCTTACCAGTTCGTCTGCTCCACCGAGCGGCCCGACCAGCCCTGCCTGCAGGCGCAGGCCATGGCCCGGCACGTGCACACCCAGGGCGGCCGCGCCGAGGTGCTGCCCCAGCCCCTGACGCACGGCGAAGTCAACGCCGAGCTGGGCCTGGACAGCGACTACACCCGCGCGGTGGAAGGGTTCATGGCCTCGCTGGATGCGGTGGTGGCGCAGAAGCTGGGGCGATAAATGCTATCAAAACAATAGCTAATGGCGCTTGATGGACAAGCGCCAGAGCCAAATTTGATTCAAATCTTCTGTCCTGCCAGATACGGTGCCAGATACCGCCCCGTATGGCTGGCCGGATGGGCCGCCACTTCTTCCGGCGTGCCCTGCGCCACCACGGTGCCCCCGCCCGCGCCCCCTTCGGGCCCCATGTCGATGAGCCAGTCGGCCGTCTTGATGACGTCCAGGTTGTGCTCGATGACGACGATGGTGTTGCCCGCGTCGCGCAGCTGGTGCAGCACCTTGAGCAGCAGGTCGATGTCGGCAAAGTGCAGGCCGGTGGTGGGCTCGTCCAGGATGTAGAGCGTGCGGCCGGTGTCGCGCTTGGACAGCTCCTGCGCCAGCTTCACGCGCTGCGCTTCGCCGCCCGAGAGCGTGGTCGCGCTCTGGCCCAGGCGGATGTAGCTCAGGCCGACTTGAAGCAGCGTCTGCAGCTTGCGCGCGATGGTCGGCACGTCCTTGAAGAAGGCTGCGGCGTCCTCCACCGTCAGGTCCAGGATCTGGGCGATGTTCCGGCCCTTCCACTGCACCTCCAGCGTCTCGCGGTTGTAGCGCTGGCCGTGGCACACGTCGCAGGGCACGTACACGTCGGGCAGGAAGTGCATTTCCACCTTCACCATGCCGTCGCCCTGGCAGGCTTCGCAGCGCCCGCCCGCCACGTTGAAGGAAAAGCGCCCCGGGCCGTAGCCGCGCTCCTTCGCGGTGTTCACCTCGGCCATCAGCTCGCGGATGGGGGTGAACAGGCCGGTGTAGGTGGCCGGGTTGCTGCGCGGCGTGCGGCCGATGGGCGACTGGTCCACGTTGATGACCTTGTCGAAGTACTCGATGCCCTCCAGGCCCAAGTGCGGCGCCGGTTCGTCGTGCGCGCGGTAGAGCTGGCGCGCCACGGCCTTGTGCAGCGTGTCGTTCACCAGCGTGCTCTTGCCCGAGCCCGATACGCCCGTCACGCAGGTGAGCAGGCCCACGGGGAAGTCCACGCTCACGCTCTGGAGGTTGTTGCCCGTGGCGCCCAGCACGCGCAGCACCTGCAGCGGGCCCTGGCGCGCCTCGTGTTCGGCCATGCGCTCGGCACGCTTGCGGCTGGCCTCGCTGACTGGGAAGCGCGACTTGGGCTTGGCCTCGGGCGCCGGGGCCGCCACCACCGGCAGCCAGGGCGTGCGCTGCGCAGGCACGGCAATGCGCCGGGTGCCCGCAAGGTACTGCCCGGTGAGCGATTGCGGGTGCTGGCGCACGGCCTCGAAGCTGCCCTGCGCCACCACGCGGCCGCCGTGCACGCCAGCGCCTGGCCCCATGTCGATGACCTCGTCGGCCGCGCGCATCATGTCCTCGTCGTGCTCCACCACGATCACGCTGTTGCCGATGTCGCGCAGGTGTTTGAGCGTGGCGATGAGGCGGTCGTTGTCGCGCTGGTGCAGGCCGATGCTGGGCTCGTCCAGCACGTACATCACGCCGGTCAGGCCCGATCCGATCTGGCTCGCCAGGCGGATGCGCTGGGCCTCGCCGCCGCTGAGCGTTTCGGCGCTGCGGTCCAGGCTCAGGTAGGTCAGGCCCACGTCGTTGAGGAAGCGCAGCCGCGCACCGATCTCGCGCACCACCTTGTCGGCGATCTCGGCCTTGGCGCCGCTGAGCTGCAACTGCTCGAACCAGGTTTGCGCGTCCAGCAGCGTGAGGTGGCTCACCTCGTGCAGCGTGCGCCCCTGGGCGCCTTCGCCCACGCGCACATGGCGCGCCTCGCGGCGCAGGCGCGTGCCCTGGCAGTCGGGGCAGGACTGGGTGCTGCGAAAGCGGGCCAGGTCCTCGCGCACCACGACCGAGTCCGTCTCGCGGTAGCGCCGCGCCATGTTGGGCAGGATGCCCTCGAAGGGGTGCTGCTTGACGATGGCCTTGCCCTTCTGGGCACCGCTGTCCAGGATGTAGCGGAACGCAATGTCTTCGGTGCCCGAGCCGTGCAGCACCACGTCCTGCACCTTGGTGGGCAGCGACTCGAACGGCGCTTCCACGTCAAAGCCGTAGTGCGCGCCCAGGCTCTCCAGCATGGCGAAGTAGTAGCCGTTGCGCCGGTCCCAGCCCTTGATGGCGCCGCTGGCCAGGCTCAGGGACGGGAAGGCCACCACGCGCGCAGGGTCGAACACCTCCTGCTGGCCGATGCCGTCGCAGCTGGGGCAGGCGCCCTGCGGCGAGTTGAACGAGAACAGGCGCGGCTCCAGCTCGCCCAGCGCGTAGCTGCACACCGGGCAGGCAAAGCGCGAGGAGAACAGGTGCTCCTGGCCCGAATCCATCTCCAGCGCCAGCACGCGGCCGTGGCCCTCGGTGGCGCCCACGCGCAGGGCGGCCTCGAAGCTCTCGGCCAGGCGCTGCTGCAGGTCGTTGCGCACCTTCACGCGGTCGATCACCACGTCGATGTCGTGCTTCTCGGTCTTCTTGAGCGCGGGCAGGTTTTCGTGCTCGCAGGTCTGCCCGTCCACCCGAAAGCGCACATAGCCCAGCGCCTGCATCTGCGCAAACAGCTCGGTGAACTCGCCCTTCTTGCCGCGCGCCACCGGGGCCAGCACCATCAGGCGCGTGCCCTCGGGCAAGGCCAGCACGGCGTCCACCATCTGGCTCACGGTCTGGGCCTGCAGGGGCAGGCCGTGGTCGGGGCAGTAGGGCGTGCCGGCGCGCGCAAACAGCAGGCGCAGGTAATCATGGATCTCGGTCACCGTGCCCACGGTGGAGCGCGGGTTGTGGCTGGTGGCCTTCTGTTCGATGCTGATGGCGGGCGAGAGGCCCTCGATCAGGTCCACATCGGGCTTGTCCAGCCGCCCCAGGAACTGGCGCGCATAGCTGGAGAGGCTCTCCACATACCGGCGCTGGCCCTCGGCATACAGCGTGTCGAACGCCAGGCTGGACTTGCCCGAGCCCGACAGCCCGGTGATCACCACCAGCGCGTTGCGCGGAATGTCCAGGTCGATGTTCTTGAGGTTGTGCGTGCGCGCCCCGCGGATGCAGATGTGTGCCTGCGCGCGCAGCGCCTGGGCCAGCGGCCGCCCGGCCTCCAGCATGGCGGGGTCTTGCGGTGGGGAAGAGGGGGACAACGGGGTCACGGCAAAGGGCGCTGTGCGCCAGAAGGGGAACCCTCCATGATAGCCAAATGGGCTCTGGAAAGCAGCCCGCCACCCAGCCGCACCGGATCGCGGACAATCAGGGTTTTTACCAGCGCCGCCAGGCCTGCACTGGCGGCGCATTCTCTGCGTGCCCGATCCCACTGTGTCCTCGCCCGCTTCTCCGACCGTTGCCCCGGCCGCACCGGGGCGCCCGCATCCCAATGCCAGCACCATGACCGCGCAGGAGCGCCGCTCCAGCGTGAGCCTGGCGCTGATCTTCGCGCTGCGCATGTTCGGGCTGTTTCTGGTGCTGCCCGTCTTTGCACTGGAGGCACGCAAGTATCCCGGTGGCGACGATCCGGCGCTCGTCGGCCTGGCCATGGGCATGTACGGGCTCACGCAGGCCTTTTTTCAGCTGCCGCTGGGGCTGGCGTCCGACCGCTGGGGGCGCAAGCGCGTCATCGTCGCAGGGCTGCTGGTGTTTGCCGTGGGCAGCCTGTGGGCCGCACTGGCCGATACCCTGATGGGCCTGCTGCTGGGCCGTGCGCTGCAGGGCGCGGGCGCCGTGTCGGCCGCCGTCACCGCGCTGCTGGCCGACCAGACGCGCGAGACCGTGCGTACCAAGGCCATGGCGCTGGTGGGTATGAGCATCGGCCTCATGTTTGCGCTGGCACTGGTGGCGGCGCCGCTGCTGGCGGCGCGGTTCGGCCTGTCGGGGCTGTTCTGGCTGACCTTCGGGCTCACCGTGGCGGGCATTGCCACGGTGCTGTGGGTCGTGCCGCCGGAGCAATCCCACAGCGTGCACGGGCCGCCCGGCCGCCTGGCCGACGTGCTGCGCAACGCCGACCTGATGCGGGTGAACTTTGGCGTGTTCGTGCTGCACACCGTGCAGATGGCCATGTGGGTGGCCGTGCCCGCCATGCTGGTGCAGGCCGGTTTGCCCAAGAACGCGCACTGGCAGGTGTACCTCCCTGCGCTGGTGCTGTCCGTCATTGCCATGGGCGGCCTGCTGGCCATGGAGCGGCGCGGCCGCCTGCGCGCGGCCATGCTGCTGTCCATCGGCCTGATCCTGCTGGTGCAGCTGGGCCTGGGCATGGCGGCGGCGGGGGGCGGCGTGCCATCGCTGTGGGGCCTGGGGGCGCTGCTGTTCGTGTTCTTCTGCGGCTTCAATATGTTGGAGGCCACGCAGCCCAGCCTGGTCTCGCGCATGGCGCCGGGCAGCCTGCGCGGCTCGGCCCTGGGGGTCTACAACACGCTGCAGTCGCTGGGGCTTTTTGCCGGTGGCGGCCTGGGCGGTGCGCTGGCGCGCTGGGCCGGTACGCCCGGACTGTTTGCCGCCACGGCGCTGCTGGCGGCCCTGTGGCTGGCGCTGACCTGGCCCCTGCGGCCCGTGGCCAAGGCGGGGCACTGAGAGGCTGAGAGTCTTTTGCCTATGCCCGCCTTGCACGCCAAAACACCCCTGCTCGTCGTTGCAAATGCTCGCCATAGCCCGCGCTATGGCTGCGCTTTGCGCCTCGATCAGCGGCGCTTTGACGCGCCTTGCGGGCACGGGCAAAAAACTCTC
>JACPUE010000026.1 GCA_016192425.1 Burkholderiales bacterium
ATCGACGGCGGTGTTTGGCACCTCGATGTCGGCTCATCTCATCCTGGGGCTGTAGCCGGTCCCAAGGGTATGGCTGTTCGCCATTTAAAGAGGTACGTGAGCTGGGTTTAAAACGTCGTGAGACAGTTTGGTCCCTATCTTCCGTGGGCGCTGCAGATTTGAGGAAGCCTGCTCCTAGTACGAGAGGACCGGAGTGGACACACCTCTGGTGTACCTGTTGTCACGCCAGTGGCATCGCAGGGTAGCTAAGTGTGGAAGAGATAACCGCTGAAAGCATCTAAGCGGGAAACTCGTTCCAAGATGAGATCTGCCGGGGGCTCGACCCCCCTGAAGGGTCGTTCTAGACCAGGACGTTGATAGGCTGGGTGTGCAAGAGCAGTAATGCTTTGAGCTAACCAGTACTAATTGCCCGTGCGGCTTGACCCTATAACTTTGACTTAACCGTCAGTCTGTTATGCCAAGCACGCAATCAAATTCAATCTGATAAGACTCTATGAATTCGCGAGCCAGACCAAAACTCTGGCACGCAACAAGTTATGCCTGACGACCATAGCAAGTTGGTCCCACTCCTTCCCATCCCGAACAGGACAGTGAAACGACTTTGCGCCAATGATAGTGCGGATCCCCGTGTGAAAGTAGGTCATCGTCAGGCTCCTATTCCAGCCCAGCTGCGCCCCGCACCTCATCCGTGCGGGGCGCTTCTGCTTGGGGAAACAGAAAATCAATAAGGCGACTCTTCGGAAGATCGCCATCAAAAGGGCTTAGGTCGCCAATGCGGCACCATCCACGAAGACCTTGAGCTCATTTGGGGCAAAGGGCGTCCAGGGCTCGTTGCGGGTCAGTGGTGCAGTCACGACAACAGCCACCCGGTCGGATGGCGTTGTGTGCTGAGAAAAGTCTATGCTCAGGTCTTCGTCCGACAAGTGCGCCTGCGCAAAAGGATGCCTGCGCTCCGTATAACAAAGGTTGGTGGATGCATGGGCCCAGAGCGCTTGTCCATTGGACAGCAGGAAATTGAAGGTGCCGTGGGGTGCAATGGCTCCGGCCAGTTCGCGCAGTGTGCGTGTGAGCTCTTCGACACAGGGTACATCGGCATGTGATTTCGCCAGTTCCTGCATCATCCAGCAAAATGCGTGCTCGCTGTCCGTTGATCCTACCGGCCTGAACTGCGCATGCAGGCGGGGACGAAAATCCTTCAAGTCTCCATTGTGCGCAAACACCCAATAACGTCCCCAGAGCTCGCGCACGAAAGGATGGCAGTTTTGCAGACTGACCGGCCCTTGCGTCGCTTTGCGGATGTGCGCGATGACGTTCTTGCTCTTGAGGGGGTAGTTGCGGATCAGATCTGCGATGGGCGAATCTACCGCTCGGGCATGGTCGACAAACAAGCGCACGCCCCGATCCTCAAAGAAAGCGATACCCCACCCGTCGCAGTGGTCGCCAGTGCGTCCGGCACGTTGGGAGAAACCGGTGAAGCTGAAAGCGACATCGGTCGGTGTGTTGCAGTTCATTCCCAGTAACTGGCACATGGCGCAACGGCTCCCAATGGAAAAGGCTGAAGATGCAATGACTTGTTGAATTGAGAAATTCCCAAAGGCAAAGCCGAAAACAGGATCCAAGATCTATGTGCCATTGTGCACAGGCTGAACACCTTGTGCGCAGGAAGGGCAGAGGCAGCGCTGCCCCCGCTCATCGGCAGGTAAGGTGGCCAGTGCCGCGGGCTTGATCTCGGTGTGCATGCACCAGCAATCAAAATCTGCAGCACCTTCAGCAGGCGCCGCCATGCCGCACTGGTTGGCCTGGCCGCAGCCAGGGCAGATTCCAGTAGGAACGGGAGTGGGTGCGGTCATGGTGTCGAAGCTTGAACGTGCCACAGAGTGTAGGCCCACCAAAGACAAACGGCACCCGCAGGTGCCGCTGATATGAAGAAAAATTGGCCTTAGCGCTTATGGATAAAGCGTGAGCAGCTATAAAAACAATAGCGACGGATCACGCCGAAGCTTTGAGCTTGAGACGCCAGGCATGCAGCAGCGGCTCAGTGTAGCCGCTGGGTTGTTCCACGCCCTTGAACACCAGGTCGCAGGCAGCCTGGTAGGCCATGGATTCGGCAAAGCGCCCGTGCATGCGCTGGTACAGCGGATCGCCGCTGTTTTGCTGGTCCACCTTGGCAGCCATGCGCTCGAAGGTGGCGCGCACGCGGCCTTCGCTGACCACGCCGTGCAGCAGCCAGTTGGCCATGTGCTGGCTGCTGATGCGCAGTGTGGCGCGGTCTTCCATCAGGCCGATGTCGTTGATGTCGGGCACCTTGGAGCAGCCCACGCCCTGGTCTACCCAGCGCACCACGTAGCCCAGAATGCCCTGGGCGTTGTTGTCCAGCTCCTGCTGGATTTCCTCGTCGCTCCAGTTGCGGTGGGCAGACACGGGCACGGTCAGCAGGCCGGTGAGCAGGTTGTCGCGCTCGGCGTTGGCGTCGATCTTCTCGAGCTCGATCTGGATGTCGCTCACCTTCACCTGGTGGTAGTGCAGGGCGTGCAGCGTGGCGCCCGTGGGGCTGGGCACCCAGGCGGTGTTGGCACCTGCCTTGGGGTGGCCGATCTTCTGCTCCAGCATGGCCTTCATGAGGTCGGGCATGGCCCACATGCCCTTGCCGATCTGCGCCTTGCCGCGCAGGCCGCAAGACAGGCCCACGAGCACGTTGTTGCGCTCATAGGCCTGGATCCAGGCGCTGGTCTTCATGTCGCCCTTGCGGATCATGGGGCCGGCGTGCATGGCGGTGTGCATTTCGTCGCCCGTGCGGTCCAGGAAGCCGGTGTTGATGAAGGCCACGCGGCTGGCGGCGGCGGCGATGCAGGCCTTGAGGTTGACCGAGGTGCGGCGCTCCTCGTCCATGATGCCCAGCTTGACGGTGCTGTCGGGCAGGCCCAGGAGCTTTTCCACGCGGCCGAACAGCTCGGCGGCAAAGCCCACTTCGGCGGGGCCGTGCATCTTGGGCTTGACGATGTAGACCGAGCCCTTGCGCGAGTTGCGGAGGCCGCCCGCGCCATGGCCCTGCAGGTCGTGCAGCGCGATGGTGGTGGTGACCACGGCGTCCATGATGCCCTCAGGGATCTCGCGCTGCTGGCCCTGCGCGTCCTTCCAGAGGATGGCCGGGTTGGTCATCAGGTGGCCGACGTTGCGCACAAACATCAGGCTGCGGCCATGCAGGGCCACTTGGCCGCCGTTCGGGCCGGTGTAGACGCGATCGGGGTTAAGGCCGCGTGTGAGCGTCTTGCCGCCCTTGTCGAACGACTCGGTCAGCGTGCCCTTGAGGATGCCCAGCCAGTTGCTGTAGCCCAGCAGCTTGTCGTCGGCATCCACGGCGGCCACGGAGTCTTCCAGGTCGAGGATGGTGGAGAGCGCGGCTTCAATCACCACGTCGCTCACGCCCGCCGCATCCGACTGGCCGATGGGCGTGGCGCGGTTGATCTGGATGTCCAGGTGCAGGCCGTTGTGCTGCAGCAGCACCGACGAGGGGCTGCCCGCATCGCCCTGGTAGCCCTTGAACTGGCCGGGGTCCTTCAGGCCGGTGCTGCCGCCCGCGAGTTGCACCACGAGCTGGCCGCCTTCCACGCGGTAGCCGGTGGCGTCCTTGTGCGAACCGGCGGCCAGCGGTGCGTTGTCGTCCAGCACCTGGCGGGCGAAGGCGATCACCTTGGCGCCGCGCACCGGGTTGTAGCCCTTGCCCTTCTCGGCGCCGCCCTCTTCGCTGATGGCGTCGGTGCCGTACAGCGCGTCGTACAGGGAGCCCCAGCGCGCGTTGGCCGCGTTCAGGGCGTAGCGCGCGTTCAGGATGGGCACCACGAGCTGCGGGCCGGCCTGTGTGGCCAGTTCATCGTCCACGTTGGCGGTGGTGATCTTCGCGTCGGCAGGCTGGGGCACGAGGTAGCCGATCTTTTCGAGGAAGCCACGGTAGGCCACCATGTCCTTGATCGGGCCGGGGTTGGCCTTGTGCCAGGTGTCCAGCTCGGTCTGCAGGCGGTCGCGCTCGGCCAGCAGCGCGATGTTGCGCGGGGCCAGGTCGGACACGATGGCGTCGAAACCCTTCCAGAACGTGCCGCTCTCGACGCCGGTGCCGGGCAGCACCTGGTCTTCGATGAAGCGGTACAGGTTGGTGGCCACTTGCAGGCCTTGGACGGTGGTGCGGTCGGTCATGGTGTAAGCCTCGGACGAAGTCAGTGAAGAAGATGGGGCCATTGGGGCCATGGCAGCACTGTATTGCAGATGTGAGAAGGCATAAATAGCCTGAATATCTCAAAACCAATGACTTTTTTGCAAAGCTCAAGGGCGCTGAGCGCATGGCGAGGCAGGCTGGGCGGCCGCCGACCACTGGGCCGGCGCCGCACGCCGACGGCCTGGCAGAGGCCCCCATGTCGTGGCAGACTCCCCCCATGCCCGAGCCCACGCTCCTCGTTGCCGACGACCACCCCCTGTTCCGCGCTGCCGTGCTGCATGTGCTGCGCGAGCGCCTGCCCCAGTACCGCACGCTGGAGGCCGCCAGCGCCGCCACGCTGGGCCAGGCCTTGCAGGAGCACCCCGAGGTGGAACTGGTGCTGCTGGACCTGAGCATGCCCGGCACGCGCGGCTTCTCGGCCCTGCTGCATGTGCGCGGCGAGTACCCCGAGCTGCCCGTGGTCATCATCTCGTCCAACGACCACCCGCGTGTGATCCGCCGCGCGCAGCAGTTTGGCGCGGCGGGCTTCATTCCCAAGTCTGCGCCTGCCGAGGCCATGGGGGACGCCATTGCTGCCGTGCTCGACGGCGGCAGCTGGTTCCCACCCATGGCGTCCGAGCGCTCCGAGGCCGACGCCGAACTGGCCGCACGCCTGGCGCAGCTCACGCCCCAGCAGTTCCGCGTGCTGCTGTGCCTGGCCGACGGCCTGCTCAACAAGCAGATTGCCGCAGAACTGGGCCTGGCCGAGAACACCGTGAAAGTGCACGTCACGGCCATCCTCAAAAAGCTCGCGTGCTACAGCCGCACCCAGGCGGCGGTGCTGGTCAAAAGCCTGGAGGCGGACGACGGCGCAGCGGGCTGATGGATGGAGGGCGTGGTTTGTATAAAAAAAACCTCTGGCGCCCATCGGTAAAGCGCAAATAGCTATAAAAAGTATAGCGTTTATGCATTTGGATGCGTGTCCTGGCGCATCCTCAGCAGCGTTTGGCTCACCAGCGCCCGCAGCGCGGGTGCGCGCACCGGCTTGGCCAGAAAGCCCCAGCCGCGCTCGGCCGCCTGGCGGCGCAGGGTGGCGTCGCGTTCGGCGGTGACCAGGATCACGGCGGGGCTCTGGCCCCAGCGCTGGCACAGTTCGGCATAGACATCCGGCCCCAGGGGGCCTGCGCCCAGGTGCACGTCCAGCAGTACCAGTTGGGGCGCCTGGCCGGGGCGGGCTTGCTCCAGCGCTTGCCGTGCACCACCGGCCAGCGGCACCGTGCAGCCCCAGCGTTGCAGCAAGGCCTGGGTGGCGGCGCAGGTGGGGCCGTCGTCTTCGATCACCCAGGCGCTGCAGCCTTGCAGGGGGGCGTCGTCAGCGGTTTGTGGTGCGCTGGAATCGGGCGCGGCGGGCGGCACGGCCGCCGCATCACCCAGCGGCACGCAGACCCAGAACACGCTGCCGCGCCCGAGCTGCGAGCGCAGGCCGATCTCGTGCCCCAGCAGGCGGCCCAGGCGCTCGACGATGGCCAGGCCCAGGCCCGCGCCCCGGTCGTCCGCGCGGCCTTCGTCCAGGCGGCGGAATTCCTCGAAGATCTCGCGCTGCAGCGCCTCGGGGATGCCGGGGCCCTGGTCGTGCACTTCGATGCGCAGGTGATCCCCGGCATGGCGGCAACCCACCACGATGCGCCCGCGCCGGCTGTAGCGGATGGCGTTGGAAACGAAGTTCTGCACGATGCGCCGCAGCAGGTTCTCGTCGGTGCGCACCACGGCGTGCGTGGGCACGCAGTGCAGCTTCAAGCCCTGGCTTTCGGCCAGTACGCCGAAGTTGTGGGCCAGCACCTGCAAGAGCGGGCCCAGGGCCACGTCGTGGATGTGCACGTCCAACTGGCCCGATTCCATGCGCGAGATGTCGAGCAGGCTGCCCAGGATGGCGTCCTGCGCGGCCAGTGCGCCTTCGATGCTGTCGGCGGCGTGTCGGCCCGCGTCGTCGTGCAAATGGCTGCGCAGCAGCGAGGTGAACATGCGCGCGGCGTTCAGCGGCTGCAGCAGGTCGTGCACGGCAGCGGCCACAAAGCGGGTTTTGGAGCGGTTGGCGCGCTCGGCCTCGCGCCGGGCGGCGTCCAGGTCGCGTGTGCGGTCGGCCACGCGCTGCTCCAGCGCATCGGCCAGCGAGCGCAGTTCACGCGCTGCGTTCTTGTAGCTGGTGATGTCGGCGTAACTGGTCACAAAGCCGCCTTCGGGCAGCGGGTTGCCCCGGATCTCCAGCACGGTGCCGTCGTCCTTGGCGCTTTCGTGCAGGTGGGGCGTGCCGCTGCGCAGGTGGGCCAGGCGCCGCTCGATGGCGTCTTCCACCGGGCCGGGGCCCAGCAGTCCCCGGCGGGCGTTGTGGCGCAGCAGGTCTGCAATGGGGCGGCCTACCTGCATCAGGTCGGCCGGGAAGCGGAACAGCTGCACGTAGCGCGAGTTCCAGGCCACCAGGTTCAGGTCGGCGTCGATGATGACCACGCCCTGCGGCAGGTGTTCCAGGCTGCGGGAGAGGCCCGTGTCCGCCTGCCGCGCGGCCTGCACGATGCCGTCCTGTGCGGTGCGCAGTTCCTGGGCGTGCTGCTTGAGCACGGTTTCCAGCTCCTGGCGGCTGCGCTGGCGCAGGCGGGCCAGGCGCTGGCGCTGGCGTACAAACAGCACCAGCAGTGCCACGGCCAGCCAGCCGCCCGCACCGGAGGCCGCAGCCCAGCGGCTGTCGAGCACGCTGCTGTGGGTTTGGTGCACCAGGTGCAGCTTCCACGGTGTTCCGGCCAGGGGCTGCGTTTGCCACAGCACGCGGCCAGGGGGGGCGGGCATGTCGGGTGCGGCCTGTATGCGCACCAGGCGGCCGCCGTTGTCCATGTGGTCGTCCACGCGCAGGTCCAGCGGGCGCAGCGGCTGGTCGGAATACTGCCGCGTGGCGTTCAGCTCGCGCCGCTCCTCGTCGTCCAGCGGCTCCAGCAGGCGGTAGCGCCAGGCATCCTGGCTGGCCAGGAAGACCACGCCGTGCGCGTCAGAGGCGAGCACGATGTCAGGCGTCTGCAGCCATTCGCGCTCCAGCTCCTGCAGTGCGATCTTGATGGCCACCAGCCCCAGCGTGCGCCCGCTGTCATCGTGGATGGCCTGCGACAGGAAGTAGCCCGGCTCCCCGGTGGTCACGCCAATGCCGTAGAAGCTGCCGCGCCCCTGGTCCAGCGCCTGCTGCACATAGGGGCGAAAGCTGTAGTCCTTGCCCACATTGCTGGTTGCCGTGCGCCAGTTGCTGGCCGCCACCGCCAGGCCGTCGCGGTTGAGCAGGGTGAGGGTGGAGGACTGGCTGGCACCGTTGGCGCGCTCCAGCTTGAGGTTGAGCTGTTCCACCTCGGCCGGGCGCAGCGGGCGGCGCAGGGCGTCCTGGAGCTGCGCGTCCAGCGCCAGCACCTCGGGCAGGGTGCGGTAGCGGTCAATGCGCTGGGCCAGCGCCTGCCCGTACAGGGCGAGCTGGCGCTGCACGCTTTCGCTCTCTGCGTGCAGGGACCGCTGCCACGCCCAGAACCCGGCCCCGAGCATGCTGGCCACCGTGCCTGCCAACAGGATCAGCAGGGTGCGGAAGGTGCGAAGGCGCAGGCTGGACATGGTGGATCTTGGCGAATGGGGGCAATGCGGCAGGCCGTACGTGCGGGGGAGTGTGTGCTGCATTGGCACCACAAACCAGGTGTTTACCCTGGATTCTGGGAGGATTCCCCTCTGGATGAGGGCCTGCCTAATACCAATAGGTTATCGGCTGAAACAAATTGCAGCGGTACAAACGGCACCCATGGTGCACCACTGGCGGTGCAGACCGAGATTTCAGGAGGCCGTTCCATGATCACCCACATCCCCCCCGCAGCAGCCACACAGCGGCTGCCTTTCTACCGGCAACTGTACTTCCAGGTGGTGTTGGCCATTGTCCTGGGCGTGCTGCTGGGCCACTTCGAGCCGTCCTATGGCGCAGCGCTCAAGCCGCTGGGCGACGCCTTCATCAAGCTGGTCAAGATGATCATCGCCCCGGTCATTTTCCTGACCATCGTGACCGGTATTGCGGGCATGTCGCAGCTCAGCACCGTGGGCCGCGTGTTCGGCAAGGCCATGGCGTATTTCCTGTTCTTCTCCTCGCTGGCATTGGTGGTGGGGCTGGTGGTGGCCAACGTGGTGCAGCCCGGCTCGGGCATGAACATCAACCCGGCAGACCTGGACCAGACCGCCGTGAAGAGCTATGTGGCCAAGTCGCACGAGATGACGCTCACCGGCTTCGCGCTGGACATCATCCCCAAGACGCTGGTCAGCCCCTTTGTCGGCGACAACATCCTGCAGGTGCTGCTGGTGGCGGTGCTGTTCGGCATCGGCCTGGCCATGGTGGGGGAGCCTGGCCGCCCCGTGCTGAACTTCCTGGAAGCCCTCACCACCCCGGTGTTCAAGGTGGTCGGCCTGGTCATGAAGGCAGCGCCCCTGGGTGCGTTTGGCGCCATGGCGTTCACCATCGGCAAGTTCGGCCTGGGTTCGCTCGTCAACCTGGCCTGGCTGGTAGGCTCGTTCTACATCACCTCGCTGCTGTTCGTGCTGGTCATCCTGGGCACTGTGGCGCGCCTGTGCGGCTTCTCGGTGCTCAAGCTGTGCCGCTACCTCAAGGCCGAGCTGATGCTGGTGCTGGGCACCTCGTCTTCCGAGTCGGCCCTGCCCTCGCTGATGGAGAAGATGGAAAAGGCCGGCTGCAGCAAGTCGGTGGTGGGCCTGGTCGTGCCCACGGGCTACTCGTTCAACCTGGACGGCACCAACATCTACATGACGCTGGCAGCGCTGTTCATTGCACAGGCCACCAACACCGATCTGTCGCTGGGCCAGCAGGTGGCGCTGCTGCTGGTGGCGATGCTCAGTTCCAAGGGCGCTGCGGGTGTGACGGGCGCTGGCTTCATCACCCTGGCCGCCACCCTGGCCGTGGTGCCCGAAGTCCCCGTGGCCGGCATGGCGCTCATCCTTGGCGTGGACCGCTTCATGAGCGAATGCCGCTCGCTGACCAACTTCATCGGCAACGCCGTGGCCACGGTGGTGGTCTCGCGCTGGGAAAACGCGCTGGATTCTGAGCGTCTGGCCGCCGCGCTCAATGGACAAACGCTGCCCGCCCCCGCCGTGGCGCCAGCCGCTGCACCGGCCG
Organism: Burkholderiales bacterium; assembly: GCA_016192425.1. Lineage (GTDB taxonomy): Bacteria > Pseudomonadota > Gammaproteobacteria > Burkholderiales > Burkholderiaceae_C > Simplicispira. Next base: position 9,384 of record JACPUE010000026.1, read on the forward strand.
AAATGCCCCTGGGCGCGGCAGCCCGCGCTGTGGCCTGACCGGCACGGTTCCCTGCGGGTGCCGATAACGCGGCGCAGGCCTTCGGGTCTGCGCCGTGCCTTTGGGGGCCACGGGTAGCGGCGTGCCGGGCTGGCAGGGCGTGTAGCATGGGCTTTTTCTTCCGCCCCCAGCCCACACCATGAAGCCCCAAGCCGACCACATGCTCGCACCGCTGGCCTATGCGGTGCGCTCCAGCCACCGGGACAAGCGCGTCAGCGCGGAGGACGCCGTCATGCTCATCCACGACGGCGACACGGTGGTGACCGGCGGTTTCGTGGGCATTGGCTTTGCCGAGGGCATAGCCGTGGCGCTGGCCCAGCGCTTTGCCGCCACGCAGCAGCCGCGCAATCTGACCCTGGCCTATGCAGCGGGGCAGGGCGACGGCAAGCACCGGGGGCTCAACCACCTGGGCGAACCCGGCCTGCTGGCCCGCGTGATTGGCGGGCACTGGGGCCTGGTGCCGCGCATCCAGAAGCTGGCGGTAGAGAACCAGATCGAGGCCTGGAACCTGCCGCAGGGCGTGATCTCGCACCTGCTGCGCGACATTGCAGCGGGCAAGCCCGGCACGCTCACGCGCGTGGGGCTGGACACCTTTGTCGACCCGCGCCACGGCGGCGGCAAGCTCAACGCGCGCACCACCGAGGACCTGGTGCGCCGCATGGAGATCGACGGCGAGGACTACCTGTTCTACAAGGCGTTTCCCGTGCACGTGGGCATCATCCGCGCCACCACGGCCGACCCCGACGGCAACCTCACCATGGAGCGCGAGGCCCTCACGCTGGAGGCCCTGGCCATCGCCATGGCAGCGCGCAATTCGGGCGGCGTGGTGATTGCGCAGGTCGAGCGCATCGCCGAGCGCGGCTCGCTCAACCCGCGCCAGGTCAAGGTGCCGGGCGTGCTGGTCGATGCCGTGGTGCTGGCCACCGACCCGGCGCACCACCCGCAGACCTTTGCCGAGCCCTACAACCCCGCCTATTCGGGCGAACTGCGCGTGCCCATGGACAGCGTGCCCGCCATGCTGCTGACCGAGCGCAAGGTGATCGCCCGCCGCGCCGCGCAGGAGCTGCGCCCGCACCAGGTGGTCAACCTGGGCATCGGCATGCCCGAGGGCGTGGCCAGCGTGGCGGCCGAGGAGCGCATCATCGACCTGGTCACGCTGACCGCCGAGCCCGGCGTGATCGGCGGCATCCCGGCCGGTGGGCTCAACTTCGGCGCGGCGGTCAACGCCCAGGCCATCATCGACCAGCCCAGCCAGTTCGACTTCTACGACGGCGGCGGGCTGGACATCGCCATCCTGGGCCTGGCGCAGGCCGACGCGCACGGCAACCTCAACGTCAGCAAGTTCGGCCCCCGGCTGGCGGGCGCGGGCGGCTTCATCAACATCAGCCAGAACGCCAAGACGGTGGTGTTCGTCGGCACCTTCACGGCGGGCGCGCTGCAGGTGCAGGTGGACGCAGGGCATCTGCGTATCGTGCACGAGGGCGGGGCGCGCAAGTTTGTGCGCGCAGTGGAGCACCGCACCTTCAGCGGGGCCGAGGCGCTGCGGCGCGGCCAGCGCGTGCTGTACGTGACCGAGCGCTGCGTGTTCCGCCTGGTGGCCGACCCCGGCGACCCCGCCCAGGGCGCGCTGGAACTCATCGAACTGGCGCCGGGCATCGACCTGGAGCGCGACGTGCTGGCGCACATGGCCTTTCGCCCGCGCATCAGCCCCGGCCTGCGTGCCATGGACGCGCGCCTGTTTGCGCCAGAGCCCATCGGCCTGCGCGAGCAACTGCAAAGCCGCCCCCTGGCCGAGCGCTTTGTGCTCGACGCCGCGCGCCTTCGCCTGCACATCGACTTTTCGGGGCTGCACGTGGGCGACAGCGCCACGGTGGTGGCCATCGACGCCGAGGTGCGCCGCCTGCTCGCCGGGCTGGGCCAGCGGGTGTCGGTGGTGGTCAACTACGACCACTTCAGCATCGCCCCGGAACTGGCCGACGCCTACGCCGCCATGGTGCAGGCCCTCACGCAAGAGCACTACACCGCCGTGCAGCGCTACGGCACGGTGGGTTTCCTCAAGACCTTGCTGGGCTGAATGCTATAAAAATAATAGCTGCTAGCGCTTGATGGACGGGCGCTGGAGGCTGATTTTGCTTTGAATCCATGGGCATGGGCCGCGTGGGGGCTCCGGCGCACGGGGGCGCGCTTTGTCCCGATAATTCCCCCCCATGGACAAGCTCAAGGCCTTCGAGTCTTTCGTGTCGGTGGCCACGCGCGGCAGCCTCACGGCAGCGGCGCGCGCCGAGGGTGTGGCGCCTGCCATCATGGGGCGGCGGCTGGATGCGCTGGAGGAGCACCTGGGCGTCAAGCTCCTGGTGCGCACCACGCGGCGCATCAGCCTCACGCACGAAGGCGCCGCCTTTCTGGAAGACTGCCAGCGCCTGCTGGCCGACGTGGCCAATGCCGAGGCCAGCGTGTCGGCCGGGGGCGTGCGGGCCAACGGCCATTTGCGCGTGACGGCTCCCGCAGGCTTTGGCCGCCGCCATGTGGCGCCGCTGGTGCCCCGGTTCCTGGCCGAGCAGCCCGAGGTGACGCTCTCGCTCAACCTCAGCGACCGCGTGGTGGACCTGGCAGCCGAGGGCTTTGACTGCGCCGTGCGCGTGGGCGACCTGCCCGACTCGTCGCTGGTGAGCGTGCGCGTGGCCGACAACCGGCGCCTGTGCGTGGCCACGCCCGAATACCTGCAGCGCAACGGCACGCCGCGCCACCCCAGCGAACTGGTGCAGCACGATTGCCTGACGCTCTCCAGCGAAGCCTCGCAGACGCGGGGCTGGGCGTTCCGCATGCCCACACAGGCCGGTGGCGCCGAGGTGGTGCACCTCAAGCCCGCGGGGCCCATGGACTGCTCGGACGGCCAGGTGCTGTACGACTGGTGCCTGGCGGGCCACGGTATTGCCTGGCGCAGCACCTGGGAGGTGGAGGGCGACATTGCCGCCGGTCGGCTGGTGGCTGTGCTGGAGGAGTTTGCCGCGCCGCCCAACGGCATTTACGTGCTGTTCCCGCAGCGCAAGCACCTGCCGCTGCGGGTTCGTTTATGGATCGATTTTCTGCGCCACCACTTTGCCCAGCCCGCCTTCTGGTCGCGGGCGGCAGGAGGCGAAACCCCAAACCAAGGAAGCTAGCACCGTGATCGTCGAGAGTTTTCTGGCCTACGCCCACATCATGGCCTTTTTGATGCTGGCCACCTTCATGACCAGCGAGACCGCGCTGTGCCGCGCCGAGTGGATCAACCCGGCCGTGGTCCGGCGCCTGGTGTGGGTCAATCTGCTGAGCCTGGTGTCCGGCGGCCTGGTGCTGCTCACAGGGCTGGCGCGCACCTTCTGGGGCGTCAAGGGCGTGGCCTGGTACTGGGCGCAGCCCCTGCTGCACACCAAGATCACGCTGCTGGTGGCCATGCTGGGGCTGCTGTTGCTGGCCGCACGGCGCTACCGTGCGTGGCGCCGCGAACTGGACGCCCAGGGCAGCCTGCCCCCGGCCGATGCACTGCGGCGCACGCGCAGCCTGGTGATGTGGTCTGCGCACCTGATGGTGGTGGTGGTCCTGCTGGCCGTGTGCCTGGCGCGGGGCGTGGGCACGCGCTGACGGTCATTCCCCAGGCGCTGGCGCATGCCGGGGGGATCGGTTTACTTCTTCAGGCACTCGCTCATGAAGGCCTTGCGTTCGTCGCCCTTGAGGGTCTTGGCCTTGGCGTCGGCGTTGCAGGTCTTCATCTTGTCTTGCTGCGTGGCGGGTTTGTTGCTGAGGCATTCCTTCATGAAGGCCTTGCGCTCGTCGCCTTTGAGGTCCTTGGTCTTGGCGTCTGCATTGCAGGTGGCCATCTTGCCTTGCTGCTTGGTGGGGGCCTTCTCTTCGGCGGCGTGGGCGCTGCCCAGGGCCAGGGACAGGGCCAGTGCACTGAACGTGAAAAGCTGCTTCATGGGTTCTCCAGAGTGGTGAAAAGGGCTGGCGAAATTCCAACACACAAGCGCTCTGCGCACAACGCATGGCGAGGCGGGCGTGGGCTGGGCGCCACGGCCCCGTAAAATCCCGCGATGCTTTCCGTCAAGAACGAATTGCTCGCCGCCCTGGCGGCCGAGCTGGAACAACTTTCCCCCGGCGCAGGTGCCAAGGCGGCGTTCGAGTCGCCCAAGGTCGCCGCACACGGCGACTTTGCCTGCACTGCGGCCATGCAACTGGCCAAGCCGCTCAAGCTCAACCCGCGCGCCTTGGGCGAACAGCTCAAGGCTGCGCTGGAGGCCACACCCGCCTACCAGCGCTGGGCCGATGCCATCGAGATCGCGGGCCCTGGGTTCCTGAACATCCGCCTCAAGCCCGCTGCCAAGCAGGAAGTGGTGCGCGAAGTGCTGGCCGCAGGCGGGCGCTTTGGCTGCCAGCCCGCGCGCGGCGAGCGCGTGCTGGTGGAGTTTGTCTCGGCCAACCCCACGGGCCCGCTGCACGTGGGCCACGGCCGCCAGGCTGCGATCGGCGACGCCATCAGCAACCTGTTTGCCACGCAAGGCTGGAGCGTGCACCGCGAGTTCTATTACAACGACGCGGGCGTGCAGATCGACACCCTCACCAAGAGCACGCAGCTGCGCGCCAAGGGCTTCAAGCCTGGCGACGACTGCTGGCCCACCGACAGCGACAACCCGCTGGCCAAGAACTTCTACAACGGCGACTACATCGCCGACATCGCCGAGGCCTTCAAGGCCAAGGCCACCGTCAAGGCCGACGACCGCGAGTTCACGGCCAATGGCGACGTGGAGGACTACGACAACATCCGCCAGTTTGCCGTGGCCTACCTGCGCAACGAGCAGGACAAGGACCTGCAGGCCTTCAACCTCCATTTCGACGAGTACTACCTCGAATCGAGCCTTTACACCAGCGGCCGTGTCGAGCAGGCTGTGAACAAGCTCATCGCGGGCGGCCACACCTACGAGCAGGACGGTGCGCTGTGGCTCAGGTCCACCGACTACGGCGACGACAAGGACCGCGTCATGCGCAAGGGCGACGGCACCTACACCTACTTCGTGCCCGACGTGGCCTACCACATCACCAAATGGGAGCGCGGCTACTCCAGGGTCGTCAACATCCAGGGCACGGACCACCACGGCACCATCGCGCGCGTGCGCGCCGGCCTGCAGGCGGCCGCCGTGGGCATTCCGCAGGGCTACCCCGACTACGTGCTGCACACCATGGTGCGCGTGGTCAAGGGCGGCGAGGAGGTCAAGATCAGCAAGCGCGCGGGCAGCTACGTCACGCTGCGCGACCTGATCGAGTGGACCAGCAAGGACGCCGTGCGCTTCTTCCTCCTGAGCCGCAAGCCCGACACCGAGTACACCTTCGACGTCGACCTGGCCGTGCAGCAGAACAACGACAACCCGGTGTACTACGTGCAGTACGCGCATGCGCGCATCTGCTCGGTGCTCACGGCCTGGGGCGGCGATATGGCCAGCCTGCAGGACGCCGACCTTTCCGCGCTCCACGGCCCGCAGGCCCAGGCGCTGATGCTGCAACTGGCCAAATACCCCGAGATGCTGACCGCCGCCACCGAGGGCGAGGCGCCGCACGACGTCACCTTCTACCTGCGCGACCTGGCGGCCAGCTACCACAGCTACTACGACGCCGAGCGCATCCTGGTGGACGACGACACCGTCAAGCGGGCGCGCCTGGCGCTGATCGCTGCCACTGCGCAGGTATTGCACAATGGTTTGGCGGTGCTGGGCGTATCGGCCCCCCGCAGAATGTGAGCAACTGACTTATGAAAACCCAACACCGGGGCGGAACCATCGTCGGATTCATCATCGGCCTGATCGTGGGCCTGGGTGCCGCCTTGGCGGTGGCCGTGTACGTCACCAAGGTGCCCGTGCCCTTCATGAACAAAGGGGCCGTGCGCAATGGAGACACCGACGAAGCCGAGGCGCGCAAGAACCGCGACTGGAACGTCAACGCGCCGCTGGCGGGCAAAACCCCCGCCAAGGTCACCGCGCCGCCTGCCTCTGCTGCGGCCTCGGGGCCCGTGGTGGCCGCGTCTGCACCCGACGCCCGCCCGCCCGCCACTGCGGCCAAGCCCGCGGCAAGCAAGGCAGAGGGCAAGCCCGGCGCCGATCCGCTGGGGGATCTGGCCAGCGCCCGGGCGGCGGCGGCCGGGCAGGTCGATCCGTTTGACTACTTCGTGCAGGCCGGCGCCTTCCGTACCCAGCAGGACGCCGATGCGCAGCGCGCCAAGCTGGCCATGCTGGGCTGGGAGGCGCGGGTGAGCGAACGCGAGCAGAACGGACGCAACGTGTACCGCGTGCGCATCGGGCCCTTTGCCAAGCGCGATGATGCCGACCAGCTCAAGGAAAAACTGGCGGGCGCCGGGGTCGAGTCGGCCCTGGTACGGGTGCAGCGCTGAACTTTTGCCACCCCCCGCGCTCCCACCGCACACCCGTCAACGGAGATCACTGGATATGAAACGACGCAGCTTCACCCTTTCGGCCGCATCGGCCCTGGCCGCTTCCAGCCTGGCCTTGCCCGCCTGGGCCCAGGCCCAGCCGAAGGAAGGCAAGGACTACACCCGCCTGGGCAAGCCCGTGGCCACCGATGCGCCCGCGGGCAAGGTCGAGGTGATCGAGTTCTTCTGGTACAACTGCGGCCACTGCCACAACTTCGAGCCCGTGTTCGAGTCCTGGGCCAAGGGGGCGCCGGCCAAGGGCGTGTCGGTGCGCCGCGTGCCTGTGGCGTTCAACGCCACCTTTGTGCCCCAGCAAAAGCTCTATTACGCGCTGCAGGGCATGGGCAAGGTGGAAGAACTGCATGCACGCGTGTTCCGCGCCATCCATGTGGAAAAGGTCAACCTCTCCAAGGACGAGGCCATCATGGCCTGGATGGCCAAGCAGCCGGGCATCGACCTGGCCAAGTTCAAGGAAATGTTCGCTTCCTTCAATGTGGCCAGCCAGATCAAGCGGGCCACGCAACTGCAGGAGGCCTATGGGGTCGAAGGCACGCCGTCCATGGGCGTGGCAGGGCGGTTCTACACCGACGGCACCATGGCGGGCAGCCTGAACGCCGTGCTGCAGGTGGTGGATTACCTGGTGGACGTGGCCCGCAAGGGCTGATCTGCCGCCATCGCCCCACGGGCTCCAGCGCCGGATTTCCGTGGGTTCTGCGTCCCGGCCGCACGGGCCGGGGCTACAATGCTTGCAAGATTCGTGCCCTGCACAAAATTTTGCATGCCCTATCGCGGCATGCCCGACAGGAAAGCCGCATGGACATTCGTTTTTTGACCCGGTCTGGATGGGCTGCAGCAATGCTGGCAGCTGCCGCTTTGGGCGGTTCTGGGCTTGCCCTGGCTGAAAAGGCCGACCGCAACAAGCCCATGAACATCGAGGCCGACGCACTGCGCCACGACGACCTCAAGCAGACCAGCGTGTTTACCGGCCGGGTGGTCATGACCAAAGGCACCATCGTGCTGCGCGGCGCGCGCCTGGAAGTGCGCCAGGACGCCGAGGGTTACCAGTTCGGCACCGTGAACGCCGAATCCGGGCAGCGGGCCTTCTTCCGCCAGCGGCGCGACGTGGCGCCGGGCGCCACTGAGGAATTCATCGAGGGCGAGGGCGAGGTTATCGAGTACGACGGCCGCAACGACACGGTGCGTTTTGTGCGCCGCGCCGAACTGCGCCGCCTGCGCGGCGCCACCATCAGCGACGAGGTCACGGGCGCCGTCATCGTCTACAACAACCTGACCGACGTGTTCACTGTCGATGGCCAGAAAGCTGCGCCCAATGCGGCCGGTGACGGCCCGGCGCCAGGCGGGCGGGTGCGTGCCGTGCTCTCGCCCAAGGAGCCGCCTGCGGGCGGGGCAAAGGCGCCCGCACCAGCGCCGGAACCCGCCGGTGCAAGCCCGGACCTGCGGCCCAGCAGCACGCTGGGCGGTACCCGGTGAACGGGGGCGGCATGGGCCACACGGAATCTGCAACGGCGCACAGCCGGCTTGAAGTGCTGCACCTGGCCAAGGCCTACGGTAGCCGCAAGGTGGTCAAGGACGTCTCGCTCACCGTGCAAAAGGGCGAGGTCGTCGGCCTGCTCGGCCCCAACGGTGCGGGCAAGACCACGTCGTTCTACATGATCGTCGGCCTGGTGCGCAGCGACGCCGGGGACATCCGCATCGACGGCCAATCGGTGGCGCACATGCCCATCCACCGGCGCTCGCGCCTGGGGCTGTCGTACCTGCCGCAGGAAGCGTCGATCTTTCGCAAGCTCAGCGTGCAGGAAAATGTGCGCGCGGTGCTGGAGCTGCAGCGCGACCCGCAGGGCCAGCCACTGAGCGGCGCTGCAATCGAGGAGCGCCTCACTGCACTGCTGCAGGAACTGCGTGTGGACCACCTGCGCGAGTCGCCCGCCCTGGCCTTGTCGGGCGGCGAGCGGCGCCGCGTAGAGATTGCCCGCGCCCTGGCCACGCAGCCGCGCTTCATCCTGCTGGACGAACCCTTTGCAGGCATCGACCCGATTGCCGTGATCGAGATCCAGCGCATCATCGGCTTCCTCAAGGAGCGCGGCATCGGCGTGCTCATCACCGACCACAACGTGCGCGAGACGCTGGGCATCTGCGACCATGCCTTCATCATCAGCGACGGGCATGTGCTGGCCCAGGGCACGCCGTCCGAGATCGTGGACAACGCCGAGGTGCGCCGCGTGTACCTCGGCGAACATTTCAGGATGTGATGAAGCCAGGGCTCTCGCTCCGCGTATCGCAGCACCTGGCGCTGACGCCGCAGTTGCAGCAATCCATCCGGCTGCTGCAGCTGTCCACCCAGGAGCTGTCGCAAGAGATCGAGCAGATGCTCGATGAAAACCCGTTCCTGGAACGCTCCAGCGACGAAGCCGGGCGCGAGGCTTTCGGCCTGGGCCAGGCGGACGCACCCGCGCAACGCGATGATGCCAGTGTGGACAGTGCTATCGTTTCAGGAGCTGCTAGCGCAGATACAGCAAGCGCTGAAGGCCAAAATGATGCAGAAACTTCTGTCCTGGGCGAAGAGCCCGGCTGGGAGGGCGACGGCACCACCGACATGGCCCCCGACGACAGCGAGTGGGGGGGCGACGCCCCCGCACGCCAGCAAGGCGCGGCCGCCGACGAGGACACCGACGCCAGCGAATGGGTGCACACCCAGGAGTCGCTCACCGAGCACCTGCACCGCCAGGCCCTGGCGCTGCGCCTGTCCGACGTGGACATGGCGGCGCTGCGCTTTCTCATCGAATCGCTGAACGAAGACGGCTACCTCGAAGACCCGATCGAGACCCTGGCCCAGGGGCTGGCGGGCACGGACGACCCCGAGCAGCTTGACGAACTGGTGCACCACTTCACGGTGGCGCTGCGCCTGCTGCAAAGCCTGGAGCCCACCGGCGTGGGCGCGCGCAACCTGGCCGAGTGCCTGGGCCTGCAGCTGCGCGCGCTGCTGCAGGACGGCGCCCTGGATGCCGAGACGGTGCAGGCCGCCCTGTGCATGTGCGGTCAGTCGCTGGACCTGCTGGCCCGGCGCGACGTGCGCCGCCTGATGCAGCTGTGCGGCTGCAGCGAGGAGCGCACCCGCGCCGCCATGGCCCTGATCACCCGGCTGGAGCCGCGCCCCGGCAGGCGCTTCGCCGACGTGGAGCGCAACGCCGTGGTGCCCGACGTGCTCGTCACGCGCAGCGGGCGCGCGGGGCAGCAGTTTGTCGTGCAGCTCAATCCCGAAGTCATGCCCAAGCTGCGCGTGCACGACGTGTATGCGGGCGCCTTGCGCGGCCACCGCGGGGGCGAGGGCCACCAGGCGCTGCAGCAGCGCCTGCAGGAGGCGCGCTGGTTCATCAAGAACATCCAGCAGCGCTTTGACACCATCCTGCGCGTCTCGCGCGCCATCGTCGAGCGGCAGAAGAACTTCTTCGTGCACGGCGAGCTGGCCATGCGCCCGCTGGTGCTGCGCGACATCGCCGACGAACTGGGCCTGCACGAATCGACCATCTCGCGCGTGACCACGGCCAAGTACATGGCCACGCCCCAGGGCACCTTCGAGCTCAAGTACTTCTTCGGCTCGGGCCTGGGCACCGACACGGGCGGCAACGCGTCCAGCACGGCGGTGCGCGCGCTCATCAAGCAGTTCATCGCTGCCGAAAGCCCGGCCAAGCCCCTGTCCGACAGCCAACTGGCCGACATGCTCAAGGAGCAGGGCATCGAGTGCGCACGCCGCACCGTCGCCAAGTACCGCGAGGCGCTGCGCATCCCCACCGCCACGCTGCGCAAGGCGTTGTGAGGTCATCACCCCCCTGAGTCGCCTTCGGCGCCTGGCTGGAACGCGCGTCGCACGTTTCCATGGTTGCTCTCCAGGAAGGCGCTCGCGGAATATATCGCTGAAGGCCGCTGCCAGCGGCCTTTCCACTTCGGCCCTTCCGCTGCCAAGCAGCTAGCCAGCGCGCGGGCGCAGCCGGGTGTGGCCGCGTGCACGGCGGTTCGGCAGCGCCAGTGCTGGCGCGGGTTTGCGGCGGTCGCTCAGGGTATTCCCGAGGGTGCGTCCGTTCTGGCACACAACTTGAGAAGTCTTGTGGGCACAGGACGGGTGCGCCGCTGCGCGCGCCTGCCTGCCCACAACAAAGACACCCTCACGAGGAGACCGACCGTGGAAACGTTTTACGAGGTGATGCGCCGCCAGGGCATCTCGCGGCGCAGCCTGCTGAAGTTCTGCTCGCTCACGGCGACTTCTCTGGGCCTGGGCCCGGCGTTCGTGCCGCAGATTGCCCACGCCATGGAAAACAAGCCGCGCACGCCTGTGCTGTGGCTGCACGGGCTGGAGTGCACCTGCTGCTCGGAGTCCTTCATCCGCTCGGCGCACCCGCTGGCCAAGGACGTGGTGCTGTCCATGATCTCGCTGGACTACGACGACCTGCTCATGGCCGCTGCGGGCCACCAGGCCGAGGCCGCGCTCGACGAAGTGATCGAAAAGTACAAGGGCCAGTACATCCTGGCGGTGGAGGGCAACCCGCCGCTCAACGAGGACGGCATGTACTGCATCCAGGGCGGCAAGCCCTTTGTGGAAAAGCTGCGCCGCGTGGCCAAGGACTGCAAGGCCATCATCTCCTGGGGCTCGTGTGCGTCCTGGGGCTGCGTGCAGGCGGCCCATCCCAACCCCACACGCGCCACGCCGGTGCACAAGGTCATTCTGGACAAGCCCATCATCAAGGTGCCGGGCTGCCCGCCCATCGCCGAGGTGATGACCGGCGTCATCACCTACATGCTCACCTTCGACCGCATCCCCGAGCTGGACCGCCAGGGGCGGCCCAAGATGTTCTACAGCCAGCGCATCCACGACAAGTGCTACCGCCGTCCGCACTTCGACGCGGGCCAGTTTGTCGAATCGTTCGACGACGAGAACGCACGCAAGGGCTACTGCCTCTACAAGGTCGGCTGCAAGGGCCCGACCACCTACAACGCCTGCTCCACCGTGCGCTGGAATGACGGGACGAGCTGGCCCGTGCAGTCGGGCCATGGCTGCCTGGGCTGCTCGGAAGAGGGCTTCTGGGACAAGGGCTCGTTCTACGACCGGCTCACCAACATCAACGCCTTCGGGGTCGAGTCCAACGCCGACAAGGTAGGCATGGCCGCGGCCGGTGCCGTGGGCGCGGCCGTGGCGGCGCATGCGGCGGTGTCCATGCTCAAGCGCGCCTCCGACAAGAACGAGCCTGCCAAGGCAGACCACTGATCCAGCACAAGGAGCCACGCACCATGGGCGCCAACGACCAGACCCCCTTCGCACTCGACAACAGCGGCAAGCGCATCGTCGTCGATCCTGTCACGCGCATCGAAGGGCATATGCGCTGCGAGGTCAACCTCGACAGCAACAACGTGATCCGCAACGCGGTGTCCACCGGCACGCTCTGGCGCGGGCTGGAGGTCATCCTCAAGGGCCGCGACCCGCGCGACGCCTGGGCCTTCGTCGAGCGCATCTGCGGCGTGTGCACCAGCAGCCACGCGCTGACGTCGGTGCGCGCCGTGGAGGACGCGCTGGGCATCAAGATCCCCAAGAACGCCCACCTGATCCGCGAGATCATGGCCAAGGCCCAGATGGTGCAGGACCATGTGGTGCACTTCTACCACCTGCACGCTCTGGACTGGGTGGACGTGGTGGCCTGCCTCAAGGCCGACCCCAAGAAGACCTCCGAGCTGCAGCAATTGGTGTCGCCCGCGCACCCGCTGTCGTCGCCGGGCTACTTCCGCGACATCCAGAACCGCATCAAGAAGTTCGTCGAGAGTGGCCAGCTCGGGCCGTTCAAGAACGGCTACTGGGGCTCCAAGGCCTACATCCTGCCGGCCGAGGCCAACCTCATGGCCGTGGCGCACTACCTGGAGGCGCTGGACCTGCAGAAGGAATGGATCAAGATCCACGCCATCTTCGGCGGCAAGAACCCGCACCCCAACTACCTGGTGGGCGGCATGCCCTGCGCCATCAACATCGACCGCGATGGCGCGGCGGGGGCGCCCATCAACATGGAGCGCCTCAACTTCGTCAAGGCGCGCATCGACGAGGGCAACGCGTTCTACCGCAACGTCTACCTGCCCGACGTGCTGGCCATCGGCACGCTGTACAAGCAGGCGGGCTGGCTCTACGGCGGCGGGCTGGCCGGGCTCAACGTCATGGACTACGGCGAGCACGCCAAGGTCAGCTACGACAAGAGCACCGACCAGTTGCCCGGCGGCGCCATCATCAACGGCGACTGGAGCAAGATCCACCCGGTCGATCTGCGCGACCCCGAGCAGATCCAGGAATTCGTCACCCACTCCTGGTACAAGTACGCCGACGAAACCAAGGGCCTGCACCCCTGGGACGGCGTCACCGAGCCCAACTACGTGCTGGGCGCCAAGACCAAGGGCACGCGCACCGACATCCACGAAATCGACGAAAGCGCCAAGTACTCCTGGCTCAAGGCGCCGCGCTGGCGCGGCCATGCCATGGAAGTGGGGCCGCTGGCGCGCTACATCCTGGCCTATGTGCACGCGTCGCAAGGCAACAAGTATTGCCAGCGCGCCAAGGAGCAGGTGGACTTCCTGGCCAGCATGGTCAACAGCGGCATCCCCAAGGCGCTGGGCCTGCCCGAAACGCAGTACACCCTCAAGCAACTGCTGCCCACCACCATTGGGCGCACGGCAGCCCGCTGCCTGGAAGGCCAGTACCTGGGCGAACTGCTGCTCGAAGACTGGCACTCGCTCGTGGCCAACATCAAGGCGGGAGACACCGCCACGGCCAACGTCGAGAAGTGGGACCCGTCCACCTGGCCCAAGGAGGCCAAGGGCGTTGGCATGTCGGCCGCACCGCGCGGCGGCCTGGCGCACTGGATCCGCATCAAGGACGGCAAGATCGACAACTACCAGTGCGTCGTGCCCACCACCTGGAACGGCAGCCCGCGCGACGCCAAGGGCCAGATCGGCGCCTTCGAGGCCGCGCTGCTGGGCACGCCCATGGTCAACCCGGAGCAGCCGCTGGAGATTCTGCGCACCCTGCACTCGTTCGACCCCTGCCTGGCGTGCTCCACGCACGTCATGGGGCCGGATGGGGAGGAACTCACCTCGGTCAAGGTCCGCTGACGGCACCACCATTTTGGAGACAAGCATGCGAATGAACACTGTTGCAACCAAGGGCCTGCTGACCATCGCCCTGTGCGCCCTGGGCGGAGCCGCCCAGGCCCATGTGGGCCATGAGGGCGGCCATGCCGCCACCTTTGTGAGCGGATTGGCGCACCCCGCGTCGGGGCTGGACCACCTGCTGGCCATGGTGGCCGTGGGTCTGTGGTCTGCCGTGGCACTGCCGCAGCGCCGCTGGCAGGCGCCCGCGGTGTTCGTGGCCGCCATGGCCCTGGGGGCCTTGCTGGCGCACCTGGGGGCTGCGCTGCCCCTGGGTGGCGCGCTGGAAGTGCTGATTGCCGCCAGCGTGGTGCTGCTGGGCGCGCTGCTGGTCAGTGGCGCGGCACTGCCCGCCGGGCTGGGCCTGGGGCTGGTGGGGGCGTCGGCCCTGTTGCATGGCACGGCCCACGGGCTGGAAATGGCAGCGGGTGCTTCCTTCCTGGCCTATGGCGCGGGCTTTGTGCTGGCCACGGCGGCGCTGCACTTTGGCGGCATGGGCCTGGGCGTGCTGCTGCAGCGCGTGCGGGCCGTGCTGCCGCGCGCGGCAGGCGCCCTGATCGGCGGTGCGGGCCTGGCCTTGCTGCTGGCCCGTATTTGAGTGCACTGGCAGCGTACGGTTCCACCCCCCAGGAGGCGCGCATGAACCCCTCGACCCCCCAGAACATGGCCGACATCACCGGCATCGACGAACGTGCCGTGGCCTCTGCGCCGCAGGTGCGCTCCGTCTATGTGTACGAGGCGCCGGTGCGCGTGTGGCACTGGATCAACGCGCTGGCCATCACCGTGCTGTGCGTCACCGGCTACCTTATCGGTTCGCCCCTGCCCAGCGTGGGCGGCGAGGCCAGCGACCATTTCCTCATGGGCTACATCCGATTTGCCCATTTCGCGGCGGGCTATGTGTTTGCCGTCGGCCTGGCCGGGCGCGTGTACTGGGCCTTCGTGGGTAACCACCATGCCCGCGAGATGGTCACGCTGCCCTTGCTGCGCCTGGCCTACTGGCGCGAAGTGTGGGCCATGTTCACCTGGTACCTGTTCCTGCGCCCGCGCCCCAACCAGTACGTGGGCCACAACCCGCTGGCGCGGCTGATGATGTTTGTGGGCTACTTCCTGGTGTCCCTGTTCATGGCGGCTACAGGTTTTGCGCTGTATGGCGAAGGCTTGCAGGCCGGGTCCTGGGCCGACCGCATGTTCGGCTGGATCATCCCCCTGCTGGGCCAATCGCAGGGTGTGCACACCTGGCACCACCTGGGCATGTGGGCCATGGTGGTGTTCGTGATCGCGCACATCTACGCCGCCGTGCGCGAGGACATCATGGGTCGCCAGAGCATCGTCAGCACCATGGTGTCGGGCTACCGCACTTTCAAAGACTGAGATGAAACAACACCCCCCTGAGGTGCTGCGCACCTTCCCCCCGCTCTCGCAGCGCTGTGCGCTGCGGGCAGGGGGACGCCACCAGTGCTGCGGGGCGGCCCTTGCACGGTGGCCGCTGGGCTGTGCCATGCCGGTATCAAGCGCTGCGTGTCGGGGATGAATGCCATGACGATCCACGCCTGTTTGCCACCCTCTGGGGCCCAGCGCCTGCCGCACCCGGCGGGCGTGCCCCTGCGCTGCCCGCCGCACCCGGGGCGGTTTCTGGCACGGCATTTTCTGCGTCCGCTCTCCCTGAGCCAGACCGAAGCGGCGCGCCTGCTGGGCGTGTCGCGGCGCAGGCTCAATGAAATCATCCAGGGCCACCGCGGCATCACCCCCGACACCGCCATCCGCTGCGCCATGGTATTCGGCACCGATGCCCTGTTCTGGCTGGCCCTGCAGTCCCGCTGGGACAGCTTCCACGCCTGGAAGCACCTGCGCAGCATGGCGTGGGTCCACTGAGTCTTTCTTCCCCATTTTTGAGTTCATTGCACACCATGACCTCTCGCTCGCCTGAAAACGCCTGTAACCCACCCCGTGACAGCGCCGTCCTGCAGCGCATCGTTGTGCTGGGCATCGGCAACATGCTCTGGGCCGACGAAGGCTTTGGCGTGCGCTGCGTCGAGGCGCTGCAGCAGCGCTACGAGTTTGCACCCCATGTGGAACTGGTGGATGGCGGCACGCAGGGGCTGGCGCTGCTGCAATACGTGCAGGAGGCCGATGCGCTGCTGATCCTGGATGCCATCGACTACGGGCTGGCGCCCGGCACGCTCAAGGTGGTGCAGGGCGACGAGGTGCCCTGCTTTCTGGGCGCCAAGAAGATGAGCCTGCACCAGACGGGTTTTCAGGAAGTGCTCATGGTGGCGCAGCTCACCGGGCACTATCCGCAGCGCATCGTGCTCATCGGCTGCCAGCCCGAGGAGCTGGAGGACTACGGCGGCAGCCTGCGTCCGCGCACCCTGCAGGCGCTGGAAGAAGCCCTGCCGCTGGCGCTGGAGCACTTGCAGCAGTGGGGCGCCTGCCCCGTGCCGCGCAGCCGCCCGCTGGAGCCCGCCCAGGCCACCACGGCGGCGCACCTGAGGCTGAACGCCTACGAAGCAGGCCGGCCCAGCGCTGAAGAGGCCTGCCGCATCGGCGACGCTCGCTTCATCCCGCGCTGAAGAAGGGCAGAACCATGTGCATCGGAATCCCCATGCAAGTGCGCACCCTGCTGGAGGGCCATGTGCTGGCCGAAGGCCCGCAGGGCCTGGAGCGGGTGAACACCGCGCTGGTGGGCGACTGCGTTCCCGGCGAGTGGGTGCTGGTCTTTCTGGGCTCGGCGCGCGAGCGCCTGAGTGCCGAGCGCGCCGCCGAGGTGCACTCCCTGCTGGCGCTGGTCGAAGACACGCTGGCCGGGCGCTACGACCCCCAGTCACCCCAGGCCCAGGCCGCGTTTGCGCTGCCTTCGGCCATGGGGGCCGAACAACTGGCGGCGCTGCTGGGCGCCGGTGCCCCCGATCTCTCATCCCAAGGAAGCTCTCATGAACACTGAAGCAATGCAGGCACCCGTGCTGGTGCAGCGGCTGGTCCAGGCCCACGGCGCGCAATGGGTCGGGCTGGACGAGGCCGACGCCTTCACCGCCGGGCCCGGTGCGCGCGTGCTGTTTTTCTGTGGCGACCCGGTGCGCTTTCCCGAGGGGCTGGATGTGGCCGTGGTGCTGCCCGAACTGCACGCTGCCCTGGGCCGGTCTTTCGCCATCGGCGCCGTGCCCGCGGACTGCGAGGACCTGCTGGCCCGGCGCCTGGGTGTGCAGCGCTGGCCCGCGCTGGTGTTCTTCCGCGACGGCCAGTACCTCACCACCCTGTCGGGCATGTTCGACTGGACGGATTTTGTCCAGCGCGTGCAGCAGGCGCTGCAGATGCCGCCCTCGCGCCGCCCCGGCATCGGTATTCCCGTTGTCACCCTGGGCGCAGACAGCCACTGCCACTGAGGAGCCACCATGAGCACACCATCGGGCCAGCGCCCTTTCCCCATTCCCCTGGTCAGCGCCATGGGGCCGGGCAGCCAGATCGAGGATGAGGAACTCGACTACCTGCCCATGCCCCAGGGCATGTCCACCTACCAGCCGCCGCGCCTGCCTGAACCCGATGCGCTGGACGGCCACGGCGCGGCCATTGCGGTGCTCGACCAGGTGCTGGCCGTGCTGCAAGCGGCCATCCGGGGGGAGCCCGTAGCGCCCGTGGACCTGTCGGGGCTGGGCGCGGCCGACCGTCAGATCGTGAACCAGGCCCTGGGCGAGGGGGAGGTGGGCGCGCAGGTGACCGACGGCCAGGGCGGTGCCCTGGTGCAGGTGCAGGAATCGGTGTTTGCCGGGGTTTGGCGCGTCATTGAACGCTTGCCCGATGGCGGCCTGCAGGACCGCATCGAAGTCGGCGCCATCCCCGAGGTGCTCAAGACCTGCGCGCGCCAGGACGGTGCCAGCGGTTACCGGCCGGCCTCCCGCCTGCCCGAGGGCGTGATGAACGCCCCCACGCTGCTGCAGGAACTGCACGACCAGCGCCAGCAGTGGCGCGCGGGCCAGAGTGCGCACCTGGTCAACCTCTCGCTGCTGCCGCTGAGCCCGGCCGACATGGCCTGCCTGGAGGAGCAACTGGGCACGGGCCGGGTGGTCATCCTCTCGCGCGGCTATGGCAACTGCCGCATCAGCAGCACCCGCGTGCCCAACACCTGGCGCGTGGTGTACTACAACTCGCAGGACGCAATGATCCTCAACTCCATCGAAGTGGTGGATATGCCCGAGGTGGCCTGCGCCGCCCCGGAGGATCTGGTCGACTCGGAGCAGCGCCTGCGCGAGGTGATGGCATGGGTGAACCGGAACTGACCCCCGGCAGCCCGGCCTGGGGCGACCGCTCGCAGGTGCCGCCTGACGCGCGGCTCGAATGCAAGATCTGCTGGTGGGTCTACGACCCCGCCGAGGGCGATGCCGTGTGGCAGATCCCGCCGGGCACCGCGTTTGCAGACCTGCCCGGCCACTGGCGCTGCCCGCAGTGCGACGCCGAGGCCAGCAAGTTCCTGCTGCTGACGGAGTGAGGCCCATGGCGCACAAGGCTTTGCAGACCCAGGTGGCGCGGCTCGAAACCGTGTTCCGCGACATTGCCGCCACGCGCATGGAGGGCGTGCCCTTGCTGCATGTCGGCCTGCAGGTGCAGGCCGTGGACTTTGCGCCCGAGCCCGAGGGAGACTTTGCCCTGGGGGTGCTGGTCACGCCCTGGTTCATGAACCTCATGCGCCTGCCCTTGGGCACCGCCGAGGTACTGGCCCCTGGGCAGGTCGGGCCCCAGCGCCTGGGCGAACACCGGCTTCGCTTCATTGGCGCGCACGAGGCGGCGTTCGGCCCCTACGAAATGTGTTCGCTCGCCTCACCCATGTTCGAGTTTGCCGACCAGGAAGACGCCGTGGCCACGGCGCGTGAAGTGCTGGTGCGCCTGCGTGCCAGCAGCGTCCAGAGCGCGCCCGATCCGCACCGGCGTGGCTTTTTGCTCGGGCGCCGCAACGCCCAGGGGGTATCCAGCCCATGAGCCTGGAATTTGCCACCCAGCGCCTGCGCCTGGTTCCCGGTGCCGCCACCCCGGTGCTGGGGCTGCGCGAGCCCCTGGCCGAACGCCTGCTGCACGGGCGCGCAGCGGCGCTGGCCCCCGCCTTGTTGGGCCGCTTGTACGCGCTGTGTGGGCAGGCGCACCGCATTTGCGCAGAAATGGCCTTGCAGGCCCTGCAGACGCCCGACACCCCCATCCACATGGATGCGGCGCAGCGCCAGGCGCTGTGGCGCGAAACCCTGCGCGAGCATGTGCGCCGCCTGTTCCTGGACTGGCCGCGCCTGCTGGCCAGCCCCGCCCCCGAGGGCCAGGCGCTGGCCGCCAGCCCGGCGCTGGGCCAGTCCGTGCTGCCGGGCGATGCCGGGCTGGTGGAGTGGGTGGAGCGCCAGGTGCTGGGCATGCCCTGGGTGCGCTGGCAACGCGCTTGTCAGCAAAACCCGGCCCAAGGCCTGCTCCAATGGGCGCATGGCGTACACAACCCCCTTACCCAGGCCCTGGTGCAGGCCCACCGCTGGGCAGGCGCCTGGCAGGTGCCGCTGCAGGCGCTGCACACCCCGCAGCCGGGGGCGCAGGTGTTGACCGACCTGGCCAGCGCCCTGCGCGCCGATGGCGACTTTGCGCGCCAGCCCCGGCTGCGCGAGCAATGCCGCGAAACCGGCTGCTGGACGCGTGCCGACGATGCCTGGCTGCCCGTACCCGATGTGTGGACCCGGCTGGCAGCGCGCGTGCTGGACCTGGCCCAACTGGCGCAGGCCCAGGGCGCGCAGCGCCTGCACGCCGGGGCCTGTGCGCTGGGGGATGGCGAGGCCATCGCCTGGTGCGAAATGGCGCGCGGCCTGCTGGTGCACTGGCTGCGCGTGGATGCGCAGGGCCGCGTCGAGCGCTACGGTGTGCTGGCGCCCACGGAATGGAACTTCCACCCCCAGGGCGCTGCGGCCCAGGTGCTGCGCGGTCTGGACGCACAGCAGCCCGCGCCGCAGCTTGCCGACGCGGTGGCCGTGCTGGTGGCAGCATTCGACCCGTGCGTGGACTACGCGCTGGCCCCGGTCGGCCATGCTGAGGAGGTCTCTTGTGCATGAATTGAGCCTGGCCGGTGGCATCCTGCAGGTGGTGGAAGATGCGGCAGTGCGCGAGGCCTTTGCGCGCGTGCTGCAATTGCGCCTGGAAGTGGGCCAGCTCGCCGGGGTGGAACTGCAGGCGTTGCGTTTTGCGCTGGAGGCCATCGCCCCCGGCACCCTGCTCGAAGGGGCGGAAATTTTCATTGACGAGCCGCCCGGTCGTGCCTGGTGCATGGGCTGCAGTGCGGCCGTGGAGATTGCGCAGCGCGGCGATGCCTGCCCGTCCTGCGGCGGGCACTGGCTCACGCCCCAGGGCGGAGACGAGTTGCGTGTGGTGGATATGCAGGTGGCTTAGGAAGGAAAAACCTATGTGTGTCGTGTGTGGATGCAACAGCAAGAGGGAGGCAGCGCCCGCCCAGCCAACGCCCGCAGCGGGCGGCGCGGTGGTCGATGCGCACACCGGGGACCTGCACTTTGGTGCGGGTGCGGCGCGGGTGTCGGTGCCGGGTCTGAGCGAATCGCGGGCCATCCGCATTGAGCAGGACGTGCTGGGCGCCAACAACCAGGTGGCGCAGCACAACCGCGCACATTTCCATGCCCATGGCGTGCGTGCGCTCAACCTCGTGTCCAGCCCCGGCTCGGGCAAGACCACACTGCTGTGCGCCACCATCCGTGCCTTGCAGCAGCAGCACCCCGAGCTGCCGCTGGCGGTGATCGAGGGCGACCAGCAGACCTCGCACGACGCCGACCGCATCCGCGCCACCGGCGCACCGGCCATCCAGGTCAACACCGGCAAGGGCTGCCACCTGGACGCCCCCATGGTGGCCCAGGCCTTTGCCCGCCTGGCGCTGCATGACCATGCCCACGCACACCAGGGCCATCACCACCATCGTCACGACCACGACCACGACCACGACCACGGGCACCACCACCATTCGCCGTCGCTGCTGTTCATCGAGAACGTGGGCAACCTGGTGTGCCCCGCGCTGTGGGACCTGGGCGAAGACGCCAAGGTGGTCATCCTCTCGGTCACCGAGGGCGAGGACAAGCCGCTCAAGTACCCCGACATGTTCGCCGCCGCGCAGCTCATGGTCCTGACCAAGACCGACCTGCTGCCGCACCTGAGCTTCGACATGCAGCGCTGCGTGGACTACGCGCGCCGCGTCAACCCCGGCATCCGCATCCTGCAACTGTCGGCCACCACGGGCGAGGGCATGGACGCCTGGATCGACTGGCTGCTGCATCCCGATGCCATCGAACCCACCAGCGTGCAGACGCGCATCGCGCAGCTCGAAGCCGAGCTGGCGCGGCTCAAAGCAGGGCAGGGTTGAGCCATGGCACGCATCCTGGCCTGCGGGGCCTTCCTGAAAAACAGCGCCTGCCTGTTCGACACCCAGGCGCCCCAGACGCCGCTGTGGTCCGCCGTGCATGGCGACCTGTCCGACCCCGCTGCCTGCGCGGCGCTGGAGCAGTCGGTGCAGGACCTGCTGGCGTGCCCCGGCGCACCACTGGACGCCGTGGCGCACGACCTGCACCCGGACTTCTTCAGCACCCGCCTGGCGCTGCGTGTGGCCGGGGAGCGCGGCCTGCCTGCTGTGGCAGTGCAGCACCACCATGCCCATGCGGCGGCGGTGCTGGCCGAGCACGGCGTGCAGGAGCCCGTCATCGCCCTCACGCTCGACGGCGTGGGCCTGGGGTGGGACGGCACGGCCTGGGGCGGCGAACTGCTGTGGGTGCATGGCGCGCGCTGTGAGCGCGTGGGGCATCTGGCGCCGCTCGCGCTGCCCGGCGGCGATGTGGCGGCGCGCGAACCCTGGCGCATGGCGGCGGCGCTGCTGCATGCCAGCGGCCAGGCCGAGCAGATCGTGCCGCGCTTTGCGCCCGTGGTGGGCGAAACGGCGGCGCGCACCGTGCAGGCCATGCTGGCGCGTGGGCTGAACTGCCCGCAGACCACGGCGGCCGGGCGCTGGTTCGACGCCGTGGCGGGCCTGCTGGGCCTGTCGGTGCGCCAGGACATGGAGGCCCAGGCCGCCATCGCACTGGAGCAGGCGGCCACGCGCTATCTGCAGGCCCACGGCGGCATGCTGGCGCAGCGCACCGAACCGGCGCTGGCGCCGGTGGATGCCGCTGGATGCATCGATCTGCGCCTGCTATGCCTGCCCTGGGCGCAGTGGCACGCACCCAGCCCGGCGCAGGTCGAGGCCGCCGCCGCGCAGTTCCACCTCGCGCTGGCCGATGCCCTGGTGGCGCGGGCCACGCGGGTGGCCCGCGAGCGGGGGGTGCGCTGCGTGGTGCTGGGCGGTGGCTGTTTCTTCAACCGCATCCTGGCCGAGCGTTGCGTGGCGGGTTTGCAGGCGCAGGGCTTGCGGGTGCATACGGCGCAGGCCTTGTCCTGCGGCGATGCCGGGCTCGCGCTGGGCCAGGCCTGGGTGGCCGCGCAGCAACTGGCGCAGGCGCCGCAATCCATGGATTCAGAGGAGACGGCCGCATGTGCCTAGCCATACCCGCCCGCGTGGTGGAACTGTTGCCCGGTCAGCAGGCCGTGGTGGACCTGTCCGGTGTGCGCAAGCAGGTGTCCATCGCCCTGGTGGACGATGCGCAACTGGGCGACTACGTGATCGTGCACGTGGGCTATGCCATCGGCAAGATCGACCCCGAGGAAGCCGAGCGCACCCTGGCGCTGTTCGCCGAACTCGCCAGCGCGCAGGGGGACGCATGAAGTACATAGCCGAGTACCGCGACGGCGAGCAGGCGCGCCACATCGCGGCCAACATCGCCGCCGAGGTGCGGCCAGGACACAGCTACCGCTTCATGGAGTTTTGCGGTGGCCACACCCACGCCATTGCGCGCTATGGCATTGCGGGTTTGCTGCCCGACAGCGTGCGCATGATCCACGGACCCGGCTGTCCGGTGTGCGTGCTGCCCATCGGTCGCATCGATCTGGCCATCCGCCTGGCGCTGGAGCGTGGCGTGATGCTCTGCACCTACGGCGACACCATGCGCGTGCCCGCGTCGGAGGGGCTGTCGCTCATCAAGGCCAAGGCGCGCGGCGCCGATGTGCGCATGGTCTATTCGGCGGCCGATGCACTGGCCCTGGCCGACAAGCACCCGGATCGCGAGGTCGTCTTCCTGGCGATTGGTTTTGAGACCACCACGCCGCCCACGGCGCTGGTGCTGCGCGAGGCGCGCGAGCGGGCGGTGCCCAACTTCAGCGTGCTGTGCTGCCATGTGCTCACGCCCGCAGCCATCACGCACATCCTCGAGTCGGCCGAGGTGCGGCAACTGGGCACCGTACCGATCGACGGATTCATCGGCCCGGCGCATGTGAGCATCGTGATCGGCTCGCAGCCCTACGAGCACTTCGCCGAGGAATACCGCAAGCCCGTGGTGATCTCGGGTTTCGAGCCGCTCGATGTGATGCAGGGCATCCTCATGCTGGTGCGCCAGGTCAACGCGGGCCGCGCCGAGGTCGAGAACGAGTTTTCCCGCGCCGTCACGCCCGAGGGCAACCTGGCCGCGCAGAACCTGGTATCGCAGGTGTTCGAGCTGCGCGAGAGCTTCGAGTGGCGCGGCCTGGGCGAGGTGCCCTACAGCGCGCTCCAAATCCGCCCGGCCTTTGCCGCGTGGGATGCCGAGCGCAAGTTTGCCCTGCATTACGCCAGCGTGCCTGACCACAAGCAGTGCGAGTGCGGCGCCATCCTGCGCGGCGTCAAGCGGCCCACCGACTGCAAGCTGTTCGGCAACGTGTGCACGCCCGAAAGCCCCATGGGTTCGTGCATGGTGTCGAACGAGGGTGCCTGTGCCGCGCACTACGCGTACGGGCGTTTCAAAGACATTTCGGTGGTGTCCGCATGAGCATCCGCAAAGACTACGTCCGTCCCATCGACTTCAAGCATGGCCGCGTGGACATGACGCACGGCGCCGGGGGGCGCGCCAGCGCGCAGCTCATCGACGAGCTGTTCGCCCGCGCCTTCGACAACGACTACCTGCGCCAGGGCCACGACGGCGCCTTGCTGCCGCTGCCCGGCAGCGGGCGCCTGGTAGTGGCGACCGACGGGCATGTGATCTCGCCGCTGTTCTTCCCCGGCGGCGACATCGGCGCGCTGGCGGTGCACGGCACGGTCAACGACGTGGCCATGTCGGGCGCCATGCCGCTGTACCTGACGGCCAGCTTCATCATTGAGGAGGGTTTTGCGCTGGCCGAGCTGCGCCGCATCGTCGAATCCATGGCGGCGGCGGCGCGCGAGGCGGGTGTGCCCATCGTCACCGGCGACACCAAGGTGGTGGAGCAGGGCAAGGGCGACGGCGTGTTCATCAGCACCACGGGCATTGGCGTGGCGCCGCCGGGCCTGACCATTGACGGGCGGCAGGCGCGCGTGGGCGACGCGGTGCTGGTCTCGGGCACGCTGGGCGAGCATGGCGTGGCGGTGATGTCGCTGCGCGAGTCGCTGGAGTTCGAGACCGCCATCGTCTCCGACAGCGCCGCCCTGCACACCCTGGTGCAGGCCATGCTGCAGGCGCTGCCCGACCCCGCGCTGCTGCATGTGCTGCGCGATCCCACGCGCGGCGGCTTGGCCAGCACGCTCAACGAAATCACGCGCCAGTCGCAGGTGGGCATGCTGCTGCGCGAGGCCGACATTCCCGTGCAGCCCCAGGTGGCCGCCGCCTGCGAGCTGCTGGGGCTGGACCCGCTGTACGTCGCCAACGAGGGCAAGCTGGTGGCCATTTGCGCGCCCGAGGCCGCCGAGCTCCTGCTGGCCGCCATGCGCGCGCACCCGCTGGGCCAGGGCGCGCAGCGCATCGGCACCGTGATCGAGGATGCCAACGGCTTTGTGCAGATGGACACACGCTTTGGCGGCCGCCGCGTGGTGGACTGGCTCAGCGGCGAGCAACTCCCACGCATTTGCTGAAGTGAAACACCCCCCTGAGTCGCCTTCGGCGCCTTCCCCCCGCTCTCGCAGCGCTGCGCGCTGCGGGCAGGGGGACGCCGCCGGTGCGGCGGGGCGGCCCTTGCACGGCGGCCCTGGCCTCGGGCGCGCCGGTTTCATGCGTGGCGGGCGCCGCGTTCGCGGAATGGATAACTGAGATGGCTATGCGTGTTCTTTTGCTCACCCACAGTTTCAACAGCCTGAGCCAGCGGCTCTTCGGCCTGCTGCGCGCGCAGGGGCACGAGGTGTCGGTGGAACTGGACATTGCCGATTCCGTGACCGAGGAGGCCGTGGCGCTGTTCCGGCCTGACCTGGTGCTGGCGCCCTTCCTCAAGCGGCGCATCCCGGAAACGGTGTGGTCGCGCACCGTGTGCCTGGTGGTGCACCCCGGCGTGCCGGGCGACCAGGGCCCCAGTGCGCTGGACTGGATGCTCATGCGCGGCGAAACGCACTGGGGCGTGACCGTGCTGCAGGCCGTGCACGACTACGACGCGGGCGAGGTCTGGGCCTGGGAGCCCTTCGACGTGCGCCCCGGGGCCAGCAAGTCCAGCGTGTACCGGCGCGAAGTCACGCAGGCCGCCGTGGTGGCAGTGCAGCGGGCGTTGCAGCGCTTCGTGCCCGGCTGCTTGGAGCCCGCGCCCGAGGGCGCCGTGGCGCCGCACGGGTCGGGACGGTGGCTGCCGCTGATGCCCCAAGCCGAGCGCCGCATCGACTGGCAGCACGACGACACCGCCACGGTGCTGCGCAAGATCGCGGCGGCCGATGGCTTTCCGGGCGTGCTCGATGCCTTCTGGGGCCAGCCCTGCCGCCTGTTCGACGCCCACGCCGCCAGCGGCGCCGTGGTGGTGCGCTGCGCGGCTGTGGCACCGGGCGAGTTGGTGGCGCGGCGCGGCCCGGCGCTGCTGCGCCGCACGGTCGATGGCGCGGTGTGGATCGGCCATGTGCGCCCCGACGACGGCCAGGCCGCGCGCGCCGATGGGGCCAGCGCCCTCAAGCTCGCCGCCACGCGCGTGTTTGCCGCGCAGGCCGCCGCGCTGCCCGCATGGGAGGCGCCGCTGGAGCGCGACGCCGAGGAATGGGATGAGCTGCGCTACCACGAGTTCGGGCCCGAGGGTGCGTGCGTGGGCTGGCTGGACTTCGACTTCCATAACGGCGCCATGTCCGAGCGCCAGTGCCAGCGCCTGTGCGACGCGCTGCGCTGGGTGCGGTCGCGTGCTACGCAGGTGCTGGTGCTGGCCGGGGGGGCGGAGTTCTTTTCCAACGGCATCCACCTGCACGACATCGAGGCGGCGCAGCGCATCGACGGCGACAGCGCGGCCGATGCCTCGTGGCGCGCCATCAATGCCATCGACGACGTGGCGCTGGAGATCCTCACGCTCACCGACCGCATCACCGTCGCCGCGCTGCAGGGCAATGCGGGCGCGGGCGGCTGCTTTCTGGCACTGGCGGCCGATGAGGTCTGGGCGCACGAGGGCGTGGTGCTCAACCCGCACTACAAGAACATGGGCAACCTCTACGGCAGCGAGTACTGGACCTATTCGCTGCCGCGGCGCATCGGCGAGGCCGCCAGCCGCGCCGTCATGCAGCAGCGCCTGCCGCTGGTGGCCCCGCTGGCGGTGCAGCGCGGTCTGCTCGACGCCTGCTTTGCTGTCGGTGCAGATGCCTTTGTGGTGCAGGCGCGTGAACGCGCGCTGGCCCTGGCCGCCGCGTATGATTTGCGCGAGCGCCTGCAGGGCAAGGCCCGGCGCCGTGCCGAGGACGAGGCACGCAAGCCCCTGGCACGCTACCGCGAAGAGGAGTTGCAACGCATGCAGCGCAATTTCTACGGCTTTGACCCCAGCTACCACGTGGCACGGCACCATTTTGTGTACCGCAAGCCGCACGCCTGGACACCGCGCCACCTGGCCCCGCACCGCGACATCGCGCCCCAGCCGGTGCCACAACCCACGCCCCACGCCGCATGAACGCCCCGGACCCTTCCCTGCTGCACGACACCCTGCCGCTGGTGCTGGTGGTGGACGACGAGGCGCGTTCGCTCGACGCCATCCGCCGTAACCTGGAGGAAGACTTCCGCGTGCTCACGGCGGCCAGCGCCGACGAGGCGCGCGGCCTGCTGGAGCAGCACGAGGTCAGCGTGATCCTGTGCGACCAGCGCATGCCCGGCACCACCGGCGTGCGCTTCCTCAAGGAGGTGCGCGAGCTTTGGCCTGACACCGTGCGCATCATCATCTCGGGCTACACCGACTCGCAGGACATCATTGCGGGCATCAACGACGCGGGCATCTACCAATACGTGCTCAAGCCCTGGATGCCCGAGCATCTGCTCTCCACCGTGGCCCGCGCGGCCGAGGCGCGCCGCCTGCAGATGCAGACCCAGCGCCTGAACCTGGAGCTGCGCACCAGCACCCCCGTGCTGCGCCAACGCACCAGCGCCACGCTGGCCTCGGCGCGGGCGGCGTTCGGGTTTGACCGCCTGGTGCGTGCGCCGGGCAGTCCGCTCGACGCGGTGTGCGAAATGGCGGCGCGCGTGGCGCGCTACGACCTGGCGGTGCTCATCACCGGCGAATCGGGCACCGGCAAGGAGCTGCTGGCACGCGCCATCCACTACGCCAGCCCGCGCGCCGAACGCGCCTTCGTACTGGAGAACTGCGCCGCCATGTCCGAGACGCTGCTCGAATCCGAGCTCTTCGGCCACAAGCGCGGCGCGTTCACCGGTGCCTTCGAGGACCATGTGGGCCTGTTCCAGCGCGCCGACGGCGGCACCATCTTTCTGGACGAAATTGGCGACACCTCGCCCGCGTTCCAGGTCAAGCTGCTGCGCGTGCTGCAGGAGGGCGAGGTCCGCCCGGTGGGCGCCAGCCGCCCCGTGGCGGTGGATGTGCGCGTCATCGCCGCCACGCACCGCGACCTGGAACAGGACGTGCGCAGCGGGCGCTTCCGCGAAGACTTGTACTACCGCATCGCCAGCATGACGCTCACCGTGCCGCCGCTGCGCGAGCGCAGCGCCGACGTGCTGCCCATTGCCGACATGCTGCTGGGGCAGGCGTGCCAGGAACTGGCGCGGCCGCCGCTGGCGTTCCCGTCCGAGGTGCGCGCCAGCCTGCTGGCTTACCCCTGGCCGGGCAACATCCGCGAGCTCAGGAACGAGGTGTTCCGCGCGGTGGCGCTGTCCGAGGGCGTGCAGGTCTCGGCGGCCGCGTTTTCGCGCCGCGTACTGCACGGCCAGCCGGGTACCAGCGCTGCGGCGCAGCCGGGCCTGCAGATTCCGGGCAGCGGCAGCCTGCAGGAGCGGCTGGACGCGATCGAGGCCGCCATCCTGCGCGAAACCCTGCTGCGCCACCGCTGGAACAAGACGCACGCCGCCAAGGAACTGGGCCTCTCGCGCATGGGCCTGCGCCAGAAGCTCGCGCGCTTCGGGCTGGAGGGGCAGGCCGATGGCTGAGCCCGCATTCAATGTGCTGTGGCTGCAATCGGGCGGTTGCGGCGGCTGCAGCATGTCGCTGCTGTGCGCCGACACGGCCGACTTCGCCGCCCAGCTGCGCCAGCTGGGCATCCACCTGCTGTGGCACCCCTCGCTGTCGCTGGCCACCGGGCAGGGGGCCTTGCAGGTGTTCCAGGACTGCCTGGAGGGCCGCACCCCCTTGCACGCGCTGTGCATCGAAGGCGCGGTGCTGCGCGGGCCGGGCGGCACCGGGCGCTTTCACCTGCTGGCGGGCACGCAGCAGCCCATGATGGACTGGGTGCGCAGGCTCAGCGCTGTGGCGCACCATGTGGTGGCCGTGGGCAGTTGCGCGGCCTATGGCGGCATCAGCGCGGGCGGCAGCAACCCCACCGACGCCTGTGGCCTGCAGTACGAGGGCGACCAGTGCGGCGGCTTGCTGGGCGCCGTCTGGCGCGATCCACAGGGCCTGCCCGTGGTGAACGTGGCGGGCTGCCCCACCCACCCCGGCTGGGTGCTCGAAACCCTGGCCGCGTTGGCCGATGGCGTCCAGCCCTTCGGGGCCGAGCAGCTCGACAGCCTGGGTCGCCCGCGCGCCTACTGCGACCAGCTGGCCCACCATGGCTGTGCGCGCAACGAGTTTTACGAATACAAGGCCAGCGCCGAAAAACCTTCGGACCTGGGCTGCCTCATGGAGCACATGGGCTGCAAGGGCACGCAGGCGCACGCCGACTGCAACATCCGCCTGTGGAACGGCGAAGGCTCCTGCGCACGTGGCGGCTATGCCTGCATCAGCTGCACCGAGCCCGGCTTCGAGGAGCCGGGCCACCCGTTCCACCAGACACCCAAGGTCGCGGGCATTCCCATCGGTCTGCCCACCGACATGCACAAGGCCTGGTTCGTGGCGCTGGCCTCGCTGTCCAAGTCGGCCACGCCAGGGCGCGTCAAGCGCAATGCCACGGCAGACCATGTGGTGATCGCGCCCATGGTGAGAAAGACCCGATTGAAATGACGCGGCTTCTGGTCGGTCCGTTCAACCGCGTGGAAGGCGACCTGGAGGTGCGCCTGGACGTGGACGCGGGCCGCGTACGCGAGGCCTGGGTGAATGCGCCCATGTACCGAGGCTTTGAGCAGATTTTGCAGGGCAAGCACCCGTTCGATGCGCTGGTGGTGGTGCCGCGCATCTGTGGCATTTGCTCGGTCACGCAGTCGGTGGCGGCGGCGCGTGCGCTGGCGGCGGCCTGCGGTGTGCAGGCGCCGCCCAACGGCGTGTGGCTCACCAACCTGATGCTGGCCTGCGAAAACGCGGCAGACCACCTCACGCACTTCTACCTGTTCTTCATGCCCGACTTCACGCGCGAGGTCTATGCGGGCCGCGCCTGGCACGCACAGGCCGTGCAGCGCTTTGCGCCGCTGGCCGGTGAACATGCGCGCGAAGCCCTGGCCGTGCGCCAGCGCTGGCTGCAGCTCATGGGCACGCTGGGTGGCAAGTGGCCGCACACCCATTCCATCGCCCCCGGCGGCAGCACGCGCAACCTGTCGGCGCCCGAGCGCCTGCGCCTGGGCGCGCGCGTGGCCGAGCTGCGCAGCTTTCTGGAACGGGTGTTGTACGGCGCGCCGCTTGAAGAGGTCGCCACCTGGGGTAGTGAGGCGACCCTGGCCGAATGGCTGGAGCGCGATCCGCAGATGGGCGATCTGCGCCTGTTCCTGCGCATTGCCGCCGACCTGGACCTGCAAGCACTGGGCCGTGGCCCGGACCGCACGCTCAGCTATGGCGCTTTTGCCGACCCCCAGGGGCGCCACGCCATGGCGCCCGGTGTGTGGGACGGGCAGCAACTGCACGCCGTGGACTTGGCACACATCACCGAAGACGCCCGCCACGCCTGGCTGGCCGAGGGCGCGGGGCCGCTGCACCCCGCGCAGGGCCTGACGGAGCCCGACGCCGACAAGCCCGGTGCCTACACCTGGAACAAGGCCCCGCGCCTGGCCGGCCAGGTGCTGGAGACCGGCGCCCTGGCACGCCAACTGGCGCAGGGCCAGCCGCTGCTGCGCGCGCTGTGGCAGCGCAGCCGGGGCAATGTGTTCACGCGCGTGCTGGCGCGCGCCATGGAGCTGGCGCAGCTGGTGCTGCTGGCGCAGGACTGCCTGCGCGCCATCGTCCCCGGCGCCCCCTGCTGCGAGGAGGCGCACCTGCCCGAAGCGGCCGATGCCGTGGGCCTGTGCGAGGCGGCGCGGGGCAGCCTGGGGCATTGGCTCTCGATCCGCGGCGGGCGCATTGCCAGCTACCAGATCGTTGCGCCCACGGGCTGGAATTTTTCGCCGCGCGACCATGCTGGCACCCCCGGCGCGCTGGAGGCCGCGCTGGTGGGGGCGCCCGTGCTGCCGGGCGAGACCTCGCCGGTGGCGGTGCAGCACATCGTGCGCTCTTTTGATCCTTGCATGGTGTGCACCGTCCATTGATGCCATGACCGACCGCACGCAGCCCCAGCCACCCAGCCACCCCGAGGGCGTGGGCGACGACACTTGGCTGGATGTCATCCACAAGATGGACGAGGTGTACTCGCAGCTGCTGCGTGACGAAGTGGCGCTGGAGCAGAAGAACGCGCAGCTCGAAGCCTCGCAGCAGTTCATCTATGGGTTGCTGTCGTCCATGTCCGATGTGTTGGTGGCGGCCGATGCGCAGGGCCTGATCGAGCAGACCAACCAGGCCTTGTGCGAGCTGGCGGGCCGCAGTGAAGACGCCTTGCTGGGCGCGCCCATGCAGTCGCTGCTGCACCCCAGCCAGGACGGCGCGGCTCTGCAGGACATGATGCACCGCGCACTCTCGCTGCGCCAGGGCCACAGCGTGGAGCTGATGCTGAGCGACGCCGCAGGCCAGCCCGTGCCGGTGGACTTCACCGCCACACCGCGTTACGACAGCCGCCGGCGCTGCATTGGCTATGTGTTCGTGGGCCGCCCCACCGCAGAGATCCAGCGCGCCTACCGCCAGCTGCACGAGGCGCACGAAGCGCTCAAGCGCACCCAGCAGCAGTTGCTGCATGCCGAAAAAATGTCCTCGCTGGGCCGCCTGGTGGCGGGTGTGGCGCACGAGCTCAACAACCCCATCAGCTTTGTGCTGGGCAATGTGCATGCCCTCAACCGCTACACGCAGCGCCTGCGCCAGTACCTGGAGGCCGTGCATGCCGCGCTGGGTGACCAGGAGCTGCCCGAGTTGCGCGCGCTGGCGCGGCAGTTGCGCATCGAGCACATCCTGAACGACCTGCCTTCGCTGATGGACGGCACCATCGAAGGCGCGCAGCGCACGGCCAGCATCGTCGATGGGCTCAAGGGCTTTTCGGCGCTCGACGGCGAGGAGCGTGAGACCGTGGCCATGGATGCGGTCATCGAGCGCGCCATCCACTGGGTCAAGAAAGGCATGAAGCTGGACTTTGACGTGCAGTTCCAGCGCTGCCCCGGCTGCACCGTGCTGGGCAACGCGGGCCAGTTGCTGCAGGTGCTGATGAACCTGATCCAGAACGCCTACGACGCCGCCAGCAGCCAGGGCGGCGTGCTGCCGGTGCTGCGCATCACCGCACGCCAGGAGCCGGGCTGGGTGACCATTGCTCTGCACGACAACGGGCCGGGCATTGCGCCCGAGGCGTTGTCGCATGTGTTCGAGCCCTTTTTCACCACCAAGCCGGTGGGCAAGGGCACGGGGCTGGGCCTGTCCATCAGCTACGGCATTGTGGAGCGCCACGGCGGCCAGCTCAGCGCGCACAACCACCCGCAGGGCGGGGCAGAGTTCGTGCTGCGCCTGCCCGCGCCCGGTTGACACGGCTGCGGGGCCGGGGCGGGAAACTGCGCCCGCGCAGTGATGGCCGATACAATGCGGGCCTGCTCCGGCGCAGGCTCCCGCTTGCCGCCTGGCCGCCACCCCCAACCTCCGCCTGAAGCTGCTTTCTCCATGACCGCGTTGCGCCCTTCGGCCCTGCTCCGCCACCGGCTGGGCGTGTGGCTGCTCGCGGCGCTCACGCTGTGGGGTGCCTGCGCTCCCGTGCTGGTGCGTGCGCAGGCGGCGGGTGCTGGCATGGTGGGCATGGAGGTGTGCAGCGCCATGCTGGGGGGCATGCACGCCGACGCTGCGGCGCCAGGTGAGGACCCGGCCCCCCATGCCGACCGGGCGATGCAATGCCCCTGGTGCCTGCTGGCCCTGGACTTGGCACAGGCACTGCCTGCGCCCGGCATGGCAGCCCTGGGGGCCGATCCGGCGCAGACCACTCCAGCCATCGACCGGCGCGCCCCTCTGGGCCATAGCGCCTGGGTGGTGCTGCCGCCCTCACGCGGGCCTCCTGCACCACAAGTGCTATAAAAAACATAGCTTGTTGCGCTTGCTGGACAAGCGTTGCAGGCAATTTTCATTGTTTTTTGGAGTCGCTTGTGCGAAACCCCCGTTCGTCTTCCGGCGCAGCGCTGCTGCGCCTGTGCCCCCTGTCCGCCGCCCTGTCCCTGATTCCTGCCGCTGCCCTGGCCCAGGGCATTGCCACCGAGGCCCAGCTGCAACCCGTCAACGTGACCGAGTCGCGCTCGCAGCTCGATCCCAACCTGCCCAGCAGCACGGCCAGCAAGACCGCCGAGCAGCTGCGCGAGCAGAACATCTTCAACCCCGAGGACGCCGCTGCCCTGCTGCCCAGCACCAGCATCCGCAAGCGCTACTTTGGCGACCGCAATGCCAACGTCAGCGGCCGCAGCCACGGTGTGCTGCAGCCGGGCCGCGCACTGGTCTATCTGGACGGCTACCTGATCTCCAACTTCCTGGGGCGCTTCGATGCGCCGCGCTGGAACATGGTCAACGTGGAGGCCATCGAGCGCATCGACGCGCTGTACGGCCCGTTCTCGGCCATCTACCCCGGCAACTCCATCGGCACCACCGTGGTCGTCACAGAGCGCAAGCCCAAGGGGTTCGAGGCCTCGGCCAGCGTCAAGTACAACCACCAGGGTTTTGACGAGTACGGCACCCACGAGAGCTACGGCAGCAAGCAGTTGTCGGCGCGCCTGGCCTCGCGCCTGGACAGCGGCCTGTGGTACGTGCTGGGCGTACAGCACCAGGACAGCCAGGGCCACCCCATGGGCTATGGCAATGCGGTGCGCGGGGTACAAAGCGGCGCCTTCGGTAATGCATCCTTGGGCACACGCGCCAGCGGAATCATGTATGACGTGGACGCCCAAGGCCGTGATCGCGCCATCTTCGGCGCTACGGGCGCAGACCACAGCGTGCAGGATACGGTCAACCTGCGCCTGGGCTACGACCTGTCGGCCACCCAGGAGATCGAAGGCCGCATCTCCATGTGGCACAGCGACAGCACCGTGACCAACGCCACCTACCTGCGCGACGCCACGGGCAAGCCCATCTGGAGCGGGGTGGTCAATGACGGGCGCTACAGCTTCAATCTTCCGGCCAGCACCTTTGCGCCCAGCCAGCGCGGCGAATTGCACCGCCAACTGGGCGCTACCTGGAAGACGCGCCACGCCACGGGCTGGAACGCCTCGGCCATGTTCACCCACTACCAGATGCTGCACGACGCCAACCGCCAGGCAGACCTGCCCCAGCCGCAGGCCGACCTGGGCGGCGCAGGCACGGTGACGCGCCGCGACGGTACAGGCTGGAACACGCTGGAACTGCAAACCACCTACACCCCCACGCCGGATGACTTTGGCGGCGGGCGCCATGCGCTGGTGTTCGGGTTGCACCGCAACAGCTACCAGCTCGAGAACGTGGTGAACAAGTCCACCGACTGGCGCCACAACGAAACCACTCTGGACCAGAGCTACTACGGCAAGACCACCATCACCGCGCTGTACGGGCAGGACGCCTGGAAGTTGGCCCCCGACTGGATGCTCACCTCGGGCCTGCGCCTGGAGTCCTTCCAGGCCTATGACGGCTCGCAGTACTTTGTTGGACCTCCAGTGGTGCAGCAGTCCTACGCCAAGCGCAGCCTGCACGCGGCCAGTCCCAAGCTCTCGCTGGCCTGGACGGCGGCAGACGACCTGCTGCTGCGAGCCAGCTTCGGGCGCGGCGTGCGTTTTCCTAATGTGGACGAGCTGTTCAACGGCACCAAGACGGGCAATAGCATCACCAACAGCGACCCCAACCTGCGCCCCGAGGTGTCGCGCTCCTTCGAGCTGGCCGCAGAAAAATACTGGGGCGAGCACTGGCTGCGTGCCAGCGTGTTCCGCGACGATGTGAAGGACACCATCCTGCGCCAGACGGACAGCACGGTTACGCCCACCATCACCCGCGTGAGCAATGTGGACCGCGTGTTGACCAATGGCCTGGAACTGGTCTGGCAGACCCGCGACGTGGGCATCAAGAACCTGGACATTGGCGGCAGCGCCACCTGGGCCGACGCGGTGGTCAAGGCCAACGCCGCCAACCCGGCGCAGGTGGGCAAGAAGTGGTTGCGCATTCCCAAGCAGCGCTACGGCCTGCAGGCCAGCTACCGCCCCAATGCCCAGTGGCTGGTGGGCGCCGCCTGGCGCTGGAGCGGGCGCATGTACAACACCGAGTTGAACATCGATACCAACCCCGACACCTTCGGCGGCACCTCGCGCGTGAACCAGCTCGACCTCAAGGCTGCCTGGAAGTTTGCCAAGCACTGGGAGTGGTCGCTGGGCGTGAACAACGTGACCAACCAGAAGTCCTGGCAGGCGCACACCATGCCCCAGCGCTCGGTGCAGACCGAACTGCGCTACGCCATGCAATAAGGGCCTGTGCGCCGAAGCTTCGCCACAAGGAATGGACTCCATGAAGAACACAGCAATTTCCCCTGCACAGGCCCGCCTGCGCAGCGCCCGCGCCTGGTGCGTGGCTGCCCTGGCGCTGGGCATGCACTTCGCCATGGCACAGCATGCAGGCCATGGCGCACCTGCGCAAGCTGCAGCGCCCGCGCCCGCCAAGGAGCGCGCTCCGCGCCCACAACTGGGCACGGGCGTGGCCTTTGCCCCCGATGGCAGCCTGTGGATGGCGGGCCTGGATGGCCAGGGTCGCCTGTTCCTCCAGACGGCCCATTCCCAGGCCCAGGGCTGGCAGTGGGACGCACCGCGTATGTTGGACACCGGCACCGACAGAATTTCTGCGGACGGTGAAAACCGCCCCAAACTGGTGTTCGGCCCCAAAGGCGCCGTGCTGGTGTCGTATACGCAGTTGCTGGATGTGCCGTACACGGGCTTTATCCGCATGTTGCGCTCCACCGACGGGGGGCAGACCTTTGGCCCACCGGCCACGGTGCATGCCGACCGCCAGGTCATCACGCACCGCTTCGAGTCCGTCGCTTTTGACGCCCAGGGTGCGCTGCACACCGTCTGGATCGACAAGCGCGACCTGGAGGCTGCCCCGCGTGTGGGCAAAAAATCCAGCTACCGGGGCGCGGCCATCTACCGCAACGTGTCGCTCGACGGGGGCGCCACGTTCGGCCCGGACATCAAGGTGGCCGACCACAGTTGCGAATGCTGCCGCATCGCCCTGGCACAGGGCCCGGACGGGCGTGTGCGCGCGCTGTGGCGCCATGTTTTCGAGCCCAATGTGCGCGACCATGCCATCGCCGTGCTGGATGCGCAGGGCAAGAGCGCCGGCATCGTGCGTGCCACCGAAGACGACTGGCGCATCGACGGCTGCCCGCACCATGGCCCTTCGCTCGCGGCCTCCCAGGAGGGCTTCCATGTGGTGTGGTTCGGCATCCGCCAGGAAGGAGACGCTAAAGTGGCGGGTGTGCGCTACGCCCGCCTTGCGGCCGATGGCCGCCCCGACCCGGGCAGCGTGCAGCGCATCCCCGATGCCCGCGCCGAGCATGCCGACCTGCAGGCGCAAGGATCCAGGGTGGCAGTGGTCTGGCGCAGTACCGACGGTATGGCCAGCACGCTCAAGGCCTGGACCTCTACCGATGCGGGCAAGAGCTTCCGCTTGCAGGTGCTGGGCAGCGTGGAGGGCGACAATGATTTCCCCCGCCTCGTGCGGCACGGGGAGCGCATGGCCGTGGTGTGGCGCAATTCCAAGGAGGTGAAAGTTCATGACATTGGTTTCTGAGATTTCAAACCGCCCGCCAAGGCGGCGCGCCGTGCTGGCCGCTGCGGCGGCAATGGCCGTGGGCGGCTGGGCGCAGCAGGCGCTGGCAGCCGAGGAACGCAAGCGGGTCACGCTCAACTCGGTGGTGCCGTTTGACGCCAGCACCTGGAAGCGGCTGGTGGACAAGGGCCCGCGCCCGGCGGCCTACATCTTCACCACCACCTATTGCCCGAACTGCCCCGAGGCTTTCGACAGGCTTTTTGCCCATATCCAGTCCACCCGCAAGATGGCCGAACTGGTCGTGGTGCTGATGGACGTGCAGGGAGCGCGCGCGCTGGAGCATGCCAAGCATTACGTGGGCGCCACGCGCCTGTACACCTTTGACGGCTTTGAGCCCGCCATCCGCCAGAGCATCGATCCGCAATGGCCCAATGTCACGCCCTACGTGGTGCTGTTGGGCAAGGACGGCTCGATGCGCCGCAGCATCGGCGCGCCCGAGCCCGACATGCTGCGCCAGTGGTTGTCTTGAACCGGGGGGCTTTGCGGCGCAGACGGCGGGGCTGGGTTACAGTGGTTCCTCATCCCACCCGGAGGCTTTGAATGTTTCCTGAACACCGCGATCTGATCACCCAGCTCAAGACCACTGACCGGCATTT
The DNA here is from genome assembly GCA_016192425.1 of Burkholderiales bacterium. Taxonomy (GTDB): domain Bacteria; phylum Pseudomonadota; class Gammaproteobacteria; order Burkholderiales; family Burkholderiaceae_C; genus Simplicispira. The sequence continues at coordinate 46,176 of JACPUE010000026.1, forward strand.
CATGCGTTTGTTCGACCAGCACAATGCCCTGGATCAGAAGATCAAAAACATGGAAGCCAGTGCCAGCCCGGCCAAGCACGAAGAGATCGAGACGCTGAAAAAGGAAAAGCTCTCGCTCAAGGACCAGATCTACACCGTGCTGAAGAAAACCGCAGCAGCCTGACCAGGCCGACTCAGGAAGGCTTGCGCCCTGGCGCCACCCCCTCGGGGGCCGGGGCGCGGGTCTGCACGCCCAGGTGCAGCGCCGCCTGGGCCATGAGATGGGCCGACACCGGCGCCGCCACAAACACGAACAGCGTGATCAGCAATTCCGCCATGCCTGCGCGGCCTTGCAGCGCGGCAAGCACCATGCTGGCCAGCAATGCACCACCCACCCCCAGGGTGGAGGCCTTTGTCGGCGCGTGCAGGCGCATGAAAAAGTCAGGCAGGCGCACCAGCCCGATTGCGCCCACCAGCGAAAAAAAGGCCGACACCAACAGGCATCCGGCAGCGATCCATTCTGCAGCTTGGGTCAGGTTCATGGGTGCCTTTCTTCACTCGATGACATCGCCCCGGCACAGGTAGCGCGAGAGCGCCGCCGTCGAGGCAAATCCCAGCATGGCGATGATGAGCGCCGCCTCGAACAGCAGCGCTGTCTGCAGCCGGATGCCCAGCAGCACCACCAGCGCCACGGCATTGAGGTACAGGGTGTCGATTGCCAGAACGCGGTCAATAGCCTGTGGCCCGCGCACCAGGCGCCAGGCGCACAGCACGATGGCCAGGGCGGTGGACAGGGTGGCCGCGTCCAGCGCGAAGGACAGGAAGCTCATGGGCGTTCTCCCGGGGTGCTTTCAAAAATGGCCCGCAGCGGTGCCTCGTAGCGCTGCTGGATGGTCGCCGCCATCTGTGCGGGGTTGCTGCAGTCCAGGGCGTGAACCCACAGCAGGCGACGCTGCTCGTCGATGGTGCAGGAGACCGTGCCAGGCGTCGTGGTGATGATGCTGGCCAGCAGCGCGATGGCCGTGGAGTCGTGCAGTGCCAGCGGTACCGGCACCCAGGCCGGGTGTGGCCGGGACATGGGGCCCAGCACCAGCCTGGCCACGGTGATGTTGCACACCACGATGTCCCACAGCACCACGGCCAGCAGGCGCACAGCGGGTGCCATGCGCACACGGCCCGCGGCGGGCAGGAAACCGTGCAGCAGGCGCGGCACCACCAGGCCGATGGCCGCAGCCGACAGCAGGTGCAGCAGCGACAGCGAATGCTGCAACAGCAGCCAGGACAGCCCCAGCAACAGCGAGAGCCAGGGATGGGCGAACCAGGAGTGCCGGGTCTTCATGGCGCTCCCCCCTGGCCCGGCAGGCGGATATCGCCCTCTCCGCCGCGGTAGGGTCGCGTGGTGGCTTGCGTGCCCCCCAGCACCGCGCGGGCATAGGCGCCCCGTTCGGCCAGTTGGGCTGCAGCGGCGTCGGTGTAGCGCTTGATGGGGGCTGCCGCGGCGGCCAGCACCAGGCTCAGCGCCAGCAGGCCCAGGGTGGCGCTGGTCAGCCGCAGGCTGCTGCCGGCGGGGCTGTGCCCTGCACCGTCAGGCTGCACGTTCCAGAACAGGATGACCCCGGCCCGCGCCAGGCCCACCAGGCTCAGCAACCCCGCGCCCAGCACCACCGCCCAGACCCAGGCATGGGCCGGTGTCTGCGCAGCGCTTTGCAGGACCATGAGCTTGCCCAGGAATCCCGGCAACGGCGGCAGCCCCGCGGCCGAAGCCGCGCCCAGCAGCATCATCAGCCCCAGCAACACCGGCTGGGCCACGGGGGCTGCGGGTTGCAGCCGGTCTGCCGCACTGCCGCGCTGCGCGGCGACCAGCTCCACCAGCAGGAACAAGGCCGCCACGACCACCGTACTGTGCAGCAGGTAGAACAGCGCAGCGGACAGCGCCGCCGTGGTGAACAGGCCCACGGCCGCCAGGATGGTGCCCACCGAAGCCACGGTGAGGTAGGCCACCAGCCGGGCCAGGCTGTGTGCCGCCAGCATGCCCAGCACGCCCAGCACCGTGGTGGCCAGGGCCGCAGGCAAGAGCCAGCCTTGCGCGGCAAAGGCGGCATGGCCCGCGTGCTCTCCCAGGATCACGCCATGCACCCGGATGATGCTGTACACCCCCACCTTGGTCATGATGGCAAACAGCGCAGCCACGGGCGCGCTGCTGGCGGCATAGGTGGCGGGTAGCCACAGGTACAGCGGCGCGATGGCGGCTTTGAGCCCGAACACCACCAGCAGCACCATGGCTGCGCTCTTGAACAGCGTGGCCTGCTGCGGGCCGAGCTGGGCCACGCGCAGCGCCAGGTCGGCCATGTTGAGCGTTCCGGCCAGTGCGTACACCAGCGCCAGGCCCACCAGGAACAGCGCCGACGCCACCAGGTTGAGTACTACATAGTGCAGCCCGGCACGCATGCGCTCGCGCCCCTGGCCGTGCACCATGAGCACGTACGAGGCAATGAGCAGCACCTCGAAGAACACGAACAGGTTGAACAGGTCGCCCGTCACGAAAGCGCCAGACAGCCCCATGAGCTGGAAATGGAACAGGGCGTGGAAATGCCTGCCATGCGCGTCCCACCCGCCGGTGGCATAGTACAGCACGGGCAGCGCAATGGTCCAGGTCAGCGCCAGCATCAGCGCGCTGAGCCGGTCCACCACCAGCACGATGCCATAGGGCGCGGGCCAGTTGCCCAGCGGGTAGACCGTGAGCTGGCCTTGCGCTGCCTGTGCCAGAAGGCACCAGGCCAGCACGGCCCCAAAGGCCGCGCTGCCCAGGCTCAGCCAGCGCCTGCGGCGCAACAGGGCGCCGCCATGGCTGGCCTGGCCGCCGCCATCGCCCATGAGCAGCAGCGCTGCCGCCGTACACAGTGGAAGCAACACCGGCAGCACCGGCAGGTGGCTCCAGAAGGGTGCGTGCGCCAGGCTCATGCAGGGCCCTCCGGGTGCCTGCCGGGGGGCGCGTGGCCGGGTTCCTGGCCGTCCACATGGTCGGTGCCGGTGTCGTGCCGGGTGCGCAGGGCCAGTTCGATGACAAAGCCCGTGGTCGCAAAACCGATGACGATGGCCGTGAGCACCAGGGCCTGGGGCAGCGGGTCGGCCACGTGCGCGCCTTGCGCCAGGATGGGGGCGGCATCCTGCCACAAGCGGCCCATGGCAAAGATGAACACATTGACGGCGTAGCCCAGCAGGCTCAGGCCCAGCACGACGGGCCAGGTGCGGCCCCGCAGGATGAGGTAAATGGCGCTGGCCGTGACCACGCCAATGCCGCTGGCGACCAGGAATTCAAGGCTCATGGGACGCTCCGGCAGGGTGGAAGGATTCGCGGCTGACGGCGCCCAGCGTGGACAGTGTCAGCAGCGTGGCGCCCACCACAGTGATGTACACGCCCAGGTCGAATAGCGCTGCCGTGGCCAGCGGAATGTCGCCCAGCAGCGGCAGGTGCGGGTGCCCGTGCGCGCTGGTCAGGAAAGGGTGGCCCAGCGCCAAGGCGCCAGCGCCGGTCAGCGCAGCAATGCCCAGGCCCAGGCCGATCCAGCGCACAAAGCGCCGCCCGCCGCCTGTGCGCAGCAAGGCTTCGGCGCGGCTTTGTCCCAGGGCCATGTACTGCAGCACCAGCGCCACGGCGGTGACCAGGCCTGCAATGAAGCCGCCGCCGGGCAGGTTGTGCCCGCGCATGAAGATGTACAGCGCGGCCACCAGAGCAATGGGCAGCACCACCCGCGCTGCTACGCGCAGCATCAGCGGCTGCGCCGCAAAAGACCAGGGCCGGCCTTGCGGGTCTGCGCTGGCCTTGCGCTGGCGCATGCCCTCCATCAGGGCCAGCACGCCCACGGCGGCAATGCCCAGCACCGTGATCTCGCCAAAGGTGTCGTAGCCCCGGAAGTCCACCAGGATGACGTTGACCACGTTGGTGCCGCCGCCCCCGATGGCCGAGTGGTGGAGGAAGTACCATGCGATGGAGTCGTGGTCGCGCGTCAGCATCACCCAGGCCAGCCACGCAATGCCTGTGCCGCCCGCCAGGGCCAGGGTGGCGTCGCGCAGGCGCCGCGCCGTGCTGGATTCGCGCGGCGTGTGCTGCGGCAGCAGCGCCAGGCCCATGAGCAGCAGTACGGTGGAAACCACCTCCACCGTGAGCTGCGTGAGGGCCAGGTCGGGCGCCGACAGGCCGATGAAGGTGAGCGCCGTGACCAGTCCGACCACACCAGCCGCAATCACTGCCTGAAAGCGCTGGTGGTGCCGCAGCACCAGCCAGCCGCAGGCCATCAGCAGCAGCGCCCACAGCACGGCGGCGGGCAGGCTGACTGGCAGTTGGGCGCGTGTGCCCGTACCGGGAGGCTCGCCTTGCCACAAGGGTGCCGCCGCCAGCAGCACGCAGGTGGTCAACATCCAGGCCACGTAGCGTTGCAGCGAGCCGTTCTCCAGCCGGGCGGTGGTGCGCCCGGCCAGGGAAAACAGCCCATCGGCCAGGCGATGGAACAGCCCTTGCCCCGTGAGGTTTCCAAACCAGTCCTCCGGCTGCAGGGCGTGCAGCCGCCGGCCTTGGGCCAGGTGGAAATACAGTGCCACGCCCGCCGCCAGCGCCAGCAGGCTCAGCAACAGCGGCAGGTTCAAGCCATGCCACAGTGCCAAATGGAACTCAGGCGCCGTGTCCCCCCGCATGGCCGCCGTGGCCACGCGCACCAGGGACTCCAGCGTGAGCGCGGGCAGCACGCCCACCACCACGCACAGGCTGGAGAGCAAAGCCGCGGGTGCCTTCATGCCCAGCGGGGGCTCATGGGGATGGGCGCGGGGCAGGTTGCGGGGCGGGCCGTGGAAGAACACGTCGTGCACCAGGCGCACCGAATACGCCACGCCGCACAGGGCCGCGAAGCTTGCCAGCACTGGAACCGCCCAGCGCCAGCCGCCGGCCTGTGCAAAGGTGATGGCCTCGGTCAAAAACATTTCCTTGGACACAAAGCCGTTGAACAGCGGCACGCCCGCCATGGCGGCAGCTGCCACCATCGCCAGCGTGGCCGTCCAGGGCATGAAGTGCCACAGCCCGCCCAGCTGGCGCATGTCGCGCGTGCCGGTTTCGTGGTCCACAATGCCCGCCGCCATGAACAGCGCCGCCTTGAAGCAGGCGTGGTTGAGCACATGGAAAAGCGCTGCGACGGCGGCCAGCGGCGAGCCCAACCCGATCAGGAAGGTGATCAGGCCCAGGTGGCTGATGGTCGAATAGGCCAGCAGGTCCTTGAGGTCATGCTTGAACAGCGCGATGAACGCTGCAAACGCCAGTGTCAGCAACCCCGCCGTGGACACGATGCCCATGAACAGTTCGGTGCCGCCAATCACCGGCGTCAGCCTTGCCAGCAGGAACAGCCCGGCCTTGACCATGGTGGCCGAGTGCAGGTAGGCCGACACCGGTGTGGGCGCTGCCATGGCCTGCGGCAGCCAGAAGTGAAAAGGGAACTGCGCACTCTTGGTAAAACACCCCAGCAGCACCAGCACCAGCGCCACCGGGTAGCGCGCATCGGACTGGATCTGCGGGGCCAGCGCAGCCATGACGCTGATTTCGTAGGTGCCCGCGATCTGCCCCAGCAGCACAAAGCCTGCCAGCAGGGCCAGCCCGCCGCCGCCGGTGACCGCCAGCGCCATGCGTGCACCGGCGCGTGCATCGGGGCGGTGGTTCCAATAGCCCACCAGCAGGAAGGAGGAAATGCTGGTGAGCTCCCAGAACACCAGCAGGAGCAGCAGGTTGTCCGACAGCACCACCCCCAGCATGGCCGCCATGAACAGCATCAGCGTGCCATGGAACTTACCCACTGAATCCTTGGTGCCCAGGTAGTGGTGGGCATAGAGCACGATCAGCAGGCCCATGCCCGTGATCAACAGCGCAAACAGCAGGGACAGGCCATCAAGCCGCAGGCCAATGTTCAGGCCGATCTCTGGCAGCCATGCGTGGAACTGCCGCAAGCTGCCGCCCGCCATCACGGCAGGCGCGTGCCACAGCAGCAGGCACAGGCTGCCTGCCGTGGTGAGACCGGCCAGCCCAGCGGTGCGTGCGCGGTAGTGCACTGACGGCAGGGCGCCGGACACGCCCGTCAGCAGCGGGCCCGCCAGCAGGGGCAAAAGAACGGTCAGCAAAAGCACGCGGGGCTATCCTTTGCGAAGGGCAGCACCGCAAGGTTGCGTGCACTCTTGGTGATGCCCTGTGCCAACCCCATTTCCCGGCTGTGCCATCCGGGCATGGGGAAAAATTTCACAGCCTTTCAAGGGGGCGGCGCGGTAGGCGTGGCGGCGCTGTGCGCCAACCCCGCAGCGATGTCGGCCTTGCGGCGGGGCACCAGCTCGGCGTCCAGCAGGTTTTCGATGCGGGCAAAGATCTCATAGCGCGAGAACGGCTTTTTCATGAAATCATCGGCCCCGATGCGGTTGGCGTAGAACTGCTCGGTGGCATGTTCGTTGCCGCTGATCATGATGACCGGAACGTGCTGTATGGCCGGGTTCTTGCGGATGGCGCGCAGCGCGCCAAAACCGTTCATGCCGGGCAGGATGATGTCCAGAAACACCAGATCCGGCGCCTCCTGCTCCATCAGCGTCAGGCCATGCTCTGCATCCAGTGCCTCGCGCGTCTGGTAGCCCGCAGAGCGCAGCACCTTGCGCAGTGCTGCCACCACGGTGGGCGAGTCGTCGATGATCAGTGCCCTGGTGCCCTGGCGGGCATTCTTGCGCGGGCGGATGCGGCGCTCCACGTTACCCGGCAAATCGGAGTCTTCCGCGCTGAGCGCGGCAGGTGTGGTCGCCTTGGGTTGGGGGGGCGTTTTGCGCCCGCCGCCCCACAGCCGGTCAAAGATACTCATGGTGCTGCCTTGTCTGTGTGCAGGTTCTTCCGATTACAGGGGGCAGTATCCCAGATCAGCACGGCCTCGGACACTTTCGAACTCCGTCTGCACGCCGCCTGGTGCGGCGGCGCTGTTGCCGTCGGTGAAGCTGGCTGTTCGGTTGATCCGGGCCGCCAACTGCGCACCGATCCAGGCATGTGCCAGGCGGTACGCATGCTCCAAGTGCTGATGGGCCTGGGGGCTCAGGCCTTCGCCCAGGCCGAAGGCCGCGCCTTCGATGGCCAGTACCCATGCCGGGGGGGTGGCGCCATGCAGCGCCAGTGCCAGGCCCAGCAGGGTGCTGGCGTCCAGTGCGTGGCTGGCGGGTGCGGGGCGTCCGGGCCGGGGCAGCAGGGGGGCGATGTGCGCGGCCTGTACCACGCCGGGCCGGGCGGCATCGACCAGCAGCACGGCACTGCGGCCCTGCAGGTCCAGCGTGTGCTCCACCTGGAGCTGAAAGTCGCACAGCAACTCCACCTGGCCGCCCGCGTCCAGCCCGTCGGCATGCAGGCGCTCCAGCAGCAAGGGGCCCAGGGCGTCGTCGCCCCGGCTGGGGTTGCCTACGGCCAGGATGAGCAGCGGTGCGTTCATGGGCTGGGGGCCAGGCGCTCGGTGCGGCCGTTGCCGTGGCGCAGCACGGTTTCGCGCACCTGGCCTGCGGCATCCACCAGTTGCACCTGCAGCGGCATGCTGCCCAGGGCATGCGTGGCGCAGCTCAGGCAGGGGTCGTAGGCACGCACGGCCACTTCCATGCGGTTGAGCAGGCCCTCGGTGATGCTGCGCCCGTCGAAATACTCTTGTGCCACCGCGCGCACCGAGGCGTTCATTGCGTGGTTGTTGTGCGTGGTGCTCACGATGAGGTTGCACCAGCGGATCAGGTCGTCGTCGCCTATTTCGTAGTGGTGGATCAGCGTGCCGCGGGGCGCCTCGATCACGCCCACGCCGGTGCGCAGCGTGGGCCTTTCGGCGGGCAGCGGGGCGGTGAGCGGGCCGCCCAGCAAAGCTTCGTCCTGCAGCAGCTCGGCGATCACCTCCATGGCGTGCAGCATCTCGATCATGCGCGCCCAGTGGTAGGCCAGCGTGCCCTGCACCGGCCCCTGGGCGGCAAAGCGCTGGCGCTGTGCCTCGGCGCGGGTGCTGGGGATGTGGCTGCAGTTGTTCACCCGTGCCAGCGGGCCCACGCGGTACCAGCCGGCCTCGCGCCCCTGGGCGCGCAGGTAAGGAAACTTCATGTAGGTCCAGGGCTCCACGGCCTCTTCGATCAGGTCCAGGTAGTCTTGTGCCGGCACGCCGTCGTGCAGCAGGGCGCCCTGGGCGTCGCGCACGCGCAGGGGGCCGTCGTACAGCTCCAGCGCGCCACCCGGCCCCACCAGCGACATCCAGCCCGAGCGGATGGCGCCAAAGCGCTCGTACAAGCCGGGCGCCTGGGCATGCAGCGTGGCTGCCAGATCGACGGCTTGCTCGCACCAGTCCAGCATCTGCGGCACTTGTGTGGCCAGGGTGTCGCGCTCTTCGCGCGTGAGGTGGCGGTTCACGCCGCCGGGCACCGAACCAGTGCCGTGCACCCGTTTGCCGCTGGTCAGGCGGATCACCTCCTGGCCAAACTTGCGCAGCAGTACTCCTTGGCGGGCAATGTCGGGGTGCGCTGCGGCTACGCCCAGGATGTTGCGCTGCGTGGCCTCGCTGTCAAAGCCCAGCAGCAGGTCGGGCGCGGACAGGTGGAAGAAATGCAGCGCGTGCGACTGCATGACCTGCCCGTAGTGCATGAGCCTGCGCACGACCTCTGCCGTGCGCGGTACGCTGTGGATGCCCAGGGCCTGGTCCAGTGCCTTGCTGGCGGCCAGGTGGTGCGACACGGGGCAGATGCCGCACAGGCGCTGCACTATCACCGGCACTTCCCAGTACGGGCGGCCCACGATGAAGCCCTCGAAGCCGTGAAACTCCACGATGTGCAGCCGCGCCTGCTCCACACGGCCTTGCGCGTCCAGCAGCAGCGTGATCTTGCCGTGCCCCTCCACGCGCGAGATGGGGTCGATCACTACGCGGCGCGGCGTGGTGCTGGGGTTGGGTGGGGCGGGCATAGGCATCAGTCGTAGCGGATCAGTGCGGGGTCGGCGTGCGGCGTGCGGCCTTGCACCACGGCGTGCAGGAAGTTCCAGATCACCTCGGCGCTGGGCGGGCAGCCGGGCAGAAAGTGGTCGATGTGCACCACCTCGTGCAGCGGGTGCACGTGCGCCAGCGGCAGGGGCAGCTCGGTGTCGTCGGGAATGGCGCTGCCAGGCGCCAGCCCTGGGCGCTGGCTGGCGTACACATCGGTCAGCAAGGCACCCACATCCAGCCCGTTGCGCAGCGCGGGCAGGCCGCCGTTGATGGCACAGGCCCCTACGGCCACCAGCAGCTTGCACTGTGTGCGGAAGGCGCGCAGCACTTCCACGTTTTCGGTGTTGCACAGTCCGCCTTCGATCAGCCCCACATCGCAGGGGCCGCAGCGCTTGATGTCGGTGAGCGGGGAGCGGTCCAGCTGCACCTGGCCCGCCAGGGTGAACAGGCGCTCGTCAATATCCAGCAGCGACATGTGGCAGCCAAAGCACCCGGCCAGCGAAACGGTGGCCACGCGCAGCGGGCGGCCTGCAGGGGGTGGGGAAGGCTCAGGCAGTGCCATGGTCGGTGTCCTGGGGCAAAGGCGGTGGTGGCGCGGTGTCGCAGTGGCGCTGGCCAATGGGGATGGCAAAGCCGCGCCGCTTGGGCAGCAGGGCGCCCACCGGGCAGATGTGGGCTGCGTGGTCGTCCGCCTGCAGCGCACTGGCGCCCAGGCGGCCGTCGGGTGCGTTGACCAGCAGTTGCGTGTGCCCGCCGTAGCCGCCGATGGCGAACACGTCCTTGCCATCGAGCTCGCGGCTGGCGCGCACGCACAGCTTGCACAGGATGCAGCGGTTGTGGTCCAGCCACAGGTCGGGGTGGCTGGCGTCCACCGGGCGGCGGGGCATCAGCAGGTCGTGGCGCATGTCGGCCATGCCCAGGGCGTAGGCGGTGGACTGCAGCTCGCAGTTGCCGCTTTTCTCGCAGCCGGGGCAGTAGTGGTTGCCTTCGACAAACAGCATTTGCGTGAGTTGGCGGCGCAGGGCGGTGAGTTCGGGCGTGTGGTTGCGCACCTCCATCCCCTCGCTGGCGCGCATGGTGCAGGCGGTGGCCATGTGCCCATCGACCTGTACCGTGCACAGGCGGCAGGCGCCGCTGGGCGCCAGTTGCGGGTGCCAGCACAGGTGCGGCACCTGGTGGCCAGCGCGCGTGGCGGCGGCCATGAGCGTGTCGCCGTCCGCAAAAGGTACAGGGGTTCCGTCCAGTAAAAACTGCTTCATTCCAGCGTATCCAAATGGGCGTGGGCATCGTCGCGGCCGGTGGCGCGGCGTGCGGGGGCGAGTTCGGCGTCCAGGTCGAAGCCCGGCACCAGGTGGGCCTGCGGGCTGCGCGCAGCAAAGGCCGGGCCAAAGCGCCGCAACGTGTCGCGCAGGGCGTGCGTGGCCGTGGCGCCCAGGCCGCAGTGGGTGGTGCCGTGCATCAGTTGTTCCAGTGCGTGCAGCTCCTGCAGGTCCCAGGGCGAACCGTGGCCCAGGGCGAGCTTGTCCATGCGGCGCAGCACCAGTTGCGTGCCCACGCGGCAGGGGGTGCAAAAGCCGCAGCTCTCGTGCGCAAAAAACTGGGCGAAGTTGTGCGCCACTTCGAACATGTCGCGCTGCGCGCCCAACACCATGAATGCGCCTGCCGTGGGCACGTCCTCAAAGCCCAGGCGGCGCTCGAACTCGGGCTCGGCCAGGCAGGCGCCCGAGGGGCCGCCCACCTGCACCGCCTGCGGGTTGTGCGCCCCGCAGTCGTGCAGCACCTGCGCCACGCTCACGCCCAGCGGGTATTCGTACACGCCGGGCCGGGCGCAGTCGCCGCTCACGGCGTGGAGCTTGGTGCCCGTACTCTGGGCGGTGCCACGGGCCTTCCACCAGGCGCTGCCCTGCTGGGCGATGTGCGCCGCGGCGCAGAAGGTCTCCACGTTGTCCACGCAGGTGGGCTGGCCCAGGTAGCCGTGCTCCACCGGAAACGGAGGGCGGATGCGCGGGGTGCCGCGCTTGCCTTCGAGTGACTCGATCAGTGCGCTTTCCTCGCCGCACACGTAGGCCCCGGCGCCCACATGGATGTCGATGTCGAAGTCAAAGCCCTCGATGCCCAGGATGCGTGGGCCCAGCAGCCCTTGCCTGCGCCTTCGCGCCAGCACCGCCTGCAATGAGGGGAGCAGATAGCGGTATTCGCCACGCAGGTACAGGAAGCCGCTGCACGCGCCCAGCACGCGGGCGGCCACGGTCATGCCTTCGAACACGGTGTCGGCCTGGCGGCTGAGCAGCACGCGGTCCTTGAAGGTGCCGGGCTCGCCCTCGTCGGCGTTGCACACCACCACGCGGGTGTGGCCGGGGGCGAGCGGCGCATCGCGGCAGGCCTGCCATTTGCGCGCCGTGGGAAAGCCCGCGCCGCCCCGGCCGCGCAGGTTCGATGCGGCCACTTCGTCCAGGGTGGCCTGCGCTCCGCGCCCCAGCACGGCTCGCAGTGCGCTGCCCTCCATCACGGGGCTGCCCAGCAGCACGTCGGCGCGGCGGACGCGGTCTTCCACCTGCATCCACTCTGCGGGCCAGGCGCCGGGGGGCTCCTGCGCCAGGATGCGCTGGGCCAGCTCCTGTACGCGGGCGCTGTCCATGCGGGTGAGCACCTGCTGCTGGTTCAGCAGCAGCGCCGGGCCCTGGTCGCCCAGGCCGGTGCAGGAGGTGTAGCCCACGCTGGCCAGGGCGCCTGGCGCAGCGGGTGCGCCCGCCTGTACGTCCAGGGCGCTGCACAGCTGCTGGGCCAGGGTGCGGCTGCCCAGCATGCGGTCGGTGATGTTGTCGCTCCACAGCAGGTGGTAGCGGCCCACGGGCTGCAGGTGGAAGAAACGGTAGAAGCTGGCCACGCCGCGCACGGTGGCGCTGCCCAGGCCTACGCCCTGGGCCACCTGCTCCAGCACGGGGGAGGGCAGCCAATGCGTGTGTTCCTGCACTTCGCGCAGGATCTGCACCAGCCTGTGGGCTTGGCCTGCGTGCCTTTGCAGCACCTGGGCCACGGTGTCTTGCATCGATGGATCCATGGGGCCTTTGCGTGGGATTCTGCTGGGGAACGGGGCCCGCCCCAGGCCTGTGGCAAAGCGCGGCGGGAGCGCTCGCTCAGCGCCAGAGCCCCGCCATCCGGCCCAGTGTAGCGCCCAGCCATGGGCGCTGCATGGCGCTGGCTGCGCCTTGCATCCCATCCCAAAGCCGGGCGTGCGCCATCACGGGGACGTATTCAGCGTCGCCCTTGCCGTATCCTCGGGGCACTTTATGAATGCACTGCAAATATTTCTGCCCTGCGCCGCTGGCGTCGAGGTTTTTCTGGCCGACGAGGCCCACCGCGCCACCGGCCTGGCGGGCAATGACCTGCTCACCGGGCGCGGCGGCGTGCTGCTGCGCGCTTCCTGGCGCGATGCGCTGCTGCTCAATCTGCACAGCCGCCTGGCCCAGCGCGTGCTGGTGCAACTGGCGCACCGGCCCTACCGCAGCGAAAACGACCTTTATGAGCTGGCCAGCAGCGTGGCCTGGGAGATCTGGTTCACCCCGCGCCAGAGCTTCAAGGTGGAGGTCACGGCCCAGCACAGCCCGCTCAAGAGCCTGAACTTCGCCGCCCTGCGCGTAAAGGACGCCGTGGCCGACCGCTTCCGCGCCAAAAGCGGCGTGCGTCCCGACGTCAACACCCAGTGGCCCGACGTGCGCATCCACCTGCACCTGACCGCCGACGAGGCCACCATCTACATCGACACCTCGGGCGAGCCGCTGTTCAAGCGCGGCTGGCGCGAGGACAAGGGCGACGCGCCGCTCAAGGAAACACTGGCCGCTGCCATGATCGCCGCCAGCGGCTGGGATCCGCATGGCGATGCCCCCCAGCCGCTGTACGACCCCTGTTGCGGCAGCGGCACGGTGGTCATCGAGGCGGCGCAAATCGCCTGCCGCATTGCCCCCGGCCTGCGTCGGCGCTTTGCCTTCGAAAAGCTCCTGCCCTACCAGGCCCATGTCTGGAATGCTATAAAAAACGAAGCTACCAGCGCAATACAGGCAAGCCCTGTTGGCATATTTGGCAGTGACGTTTCGCACCGCATGGTCGATTTTGCCCAGCGCAACGCCGAGCGGGCCGGTGTGGCCCAGGCCGTGCAACTGCGCGGCGGCGACGCGCTGCAGCGCATGCCGCCCTGCGACACCCCGGGCGTGATGCTGCTGAACCCCCCCTACGGCGAACGCATAGCCGCTGCCGGTACCGCCGGGCAGAACGCCAGCGAACGCGCCACCCTACGCGCCCAGGGCGCCGCCCAGGGCCGCGAGATGGCCCACACCGACGATGGCGGCGAGTTCTTCAGCCAACTGGCAGCGCACTGGAAGAAGCATTACACCGGCTGGTCGGCCTGGATGCTCACCCCCGACCTCAAGCTGCCCGGCAAGATGCGCCTGAAGGAATCGCGCCGCGTACCGCTGTGGAACGGCCCCATCGAATGCCGGTTGTTCCGTTTCGACCTGGTGCGCGGCTCGGCGCGCGCGCGGCCCCAGGGCAGCGCAGCGGAGCCCAGCGATGGCTGCGCCTGAGCCCGGCAGCGCGGCGGCACGCGCGCTGGTGCTGGACACCAACATCGTGCTCGACCTGCTGGTGTTTGCCGACGCGGCTGCGCAGCCCCTGCACCCCCTGCTGGCCAGCGGCGCCCTGCGCTGGATTGCCGCACCCGCCATGCGCGTGGAACTGGAGCGCGTGCTGGGCTACCCGCAGATTGCGCCACGCCTGGAGTACTACGGCCTCAGCCCGGCGCAGGTGCTGCAGGCCTTTGACGCGCAGACCCACACCGTGGCGCCCGCACCGCGCGCCAGCGCCGTGTGCAAGGATCCAGATGACCAGCAGTTCATCGACCTGGCCGTGCAGCACCACGCCGTTTTGTTGAGCAAAGACCAGGCGGTGCTGCGGCTGCGCAAGCGGTTAATGGTGCTGGGTGTGGAGGTTGCGCGTGTTTTCTGAGTGGAATTTCGCAATATGCGCGGATACTCAATGCAGGAAATCTTGCCTGCGCATATCGTTTAGAACCAGTGCGCTGGCTTCTACAGAAATATGATCGTCGTCCCAATACAGGAGCTTTCCATCGCGCAAGCCGTAGCAAAGCTGGCTGTCACAGAATAAGTGCATCGGATCATAGATCTTCACGCCATGATTGTCGGCTTGGATTTTGTTTATCTGTTCACGATAAATTTTCTGCCTGTCGATGACTTTTTGCTTGTCTTGGGTGCAGGTGGAAATAGCTTTATCTAGGATTGAAACAGGTCTTTTGAAAAGGCAGCCTCGCGGATCTTCGCCTAATTCAGGTGGATCGATGACGAATATTATTTCTTTATTGAGGGGTAGTAGCTTATTTGCAAGTTGTGAATATCCTTTGCGAAACATGTCAGCTTGGTTGGTGGGGGTGGTTCCGTTTAATGCAACAATGGAATAATTGCTGGGGCCTTCTATTCCATAGCCTTGTCCAGAAAAGTACAGCGGCCCTCGTGAGGCAATGACTACTGTACGAATGGATGGATATTGATTTAGTACTTTGATTGCTTGATCGGACAGGGCATTGCAACCTTTATCCAGTTTGCCATCTTGTATAGAATACCCCACAAGGGGTAGGCAACCATGGAGCCCGATTAGCATTGTTTTGACGGGAACCTTTCCCAACAATGCGGCACTATTGAGTGCCATGGCGTGACTATCGCCAACAACGAGCACCTCTGGGTTCGGACTGGTAGTTAAGCATACTGCATCAGGGCCAATCGAGAAGTTGAGCAGTCTTTCGCAGGAGCCATCAGAAAGTCGCGTGTTCAGTGGCTCAATGGTTTGAGCCCACAGAGTCTGATTGATGTGGGAATTCATACGAAAAACCAGGCCGTTCTGGCTGAAGGTATAGAAACCTAACACTCCTATGCATAGCATTAGGAAGCCTAGTGAGGTAATCTTGAATTTGTTTTGCTTCCCAAATCGGAGGGGTCTTTCGATAAAATGGTATGTCAGCCAAGCTAAAACAATGGCCAATGCCACTGCTGCGAGGCGAATGTCTGCGCGGGGAAGACCTTCCTCCATAATTCGTGCATATGACAGCAGGGGCCAGTGCCACAAATACAGCGGGAAACTAATCAGGCCGATTTTTATGGCCAATCGGCTAGATAGGATTGTGTGATTGAGCCATGCTTTGGGGCCGGCGGATATTATTAATATTGTTCCGACTGCTGGAACAACTGCCCATTTCCCCGGGAAGCTTTGCCCTGCGCTGATATTTGATAATCCAAATGCAATCAATCCTGCGCCAGCAATGGCTCGCAAGTTTGCTAGTGTTTTGTTATCTTTTGGTGGACTTCCGCGATAGATTAGATGGTGAGTCCAGTTGTTTAAGTGTTCTGATATTGAATTGATTATGGGATGTGGGTGGAGTGTGAACCATGCCAAAAGACTCCCACAAAGTAGCTCCCAAAATCTGGTTTGAGGGGAGTAGAATGTTGCGGTTGGATTTTTTCCGATGCCCTTGAGATTGAGCATCATTGAGATGGTTCCAAATGCTAGCGTCAGAGATAGAAGATTGTATTTTCGCCTCCAGCCTATTATCAAGAGCACTGGCCAGATGATATAAAATTGTTCCTCAATGCCTAAACTCCATAAATGTAGTAATGGCTTGGTTTCTGCTGCGATGTCAAAATATCCGGCTTCATTCCAGAGTGCAAAATTGGAGACAAACAAGGCGCCAGCAGTAATGTGCTTGCCAAGTTGTGCAAACTCGTCGGCCAGCAAGACCCACCAGCCGATTGTGTATGTTGCTGCAAGCACCAGGAGCAGTGCAGGGAAGATCCGTTTAATGCGACGAGCGTAAAACTCTCGCAGGCTGAAGGTGTTATTTTCAAGATTACTGAAAATAATTGTGGATATCAAAAATCCTGAGATCACGAAGAAAATATCAACACCAATAAATCCACCATGAATTAATTCTGGTGCAGCATGGAAGGCGACTACTGACAAGACGGCAACTGATCGCAGCCCATCAATATCGGCGCGATATTTCGGGTGTGATAGTGTTTGGGTTGGTGTGGTCATGTGTTTTCTTCTTATCCGGGTGTTCGTGCGCTGTTCATCTGGTGATGTCCGCGATGATGATTCGAGGCATGTAAGAGAATAGTTCTAAGTATGGATAACTATCCGATTCTACCGGGCGCATGCGAAGTTTTGGTTTGATGCGATTGCGAATGCTGGGGTGACAAGCAATCATCTGAAAACCTGTTGTTACAAATAAGCGAGTGCATGAGTGCTTGACGCTGATTTGGCTAATGAGTAGTTAATTTCATTAATTTCTATTGATGGATTCCTGCTGTTGGCTTGACACTGTGCTCTCCCCAAACCATCAGGAGACAAGCATGCGTATCGGAGTACCCCAGGAGATCAAAAACCATGAATACCGCGTGGGCCTCACGCCTGCCAGCGTGCGTGAGCTCACGTCCCGAGGCCACCAGGTGATGGTGCAAACGGGCGCGGGTGCCGCCATCGGCCTCGATGACGCACAGTACCTGGCCGCAGGCGCTACGCTGGCGCAGAACGCTGCCGAGGTGTTCGCGCAGGCCGAGATGATCGTCAAGGTCAAGGAGCCGCAGCCGGTGGAATGCGCCATGCTGCGCCCCGGCCAGATTCTGTACACCTACCTGCACCTTGCCCCTGACCCCGAGCAGACCGCTGCCCTGGTCCGATCGGGCGCCATCTGCATTGCTTACGAAACCATCACCGGCCCTGGCGGCGGGTTGCCCCTGCTGGCGCCCATGAGCGAGGTGGCGGGGCGCATGGCCATCCAGGCGGGTGCGGCGCACCTGGAAAAATCCAAGGGCGGCATGGGCGTGCTGCTGGGCGGCGTGCCCGGCGTGCCTGCGGCGCATGTGGTGGTGCTGGGTGCGGGCGTGGTAGGCACGCATGCGCTGCAGATGGCGGTGGGCCTGGGGGCCCGCGTGACGGTGCTGGACAAGAACGTCGATCGCCTGCGCCATCTGGACCTGGTGTTCGGCAACCGCATCAGCACGCTGTTCTCCACGGCACACAGCGTGGAGGCCGCCGTGCTGGACGCCGACCTGGTGGTGGGCGGCGTGCTGATCCCCGGCGCGGCAGCGCCCAAGCTGGTCACGCGCGACATGATTGCCCGCATGAAGAAGGGTGCGGTGGTGGTGGATGTGGCCATCGACCAGGGCGGTTGCTTTGAGACTTCGCACGCCACCACGCATGCCGATCCCACCTTTGTGGTCGATGGCGTGGTGCACTACTGCGTGGCCAACATGCCCGGTGCCGTGGCACGCACCAGCACCTTCGCGCTCAACAATGCCACCATCGGCCATGCCATGGCACTGGCGGACAAGGGCTGGAAGCAGGCCCTCCAGGACAACCCGCACCTCAGGAACGGCCTGAACGTGGCCGATGGCAAGGTCACCTTCGAAGCCGTGGCGCGCGATCTGGGCTATGCCTATGTGAGCGCAGACAGCCTGCTGTAACTCCCTGGGGATGCGGGCGGCGTCAGAATCCCCGCATCTCGCCCCAGGCCTCGAACGGATCGCGCTCGCTGCGCCACTGGTTGATGGGTGCGCCCTCGTCGGGCCAGCCCAGCGCCAGGCCGGCAAACAACCGGCGCTCGGGCGGCAGGCCCAGAAACGCGCGCACGGGCTGGGAGCAGAACGCCCAGTACTCCTGCGCGCAGCTGCCCAGGCCCTGTTCGGTGGCCAGCAGCATCACGGTCTGCAGGTAGATGCCCAGGTCGGCCCACTGCGGCGGTCCCATGCGCCGATCCATGCTGATGAAAATGCCTACGGGGGCGCCAAAGAACTGGGCGTTCTTCTGCATCTGCTGCAGGCGTGCCATCTTTTCTTCGCGCGGAATGCCGATGGCGGCGTAGAGCTGCTCGGCATTGCGCCAGCGCCGGGTGCGGTAGGGCTCCCACAGCTCGGGCGGATAGACGGCGTACTCGGGCTCCTCCTGCATGGGCGCTGCGGCCACCAGGTGCCGCAACTGCGCCAGCGGTTCGCCCGCCAGGGCGTGCACATGCCAGGGCTGCAGGTTGCCGCCCGAGGGTGCGCGTGCGGCCTGTTCCAGAATGCTGCGCACCATGGCGGCCGGTGGTTGCTCGGGCTTGAAGGCGCGCACCGAGTGGCGCTGTCGTACGGCGTCGGAAACGTTCATGGGTTCGCAGGTGCGTGGGGCGAGGGGGTCAGCAGATCGAAGGCGGCGCGGGCGCGCTGCAGGTCGCGCCCCCAGCGCCGGTCTTGTGGCAGGTGGTGCAGCCATGCCAGGCGTGCCGTCGTGACGGTGAGCAGGTGGCGTACCTCGGAAGGCTGCTTTGCCAGCCAGTCTGCCCAGCTTTGCCGGGCGGCGGGCAGCGCCCCGGCATCGCGCAGGTACAGCGCCGTGGAATGCACATAGCACAGCGCGTCGCGCGCCTGGCACAGCGCCAGCGGCAGGCTGGCCAGGGGGTCGTCTTCGAAGTCGATGAAGCCCAGCACACCGTCGGGGCAGCGCACCAGGTTGCGGGCAAAGGCCTGGCTCAGGCAGGCGCCGCGCGTGTGCACGGCCTGCAGCGCGGCCAGCCCCTCTTGCCATAGGGCCAGCACGGCCTGCGGGCCTGCGGCGCTGGCGGCCTGCATTTCGCCATCAAACGACGGTGTGGCCTCGCCGGGGCGGCCCAGGTGGCGCAGCAGCAGGCCTTCGGGCTGCTGGGCCAGCACCTCGGGCACGCGCAGGCCCAGGGCAGCCAGGCTTTGCAGGCGCCGTGCCTCGGTGGCGATGGCGCCGCTGCCGCCCAGGTTGGGCACGGGGCGCAGCACCTGCAGCCGGGTCAGCCAGGCCAGCAGCCCCAGCACGCGGTAGCGCGCCATGCCGTGGCGCGGGCCCGCTTTCTTGAGCCAGACCTGCTCCGGCCCCAGGCGGTAGCTTGCCACGTTGGGGGCCTGCAGCGCACACTGGGTGCGCAGGAAGGCGGCGTAGTCGGGCGGGGAAGTGGGGGCGGTCATGGGTCGTGGATGGGCAGCTACACTTGCCGCCGTGCGCATGCCGCACCCCGCGGCTTTGCATCCGGCAGCGCCCCGGGCATCATAAAGTGCACCGATGAACGCTGAATCCTCCGCCCACAGCCCGGCCCTGGGCCCCGACGAGCTGGACGAGCTCGATACCCTGCTCGACGACCTGCGCACGCGCGCCGAAGAGATTCCCCAATGGGAGTTCTGCGACGGCTTTCTGGCCGCGCTGGCCTGCATGCGCCGCCCCGTGCCACCGGCCGAGTTCCTGCCCATGCTGCTGGGCGACGGCCTGCCGCTGGAGGTGGCCGAGGGCGAGCCTCTGCCCGTGCTGGAGGTGTTTGCTGACGCTGCGCAGCAATCGCGTTTTCTGGAGCTGTGGACGCGCCGCTGGGACGAGGTGCAGCGCCAGCTCGATGCGCAGGTGCAAAGCCTGGACGAAGACGAAGCCTACGCCCCGGAAGCCATGGACATGCGTGGCGCCATCGCCAGCCTGCCCGAGGCCGAACGCGCCGAAATGCAGGGCCAGGAGATCCCCTCGTTCGGCCAGATCTGGGCGCTGGGCTTCATGTTTGCCGTGGAAAACTGGCCTGAGGAATGGGCTGCGCCGCGCGACAAGGAAGCCGCCCAGTGGCTGGACGATGCGATGGAGCACATCGTCGCGCTGACCGAGGACGACACCGGCAAGCCCGAAGTCTGCATGTACAGCGACGACGGCCCGCCCAGCACCAGCATGGCGCGTGTGGAGGCGTTCGGCGAAGCCATCTGGGCGGTGTACGACCTGCGCCAGCTCTGGCGCAGCATGGGTCCGCGCCAGGAGCCCGTGGTCAAACCCGCAGAGCCCGGCCGCAACGACCCCTGCTGGTGCGGCAGCGGCAAGAAGTTCAAGAAGTGCCACGGGGCCTGAAGAAGCAGCCCATCCCGATGGCGCACCAGCCGGGCGCCAAATTATTTATGAACGGGTTCCAAGTGCTGCCGCTGCATTCTGAGAAGCAGCACGACCTGATTGGAAGCGTGGCGAAAGCTGGTTTCCCATCGCTTCTCGGCAGCCTGCGATTGTCCTGCTTGTGAGTGCGCCAACACCAGGGCGGCTTCCCGGTGAAAGTTCCGGTGCCTGTCGACCAGGATATGGAAGGTGGGGGAGTGGCCAAGCTGTTTCTTGCCCTCGGACTGTAGCCATTTGCCGATGGCGCTGTCTTCAGACCTTGCAACCTGGCGTGGTGTCAGGTGTTCTCGGGATGTGCCTTGGAGGACGGCTCGAAAGCGCTTGATCCAGTTTTCATGGGCCACGATGGCTGCATCAATGTCCAGGTCCGCAATCAGTGCCTTGGTCGTACTCACATCCAGCGCAAGGTCATCGGCAAGTGCATGGGAGGCGGGCGAACTTTCGGTGTTGCGCCGGAAATTCATCAAGCGGGAAAAAAAATCCATTTTCACAGGGAACGGGAACTGGACGGAACGCCTTCAATGGGCGCGGCGTGAATGCTGCATATTGCAATGCAGCATTCTGGCCGTGCAATGGCGCTTTGTTTCAAAAATCCTGGAAAGTTGGTTAACTTGTGTAAGCGGGTGCTGTGGCCTCATCTTCAGCGGCCGCGGTGGGAAGCACTTCTTCGCGGACTTGCCTGCGCAGCATCTTGGCCAGGGGGGATCGGGGCAGCGTGTGCAACACGCGTATGGTGTGGGGCAGGGCTGCTGCGGGCAGAAGTGGTTCGAGGAAGGTGCGGATGTCCTGGGCCCAGTTCCTGAGGGGATCGCTTTGTGTCGCTGCAGCGCGCAGCGTCACCACCAGCCACATCGGCTGACCAGGGCCGACCTGCACTGCGGCTGCTTCGCGCACTGCAGGGTGCCGGTGTGCAGCATCTTCAATCTTTCGGGGATAGATGGGGTGCAGGCTTCCATTGTGCGGGGTGTGGAGCAGGTCGGCTTCTCTCCCCAGTATGAAAAGGTAGCCTTGCGGATCCAGGTATCCCAGATCGCCCATGGCCAGCCAGGCGCCGCCGTCTGCTGGGCGCAGTCCCTCGGCGCTCCAGTAACCGGCAAAACGTGTGGGGCTGCGCACCATCACAGACCCGATGCCACCGGCCGGCATGGGGGCGCCAGTGCCGTCGGTGATGCGCACCTCCACGCCTGGGACCACCTTGCCGCAGGAGGCCAGTCTTTCCGGCTGTCCTGATGCGAGCACCCTGGCGTGTTCCGGGGCCGAGAAAAGCGTCACGGGCGGCAGCACCTCTGCACTGCCGTAGCCTTGTTGCAGGATGGGGCCAAACTCCTGCAATGCCTCTTCCAGCTTGGGCGAAGGCATGGATTCGGTGCCATAAATGATCTGGCGCAGGCAGAGAATGCGGGCGCGCTGTGCGGCGGGCAGTTCCAGCAAGTCGATCAGTTGGCTGGGGGTGACGAACAGGCGGGTGACCTGGTGAAGTTCTATCCATTGCACCAGGCTCTGGGTCTGCAGATCGGGGGGGAGCACCAGCGCAGAACCTGTCAGCAGTGCAGGAAACAACATGCCGCCGCCTGCGCCCGCCAGCGGTATGCCAGGCATGCAGGGGCCGATGGCCTGGGGGCCTGAAAGGTCGGCATTGCCCACCAGCATTTGCAGGCTGCGTACCTGCGCGTGGTGGGTGGTGGCCATCAGCTTGGGCGCGCCTGTGGTGCCCGAGGTCATTCCGAGCAGCGCAACGGCCTGGGGGTCGATTTCCACCTCGAGCAGCCCTGGGGGGAAGGACCGGAGCCAGTCTTCGTAGAGGGCGCCGCACAGGATGCGCCGAACACCATCTTGCAAAGGGGCTGTCGCCAGCGGCAGATCGGGGCTGGCGATCACCATGTGGGGGCGGATCTGCTGCAGCACTGCGTGAACTGCCGGTGCCGCTGCGAAATCCGGCAGAGACACGGCAATGGCCCCGCATTCGTAGGCGGCCAGACGGATTTCAACCAGGCGTGCATCGTTGTGAACCTGGTAGAAGAGCACCGTGCCTGGCCCGACACCTGCGTCGTGCAGTGCATTGGCCAGTCGCAAGCTGCGCTCATGCAGCGCCCGGAAGGTGTAAGAACCTTCTGCGCAGACCAGTGCAACCCGGTCTGTGTGTGTCTTGCAGGCCCACCGGACTGCATCGCGGGGCACCTGAAACCGCCCCATCAGCCAGCATGCAAACTGGTGGCGCAACTGAGTCATCAGCCCCATGGGGAGGGAGTCCTTGTACATCTGGTTTCAATGAAGTGGGAATCGTGAACGCAGGACGCCGTAAAAGATTGAATACTTCTGCCATCTGGCGGTGCTCCCACGTTGCGATGGACGCCGCTTTGGTGGGTTCTACATGCAGTTCATTCATACCGCTTTTGCGTTGGGTCTTTCTCCAGGTGTTGAGGTCAACTCCCTGGCGTCGTGGTGTGCGTTGGCTACGCAGGCGTTGATGCCCACGTCTGGGCAGGTGGCGCTGGCCCGGCAGGCACCGCCGCATTCGGCTGCCGATGCTGTGCGGCGCGGAGCGAAGATTGCGCAGGTGCAAGGATCCGCCGCAGTGCACCTGCTGCGAAGCAGCCAGGATCCCGTTGATTTCGTGGCACGCTGGAATCTCTTGAACGAGGCTGTTCCCAGCAAGCATGTCACACGCTTGCAATGGGATGGCGCCAGCGCGTTGCGTTTGCACCATGGCCACCGCAGTGATGCGCCTGCGGCCCAGTCCCAGCTCTATGCGACGGCAGCCTTGTGTGCCGGGCTGGGCTCGCTGGGCCTCAGGCTGGTGTGCAAGGGTTTGGTATTCGATGGCGCTCAGGTGCTGGGGCAGCCAGACAGCGATCTGCGTCCCGGAACCTGGGTGATTGAGTTGCTCGGTGAAACAAAGAGGGCAGCGGTACCAAACCTCGTCAGCCAGCCCGTGGTGCCCCCCGTGCTGGCAACGCTTTGGCAGGCGTTGGAACTGGAGCCAGGCCGCCCCTGGACGCTGGAGCAGGCCGCGCAAACCGCAGGGCTGTCTCCGCGGGCCTTGCAGCGTGTGATGGCCGCCCAGGGCGTGACCTGGCCCCAGTGGGTGCGCGCCGTGCGCCTGCATGCGGCAAGCCATCGCATTCTGGATGGCTCCATGGCCTTGACCCAGGTGGCGCACGAACTGGGGTTTTCCGATTCAGCGCATTTTTCGCGCGGCTTTCGTACTGCAGCCGGTATGGCCCCCAGTGTTTACCGCGCCGTGGCCCATGGGCGAAGCCGCTGGCGCGCTGTATAGCCGGCCATGGATTCCTGCGAAGGCTGCGGCGGCTACAAGTGGTGCGTCAGCACCACCTGGTGGGTGTTGCGTGCAGGCGTGATGCCAAACATCGAATCCTTGCGCCCTTGGCTGGTCATGAACTGGTAGGACAGATCGAAGGAGTCAAACCTGCGGCGCAGTTCCAGCCATGCGAGATGGCTCTGGTCCCCAGGGAGGTAGCGTACAAAACCGCGCACATCCAGGCGGGGCCACAGAAAGTCGGACCGGGTGGCATGCAGGAACCAACTGCGTCGCGCATTGGGGCTTTGGAGCCGTTCAGCGTTGGCCAGGTATGAAAAGGCCTGCCCGGGCTGGGTGGCTGCCCATTGGGCAAAGGTGTAGTCACTGGCTGCCTGGCCGTTGTAGGCGTGCTCCAGCGTCCAGCTCCAGGCGCCTGCGGTGAACGTGCCTCCCGCAGCCCACTGGTTGGCGACGCGGGCCAGGGCGCAATCGACGGCCGCCTGGGTGCCGCATGCGGACCGTCCCCGGCTGAATTCTGCGTGCAAGGTCAGGGCATCGGTGGCCAGCGCGGAGCCATTCAGCCCGGCTTGCCATTGCCCAGCAGAGGCACGCAGCCCCAGCAGCTTGATGTTGGCGGATTCCGTCAGGCTGCGGGACCACACGCCCAGGAGGCTGTGGGCAGGGTTGGTCAGTGCGCTGTTGAGTCCCCAGGCCGAACTGTTTGCGCTGCTGCCCAGCTTGGGTGAATACAGCAGCGACATCGAACCTTGGGGCTGCAACCAGATGCCGCGCACGCCAAAAGTGCCCTGGCGTGACTCGCGCGTCACCATGGGCGATGGATTGACAAACAGCTTGACCGAATGGGCGCGGAAGTAGTCCGTGGGGTTGAAGCTGTAGGCGCTGCCCTCGCGCACATTGATGCGGCCCGCCTGAAGGGTGGTGTGGGCGTCAAAGGCATAGCTGGCGTAGGCCTCCAGCACACTGGCGCTGCGCAGATGGTCGGTGGCAAACGCATTGATGCGGGTATCGAAGGCGTCCAGCCGCGCTGCGTAGTGCAGGCTCAGGTCGGTCTGGGGTTGCGCCTGTCCGCGCAGCGCCACCGAGGCCCGGGTGGCGCTCTCATCCGGCCAGGGGCTGCGGCCGGATGTGCTGACAGCACCGATCTCGGAGGTCAGTGTCCAGGGGCGGGGAGGCTTGGCGGCGGTGGCTTCGGCTGGGGCGGTGATCTCCAGGCCAAGGGCTGCGTCTTCATCTGCGTTGCCGGGCTGGGCATGGGCCAACGTGGCGGCGCAAGGCCACAAGGCCAGAACCAACCAGGCACGCGGGAGTGCCGCCAGGGGTGGGGTGTGCTTCATTCGGTCCTCATGAGGGGCAGATGTTCTTTTTGCATCCACTGGGCAGGGATGTCGATGGCGCGGAATTCGTCAAACTGCATCAGTGTGACGGATTTGGGATCGACGCCATCGATGATCACGTATTCGGTGGGGCGCAGTGCGCCCAGCTCTTGGTGGAACTTGCGGTAAAAAATGGTTTTGAGCAGTGCGCCAGAGTCGGAATAGAACCGGGCCCGGACCGGCGCAGCGCTGGTGCTGTCCACCCACAGTTCGATCCGTGGGTAGTTGGCGGTGGGCGTGGCCGCTTCCAGGGCCAACTTGGTGGTGTTGCGCTTGGCGCGCTCACCGTCGGTGATTTCTTCGGTGGCAGCCAGCGTGGCGGTGTAGTCGGCAAAGAAGCTGGCGCTGACCACGTCGGCATTGGCCGCCTGCCCCAGCAGGCGTTGCTGGGGGGAGAGGCGGATGCTGGAGCGCCCCGCAGGGTCGTAGAACCACAGATCGCTGCCGTTTTTGAGCATGTGCTTGCCAATGTCGCGGGCCGGGTGCAGAAAGCTCACCAGGGTCTGGTATTCGCCCTTGCGCTGGGCGGGCCGCACCTGCGAACGCAGCACCATGCGGTCCTGCTCCTTGCCAGCGCGGTATTCGCTGAGCACCACGCGTGTGCTGTAGCTGAAGTCGGGGTTGCGGATGGCGTCGCTGCGCGCCAGCAAGGAAACGGGGCTCTCACCCGCCTGTGCGCAGGCAAGGCCAGGCAGCAGCAGCAGGCCCAGGAGGAAAAGGCGTTTGTTCATGTGTATCGCAGTGCATCCACAATTTTCAGGCGCGAGGCTTTGAGGGCTGCGGGCACAGCGGCCAGCGTGGCAAACACCACCGACAGTGCCAGCACGCCGCACACCATGGCCACCTCGCGGAACACCGACACCGTGAGCGGCATGTCCTGGGCGCCGCCCGGCGGGCGCCAGGTCAGTTGCAGGGCATTGATCAGCGTTTCCAGCAGCACCGACACACCAATGCCCAAAACGGAACCGGCCAGGGCCAGCATCATGGCTTCCGTCAGGAACAGCTGCAAGACCACGCTGCGCAGCAACCCCAGTGCGCGAATCGTGCCGATTTCCGTGGTGCGCTCCAGAATCGACGTGCTGACCGTGTTGGCGGTGGTGAACATCACCACCGCCACGATCAGCATGGCGATGAAGCCGAAGATGGTGTTGAACATGGAAATGGTCTGGTCGATGAAGGGGATCACCTCATGCACGCTGCGTACGGCCAGCGGATCGGAAGGGAAGGCGCTGGCCAGCACCGCGCTCGCCCGTTGCATGGCCCAGGGAAGGTCGGCGGGATTGTTCAACTGCACATTGATGGACGTGGCCTGCGTTGCGCCGCGTCCAAACAGCAGGGAGCGCGCAGCTTCGTACCCGACGATGACGTAGGCGTCGTCCATTTCCTTGAAGCCCTGGCCTTCGGCGCCGATGACGTCAAAGGTCTGCACGTTGGGCACGCCCCGCGTGGTGGCGGCCAGGATTTCAATGGCGCGGTCCGGTGGGGCAGACGCCTTGCCGCGCGTGCCTGCGTGCTCGTTTTCAGCCAGGTCCAGCAGATCGTTGTTGACGGCGCCGCCAGCGGCTGCAGGTGCGGTTGCGGCGCCGCAGGCCTTGGTCTCTGCAAGCGCGCTGCATACCTGCAGCATGCGTGCCACCCCCAGGCCCAGCAGCGCTGAGTTGGCGGGCTTGTGGGCCAGCGGGTGCTCTGTGCTGGGCATGCGCACGCCGTAGTAGTTCCAGGTGCGCATGCGTGATTGGTCGTCTGGAACCAGGCCGTTGACCAGGACGGTTTTGGATGTTTCGCGCGCCGCGTGCCCCGCCACCGCCGGGAACACCAGCATGGGCGTGGCCACGTGGATGCGCGCAGCCAGGTCTGGCTGCGCCAGAAGCGCATCGCGTATGGCCTGCGCCTTGGCCATGCTGTACTGCGCAGGGTTGCCGCTGCCGTATTCGAAAAAATCCTTGTGCTGCACCACCATGTGCCCGGTCGTGCGCACATAGCCCGTCAGCATGAGCTTGATGAGATCGGCCCGGAATCCTCCGAACAGCAGAAGTGCGGTCACCCCGATGGCGATGGTCAGCGCCGTGGCCAGCGAACGCCTGCGGTTGCGCTGCAGGTTGCGGGAGGCGACGTGCAGCAGCTTCATGGTGCAAGCCCCGAACTTGCCGGTGGCGGCGCGGGCGGCACCGAGGCGTCGGCATCGCGGGTGGTTTCGATCTGGCGAATGCTGCCGTCCAGCAGGTGGATGGTGACGTCGGCCTCGCGCATCACGCGGGCATCGTGCGATGCCAGCAGAAAGGAAATGCCGTACTGCCGCTGGATGTGGCGCATCAAGTCCAGGATGGATGCGGTCGTGCGGCTGTCCAGGTTGGCCGTGGGTTCGTCGGCGATCACCAGCTTGGGTTTGCGCACCAGCGCCCGGGCGATGGCCACGCGCTGGCGCTGCCCGCCCGAGAGCTCGCCCGGGAGGTGGTTTGCGCGTGCTTCCAGTCCTACGGCAGCCAGCAGGCGCTTGACCCTGCGCTTTCGGCGATCGGCAGGCATGGAGGTGTTGAGCAGCGGGTATTCCACGTTCTCGGCCGCCGTGAGCACGGGGATGAGATTGAAGCTTTGGAAGATGAAGCCCACATGCGCGCCGCGAAAGCGGGTCAGGGCATCGTCCGACATGCGGCCGATGTCCTCGCCGCAGACGAGGATGTCCCCCTGCGTGGGCAGGTCCAGCCCGCCCACCAGGTTCAGCAGCGTGCTCTTGCCGCTGCCCGAGGGGCCCAGCAGCACCACGAACTTGCCCGCGTCGATGCCAAAGCTCAGGTCGTGCAACACCGGAAGCTCGATTTTTCCGGCGGTGTAGCTCTTGGAGACCTTGCGGAATTCGACCACATGCATTGCGTCGTGGAACCTTCAATATTTACGGACAAGTTTTTAGAACTTCATGCCCACCACCACAAAGGCAGCGTCCAGCCCTTTGCCGGGATTGAAATCGCCCCCCCGGTTGACCATGTAGGACAAGGAAGCGTACACCTTGTTGTCCCACTCGGCGTCCAGGCTCAGCACCCAGATCTTGCGGCCTTGCACAAAGTTGTAATCGTACGACCAACCATGCACGTCATGCGCAAGCGCCAGCGAGGGAGCCAGCTTGGCCATGGAGGCCATGGGGCGCGAGAACTCCAGCCCCGCCTTGATGCGGTAGGCCCATGCGGTGGATGTGACGTAGCCGTCGTTGGTATTGCAGCGGGCGCCAGCGGCGCATGCTTGCACGATTTCGGGGCGGCCATAGCGGCGCACACCGGCATCGGGCAGGCCGTTGACGTGTTTGACGGCAAATTCGGCGCCGGTGAACGATTTGCTTGCGCCCAGCAGTGCGCCCCACTGTTTCATGAAGCCGGTTTGTGCCTGCACCACGCGGTACCGGTCGTAGCCGTGGTAGATGCTGTTGGCGGGGGCGGCAACGGCGCTGGCGCCAAGCGGCCCGCTACCGGCCAGAAAGGCGTTCAGCAGGTCGGTGGTGTTGAGCTGCAGCGCCTGGTTGGACGTAACGCTCACCTCGTTGGCCAGCACCAGATTCCACTGTGGAATGCGCGTGGCGGAACTGAGTGCGAACTGCTGCTTGTTTTCGGGGTATTCAATGAAGTACTGGTTGTTGCCGGCAGGGCCCAGTGCCTTGCCCTTGATGACGCTGGTGATCCCGCTGCGCGAGTGGTAGTGCGCAAAGTGTGCGCCAAAGCGCGTTCCCCATTGCGGAACCGTGTAGTAGGCGCTTGCGCCCGCCTGGTCCGGTCGGCTGGAGGGCTCCTGATCTGCGGCGCGGCTTGTGAACATCTGGCGTGCCACGGCCTGGGCTTCGGTCAGTTGGCGGGCGTAGAACGCGCGGTTGCAGCCCGGGGCGGAATAGTCGTCCGAGGCAAAAAAGGTGCCGCACCCAGGATCCACGTTCGCCTGCGTGGCCAATTGCACGAAGGCATCCACGCGGAAGTTGTCCTGGGGCGCCCAGCGGCCTGTGGCGGCCCATACGGGAACCGTGCCTTCTTCTGGCAGGGCGCCGGGGCGCACCATGGCTGCGACGTTGCGGGCGTCCAGGTCTTTGAGCCCGCCTTTGAAGGTGAAGGCGCTTTCGCGGTCGATGACCTGGCGTCCCAGCCGCCACGAGAGGCTGCCCTGATCCAGCGTGTGCCTGTCTTCCAGGTAGGCGTTCAGCAAGGCTGCTCCCTGGAATCGTGCCATGCGGGTAAAGCCGTTGTCGGACAGGGGCTGCCCGGCGGCATAGTTGTTGGGGTTGTTGCCGTGCGGCACGCCGTGGTGCAGCAGGCTGTCGTCGTACCAGAGCATGCCGCTGACCACCGCACCCAGGCCGGAGGCGTGCTTTGCACTCAGGCTGGTGTGGAGCTTGAGTGCGCGGCCGAAGGCATCGCCAGACTGGTAGTTGGAGGCGCTGTCATTGCCGTTGAGCGAGCCGCCGTTTGCGGGGGGTGTGGGCGCCACGGACGATGTAGCAATGCTGGTGCCTACGGATGCGTTGCCTGAAAGGCTGTAGCTCCAGCCTGAAGGTTCCACCGCACCTTGGGCGGGTGCTGTCTGGGCCGAGGCCAGGGCAGGTGCCAGGCAGGCTGCAGCGGCCCAGCAGGTTTTTTTCCAGTGATTGGTGTGTTGCATGTGTCTCCCTCTGTGTGAGCTGGCGCCAGCACGGGGTGCAATGCAAGGCTGGCGCAGCCAATATCCAAGACCGAAGTGCCCAGCCCACCAGGTCTCCGGGCCTTCTTCAGTCGGATTTCATTTTTCGAGGGAGCGGGCGTGCAGCCTTGAATATTTCTGCCACCGAAATACAAATGGCTACCTGGGGAACGTTTTGATGCATGGTTGCAACAACGTGGTGCATCACCCGCAGGTCAGGCCGCGTGGCGGCGGGTCACCAGAGGCTGGTGCGCATCAGGCCTGCAGCCATTCCAGCAGTTGCTGCAGTGCACGGTGCACGGTGGCGCTGCGCACGGCGGCGCGGTCGCCGGGGAACTGGCAGTGCTCGCTGTGCGTGTGCCCGTCCACGCACCAGGCCAGCCAGACGGTGCCCACGGGCTTGTCGGCGCTGCCGCCGCTGGGGCCGGCCACACCGGTCACGGCCACGCTGGCCTGGGCGTGGGAATGGGCCAGCGCCCCTTGCGCCATGGCGCGGGCCACGGGCTCGCTCACGGCGCCGTGTGCCGCAATCAGCGCAGCGGGCACGCCCAGCAGCTCGGTTTTGGCGGCGTTGGAATAGCTGACAAAGCCGCGCTCGAACCACTGGCTCGACCCCGCCAGGTCGGTGCAGGCCGCGGCGATCATGCCGCCGGTGCAGCTCTCGGCCGTGGCCAGCATCTGCCCGCGCTCCAGCAGGCGGGTGGAAATTTGAGCCAAAATGGCTTCCAGCGCTTTCCTGTCAAGCGCAAGCAGCTCCTGATTTGATAGCAAGTGTGGTGCTGCAGGCTGACTCACCAGAACCTCCACAGCGCAATCACCAGCAGCGTGCAGAAGGCGGCCACGAAGTCGTCGAACAGGATGCCCCAGCCGCCGCGCCAGCCAAAGCCCTTGAACAGGCTGTCGGCCCAGGCCACGGGGCCGGGCTTGGCGGCGTCAAAAAAGCGGAACAGCGCAAAGGCTGCAAATTGCCCCCAGAACCCCATGGGCATGGCCAGCCACAGTACCAGCCAGAAGGCCACCACCTCGTCCCAGACGATGGCGCCGGGGTCGGCCACGCCCATGTGGCGTGCGGTCACGGTGCAGGCCCACCAGCCGCCCAGGGTGCTGAAGGCGATGAGCAGGCCCATCTGCCAGGGCGCGGCAAACCAGGCCTGCAGCAGCCCAAAGGCCAGCCAGGCCCACAGCGTGCCCACCGTGCCCGGCGCCTTGGGCGAAAGGCCTGCGCCAAAGCCCAGCGCGATGCAGTGTGCCGGGTGGGCCAGCAAGAAGCGCGGGCCGGGGCGCAGCGGGGGAGCGGTGTTCACTGGATAACCTCCGTGTTTCGCATTGCGGTGCGAGCTTGCTTGGGAGCGGCCTGGCACGCGCTCATGGACGCTCCAGCAGCTGGATGTCTTTGGGGTAGCGCACCCAGTGCTCGGCGGCAAAGCTGGCGCTGGCGCCTGCGGCCAGGTTTTGGCGCCAGGCAATGGTGCCGGGGGTGCTGTTCCAGGCCTGCTCGGCGGGCGCGGGGGTGTAGTGTGATTCGACCTCGATCTTCTCGTTGCGCGAGACGGGCGCGGCGTGCAGCACCTGCAGGTCGATGGCGGTCTTGTGGCGGTTTTCGATCTGGTAGCTGCGGCGTGTCTGGCGCTCGGTGCGGGAGCCGGTCAGGCCGGTGCTGCCGGTCTTCTGCTGCGCGGGCTCGGCGCGCACCAGCACCAGTTCGTCGCGGCCGAACGACAGGCTGGTGCGCGGCTCTTCGCCCGGTGTGGCGGCCGGGAGCGCCGAGAAATCCAGGCGGCCCGTGCCCACATAGGTGCCGTCGCGGTACAGGCCCACGCTGCCCGCGGGCCACACGCCGGGGGGCGGGGCCAGGTCGGCCACCAGGTAGGCGGCCTCTTCCACGCCGGGTGCGGTGCGCACCAGCAGGCGGGCAGGGGCCTGGTGCGTGCCCAGCGCCAGCGTGATGCGCTGGCCGTTGGACGGCACGCTGATGCGCTGGGGCACCGCAAATTCGGTGGCAAAGCCCTTGTCTGTGGTGCTGACGTCGAAGCTGGGCATTTCCTCGGCCTGGCGGCGTTCCATGGCCCGAGGCGCGGGTGCGGCGGGCGCTGGCATGGCCATGGGCGCCATGGCGGCGGAGGGGATGGCCAGTTGCGGCGGCGGGGCCACGTCCAGCGTCCAGGACTGGGGCGGGCGGCCCTGCGTGGCGCGCTGAGGCTGGCCGGTGGAGAGCAGGAGCTGTACGTTGCTCCAGTCCTCGCCACTGTTTTGCGCGACCAGCGCCAGGCGCTCGATCTGCACACTGGCCTTGGCGCTGTCGAGCATGGCGCGGTAGCTGGGCTGCCAGCCGGGGCCGCGCACCTGGTAGTTCAGGCGCAGCTCGCCCTCGCGCTCGGCGGCCAGGTTCACGGTCACCGACACCACGCGCGTGCGCTGGCTGGCCACGCGGTCGCGCTCTGCCAGCAGGGGCTTGAGGGACAGCTCCAGCGCCTCCTGCCTGCGCAGCAACTGGTGGCTGCGCGCCTTGGCGTCCTGGCCGGTCTTGCGCAGCACGTCGGCGGTGGCGCCGATCTGTGCAGGGGCCGGGGTGCGCACTGGCGTGGCTTCGTCAGCGCTGGGGCCTGTGGCCACGGACTTGAGGTACTGCTCCACCAACTGCAGGCCGCCCGCCTCGGCCTTGAGGGTGGCGATCTGGTCTTCCAGCTCGCGGATGCGGCCATCGAGCGGGCTGGCGCAGGCGGCGGCCACATCGCGGTCTTCGGTCAGCACGCGGAACTCGCCCACGCGCACGCCGCTGTCGGCCTGGATCTGCAGGCTCTGCGCGTCCAGCGATGCGGGCAGACAGGCAATGGTGAGGCTGCGCGCGCCCGCCGCCACCTTGGCCACGCGCTCCACAGCGGCCACGCCGGGGTACACCGTGACGCGGGCAATGCGCGAGGTGGCCTCCTGGGCCAGGGCAGCAGTGCTGCACAGCAGCAGTGCGGCGCAGGCCCAGGGGGTGGGCGTCAGAAGAAAGCGAGTGTGCGAAGGCGCAGGGGGCTGGGGCACGGTGGGGGTCTCCTCAACGGAATCGGCAGTGCGTGGCGCACTGCCGGCCATGCTAGCACCCGCCAGAGCCCGCCAGCCCTGGCACGCCTGGGTCTACTGCGCCGCAGCGCGTGCGGCGGCCGCCTTGGCCTTGGCTTCGTCGGCCTTGCGCTGCAGTTCCTGGGCTTCCTTTTCTGCAGCCTGGGCCTGTGCCTCCTTGGCGGCCTTGGCGTCCTTGTCGCTGGCACTGCCTGCCAGGGCATTGCCCGCCATGGTGCCTGCGACGGCGCCTACGGCAGCGGCACCCATGGTTCCCATCATGCCGGGGCCGCGCGCCGCTGGTGCGGCGGCAGCAGCAGGTGCGGGCGCTGCGGCGGCGGTGGGGGCGGCGGGGGGCGCCGGTGCCTGGGGCGCAGCCGGTGGCGTGGGCTTGGCCGGGGCCTTGCCAATGCTCGCGGGAGGGATGCTGCGCGATCCGCCGCCCAGGCGCTTGGCATGGGCCGTGGTGGGCAGCACGAACGCGGCCATGCTCAGGGCAATGACGGCGGCAGCGGTACGGGAGATGGAGGTGGTCATGGCAAAGAATCCTTGCAAAGTGTGGAGATCAGTCGTTGCCGCCCAGGCCGAACAGGCTCAGCAGGCTGGTGAACAGGTTGAACAGTGAAACGAACAGGCCCACGGTGGCCATCACGTAGTTGGTTTCGCCGCCGCTCACGATGCGGCTGGTCTCGAACAGGATCAGCCCGGCCGACAGCAGCGCCACCATGGCAGACACCGCCAGGCCCAGCGCAGGCATCTGTAAGAACATGGCCGCCAGCCCCGCGAGGATGGCGATCACCATGCCCGCGAACAGAAAGCCGCCCATGAAGCTGAAGTCACGGCGTGTGGCCAGCACCCAGCCCGACAGGGCCAGGAAGGTGGCGCCGGTGGCGCCCAGCGCCATGGCAATGGTCTGTGCGCCGCCGGGCAGTGCCAGCTGTGCGGCCAGCACCGGGCCCAGCGTGTAGCCCATGAAACCGGTCAGGGCGAACACACCGCCCACGGCCCAGCCGCTGTTCTGCTTTTTGTGGATGAAGAACAGCAGGCCGAAGTAGCCCACCAGCGTGAGCAACAGGCCCGGATGCGGCAGGCGCAGGGCCGCCGACAGGCTGGCCACGGCGGCGCTGAACAGCAGCGTGAGCGACAGCAGCGCATAGGTGTTGCGCAGCACCCGGTGCGTGCCCAGGGTGGCGGCAATGCCGGTGTGTGCGACACCGGAGCGGTAAAGCGAGGGGGTGTTCATGGTGTGGTCTCCAGTGAAAGAACAGGTGCTGCAAAGGTAGGGCATGCAAGCTGTAGAAAAAAGCAGAAGAAATAAGAAATTGATTCCCGTAATATCTGAATATGAGCATTCCCTTCAACTACCGGCACCTGTACTACTTCTGGATGGTGGCCAAGGAAGGCAGCATGTCCCATGCGGCGGCGCGGCTGGACATGGCCGTGCAGACCGTCAGCGCCCAGGTGCGCGAACTGGAGCGCGACCTGGGCTGCCAGTTGCTGCGGCCCGCAGGCCGGGGGCTGGCACTGACCGAAGCGGGCGTGGCAGCGCTGCGCCAGGCCGAGCAGATCTTCCAGCTGGGCGAGGCACTGCCTGAGCTGGTGCGCGCCCAGGCGCAACAACCTGTGGTGCGTCTGGTGGTCGGCATTGCCGACGGCCTGCCCAAGCTCGAAGTGCAGCGCCTGTTGCGCCCGGTGCTGGCGGTGCCGGGTTTGCGCCTGGTGTGCCACGAAGGCGAAATGGCCGACCTGCTGGCCGACCTGGCACTGCACCGGCTCGACGTGGTGCTGGCCGACCACCCCGCACCGTACCGCCCGCACCTGCGGGTGCACAACCACCCGCTGGGCCGTTCGGCCATGGGCTGGTATGCGGCGCCGCAGTGGTGGGAGCGGGCCGCGCAGGGCTTTCCGGCATCACTGCAGGAGGTGCCGGTGCTGCTGCCCACGCAACACGCCATCGTGCGCGGCCAGATCGACCAGTGGCTGGCCCAGCAGGGCCTGCGCCCGCGCGTAGTGGGCGAGTTTGAGGACAATGCCTTGCTGGAGGCCTTTGGCAGCACGGGGCTGGGTGTGTTTCCTGGCGCAGTGGCCGCGCAGGCCGAGCTGGAGCGGCGCATCCAGGTGCGCCTGCTGGGCGCGTGCGATGGGGTGGAGGAGCAGTACTACGCCATCAGCACCGAGCGGCGCGTGGCACACCCGCTGGTGCAGCAGTTGCTGGGAGCGCGCGCCGTGCTATCGTGACGGTGCGCTCAATGCGGAAAGGATATCTATGCAGCCCATTCGCATGCACCTGGGTTTTCAATCTCTCAAGGCCTTGGCCGTGTACCCGCGCCTTGCACGCTGGATCGCTGCGCTGTGTATCGGCGGATGGGCAGGAATGGCCGCATGTGCGGCAGAGCCCGTGCGGGTGCTGACGGAGGAATTTCCTCCATACAACTACACCGAGAACAGCCGCATCACAGGTCTGAGCACCGAGGTGGTGGAGGCGGTGTTCAAAGAGCTGGGTTTGCAGGGCCAGTACCAATCCATGCCTTGGGCGCGGGCCTACGAAACGGCACGCACCACCCCTGGCGTCCTGATTTACAGCATAGGACGCACGCCGGAACGCGACAAACTCTTCAAGTGGGTGGGGGTGATTGCACCAACGGTGTACTACCTGTATGGACACCCGGGACGCAGCTATCGGGTGGATTCCCTGGAGGCCGCCAAGAATTACCAGATTGGCACCGTCAATGAGGATGTGGGCGAGCAGTTCCTGGTCAAGCACGGCTTTGTCAAGGGCAAGAACCTGCAGTCCAGTGTGAAGTACGAGCACAACTACGAGAAGCTGAAGGCGGGCCGCGTGGATCTCTGGATCATGAGTGAATTGACCGCATCCTATCTGGCACGCCAGGCCGGCGACGATCCCCGGCAAACCTTGTCCAAGGTCTATCGCATTCCCGAACTCAGCAGTGAGGGCTACTACATGGCGTTTGGCGCGCAGACGCCTGACGCAACGGTCGAGCAGTTCCGCAAGGCGCTGGAGGCTTTGCGCAGCAATGGCACCTACGACCGATTGCAGCGCAAATGGCAATGAGCCTGGTTTCCGCATTGCAAAGGGCTTGAGTTTCGGCACCAGCAAGGCATGATGGTGCAAGTGGCAAGCGGCCGCACCCGATGGCGGCATATCATCCGGTATGCCACGTGGAGAAAAGACATGGCAGGCCAAACCAGCGTACATCTTGTGCATGCAGTGTGGCAGCCCGAGGCCGGGCGGTGCTTGCTCACCAGCCGCTGGCTGGCCGCTGCTTGGTGGAAAGCCTCTTCTTTGATCGGCCCGTCATGACAGATCTTTCCATCAAGCGCCTGGCGCGCAACGACGGCTTGCGGGTGGCGCTGGCGCGCGGTGAATTCGAGGTGTTTTACCAACCCAAGGTCAGTTGTCTCAGCGGAGCGATTGTCGGGGTTGAGGCCTTGGTGCGCTGGCACCATCCGGAGTGTGGTCTGGTGGCGCCAGGCGAGTTCATACCGGCGTTCGAGCGGCTCCACCTGATAGAGCCATTGGGGTCCTGGGTGTTGCAGGAGGCCTGCGCCCAGGTGGGGCGCTGGCAAGCTGCCGGGATCGAGTCGCCGGTGGTGGCGGTAAACCTCTCGGCGCACCAGTTCGAGAGTGGCGAACTGGTGGAACAGGTGCGCCAGGCCATCCATGCAGGCGCCATTGCGCCGGATCGGCTGGAGCTTGAACTGACCGAGAGCCTGCTGATGCGCCACGTAGAGGGTGTGGTGCAGACGCTGGCACAGTTGCACGACTTCGGAGTCCGTTTGTCGGTGGACGATTTCGGAACGGGCTACTCCAGTCTTGCCTACCTCAAGCAGTTTCCGCTGGATGCAGTCAAGATTGACCGCTCCTTCATCCGCGACATCACCGCCGACCCGGACGACGCCTCCATCACGCGGGCCATCATCACCATGGCCCACCAGTTGAAGCTCAAGGTGATCGCCGAAGGCGTGGAGACCGAGGGGCAGCTCAAGTTGCTGGTTGCCAACCAGTGCGACGAGATCCAGGGCTACTATTTCAGCCGCCCGATCCCTGCCAGCGAGATGGAATCCATGCTGCGCGAAAAGCGCTGTCTTGCGCAGGATCTGCTCAGTGTGCGCCAGCGCCAGAGAACCATCCTGATCGTGGACGACGAGCAGCCCATCATCAACGCGCTGTGCCGGTTGCTGCGCCAGGATGGCTACAGCATCCTTTGCGCCACCAATGCCATGGAGGGGCTGGAGATCCTTGCGAAGAACGAAGTGGACGTGGTGCTGTCAGACCAGCGCATGCCGGGGATGATGGGGGTCGAGTTTCTGCGCAGGGTCAAGTCCATCCATCCAGGCACAGTGCGCATGGTGCTTTCCGGTTACGCGGACCTGCAGTCGGTCACCGACGCCATCAACGAAGGCGCCATCTACAAGTACATCACCAAGCCGTGGGACCGTGACCGGCTGCGCAGCCTTGTGCAGGATGCGTTTCGGCAGAAAGAGCTGGTAGACGAAACCCGGATCGGGGGCGCGGTGCCTGCGCTGGTGAATGCTGGCAACCTGCAAATCAGGGGACGGTTCAGCAGCCACCATCTGCCACCCATCCGGGAGGAGCGCAGCGCAGAGGCTGAACCCACGGCGTTGTCTGCACAGGACGTGCTGGGCGAGCTGGGCCTTCCGATCATTGGCATTGACCCGCAGGGCACGATTGTGTATGCCAACCAGGAGGCGCAGTCTGCCCTGGGCGCCAAGGAGTCCTTGTGCGGCTACAGCGCCGCGCAAGTGCTGCCTGGTGCGCTGGCATTGTGGGCAGGGGTGGGAAGGTGCCGTGAGACAAGGTGGCAAGGCACACGGGCTGCTTACCGGGTGCTCCTGCGCCCCATGACATTGCCAGGACATGCAGGTGGCACGCTGCTGGTGCTGCTTCCAGAGGCTGAGGCCGGTGAGTAGTGCGTCGCACGCAAGGGCATGCCTGCCCGCACCCCCTGGGGGCGCGATGTGCGTTCAGTCCTTGACGTAAACGCTCAGTTCCACGCCCTCTGAATTTTCATAGACCTGCATGCGCTCGATCAGTTTTGCGCTGAGCACTTGATCGACGCCCAGCAGCAATGCGCCGCTGGTTCGCGTGAATTCCCGGCTCAGCACCATACCGGGCTGCAGTTCTGAGAGCCTGAGCTGGCGCTCGCGCACCGGCGGCTTCGGGGCGGCGGTGGTCACGGCGACCAGTGCATCCAGTGCTTGCGGGTCGTAGCGCTTGCCGCGGTCTTTTTCCAGTGTCTGGCGCGCTTCTTCGGGCTTGAAGCGCAGCGCCGAGAAGGTGCCGATCTGCAGGCTGTCGTAGTCGTTGGCCACGGCCAGCAGGCGGGCTCCCAGCGGGATGTCATGCCCTTGCAGGCCATCCGGAAAGCCCTGTCCGTCAAAGCGCTCATGGTGGTGGCGCACCAGCTTGGTCACCGGCGCCAGTTCGTCCAGCGCCATCAGTGCCGTGACTCCATCCACGGGGTGCTTGCGGTAGGTCACCAGGTCTTCTGGGCTCATGGTGCGAACCGCGCGCGTCAGCAACTCGTCCGGGAAACCGATCTTTCCAATGTCGTGCAGCATGCCGGCAATAAAGACGTTCTGCACGTTCAGATTGGTCATTCCCATGTGGATGGCCATGGACCGTGCCAGTGCCGCCACCCTGCGTGAATGCCCTGCCAGCACAGGGTGGCGCATTTCCATGAGGGTGGAAAAGATTTTCACGGCAGTCAGGAAGCTCTGCTTGAGCTTCTCGTGGGCGCGCTGCAGGTCTGCCGTGCGTTCCAGCACCTTGGTTTCGAGCGATTCGTTGAGCTGGCGCAGGCTCTCGTTCTGCTCTCGGGTCAGGGCTTCGAGCCGATCCTTCTCGCGCTGCAGCGCCCGTGTTTCGAGGGCTTGGCGTATGGTCAGCACCATGTCCTCGTCGGTCCAGGGCTTGCTGACGTAGCGGTAGATCTGCCCCTGGTTCACGGCCTCGATGGTGGAGGAAATGTCGGCATAACCCGTCAGAAGAATGCGCACCACCTCAGGCCAGCCTTCACGCACGGCCTTGAGGAATTGGGCGCCATCCATGTGCGGCATGCGCATGTCGGAAATCACCAGATCGACAGGCTCGCTGCGCAAGACCTCCAGGCCCTGGGCGCCGCCTTCTGCCACCAGCACCCGGTAGCCGCAGGGCCTGAACAGCCGCCGCAGCGACGATAGGATGTTGGGCTCATCGTCCACGCACAGCACGGTGTATGGAGGCTGTGTCGGCCCCAAAGGCGATCCGGGGGGCTGGCCACTCCCGGCTTCGGCAGGAGTGGCAGTGATGTTGCTCGCCGTATCAGGCATGGGGCGTCTCCGTCACTTGGGCGTCCTGCGCCTGCACTGTCGGCAGGACAATCCGGAATACCGTGCCTTTGCCTACTTCGCTGCGCACCGTGATTTCTCCATGGTGTTTTTGCACAATGCCGTACGACAGGGACAGTCCCAGCCCCGTGCCTTTGCCCACGGGCTTGGTGGTGAAGAAGGGGTCAAAAATCTTTGTCTGCAGCTCGGGCGGGATGCCGCTGCCGTTGTCTTCGAATTCGAGCCAGACCTTGTCGCCTTGCGTGCCGGTGCGAATCGTGATGCAGCCGCGCTGTGCACCCATGGCATGGGCTGCATTGACCAGCAGGTTCATGAACACCTGGTTCAGCTGTGAGGGCAGGCATTCCACGGGTGGCAACTGCCCATATTCCTTGACCACATCGGCTTTGTACTTGATCTCGTTATTGACAATGTTGAGCGTGGAATCGATGCCCTGGTGCAGATCAGCGGTCTGCCATTCCTGGCTGCTGTCCACGCGCGAGAAGTCCTTGAGGTCTTGCACGATTTTCTTGACCCTCGTGATGCCTTCCTGCGACTCGTGGATGAGCGACGGAATGTCTTCGCGCAGGAAATCCACGTCGATTTTCTGGCGCAGAGCCTGCAAACTGGCACTCTCGGGCAGGGCCTCATAGGCGTCCAGCAGTTGCATCAGGTCGGCAATGTAGGTTCGCAGCGTACCGATGTTGGAATGCACGTAGCCGATAGGGTTGTTGATTTCATGCGCCACACCTGCCGCGAGCTGCCCGATGGAGGCCAGTTTTTCCGATTGCACCAGTTGCTGCTGCGCGGCTTCCAGCTCGCGGTTGCGCAGGGCCAGCTTTTCCTGCACCG
Organism: Burkholderiales bacterium; assembly: GCA_016192425.1. Taxonomy (GTDB): domain Bacteria; phylum Pseudomonadota; class Gammaproteobacteria; order Burkholderiales; family Burkholderiaceae_C; genus Simplicispira. The sequence goes on from JACPUE010000026.1 coordinate 85,688, forward strand.
TGGCCTTTTCGGTGACGTCGGTCCAGATGGTCACAAAACCACCGCCGGGCAAGGGTTCTCCGCGGATGTCCAGCACCCGGCCGTCAGGGCGCTTGCGTTCGAAATGGTGCGGCTCCATCTTGCGCGCCTTGTCCATGATCTGATCCGCCAGCACATCGGGATCGCCTGGGCCGTATTCGCCGCGCTGGGCATTGAAGTGCAGCAAGTTCCGAAACGGCGGCAAGCCGTTGGCAAACAGGCTGTCCGGAAAACCGAGCAGCATGCGCGCCATGCGGTTGAAGATGCGTATCCGGAAGCTGCCATCCACCACGCACACACCGACCGGAAGGTAATCCATGACTTGCAAGAAGGCCTGCAGGGCGCTAGCGCCATCGCTTCGGGACGGTGGCAAACCGGACGCTGCATCCCCTGAAGGCTGTTCTGTCGACAATTGCGCCAATGCCATGGCCACTTGCGCCAGGCTGGCGCGCGGCCCCAGGCGGGACTCCAGCGAATCGATGAGGCTGGCTGTCTCGATGTGGACGCGGTCGTCAAACAGAAATTTGAGGTGTTGGTCGGTCACCGGGGTACCTCCGTGGATTCCACAGGCTGTTGCACAGGCGCGGCGTGGCGTATGGGCAGTACCACCCTGAAGGTGCTGCCGTGGCCCGCTGTGCTCTGCACCTCCAACTGACCGCCATGCGCCTGCACGATGCCGTAGGACAGTGACAGCCCCAGGCCTGTGCCTTTGCCTATGGGTTTGGTGGTGAAAAAGGGGTCGAAGATCTTGGTATGCAAGTGTTCTGGAATTCCGCAACCCGTGTCAATCACATCCACCCATACATGGGTTCCATCGGTGCCTGTGCGAAGGGTGATGGTGCCACGCTCTGGCCCGATGGCGTGGGCGGCGTTGACCAGCAGGTTCATGAACACCTGGTTGAGTTGGGAGGGCATGCACTCCACTTCTGGCAACTCGCCATATTCCTTGACAACATCCGCTTTGTACTTGATCTCGTTGCCTACGATGTTCAGGGTCGAATCCAGGCCTTTGTGCAGATTGGCCCACTGCCATTCGTCATTTGAATCCACATGCGAGAAGTCCTTGAGATCCTGCACGATTTTCTTCACCCGGGTGATGCCTTCCTTGGACTCGCGCACCAGTGCGGGGATGTCTTCCTTCAAGAACTCCACATCGGAGTCGCGCCGTATGGTTTCCAGGTCGGATGTGGCCTGGTGGTTGCTGCCCCGGATCAGCTGTTCGTAGCTTTCAAGCACTTTGAAAAGATCCTCGATGTAGCGCTCCAGGCTGCCGATGTTGGAGTGCACATAGCCGATGGGGTTGTTGATTTCATGCGCCACGCCGGCGGCAAGCTGCCCTATCGATGCCAGCTTTTCTGATTGCAGCAACTTCTGCTGTGCTTGTGTCAGTTGTTCATTGAGCCGTTCCAGTGCGGCATTGCGTTCGATCAGTTGCAGTTCTGCCTGGCGGCGCTGTTCCACGTCTTGTGCCAACTGGTCATTGGCAGCGGCGAGCTGGGCGGTGCGTTCCTGCACCTGCTGCTCCAGCGCGTCGTGGGCCTGCTGCAGTGCCAGTTCGCTGAGTTTTCGGCGTGTCACATCGACCAGGGTCTCGATGGCGCCGACCATGCGCCCCTGCCCATCGCGCAGTGGCGAAGCAGTGAACACAAACCACATGCCCTGGCTGCCCGCTGACGGAAAAAAACCTTCTGCCTCCCACGCATCGGGTACAACTTCCGAGCGCCTGAAGCGGTCTTCATAGAGGCTGCGGACTTGCGCGTCATTGGCGCCATCGATCAACAGATCTGCCAGGATGGGGCGCGCTGTCGGGTAGAACGGCATCCATTGGCTGCGCGTGCCCACCATCTGGCTGGCAGCCAAGCCTGATACCTGCTCCAGCGCGCGGTTCCAGTGGGTGATTTCGTGCCGTGCGTTCAGCACCAGCGTGGGAACCGGGTTGCCATCAATGATCTGCGCCAGCATCTGGCGGATGTAGGCCTGGTGCGCCTCGGCCTTGCGCTGGCCTGTCAGGTCGGCATAGGTGTCCAGCAATGCGGGCTGGCCATCCACCGGCAGCAGGCCCAGGGTCTGCTCTACCCAGCAGGGGTTGCCGGCAGCGGTTTGCAGGACGTTTTCGAAGCGGTTCTGGCTGACGTCACCCTTCAGGCGCGCCTGCAAGCGCTGCTGCAGCCGAACTCTGCGGTTGGGGTGGGTCAGGCTGCCATAGTGCATGGCTTGCAGCGCTGCCAGGGAGTAGCCGGTAAGGCTGAGCATGGCCTGGTTGGCGTACAGGATGCGATCCTCGCGGTGCAGCAGTACCGGCACGGCCAGGCCTTCGAGCATGGAATGGAAGCGCTCCTGGCTGTCCGCCACCAGCATGGGAAAGTCCTGGGCCCGTGCGGCAGAGGTGGCCAGCAGCAGCACCCTGTCGGTGGCGCCTTGCGCCTCACGCAGCGGTGCCATGGTGGTCTGCACGAGCAGCACGCCGCCATCGGCCTTTTTCAAAGCCAGCTTGCCCAGCCAGCAGCGGCCATGGGACAGAAAGGCCAGAAGATCCGACGGGTTGAATCCTTCACCACCTTCGGCGGCGATGCGCGTGAAAGCACCTCCTTCCAGATCGGCTGGCTCGTGCCCCAGCGCATGCGCCAAGTGCGGATTGACTGATTCAATCGTGCCACTGTGATGCACCACGGCCAGCATGAAGCCTTCCCACAGCGACGGGAGCAAACAGGGCAGAGCAGGTAATGGCGTCATGGCAGGGTATCCGTGCTGAGGTGGTGGCGTGGTGGTTCAACAAGGTGCGATGGCGGCGCTTTCTCAGGAGACCAGTTGCTGGCAGACGACGGCAAAGCGCTCCTCGATGCTTGCCAGCAGTGCGTTGCTGTCGCTCCAGTCCAGTTGCAGCCCGTCCCAGACGGATTGCTGTACCTCGGGGACCTGGTCTTCGGGGCTGTGCAGCAGATCCAGCGCGTGGGCCAGCGCATGGCCCACGAGCACCAGCCACACCAGGCGGTCGGCCTGCGGGTCGTTGCTGCGGTGGTGCAGTGCCATGCAGCGGCGCAGGCTGGCGGGCAGCTGCCAGCGCTGGGCGAGCATGTCCCCCACCTGGCAATGGTCGAACCCCCAAACGGCTTGTTCGGCTTCGAGCTTGAGCTGGGTGATGGTGCGCGAGCCATTGGCGGTGCTTGCCTGGCGCATGCGCACCTGAACCTCGCTATGGCGCTGGGGGTCGATGCTGAGCATGACAAAGTGCCCCAGATCGTGCAGCAGGCCTGCGCTGAAGGCGGTGTCCACCGCGATGTGTGCACGGCGTGCCAGCGCCTGCGTGCACACCGCTACGGCCACACTGTGGCGCCAGTGCTCTTGGTGGGTGGACTGCAGCCGTGGATCCGTGGGTTTGAACTGCTCCATCACCGCCACGGCCAGCGCCATGGACTGCAAGCTGCGCAGGCCCACCAGCGACACCGCATGGGCAATGGAATCCACTTCGTGTGCCAGCCCGTAAAAGGGTGAATTGGCCACGCGCAGCACGCGGGCGGCGATGACGGGGTCTTTCTCCACCCATTGCACCAGCTTGGAAAGATCGGGGTCTTCCTGGGCCAGGCATTGCAATAGCTGCGAACGCACGGGCGACATGTTCACCAGCCGATCCATGCGCTGGGCCAGTTGCTCCAGGGTCATGGGGGCGGTCATGGCCTGGCTCCCAGCCGAAAGCGCTGCACGATGTCGCGCAACTGCTGCATGGCGGGCGTGGGCGGCACGTTGCGGAACAGCCAGTCCAGACGCCGCACGATGGCCTGTGCGTCGGCGGGCTCGCCGGAGGGGGCGGGCGCAGCCGTGGCGGGTGCCGACGGCGCAGGGGTGGCTGCGCTTGCAGGGTTCAGGGGGTCGAGGGGCATGGCGTTTTCTGCAATGGAATGTATGTAATGAGCACACCCTGGCCCTGGGAACCAGCGCCAAAGCGGCAGGCCACGGCCTGCCAGGAGGGAGACTCGCCTTGGGCTACAAGCAATGCGGGCGGAACCGATGTCTCCTGCAGTGCGCGTGCCAGCGGCAGCAGGGCCGGCGAGTCCTGGAGCAGGGCGCCGGGAGCGGACAAGGGGAAGCTGCGCTGCGCGGCCGCATTGACGAGCACCACCATGCCTGCGTCGTCCACCCCCATGATGGGAACCGCCACCGCGTCGAATATCTCGTGCGACACGCCGATGACAACTTCGTCCTGCACCAGCCGCTTTTGCTGCTGCCGCACCAGATCGGCCAGTTGCGCATGGGCCTTGAGCAGCTCCGCGTGGGTGGATTCGAGCTGGGCGTGCAGGCGCTGGTTTTCGGACGCCAGTGTGCGCTGGCGGAAGGCGTCGGCAATGTTGGCCCGCAGGTGCTCGTCGTCCCAGGGTTTGGTCAGAAACTTGTAGACCGCGCCTTCATTGATGGCATCCGTCACCGACTGAAGCTCCGTGTACCCCGAGAGCACGATGCGGATGGTGTTTGGAAAGTGCTTGCGCGCCTCGCGCAGAAACTCCACGCCGGTCATGCCTGGCATGCGCTGGTCGGAGACGATCACGTCCACCGGCGTGGTTTCCAGCACCTGCAAGCCCTGCTGCCCGCTCTCGGCTGTCAGGATGTGATAGCCATCGCGGCGCAACAGGCGCTTGAGTGCGTTGAGGATGAAAGCCTCATCATCCACCAGCAGAAGGGTTGGGGAGCTTGGTTCCATGGTGCAAACCATGGTATCGGCTTTCTTGCTTGGGGGGAACCAGAAGAAGCGTGCAATTTGCGGGCGCGCAAGGCGGTGCGGCCCGGCGCGCATGCCTGGGGTTTGTTCTGGTAAGGGCTGGAGGTGATTGACAGTACCGCAGGCCTCATGCATCCTGCCTTGGCATTCAAGGAGGGTTGCCATGCGAGTCGTCCAGCAAGTTGTATCTTCAGACACTCCCTTGTCGGCGGAAGAACTGCCAGCCAATGCCCAGTTGGTGCTGGTGTTTGGCGCCCGGGACATGCTGCAGCAGCCGGGGCTGTTCGAGTCCTTGCGTGCCCGCTGCGCGCAGGCGTGCATTGCAGGGTGCAGCACGGCGGGGGAGATCTGCGGCGCCAGCGTGAACGATGGCACCGTGGTCGTCACCGCCGTGGAGTTTGCCGACACCCGGGTGCGCATGGCGACCGAAACCGTGGCCCACCCGCAGGACAGCCGTGCCGTGGGCCAGGCGCTGACCACGGCCCTGCTGGACGAGGGCTTGCGGCACATCCTGGTGCTGTCCGACGGCCTGCATGTCAACGGCAGCGAGCTGGTGCAGGGGCTGCGCGGCTCCTTGCCTGCGGGCGTGAACGTGACCGGCGGCCTGGCGGGCGACGGGGCCGACTTTGTCCAGACCGTGGTGCTGGCCAACGGTCCCGCAGCGTCCGGGCAGGTGGTGGCCTTGGGCTTTTATGGCGACCGCCTGCACGTAGGCTACGGCTCCGTGGGCGGGTGGGATGTTTTTGGCCCCGAGCGCATCGTCACGCGCTCGGAAGGCAATGTGCTGTACGGGCTCGACGGCGAATCGGCCCTGCAGCTTTACAAGACCTACCTGGGCCCGCATGCGGCCGATCTGCCTTCCTCGGGGCTGTTGTTTCCCATGTCCATGCGGCTGCCCGGCGCCGATACAACAGTGGTCCGCACCATCCTGGCGGTGGACGAGCAGGATCAGAGCATGACCTTTGCCGGGGATATCCCGCAAGGGGCCACCGTGCAGCTCATGAAGGCCAATTTCAACCGCCTGGTGGATGGCGCCATCGATGCCGCCCAGGTCAACCAGTCCCAGTTGCAGGGCCGGGCGGCGCAGTGGGCTGTGCTGATCAGCTGCGTTGGCCGCAAGCTCGTGCTCAAGCAGCGCATCGAAGAAGAAACCGAGGGCGTGGCAGCCATCCTGGGCCCGCAGGCGGCGCTGTGCGGCTTTTATTCCTATGGTGAGATTGCGCCGCACGGCGCGTTCACCCCCTGCGAACTGCACAACCAGACCATGACCGTGACCACCTTTGCCGAAGGCTGAACCCATGCACCCCTTGCTGGCACGGCAGCTCAGGAAGCATTGCCCGCCCGGCGGCGCTGTCAACATGCAGGCGCTGACCGCGGCGGTGGATGACGCCTACACCAGCTTTGAAAACGACCGTGCCCTGATCGAGCGCACCCTGGAGGTCATGTCCCAGGAACTGGGCCAGCGCAACCGCCAATTGGCCGAGCAGCTGACGGAAAAGCAGCGCATGATGGACGTTCTGCGCCAGGCGAACCTGGAACTGCTGGATCTCAACCGCAAGTTCAAGGCGGCGCAGGAGCAGTTGCTGCAATCCGAAAAAATGGCGTCCATCGGCCAACTGGCTGCTGGCGTGGCGCATGAAATCAACAACCCGATCGCCTACGTCCACTCCAACGTGGGCATGTTGGAGGAGTACCTGCAGCAACTGCGGCAGATGCACCAGGCCTGGATCGAGCAGGAGCCCCATTTGCCACCCGACGCGCAGGCCCGCCTGCAGCGCGTGCGCCAGGAGATCGACTACGACTACATACTTTCCGACCTCGACGGTCTCATGGCCGAGTCCAAGGATGGGCTGGAGCGCGTCAAGAAGATCGTGCAAAACCTCAAGGACTTCTCGCGCGTGGATTCGGGCGAATGGGAAACGGTGGATGTGACACGGGGCCTGCAAAGCACGCTGTCGCTGGTGCGCCACGAGATGCGCGACCGCATCGACGTAGTGTGCGAACTGGCCGAACTGCCCGAGGTCGAGTGCATGCTGTCCCAGCTGAACCAGGTTTTCATGAACCTGCTGGTGAATGCAGCCCACGCCATCAGCGGCAAGGGCACCATCACCATCCGCACCGGGGTGCAGGATCAGGAGGTGTGGCTGCAGTTTTCCGACACCGGGCAGGGCATTGCGCCCGAGGTGCTGCCCCGGATCTTCGACGCCTTTTTCACTACCAAGCCCGTGGGCGTGGGTACGGGGCTGGGCCTGTCGCTGGCCTACAGCACCGTGCATCGGCACCATGGCCGCATAGCGGTTCAAAGCACCATAGGCCAGGGCACCACGTTCACCATCCACTTGCCGCTGCGCCAGCCCGTGGAGCAAGAGGCGGCAAAGCCATGACCGGATCCCATGCCAATGGAAGCCCCCCTCTCCCCAGACAACGCCGCCGAACCGCCAGAGGCATCGCGTGCGGGATTGCGCCGCAGGCCCCTGGGCTTGCGGCTGGTGTGGGCGACCATGGCGTTTTGTGCGATCTTCATCGTGCTCAGCGTGGTGGTGTTCACGGGGCTGGCCTGGACGCAGGGGCGTGAACGCATGCAGGCTGAGCTGGTGCAGATTGAACAGGCGTCTGCGGCCACCTTGTCCAAGGCGATCTGGGAGCTGGACCGCGAAGCCCTGCAGGCCCATGTGCAAAGCGCGATCCGCGTGCCTTCGGTGGGGCATGTGGCCGTCAAGGTGGCGCTGGCCAACCAGGCGCCCGAGGTGATTGAACAGATGCGCGATGGCTGGTCTGCGCCGGGCTGGGCGCCTTCGCGCACCCTGGAACTGGCGTATGAGCCTTTCCCCGGAGGCCGACAGGTGGTGGGCGAGTTGCAGTTGGTGGGCGATGAACGGGTTTTGTGGCAGCGGCTTCGGGAGGCCTTGTCATCCATCGTGCTGGTGCAGCTGCTGCAGTCGGTACTGCTGGCCGGTTTGATCATGGCGATCTTCAACCGCATGGTGACGGTGCATGTGCAGCGTGTCGCCTTGCATCTGGCCCGTGTGCGGCCGGGCAATCTGCATGGATTGCTCCAGTTGCAGCGGGTGGAGCAGTCGCAGGATGAGCTGAGCGATCTGGTGGAAGGGGTCAACCAGCTCCAGTACAGCTTGTCGGCCTACCTGGAGCAGCAGCAGCGCTATGAGCAAGAGCTTTCCGCGCATCGCGACCATCTGGCCCAACTGGTGCAAGAGCGAACCTCCGAGCTGGAGACGGCCAATCAACGCCTCCAGGATCTGGCGCGTACGGATGCCTTGACAGGGCTGTCCAACCGGAGGCATTTCGACGAAGTGCAGGGCATCGAAATGCGACGGACCCGCAGAGACAAGGTGCCGCTGGCCTTGTTGATTTGCGATGTCGATTTCTTCAAGGCCTACAACGACCACCTGGGGCACGCTGCCGGTGACGAATGCCTGCGCATGGTTTCACATGCCCTTCGCACGGGCTTGATCCGCGCCGGGGACATGGTGGCACGCATCGGTGGCGAAGAGTTTGCCGTGCTTCTGCCGGGTGCCGGGCTGGTGGGTGCCAGCAAAGTGGCCGAACGCTTGCGGGAAGCCGTGCAAGCCAGCGCCATTGCGCATCCGCACTCGGCCGTATCGGCGGTGGTCACCGTCAGCATTGGCCTGGCCGTCACCCACCCGGAGGAACCGCTGGAATTTGATGCGCTGTACCGCCTGGCGGATGAGGCCCTTTACCGCGCCAAGCAGGCCGGGCGCAACCGTGTGGCCGATCCTGTCGCTCAACCCCAAGGAGCATCGACATGATCTCTGCAAGCAAGTTTCTGCTGGGCTTGTCCTGGGCCTGTGTGCTGGCGTCTGTGCAGGCCCAGACCATCCAGGCGGTGACCGAAGACGCTCCGCCCTACACCTATGCGGAGCAGGGCAAGGTGACCGGCCCGGTGACCGAAATCGTCGAGCAGTCGCTGCAGCGCGCAGGCTTCAAGGACTATCGGCTGCACCTGTACCCCTGGGCGCGGGCCTACAGCCTGGCGCAGAAGCAGCCCCATGTGCTGATCTTCCTGATTGCCCGCACCCCGGCGCGCGAGGCGCTGTTCCACTGGGCAGGCGAGATCATGAAGATCGAGTACCACCTGTACCGCTGGCGTGGGCGGGCGGTGGAGGTGCCGCATCTGGACGCCGCACGCGCCTACAGCATCGGCGTCATGCGCGACGACGTGCGCCAGCAGTACCTGCAGTCCAAGGGCTTCAACAAACTGGTGGTCTCGGCCCAGCCGCTGGACAACTTCCGCAAGCTGGTGAGCGGCCAGGTCGATCTGGTGCCGCTCACGGCCCGGGAAGTCCAGCCGCTGTGCAAAGAGGCGGCAGTGGACTGTACACAACTGGAGCGGGTGCTCACGCTGCACGAGGCCTCCACCGGCCTGTACATGGCCTACAGCCGCCAGACGCCGCCCGAGGTGGTCGAGCGCACGCGCAAGGCCTTCGCGCAGCTCCAGGCCGAAGGCACGGTCAAGCGCCTGCTGTCCAAGCTTCCTTGAGAATTCTCAGCCGAAATGGTCGAACGATGCGTAGCGCCGCGCATCCAGCGCCTGGCCCTGGGCGTCCACGAGGCGCAGGCCGGGTTCGGCCTCGATGCGCCCTATGCGTGTGACCGCCGTGCAGCAGGCCTGCGCCGCCTGGGCCACGGCAGAGCGCAGCGCCGCCGGGGCGGTGAACAGCAGTTCGTAGTCGTCGCCCCCGGCCAGCGCACATTGCCGCAAAAAATCAAGGTCAAATTGGCAATTTGCGCCTTCTGAATCAGCGCAAGCAGCTATCAAAGTAATAGCAATTGACGCATCCACCGTGGCCCCTGTGCCCGAGGCGCGCAGCACATGGCCCAGGTCGCCCAGCAGCCCGTCGCTCACGTCGATGGCACTGCTGGCAATGCCGCGCAGCGCCAGGCCCAGGGCCACGCGCGGCGTGGGCTGCTCCAGCCGCCATTGCGCGGCCTGCAACAGGGGCTGCGGCAGCTGGATACGGCCCAGCAGGGCTTCCAGCGCCAGTCGGGCATCGCCCAGGTGGCCGCTCACGTACAGGTCGTCGCCTGCCCGCGCACCGCTGCGCAGCAGCGCCTGGCCGGTGGGCAATTCGCCAAACACGGTGACGCACAGGTTCAGTGGCCCGCGCGTGGTGTCGCCGCCCACCAGCGGGCAGTCGTGCGCGTCGGCCAGCTGCAGCAGGCCCTGGGCGAAGGTTTGCAGCCAGGCCTCATTGGCCTCGGGCAGGGCCAGCGCCAGGGTGAAGCCGCGCGGCCGGGCGCCGCAGGCGGCCAGGTCCGAGAGGTTGACCGCCAGGGCCTTGTGGCCCAGGCGCTGGGGGTCGGTGCCCGCAAAAAAATGCCGTCCCTCGACCAGCATGTCGCTGGAAATGGCCCATTGCATGCCGGGGGTGGGCTGCAGCAGTGCGCAGTCGTCGCCCACACCCAGCGCCACACCGGGCGCGGCGGCTGGCCGTGTGAAGAAGCGGCGGATCAGGTCGAATTCACCCATGGGTGCGCATTGTGCGCTGGATTGCCTGGGGCTCAGCCACCGCCCCGAAAGCGCAGCGCCGCCTGGCGGCTGACCTCGGCCAAGAGCTGCTCCTGGCGCTGGCGCTCGCGCAGCCAGCGGGCATCGTTCTGGCCCGCCTGTGCCTCGCTGCGCAGCAGGTGCAGCGCAGCGGTGGCGCCGTGGGTGGCGGCGTGTCCGGCAATGCGATCCAGCGTTTGCACCAAGTGCTCGCGCAGCGGCATGTGCTGTCCCGTGGCCGGGTCCACGTACACCGCGTCCAGCCCGAAGCGGCAGGCCTGGAAGCGGTTGTAGGTATAGACGAGGTAGTCGTCTTCTTCGGGCATAAAGGGCTGCTCGGCCAGGAACCAGGCGGCCAGCGATTGCACGAAGCCCGAGAGCGCCGCCGCGCGCTCGATGGTCAGCGGCGTGTCGAACACGCGGATCTCGATGGTGCCGTACTCGGGCTTGGGGCGGATGTCCCAGTAAAAATCCTTCATGCTCTTGACCACGCCGGTGCGCGTCATCTTGTCGAAGAACTGGCCGAAGGCCTCCCAGGTCAGCACAAAGGGCGCGCGGCCCGAGAGCGGGAAGGCGAACACCGAGTTGAGCCGTGCCGAGTCGAACTGCGTGTCGTGCCCCTGCACAAAGGGGCTGGAGGCCGACAGCGCAATGCAGTGCGGGATGTAGCGGCTCATGCGGTGCAGCATGAGGAGTGCAGAGTCGGCGTCGGGGCAGCCGATGTGCACATGCTGGCCGAAGATGGTGAACTGCTTGGACAGGTAGCCATACAGCTCGGACAGCTCGCGAAAGCGCGGCTTGTCGTAGATGCGCCGCTCGTGCCATTGCTGGAATGGGTGCGTGCCACCGCCGACCACGGCGATGTTGAGCTTGTCCGCGCACTTGACCAGCGCATCACGGATGGGCATGAGCTGGCCCAGCACTTCGCTGCTGCTGTGGCACACCCCGGTGGAGATCTCGATCATGCTGTTCGTCATCTCGGGCACCACGCTGCCGGGCAGCGGGATCTTCTTCATGAGGCGCAGCATGTCCTCGGCGTAGGGAGCCAGGTCGTAGTCGTGCGTGTTGACGAGCTGCAGCTCCAGCTCCACACCCAGCGTCAGGGGTTCGGAATGGTGGAAGGCCTCAAGCGCCATTGCTGTCTCCTCCTTGGCGGTTGCGTGCCAGAGCTGCCCACCAGGGCTTGGAGCTCTCGCCCGTGCGGTAGATGGCCACGGTGGCCAGGATGGCGCCCAGCACCTCCATGAGCAAAATGGCCGGCAGGGCCACACCGGCAATCAGGTGGCCGGTGGAAGGCGACGCCATGGCGAACTGCGATGCAATCAGCAGCGCAATGGCCGACATGGGCGTCATCGCCATGCCTACCCACAGCGCCTGGCGCCAACTGGCACCGCTGCCCACGTTGCCCAGGCCCACGCCCACGGCCTTGGCCAGCAGGCGCACGAGAATCAGGGCCAGCACCACACCGACCACCGGCGCATTCCAGTCGGCCTGTGCGGCCACTGTGGACACCAGCACAAACATCAGCATGGTCAGCATGGACGAGGCGCTGCCCAACTGCCGAGGCCAGGCCCAGGGGCGCGGGTGCATCTGCTTGATCAGCATGCCCGCCAGCAATGCCGCCAGCGGGGCAGAACCGCCCATATGGGCGGCCACCGTGGTGGCCGCCGCCACCAGGGCGAGCAGCAGCATGGAGGTGTTCTCGCTCGTGGGGCTCATGATGCGCAGCGCCGAGCGCAGCACCAGCGCCAGCACGGCCGCCACGAGGATGGACACGCCCAGCACCACCAGCACCGGCGACAGCCGGTCCACCAGCGTGACGCTGCTGCGGTTGATGAGTTCGGCATGCGCGCTGCCCAGCGTCAGCGCATACAGGGTGGACAGCGTGGCCAGCACGATGGCGCGCTCGGTGACCGGGCCTGCGGCCTGCGTGTCGGCCACCACGCGCGTGAGCACGGCAGGTGACGCGGCCAGGGCCACCAGCGCCAGTGGTGCGGCGGCGCGTGCAGGCACCTCCAGCCACAGCAGCACCCAGTACACGGCAAAGTAGGTCAGGGCCGACTCGGCAATGCTCTGCACCAGCACCATGGGGTTGTGGCGGAACCAGCGCAGCGGGATGCGCCCCCCGCACTCGAACAGCACGATGGCCATGCCCAGTTCCAGCAGAAACAGCCCTATGCCCTGCAGCGGCCAGACCGCACCGCTGAAGCCCGCCAGCCCGGCCACTGTGCCCACGAGCGAGTAGCCCACCACCTTGGGCAGGCCCATGTGGCGCTGGAACAGATAGCCGGTGAGGGCGGCCACGGCCAGCAACAGCGACCACTGCACCGTGGGCAGCCCGGCCGAGGGGCGCAGCCACTGCGCCCAGAAATCCAGGAGTTCATTCACGGTGCAAATCCTCCTTGTGGGTTGGGGAGCCCCCCGCAAACGGAACCCGGGAATTTACACGCCGATACCTTGGTGCGATGTAGGACAGAGTGGCTTTGTGCCGCAAGAAGCAACATACTTTTACATTTGAATCGGGCGTCCATACGCACCAGGAAGGGCGGCTGCACCGAAAATGCGCGCAAAACCGGCCTGCATGCGCAATGGGTGAAAGAGGCCCCTTGGGTGGTCAGGCCTAAACCAAAACGTGATCACTTGAGAGGGAAACCATGTCTGGCTTCGTCCGAAAAATCCTCATTTTCATCACCGGCTACGCCTGGTTGCTGGTTCTTCTGGGCCCGGGCTTGATCGGAATGTCGATCTATAGCGGGTGGAAGGCGGACGGTGACCATGCATTCACTGCCAAGGAGCAGTTGACCACGGTCACCGGCAAGGTGGTCGAGGCATCGGAGGTCACCGTCAAGCGCCGGCGTCGCGCCACCAAGCACTACTACCAGATCAACGTGCAGCCCGCGTCGGGCGCAGAGGTGCAGAAACTGCGCATCGATTTCAGCACGCCCAAGGCCTTGGTCGCTTCCATGATCGACGAAAACGTGACGGCCTTGGCCGACATGGGCGACAACGAACTGGTGTACGAAATCGCGGTCGATGGAAAACCGCTCATCACCTACGACGAAACCCAGCAGCGCCTGTTGGCTGAAGCAAAGTCTTCGGCTGCGTCCATGAGTGGCGCCGGTCTCTGGGGGCTGGCGATTGTGCTCACGCTCGTGGGGGCCGCCGGGGTCTGGATGAACCGGCGTTTGCGCGCCGCAGACGAAGAGGCCGAGCCCGCAGCGGCTTAACTGAGCGTTGACATTCCAATTTCAGGAGAAGGACACCATGAATCCCAATGTACTGACACCCCAATCGCCCGAAGGCGCACCGTTTGAGCGGCACGACTTCATCGTTTCCACCTACAAGCACCTGGGGGCGGCGCTGCTGGCCTTTGTCGTGCTGTCGGCGGTGCTCATGCTGAGCGGCGCCTCCGGTGCTGCTGCGCGCATGCTGGTGGGCGGCGGCAAATTTTTGTGGCTGGGCATTCTCGGGGCTTTCATGCTGGTGGGCTGGTTGGCCACCCACATGGCCGACAGCTCTGACAACCCGCAAACCCAGTTGATGGGCCTGGGCGTTTATGTGCTGGCCGAAAGCTTGATCTTTGCGCCATTGTTCGGCATTGCGCAGATCGTGGCGCCGGGTGCCATTGGGGCTGCAGCATTCATCACGGTGCTGCTGGTCGGGGCGCTGACCTGGACGGCTTTCACGTCCAAGTCCGACTTTTCGTTCCTGGGGGGCATCCTCAAGGTCGGTGGATTGGTGGCCCTGGGCACCATCATTGCGGGCGCAGTGTTTGGCTTCAAGCTCGGGATCTGGTTCTCGGGCATCATGGTCGCGTTTGCAGGCGCCTGCGTGTTGTATGACACCGCGCGCATCATCCACGACTACCCGGCCAATCGCCCTGCGGGGGCCGCGCTGCACCTGTTCGCTTCGATTGCGCTGATGCTCTGGTATGTGCTGCGCATCCTCATCAGCCTCGCCAGCAGCGACGACTGAAAAACGGGAACGGATGCCAGGGGCGGGGCCGACCCGCAGAGCGTCCCCTGGCTTCGCGGTGTTGTAGTGCGCGTCAGCGCCCCGGGCCGGTGCTGCGCACCGGAACCAGGAAATCCAGGGGCGCGCTGCGCATCCGTGCACGAATGGCGCGATAGATGCGCGCACGGTCCACGCCGCTGACGTTCTGCGCCCGCAGCGCCAGCCGGAAAGCCAGCACAAAGCTCACCGCCACATTCAGCGCGCCCAGCAAGGGCAGGGTGAGCGCAGCCCACCAGAATGCGGGCGTCTGCAGGCCTTGCAGGCCCAGGCTTGCCGTGGCAGCGCCCAACTGCCCGGACGACAGCGTCACGTGGCGCACGTCCAGCCCCAGGCCGAAAAAGCCCGCTACCGCAGGCGTCAGCCCCAACATGAAACCCAGCGAGATGTTGGCCGCAAAGCCGGAGATGTTTTCGCGCAGAAAGCACCCCCAGCGCGCTGCCCGTTGCGCGCCCAGCCAGTGCGTGATGCGCGGGTTGTAGCGCAGGGCTGACTCCAGGCGGTGCAGCACGAACCAGTTCTCCGCCCACCCGGCCACGATGCTGGACGCAAACAGCAGCACCCCGGTGAACGCCGCAAACAGCACCGATGGGCCCAGCAGGTGCAGCGAGTCCAGCACACGCAGGGCCTTGTCCTCGCTGAGGAACGGCGCGCCCAGCAGTGGTGCCAGCCCCAATGCCAGCAACAGCGCAGCCGGGTACACCACCAGCACATTGCCCAGCACGGCCGCCACCTGCGAGCGCACCAGGTGCGTGACCTCGTCCACAAAGGACTGCACGGCCCCGTCGGGTTCCAGCTCCTTGAGCTTGGCGGCCATGGCTGGTGCCGTCATGGCGGGCTGCTTGGTCGCTACGGTGAAATGCAGCAGCTGGATGAGCACAAAGCTCGCGGCGTAGTTCACCCCCGCCAGAAATCCGCCCCAGAAGGCCGACAGCGCTAGCCCATACAGGCCAAACTTGGCCAGCGTGGTGAAGGCCATCACCGCGCCGCCCCCGGCGGCCTTGCCCACCATGGCGCGGTATTCGGCCGGGGTGCGGGTGATGTAGTGCTCGCCGGTCTCGGCACTGCGCTCGGCCACCTTGGCTGCCAGCAGCGACGAATTGGCGCGCAGCAGGGCGCGCAGGCTGCGCCGCTCCTGCCCCACCTTGACGAGCTGCGCCAGCAACTGCGCGGCGCTGGAGGCCGGGGCGGGCGAGAGCACGCAATCGAGCAGCGCGCGCACGCGCAGGATGCGCTCGCGCAACTGGCGCACGCGGAACACCAGGCCTACCGAGATGCCGCTGTCCTCGAAATGCAGGTACACCGTGGCCGCTGCGGCACGGCAGGCCTCCAGCCGCTCGCGCAGGCGCTGCGCGGCCTCGTCCAGCCGCTCGGGCGTGCGCAGGCCGTGCAATACCTCCACGCGCAGGCTCTCCACGTCGCGGATCAGCGCGTGGAAGGGCTGGGACTCGCGCGCTTGTTCGCTCATGCGCAGGCGCAGCTCCGGGGCAAAACCGGTGGAGAGGATCTGCCCCGCGCAGTAGGTGATGGCGTCCAGCAGCGCGGCCTTCCACAGCAGCCCCTGGCTGTCCGGGCCTGCCAGCAGGCGCACCAGCCGGTTGAGCTGGGCCTCGGGCACGGCGGCCAGCCACTGCGCATCAAAGGCCGTGGGCAGCGCCAGGTTGAACAGCTCCGAAGCGTCCAGTGTCTCGGGGCTGCCGGGCAACAGCTTGTGGCGCAGGCGCGCGGCCACTTCGCTGACCATGGCGTTGCGCGGGGCAAAGCCAAAATCGGCCAGCAAGGTGGTGATGTCCACCGTCTCGACCAGCACCTGCCACCAGGTTTGCAGGCGCGATTGCAGCTCCGCGCTGGCCTCCACCGCGCCGATGAAGGCCTGCACGCGGTCAAGCGCTGCAGGCACCGATTCCTGGCCGCCGCGCACCCAGGCCGTCAGGCCCAGCAGCCACAGGTGGCGTTCGGCCAGGCATGCGCCGGGATCCAGCCGGGCCAGCAGGTTTTCCAATTCCAGGTGCGCTGATGGGGTGGAGGCGGCGGTGTCCGATGCAAGCATGGCCTGCATGGTAACTGCGACAATGGCGCCATGAGCCCCACCTACCGCATTGCCCCCTCGATCCTGTCCGCCGACTTTGCCCGCCTGGGCGAGGAAGTGCGCAGCGTCATCGCCGCCGGTGCCGACTGGATCCATTTCGACGTGATGGACAACCATTACGTGCCCAACCTCACCTTTGGCCCCATGGTCTGCCAGGCGCTCAAGCCCCACGCCGTCACGCCCGCAGGCCAGGCCGTGCCCATCGACGTGCACCTGATGATCCAGCCTGTGGACGCGCTGGCCGCCGCCTTTGCCGAGGCCGGGGCCGACTACATCAGCTTCCACCCCGACGCCTCGGGCCATATGCACCGCAGCATCCAGGCCATCCGTTCCAAGGGCGTCAAGCCCGGGCTGGTGTTCAACCCCGCGCAGCCGCTGGACGTGCTGGACTGGGTGATCGAGGACCTCGACCTCATCCTCATCATGAGCGTGAACCCGGGCTTTGGCGGCCAGAGCTTCATCGACTCGGCCCTGCGCAAGATCGAGGCCGTGCGCAAGCGCATCGACGCCAGCGGCAAGGACATCCGGCTGGAGGTGGACGGCGGCATCAAGGCGGATAACATCCGCCGCGTGGCCGACGCCGGGGCCGACACCTTCGTGGCGGGCAGCGCCATCTTCGGCAAGCCCGACTACCGCAGCGTGATCGACGCCATGCGGGCGCAGCTATCAGCCTGAGTCCTCGCTACCCCAGGCGCTGGAAGGTGAGCACGAACGCCACCCCGTCGGCGGTGTTGTGCGCGCTGATGGTGCCTCCCATCTTGGCCATGTAGGTCTTGGCCACAAACAGCCCCTGGCCCCGGTGCTCGCTGGCGCCGGGCGCAGGATTCTGCTGGGGATCTGACACGCCCAGTTCGAAAATCTGCTCCAGCAGCTCCTCGGCAATGGTCGAGCCCTGGTTGTGCAGGCTGGCGCTGGCGGTGGATTCCGATGCCGTCAGCTCCAGCCGGATGCGCGAGCCCTGCGGGCGGTAGCGGTCGGCGTTGCGCAGGATGTGGGTCACCACGTCTTCGAGCGCAAATTCATCGGCGCGCACGATGACGGGCGCGCTGGCGCCCTCGTACACCACGTCGGCAATGCCGGCAAAGTGCGCGTTGTCGGCCACATGGCGCAGGAAGGCATCCAGGTCCAGGCGGCCTTCGGGCAGGCTGGCGGCCTGCAGCGCCTCGGCGGGCGATGCGGTGCCGTACAGCACGTGCACGGCCTGCTGCATGCGCTGCACGTAGCGGTAGCCGGGGTCCTGCGGGCCGTGCAGCACCATGAGCGACTGCAGCGGCGACATGATCTCGTGGCCCACGGCGTGCCACATGTCGCGCTCCTGCTGGGCGCGCAGGCGCTCGCGCTGCAGGTCGTCCTTCACGCGCTGCAGCAGGTCGGCCAGGCCGCCGGCCAGAATGCCCAGCTCGTCGGAGCCGCGCAGGTCGGACACTTCCAGCTGTCCCAGTTGCGGGCCGATCTGGCCGTCCTGCACGTTGTAGGACACGGCGGCGGCGCGCCGCGTCAGGGCCGTGATACGGCGCAGCAGCCCCAGCTCCACCGCCAGCCATGCCAGCGCAATGGCCGCCAGCATGGCCCCCAGGTACCAGGACATGCGCGATGCCACCGCCGCCAGGCTTTGCTCTACGCCGCGCAGGTTGCCGTGCAGGGTGACGACATAGTTGCCCGTGGGTGTGTCCAGCAGATCCAGCCCCTGGGGGGGCTGGGGGGGCGCATCGGTGGCGGCGGCATCAAGCGGCAGCCAGCGCACCAGGCGCAACAGCCAGGGGGCGGTGGGTTCGTGCTCCACGTCGGAGCCCTTGAGCACCAGGGCCGAGGCTTCGTTGGCGCCCATCTTGCGGATTTCCACGCGCTCGCCCGGCAGCAGGCTGTGCTCCAGCTCGGCCAGGGACGCGGCCGAGCGTGCGCCTGGCGCGTTGCTGTCGAACAGCACGGGTGCGGGCTGGCCGGGCCCCAGCATCTGCACCTGCAGGCGCAGGGCGGCCAGGTCGTGCGGTGGCCATTCGGGCTTTTCTCCGCGCCGGAACAAGGCTTCGCGGAACAGCTCGACCGGCAGGCGGATGGAGTAGTGGGTGCGGTGCAGGCAGTCCTCCTGCGCAGGGGCCGCACGGTCGCTGCAACGGCCGTTCTGCCAGAGCCAGCCGCGGAAATCGCGCACCGGCCGGGCGAGGCTGCCCAGTTGTTCGGAGCCGGGGTCTGCAAAGCCGGTCAGGCGCCCGCGCGCACCGCTGCTGCCCGGCGCGGCGGGCATGGCCTCGTAGGGGGCCAGCCAGCGGTAGGTTTCGCCGCGCATGTCCAGCGTCACGCGGGCGCGGTGCACGTCCTGCAGCGCCAGGGCGCCGCGCTCGCGGGGGCTGAGCGGGCCGGCCAGAAAGCTGCCCACCAGGTAGATGAATCCGCCTGCATAGGGGTTGTTGCCCACGGCGGCGCACAGGCTGGCGCCGTCCGGGTACTGCACGGCGCAGCCCGCCATCTCCACCGCCTGCTGGGCCTTGTACTGGTCGTCGAAATCGATGGCCGCGAAGGGCAGCAGCAGAGGCGCCAGCGGCGTGGCCGCCTGCTGCCGGTGGCCTGCGTTGAGCAGCGCGAGCTGCCCGGAAGGGTGGCGCAGGCGGGCCATGGTTTCGGCCTGGCTGCGCTCAAAGCCGTGCTGGTAGCTGCGCCAGGCGCGCTCCTTTTCCTCCTTGAGCAGCACCACGCTCAGGGCCACGGTGGCCAGCGCCAGCAGCAGGAACACGCTGCGCACCAGAATGCGCAGCCGGAAGGCGGGCAGTCCCAGGCGCGGAATGTCGATGCGCGGCATCTCCAGCGCGGGGCGGCGCAGACGGATCATCTTGGGCCTGCCGTAGCGCGGCGCGTGAAACCGGCGCTGCCCAGGCGAGGGCCGCCGCGCAAGGGCCGCAGGGGGGTGTTGCTCATCTTGCCACCCAGCGAAAGCCGCGCATGGGGACGTTCTCTATGCCTTCGAACTGCGGATCGACTTCGCGCAGCGCTTCGCGGATGGTGCTCACATGCTTGCGCACGTTGTCGCGGTTGCGCCCGCTCTTGACCACTTCAAACAGCTCGTCATAGGACACCACCTCGCCCCGGCGCTGGTGCAGCGTGGCCAGGATGCGCTGGGCCGTCAGCGGCAGGTTCACGCGCTGGCCGCGCCAGGTGGGCGTGCGCTGCCACAGGGGGTCGAGCACCAGCGCGTCCTGGGCTGGGGCTGCGGGGGCAGCGGCGGGCGTGGCCTGGGTGGTGCGCAGGATGTCGAGGAAGGTCTCGATGAAGTCGGCCTCCTCGAAGGTGGTTTTCTGCAGGTAGTCCCAGGCGTCCAGCGCCTTCATGATGCTGCGGTAGATGGCGGCCGGCATGGCCGACACGACCAGTACGGGCGTGCCCTGGCGGCGCTTGTTGATGGCGTTGATGAGGGCCACGCCCGCATGGCGTTCGCGCCCCAGCTCGATGTCGAGCACCACCACCGCGTAGGGTTCGCGCTCCAGCGCGCTTTCGGCGTCGTCGCGGGTGAACCACTGGTCCACCACCAGGCCGGGGCGGGAGGCGCGGATCCAGCCCGCCAGCTGGTTGCTGGTGGGCAGGTCGTCTTCGATCACGGCAATGCGGGTCATGCGGCAAGGGGGCGGTGGAGGCAGGGCCCGATTATCCAGGCCCAGGCCTGCGCTGCGGTGTGAGTTTTTCTTCCGCGCCCGTGAGCAAACTGGTGCTGGCGCGGCATGGATGCTTCCGCGCCTTGTGCGAACAATCCAGTGTCGATGGGTGCGCCACGGTGGCCGCCCACACCACCCTTCGACCTCCGAACTGGAGCACAACCATGACACAACTCTGGAATCGCATTGTGGGAGCTCTGCGCACTTCCGTTCCCGCCGCTGCGGCGTCCGACACGGACGGCAGCACCGATGGCACCGACACCACCTCCACGGCGTCCGCGCCGCGGCCGGTGCCGCGCCCTTCGCTGCGCCTGCTGGGGGTGGCGGCTGCCTGCGCAGCGCTGGTGGCGGGCGGCGTGTCCCTGGTGCGCAATCCGCCGGTGCGCCACCTGGAGCACGGCGAACTGGTATTGCGCAGCAATGTGTTGACCGGCGCCCAAAGTACCTGGCGCGAGGGCAGCCTGTGGGTGCTGCCCGGCGTGCACAGCGTGCGCGTGTTTTCTCTGCAAGACCAGGTGTACCGCCCGCACGAGATGCGCGAGGCCACAGGCAGTGCGCCGCTGCAGTCGGTGGAGGGCCTGTCCTTCGGCCTGGACCTGACCGTGCGCTATGCGCTGGACGCGCAGGCTGCTGCCACACGCGGCAGCAGCCTGCCCCAGGACATTGGCGCCGATGTGGTGCAGCCCGCGGTGCAGGGCCTGGTGTACAAGGTGTTTGCGCGCTACACGGTGCGCGAGATTTTTTCGTCCAAGCGCGCGGAAATCCAGCAGGCCATCGAGTCCGAACTGCGCGCCCGCCTGGCGGCAGACGGGGTGCAGCTGCGCTCCCTGCAGATCGGCAAGGTGGATCTGCCTGCAGAGTACCGCCGGGGCATGGACAGCCTGCTGGCCGAAGAGCTGGCCTCGGAAAAGATGCGCTACACCATCGAGCTCAAGGACAAGCGCGTGAAGGAAACCGAGCTGGACGCCGCCGCCGACAAGGTGCGCCGCGAAGTGGCTGCCGAGGCCGCAGCCCGCGAGCAGGTGATTGCCGCACGCGCCCAGGAAGAAGCCATGAAGCATGTGCTGCCCTTCAAGCAGCGCCAGATCGAGCAGCGCCAGCTCGAAGCCGAAGCCGAGAAGGCCGCGCGCGTCAAGGCCGCCGAGGCGAACGCCCAGGCACGGCGCATCGAGGCCGACGGGGAGGCGCAAGCACGCCAGAAGCTGGCCGAAGCCGAGGCCTGGCGCATGGAGCGTATCGGCAAGGTCAACGCCGAGCAAATGGCCCGCGAAGGGGCGCTGGTCACCAAGCACCCCCTGCTCATCCAGAAGACGCTGGCCGACAAGCTCTCGGACAAGATCCAGGTCATCATCGCGCCGCCCCCGGCCGATGGCGGGTTCATTGGCGCGACCCTGCTGGGCGCACAACGCCAGCCCAAGGGTGCGGCAGCGGCTGCCGGCCCGGACGATGGCACCGCCGCCGCAGCCGCCGAACAGGAGCAATGACATGGCAGGCACCGTCATGGCCACAGCCGCCCTGGCTGTCAGCATGGGCAATGCCATCGTGGCCCAAGACCAGGTCAGCCTGCGCGCCGCGCCGCGCGACAGCGCACTCCAGCAAACCGTGCTGTGGCAGGGCGAGGCGCTGGAGGTGCGGGGCGAGCGTCTGGACTACCTTCAGGTCTGGGACCACAAGCGCGAGCGCGGCGGTTTTGTGAAAGCCAGCGAGGTGCGCCGCATTGGCACCACCGAGGCCGACGCTGCGGCCTTGCTCGCTGTGCTGCGCTTTGTGCGCGACGCGCCCGGATCGGAAGCCCTGGGCATCGGCCTGGCCGCAGCCTATGTGGAGGCGGCCAGCCCCGCCACCTTGTCGGGCATGCAGGGCGCACAGGCGCTGGACGCCCTGGGAACCCTGGCCGACCGGCTGGCGCGGCGCGCCTCGGCCATGCCTGCTGCGCTGCCTGCCGCCCCCGCCAAGGGGGCGGGCGCCCAGGCATCGGCCCACCTGGACGTGGCCACCGGCCATGGCGTGCGCTTTGCCAGCTACGAGACCGAAGGCCGCATGCAGGTGTGCTACGAGGGCGACGCCTTCCGCCGCCTGCTGGCCCTGCCCGCGGCCGATGCCGAGCAGCGCGCCCGCGCCGCCGTGGCGCTGACCCGCCCCGAATGCGTGAACCCCACGGCCAGCGCCATAGAACGCCAGCAACTGCTGTCCTGGCAATTGCAGGTGCTCGACCGGGTGGACGGCCAGGACCTGGCACCGCATTGGCACCACCGGGTGCGCCTGCGCCGTGCCGGGCTGCTGGCCGCCCAGGCTTTCCAGGCCGCACGCCAGAACCCGCAGGCGCCCCAGGCCCAGCAGGCTGCCACGCGCGCCCTGCAAGAGTGGGCCGCCGTGCAAAAGGCCGAACTGCCCGACGAGGACCTGCCCACCTACAACGACACGGCCATGCGCGTGTCCGCCGTGCGCTGGGCCGTGGCTGCGGCGGGCCTGCCCAAGGCCGCCAGCGGCAAGCCCCGGGTGCAGTTGCAGCCGCAAGACACGGGCGAAACCTGCGTGCTGGTGCTGCCCCCCGAGGGCGCCAAAGGCCAGGAGCCGCTGCTGCGCCGCTGCACCTATGGCGTGGTGTGGCCCGCGTCGCTGGCCTATGGGCCCGGGGGCCAATCCATGGCCCTGGCCGTGCAGCCCACCGACGGTTGGCGTGAACTGTGGCTGCTGCGCCAGACGGCGTCCGGCTGGGTGGCCAATGTGCTGCCGCCCACCAGCGCAGGCCCCGAGCTGGGCGTGGCCGAATTCGCGGGCTGGGTGCCCGGCACCGGCCAGGTGCTGGTGGGCCGCGAATCGCGCACCCAGGGGCGCTACCGGCGCAGCTTCGAGGTGGTCAAGCTCGACGGTCTGGTGACCGAGCGTGTGACCTACGACGTGGCGGCGCTGCCCTTGTTCCAGCGCTGGCAGGATGCGCGCTGGAAGCAGCAGTCGCTGATGATGAGATAAGACACACCCCCCTGAGGTGAAGCAACACCCCCTGAGGCGCTTCGCGCCTTCCCCCCGCTCTCGCAGCGCTGCGCGCTGCGGGCAGGGGGACGCCACCAGTGCGGCGGGGCGGCCCTTGCACGGTGGCCGCTGGCTTGGGGTGCGCCGGTTTCGTACGCTGCGGGCGGTGCATGCATCACGGAAGCTGGCCTGGGGCGCGCCGGTTTCATGCGGGGGGCTATTACACTGCGCCAGTTTTTTTCTGGAGCCTTGCCGCATGACCCCCACCGCCCTCCCTTGGCCCGCGCTGGACGCCGCCATCATCGACCTGGATGGAACCCTGGTGGACACCCTGGGCGACTTTGCCGAGGCCCTGGGCCGCATGCTGCGCGATCTGGCGCTGCCCCCGATCGCGCCGGCGCAGATCGAGCGCATGGTGGGCAAGGGCTCGGAGCATTTGCTGCGTTCAGTGCTCAATCATGTGCTGGCACCCGTGGATGAAGCGCAACGTGCTATCAAAATAGAAGCATTGTTTGCGCAGGCCTGGGCCAGCTACCAGGCGCATTACCGTGCCATCAACGGCCAGTTTGCGCGCGTGTACCCCGGCGCGGACCAGGGCTTGCAGGCCTTGCGCGCGCGCGGGCTGCGCCTGGCCTGCCTGACCAACAAGCCCCATGCGTTCGCGGTGGATCTATTGAATGCCAAGGGGCTGGCAGGGCATTTCGAGTATGTGTTCGGCGGCGACAGCTTTGAGCGCAAGAAGCCCGACCCGCTGCCCTTGCGCAAGACCTGCGAGGCCCTGGGCACGCAGCCAGCGTGCACCCTGATGGTGGGCGATTCCAGCAACGATGCCCAGGCCGCGCGCGCGGCCGGCTGTCCGGTGGTGCTGGTGACCTACGGCTACAACCACGGCCTGAGCGCCCGCAGCGTGGATGCGGACGGCTGGGTGGATTCGCTCGCGCAGCTGGAGTAGGTCTCTTTCAGGCCGCCAGGCGCCGCTGTGCGCCGTGGGCCTGCAGTGCGGCCGGTGCGGCTGCCGGGGCGGGCGCAGGCGCCGCCGTCTGGTCCATGCGTGCGCGGGCTGCGGCGCTGCTGCCGGTGCCCGTGTGGAAAACGGCCATGGCCTGCACCAGTTGCGCCGCCTGGTTGCGCAGGCTGTCGGCGGCGGCGGCGCTTTGCTCGACCAGCGCGGCGTTCTGCTGTGTGGCCTGGTCCATCTGGGTGATGGCCTCGCCCACCTGGGCCACGCCGGTGCTTTGCTCGCTGCTGGCGGCGCTGATCTCGCCCATGATGTCGGTCACGCGGCGGATGGCGCTTACCACCTCCTGCATGGTGGTGCCTGCGCGGTCCACCTGCGCGGAGCCCGCCTCCACGCGCTCGGTGCTGGCGCTGATGAGCTGCTTGATCTCCTTGGCCGCTTCGGCGCTGCGCCCGGCCAGGCTGCGCACCTCGCTGGCCACCACGGCAAAGCCCCGGCCCTGCTCGCCTGCGCGCGCCGCTTCCACCGCCGCATTGAGCGCCAGGATGTTGGTCTGGAAGGCGATGCCGTCGATCACGCTGATGATGTCGGCGATCTTGCTGCTGGCAGTGCTGATGCCTTTCATGGTCTCCACCACCTGGGCCACCACGTCGCCGCCTTGCACGGCCACGGTGGAGGCGCTGACCGCCAGCTGGTTGGCCTGGCGCGCGTTGTCGGCGTTCTGGCGCACGGTGGAGCCCAGCTGCTCCATGGATGCGGAGGTCTGCTCCAGCGCGCTGGCCTGTTGCTCGGTGCGCGCCGACAGGTCGTTGTTGCCCTGGGCGATCTCGTTGCTGGCGGTGGCCACGCCCTCGGCGTTGCGGCGCACGTCGCAGACGATGGAGGCGAGCTTGGCCTGCATGTGGGCCAGGGCCTGCAGCAGTTGCCCGGTTTCGTCGCGGGCCGTGGTGGACAGCGGCTGGGTCAGGTCGCCGTCGGCAATCTTTTCTGCGGCGTGCATGCCCTGGCGCAGCGGGGTGACGATGGAGCGTGTGACCAGCCAGGCCATCAGCGCCCCCAGCACGATGGCCGCCAGGGCGCCCGCGCCCAGCAGTGTCTGGCTGGCGCTGGCCATGGTGGCGGTGTCCTGCTGGCTGGCGCTCAACTGGCTGGCCATGAAGGAGCGCAGCGCGTCCAGCGCCTGCAGGTACTTGTTGGCCAGCGGGCGCAGTTGCTGGTCCACCATGGCGGGGATGGTGGGCTCGCCGCCACGGTGCAGTTCGCGGATCTCGGCCAGCTTGGCGAGGTAGGTGTCGCGTGCGCTGGCAATGTCTGCCAGCAGGGTCTTGCCGCGGCTGTCTTGCACCAGCTCCTCGATGCGCTTGACCTTGCCTTCGGTAGCGGTGGCGGTGGCCTGCATTTCGTTGGTGAGCAGTTCCATGTAGGCCGTGTCGATGGCCTTGAGGAAGGCCTCGGTGCGCACCCAGTTCAGCCGGATGTCCGAGGCCCAGTCTTCCACCAGAGTGCGTTGCTCGATCTCGCGCGTGGCCACGCGTTCGCTGGCGTCCTTGAGCACGCCGATGCGCCACATGCCGCCCAGCGCAATCACCGCAGTGATCAACAGGATGATGCCAAAACCCAGGCCCAGGCGCGGGCCGACACGGAGGTTGCTGAAGTTCATGGTGGTCTCGGAAAACAGGGGACGACGGGAGCCGACACCCGCTGGTGCCAGGGGCTTGGGCGCTGGGTCAGGGCGCTGCAAGGCAAGCGTAGGCGGGGACGGTGGCAGGCGCTATTCGCGCAATCCTCTAGAAAATGTCTACCAGGCGACACCTGGCATACGGCCCAACAAAAAGACCTGCCCGGAGGCAGGTCTGAGTTGAAGGCGGCATGAGGACTGCGCATCACTTGATGCCCAGCAAGGCATCCTTGAGCTTCCAGTCGGCGGGGGTCTGGCCAAACCAGATCGACATCAGCGCCTTGAAAAAGGCCGGGTCCTTGAACGGTTCGGCCTGCAGCTTGCCTTTGGCCCAGATGCTCAGGCCCTTGGCAGGATCCCATTCTAGGGCGCACACGTCGCCGGGGGCAAAGGACTTGTTGGCCGCAAAAATGTCGCCCATCCTGATCATGCCGGGGATGATCTTGGACATCTCGTTCTTGGGCGTGTTGTCCTCGATGCCGCGGGTCAGCAGCTTGCCGAAGTCGGCGGAGTTGATTTCGCGCAGAAAGGTCATGGTCAGGCGCTTGGGGCCGGGCGCGGCGATCAGCTCGTCCAGCGACTTGACCGGCTGCGTGGTGTACAGGTCGCCCACATACACCTTGAAAGGGCCCTTGTAGCGGATGCCTGCACCGTTGAGCTGCAGCTTGGTGCCTGCAATGGTGATGTTGTCTTCCACCTTGATGCCGGCGATTTCCATGGACGCCAGTGCGGTTGTGCCCCAGCAAAGGCCAGCGGCCAGGAAAAGGGCGTGCAATGCTCTGCGCATAGGACTCCTCACAAAAAAGAACGATCGTTCGCTTAATGAAACAAATTGTGCCGGTCTCGGTGGCGGTGCGCATCAGGGTTTCCCTGGGGGTGGGCGGGGGCATTGCGGGATGGGGTGTCCCCGGCGCGTGCGGCGCCGCGCTGTGCACCGGGCGCATTTGCTACACTGCACGCATGTTCATCCACCGCGTGTTCATCACAGGTCGCAGCGACCGGGGAGCCTGGCCCTGGCGCAAGCCTGTCTGCCTGAACACCTGACCGGCACCCGGGAGCCTCCCGGCGTGCACCCTGGGCCCCGCAGCGGGCCTGACCCATGAACTGCGGTGCGCTCCCATCCAACGGGAAGCCGCCCCGCCCGAGCAGGGAGCCTCCCCCGTGATCACCGAACTTGAATTCCAAAGCCTTGCGCGCGAAGGCTATAACCGCATTCCGCTGATAGCGGAAGCCTTCGCCGACCTGGAAACCCCCTTGTCGCTGTACCTCAAGCTGGCGCACACGCGCGACGGCGGCAAGTACAGCTTTTTGCTCGAGTCCGTGGTGGGCGGCGAGCGTTTTGGCCGCTACAGCTTCATCGGCCTGCCGGCGCGCACGCTGCTGCGTTCCCAGGGTTTTGGCGCCAACGCCGTGACCGAAGTGGTCACCGACGGCCAGGTGGTGGAGACCGCGCGCGGCAACCCGCTGGACTTTGTGCAGGCTTACCAAAAGCGCTTCAAGGTGGCGCTGCGCCCCGGCCTGCCGCGTTTTTGCGGCGGCCTGGCGGGCTACTTCGGCTACGACGCCGTGCGCCATATCGAGAAGAAGCTGGAGAACACCTGCCCGCCCGACACCCTGGGCATGCCCGACATCCTGCTGCTGCAATGCGAGGAGCTGGCCGTCATCGACAACCTCTCGGGCAAGCTCTACCTCATCGTCTATGCCGACCCCGGCCAGAGCGAGGCCTATGCCCGCGGCAAGAAGCGCCTGCGCGAGCTCAAGGACCAGCTCAAGTATTCGGTCAGCGCCCCCGTGGTCAAGCCCACGGAAAGCCACCCCGCCCAGCGCAGCTTTGCCAAGCAGGACTACCTGGCCGCCGTGGAGCGCGCCAAGGAGCTGATCGCTGCGGGCGACTTCATGCAGGTGCAGGTGGGCCAGCGCATCCACAAGCGCTTCGAGGCCTCGCCGCTGTCGCTTTACCGCGCGCTGCGCTCGCTCAACCCCTCGCCCTACATGTATTACTACCACCTGGGCGATAGCTACGTGGTGGGCGCCAGCCCCGAAATCCTGGTGCGCCAGGAAAGCACGCCCGAGGGCCAGAAGGTCACCATCCGCCCGTTGGCAGGTACCCGCCCGCGCGGCGCCACGCCCGAGCTGGACAAGGCCGCCGAGGTGGAACTGGTGAACGACCCGAAGGAACGTGCCGAGCACGTGATGCTGATCGACCTGGCGCGCAACGACATCGGCCGCATCGCCAAGACCGGCAGCGTGAAGGTGACCGAGGCCTTTGTGGTGGAGCGCTACAGCCACGTGATGCACATCGTGAGCAACGTCGAAGGCCTGCTGCACGACGGCATGACCAGCATGGACGTGCTCAAGGCCACCTTCCCGGCGGGCACGCTCACCGGCGCGCCCAAGGTGCACGCCATGGAGCTGATCGACCAGCTCGAACCCGTCAAGCGCGGCGTGTATGGCGGCGCCTGCGGCTACCTGAGCTACGCGGGGGACATGGACCTGGCCATCGCCATCCGCACCGCCATCGTCAAGGACGGGCAGCTGTATGTGCAGGCCGCCGCCGGGGTGGTGGCCGATTCCGTGCCCGAGATGGAGTGGCGCGAAACCGAGCACAAGGCCCGCGCCCTGCTGCGCGCTGCCGAACTCGTCGAGGAGGGCCTGGAATGACCCGCGCCATTGCCAAGGTGCAGCACTGCCAGGACATGCAGGACGTGCGCCGCCACATCGACGCACTGGACGACGTGCTCGTGCCCCTGCTGGTGGAACGCAGCGGCTACATGACGCAGGCCGCCCGCATCAAGCAGGCCGCCTCCCAGGTGCGCGACGAAGAGCGCATCGAAACCATCGTGCAGCGCGTGCGCCAGCGCGCCACGCAGGAGGGGGGCGACCCCGACGTGATCGAGGCCATCTACCGCAGCATGATGGAGGCCTACATCGACTTTGAACACCGCGAGTTCGCGCGCCTGCGCGCCACCGCTTCGCAAGGGAGCCAGCCATGAAGCTCTTGATGATCGATAACTACGACAGCTTCACCTACAACATCGTCCAGTATTTCGGCGAGCTGGGCGCGCAGGTGGAGGTGTTCCGCAACGACGAAATCACGCTCGAAGGCATTGCGGCGCGTGCGCCCGAGCGGCTGGTGGTCTCGCCCGGCCCCTGCTCGCCGCTGGAGGCGGGCATCTCGGTGGCGGCCATCCAGCACTTTGCGGGCAAGCTGCCCATTCTGGGCGTGTGCCTGGGGCACCAGAGCATTGGCGCGGCCTATGGCGGCAAGATCGTGCGCGCGCAGCAGCTCATGCATGGCAAGACCAGCGTCATCACCACCACGCAAAAGGGCGTGTTCGCGGGCCTGCCCGAGAAGTTCACGGTGAACCGCTACCACTCGCTGGCCATCGAGCGCGCCAGCTGCCCCGAGGTGCTGGAGATCACCGCCTGGACGGAGGACGGCGAGATCATGGGCGTGCGCCACAAAGAGCTGGCCATTGAGGGCGTGCAGTTCCACCCCGAGAGCATCCTCACCGAGCACGGCCACGCGATGCTGCGCAACTTCCTGGAGCAGCGGCCATGACAGCCTTGCAGCAGCCCCCGCTGTACTTTTGTGCAGCGGGCTGCTGGCATATCCCCATGCCGATCGCCCGATCGACACCCTGATTCCTTTCCCTGCGGAGAACGCACCATGCCCATCACCCCCCAGGAAGCGCTGCAGCGCACCATCGAGCACCGCGAAATCTTCCATGACGAGATGCTGCATCTCATGCGCCTGATCATGGGCGGCGAGATGTCGCCCGTGATGACCGCGGCCATCGTCACCGGCCTGCGCGTGAAGAAGGAAACCATCGGCGAGATCACCGCCGCCGCGCAGGTGATGCGCGAGTTCTCCACCAAGGTGCATGTGCAGGACACCGCGCACATGGTGGACATCGTGGGTACGGGCGGCGACGGCGCCCACACCTTCAACATCTCCACCTGCGCCATGTTCGTGGCCGCCGCCGCCGGGGCCAAGGTCAGCAAGCACGGCGGGCGCAGCGTCTCCAGCAAGAGCGGCAGCGCCGATGCGCTGGAGGCGCTGGGCGTGCACATCAACCTCAAGCCCGAGCAGATCGCGCAGTGCATCGCCGAGATCGGCATCGGCTTCATGTTCGCGCCCAACCACCACCCTGCCATGAAGAACGTGGCCCCTGTGCGCAAGGAGCTGGGCGTGCGCACCATCTTCAACATCCTGGGGCCGCTGACCAACCCGGCGGGGGCGCCCAACATCCTCATGGGCGTGTTCCACCCCGACTTGGTGGGCATCCAGGTGCGCGCGCTGCAGCGCCTGGGCGCCGAGCATGCCGTGGTGGTCTATGGCCGCGACGGCATGGACGAGGTGAGCCTGGGCGCCGCCACGCTGGTGGGTGAACTCAAGAACGGCGAGATCACCGAGTACGAAATCCACCCCGAGGACTTCGGCCTGCAGATGGCCAGCAACCGCGCGCTCAAGGTGGAAACGCCCGAGCAGTCGCGCGACATGCTGTTGCGCGTGCTGGCGGGCGATGCGGGCCCTGCGTGCGAGATCGTGTGCCTCAACGCCGGTGTCGCGCTGTACGCCGCCAACGTGGTGCCCACCATGGCCGAGGGCATTGCCAAGGCGCGCGCCGCCATCGACTCGGGCGCGGCCAAAGCCAAGCTCGATCAGCTCGTCACGCGCACGCACGCCCTTGCCGCGGCCTGAGATGGAGAACAACCCCCTGAGCCGCTGCGCGGCTTCCCCCTTCTCTCACGCTTCGCGTGGGAAGGGGGACGACGCCAGCGCGGCGGGGCGGCCCTTGCGCGGCGTCTGCTGGTCTCGGCCGCGCCGGGCTCATTGGCCACGAATGGCGCACAACGCCATGGAGCACTGAGGTGTGGCAAGACCCTGGCCTGTGGATAGCGCTGGGCGTCTCGGCGCTGTTCATCGTGGCGGGGCTGGTCATGCACCGCGTGTTCATCAAGATTCTGAAACAGCCCCCTGAAGGGGCCGACAAGGCAGATCCCCATGAGTGACATCCTGAACCAAATCGTCGCCGTCAAGCACGAAGAAGTCGCCGCGGCGAAAAAGCGCATGCCGCTGGCCGCTATGCGGGCCGACGCCGAAAGCCGCGTGCTCACGCGCGATTTCGAGGGCGCGCTGCGCGCAAAAATCGCCCAGGGCCAGGCAGCCGTGATTGCCGAGATCAAGAAGGCCAGCCCGAGCAAGGGCGTGATCCGCGCCGACTTCATCCCCGCCGACATCGCGCAGAGCTACGCCGAGGGCGATGGCACGGTCAGCGCAGCCTGCCTCTCGGTGCTGACGGACAAGCAGTTCTTCCAAGGCAGTGTGGACTACCTCAAGCAGGCGCGCGCGAGCTGCCAGTTGCCCGTGCTGCGCAAGGACTTCCTCGTGGACGCCTACCAGGTGTACGAGGCCCGCGCCATGGGCGCCGACGCCATCCTGCTGATCGCCGCCTGCCTGGATGACGCGCAGATGGCGGACTTTGAAGCCATCGCGCGCGGCCTGGACATGGCCGTTCTGGTGGAGGTGCACGACCGCGCCGAACTGGAGCGCGCGCTCCAGCTCAAGACCCCGCTGGTGGGCATCAACAACCGCAACCTGCGCACCTTCGAGGTCACGCTCGACACCACGCTGGGCATGCTTGCCGACGTTCCCAAGGACCGCCTGCTGGTGACCGAATCGGGCATCCTCGTGCCGAGCGATGTGAAGACCATGCGCGACGCGGGTGTGCACGCCTTCCTGGTGGGCGAGGCCTTTATGCGCGCCCCCGAGCCAGGGCTGGAGCTCGCCAAGCTGTTCGCGTAGCTATGAAAATGATAGCTGATTGCGCTTATTGAATAAGCGCTGGAGGCAATTTTGACCACCAATGATCCACAGGGTGCATCCACGCAGTTGCAGAGCAGCGATCCCGCCGACTGGCCCGTGGCGCCGGGCTGGCAGCCGCTGGTGCAGGACTTCTTCGCCAGCGCGCAGGGGCGCAAGCTGCGGGGCTTTCTGCAGGCGCGGCTGGAGGCCGGGGCCGCCATCTTCCCGCCGCGCCCGCTGCGCGCGCTGGAGCTGACCCCGCCCGAGGAGGTGCGCGTGGTCATCCTGGGGCAAGACCCCTACCACGGCCGGGGCCAGGCCGAGGGGCTGGCGTTCTCGGTGGCGCCCGGCGTGGCGCTGCCGCCCTCGCTACGCAACATCTTCAAGGAACTGCAGCGCGACCTGGGCACGCCCCCGCCCGCCTGGCCGCAGCCCGGCGGCAGCCTGGTGAAATGGGCACAAAACGGCGTGCTGCTGCTCAACACCACGCTCACGGTGGAAGAAGGCCAGCCCGCCAGCCACGCAGGCCAGGGCTGGGAAGTGCTGACCGACGCCGTGATCCGCCACGTGGCCCAGGGGCCGCGGCCCGTGGTCTTCATGCTGTGGGGCTCACACGCGCAAGGCAAGCGCGCCGTCATTCCACCCGACCGGGGGCACCTGGTGCTGTGCGCCAACCACCCCTCGCCGCTGTCGGCGCTGCGCCCGCCGGTGCCTTTCATCGGCTGCGGGCATTTTGGGCAGGCACGGGCGTTTCGCGACAGGAACAGAAGTTGACATTTGCGGATCGCAAGGGAAGCGTGAAATTTGCTGGTGCTTGCCATCCCGACAAGAGCGCTGCGTGGCACCAAATCATTTACGGGTGTTCTCAATAGGCCGTCGCGCCTGTCTTGCAAGCGGTAAGTGCCAGCGCATCAACCCGCACGCTGCGCAGGCAGCGCCCCCGCCGTGCCGCACACGGGAAACCGCTGCTTCAGCTCGGCGGCAGACATGGTCTCGGCCAGGTCGATGTTGCGCACGATGGGGATGTACTCGCCCGGTTCCGCAAAGCGCATCAGCGTGGTGATGGCCTGCCGGGTGCTGCCACTCTTTTGGCACCCCGTCAGCTCGACCCCCAGGGTCAGTTCGCGCTTGCCGTCGTCCGTACCCTTCCAGGCCATGGCGCGCGTGCGCAAAGCCTGGAGTCGGGGCAGGGCGGTGGGGTCGATGCGCCACAGGTGCACGGTGGCCTGGGGGCTTTCGTGCTCGATGAGGGGACGCATTTCCGCACTGCTGTGCAATGCCTGCAGGGGGAGTTTTTCCTCCAGCCGCTCGGTGGTGGTGCTGCCGTTGGGCAGGTGCAGCTTGCGCGATACCGCTACCGTGAGAAAGGCGTTGTGGGGTGCCAGCTGCAGGCTGGGGCTGTGCACCACGGCTGCGCGCAAGGCGGCTGGTTCCAGTGCTTCCAGTGAGAGCTTGCGCAGTTTCCACAGCGATGAAACGGGCACGCTGCCGCAGCCCGCCAGCACGACGGCACCGGCCAGGGCCGTGGCGGAAAACCAGCGTGCAAACCGCTGGGGCGAACGGGCTGCACCCGCAGGGGAGGGGCTCTGGGCCGGAGTGTGAAGAACCTGTGGCATGGTAAAAAATTTCTGTTCTGCAGTATATTATTATCGTTTAACAGAAATTTAAGCAAACATCTTCTGCCATGGCACATCCAACCTCTCTTGCGGCGTCCCCGGTGCATACGCGGGGTTTTCGGCGCCTGGTCTGGGCTTTGCTGGTGACCAGCTGGGGTATTGCGCTGCTGGTGCTGGGCCTGTCCTTGCTGCGCTGGGCGGCCATTGGCCATACCGGCGGGTGGGTGGACTGGCTGCCGATGCCGGCACTGCCCCTGCCCGCCTTGCTGGCGGGGCTGAAGCCGCCCCCCACCATCGCCATGCACTGGCGCTGGCTGGGTGCGGGCCTGGAGTGCATTCCCGCCCTGACGCTGTTCTATACCGTAGGGTGCGTGCACCGCATCTGCCGTGCCTTTTTGGCGGGGGCCGTGTTCGGGCCGGAGGTGGTGCGCGGGTTCCGGGGCCTGGGCTGGGGCTTTCTGGCCATGCTGGCAAGCTCGCTGGTGTACCAGGCGTCGGTCACGGCCCTGCTGTCCTGGCTGGCTTCGGGCCAGAGCGGCGGCCTGGTGGTGCTGGGCCTGGGGTCGTTTGAAATCAGCGTGCTGGTGGTGGGTTTGATGATGCTGCTGCTGGCCCATGTGCTGGCCGAGGGCAGCCGCCTGCAGGCCGAGGCCGATGCCTTTGTGTGACGGGGCTGTCGATGGGCATTGTTGTCAAGCTGGACCAGATGCTGGTGTTGCGCAAGGTGAAGTCGCGCGACCTGGCGGCGCATGTGGGCATCACCGAGGCCAACCTGTCCTTGCTCAAAAGCGGCAAGGTCAAGGGGGTGCGCTTTGAAACCCTGGCCGCCATTTGCGAATACCTGCAGTGCCAGCCGGGCGACCTGCTGGAGTGGGTACCGGGTGCAGAGGATGGTGCGGCACCATGAGGCCGGAGGCAAGCACCCGCCGGTGGGGTGCCGCTGTGGGCTTGTCCTTGCTGCTGCATGCGCTGGCGCTGTCGTGGTGGTGGGGTGCGGCGCGCAGGCCTTTGCATGCGATGTCCGGTGCGGCCATCCAAGCACCGGCAGGCCGGGCGCCTGCCATGGTGTGGATTGCCACGCCGCCGCCGTTGGCACCCGCGGCGGCATCTGCCACGCCGCTTGCGCAGCTTGCAGGCCCGCAGCCTGCACCCAACGTGCGCACCGTGCCAGTACGCAAAAAGCAGGCCGTTGCCGTGCCCGCCTTGGCCGCCACGGTCACGGCGCCGTCTGCCGCCGCACTGCAAGCCGAGGCCCCACTGGCAGCGCCCGCACCGCAGGCCACGGCTTCCGAGCCTGCCAGGCCCTTGCGTTGGGGGGCGGAAGAACTGCGCCGCGCAGCAGGCGGCACCAGTGTGCAGGAGCGCCAGCAGGCGCGCATTGTTCCGCACCAACGCTGGACAGCCGAGGCCTCCAGCAACGGCGCAACGGGTGGGGACATGCGCCTGACCGAGCAGTACGGCGCCGGGGGCGCGCGGGTCACGCGGGTGCAACGCGGTGCGGCGGTGTATTGCGTGGAGGTGCCCTCCGCCAACCAGCCGCCCGCCATGGGTGCGGCACCGCGCATCGTGTTGCCGCGCAACTGCTCCTGAGCAACGCAGGCACAGCCTGCACCGTCCATGGGTTCTCGATGCTATTAATTCAATAGCATTTGGCGCTTGTTTTATGCGCCACAGCGGCTCAAAAGCATTGCATCCCCATAGCTGAAGAAGCGGTACTCCTGCGCGATGGCGTGGCGGTACAGCGCCATCACCTGTTCATAGCCTGCAAAGGCGCTCACCAGCATCATCAGCGTGCTTTTGGGCAGATGGAAGTTGGTGACCAGCAGATCCACCACCCGGAAGCCAAAGCCGGGCGTGATGAAGATGTCCGTCTCGCCCGTGGTCTGGCCGCTGCGCGCCCAGGATTCGAGCGTGCGCACGGTGGTGGTGCCCACGGCCACCACGCGGCCGCCGCGCTGGCGGCAGCGTTCCAGCGCGGCCAGGGTGGCCAGCGGAACGTCGTACCACTCGTGGTGCATGCGGTGCTCGGCCAGGTTCTCGGTCTTGACGGGCTGGAAGGTGCCTGCGCCCACGTGCAGGGTGACGCTGGCCGTTTCGATGCCGCGCGCGGCCAGTGCGGCCAGCACGGTGTCGTCGAAATGCAGCGCCGCCGTGGGCGCGGCCACGGCGCCGGGGGCGCGTGCAAAAACGGTCTGGTAGCGCTGGCTGTCCTGGGCGGCGTTGGGGTCGGCACCGGTGTGCTGCTGGCGTTCGATGTAGGGCGGCAGCGGCAGGTGGCCGTGGCGTTCCATCAGCTCCCAGGGGCTTTCGCCCGCCGGGCCGTGCAGCGCAAAGCGGAACAGCGGGCCGTTGTCGTCGGGCCAGCGCGAGAGCAGCGTGGCGTCAAACCCGCCGCCGGTGCACCCACCGGCCATGTGGATGGTGCTGCCGCTTTGCGGCTTCTTGCTCACCTTCATGTGGGCCACGGCCTCGTTGCCCTGGCCGCCGGGGAGCACGCGCTCGATCAGCAGCTCCAGCTTGCCGCCGCTGGCCTTTTCGCCAAACAGGCGGGCCTTGATGACACGCGTGTCGTTGAACACCAGCAGGTCGCCCGGCTGCAGCAGGCCGGGCAGGTCCTTGAAGATGCGGTCCACCGGGGGCTGGCTGCGCCCATCGAGCAGGCGCGAGGCGCTGCGCTCGGCGGCAGGGTGCTGGGCTATGCGTTCGGGGGGCAGCGCGAAGTCGAAATCGCTGAGGGTGAAGGTGCGCGGCGCGCTGTCAGGCAGTGGGGGCATGGGCTTGAGGGCCGGACGGGCCCGTTCCAAGGTTGAAAGGGTGCGCAGTGTACCTGCGCTGCGCTACCAGGGCTGGCCCTGGATGCCGCTCCACAGGTGGTGCAGGTCCGGGAAGCGCCATTTGTCGGGGTCTTCGCGGGCCACGATCTTGTCGGCGCCATTGGCTGCTGCCAGGTCGATGACCTCGGGCGGAATGCGCAGGTCGGACTTGGTGGAGAAGAACACCTTGACCTTGGGCGTGACCAGGGAGGCGGCGTTCTGTTCCATCACCACCGCAATGCGCCCGGATTCGAGCCGCACCAGCGAGCCCACGGGATAGATGCCGATGCTCTTGACGAAGGCCTGGAACAGGCGCGGATCCAGGTGCCCCTTGGTCCATTCGGCCATGCGGCGGATGGACTCGGCCGGATCCCAGCCGCGCTTGTAGGGGCGGTCGGAGGTGACGGCGTCGTACACGTCGCAGATGGCGGCCATGCGCGCGATGGTGCTGAGCTTTTCCGGCCCCAGGCGGTCGGGGTAGCCGGTGCCGTCCATTTTTTCGTGGTGGTGCAGGCAGGCGTCGAGCACGGCGGCCTCCACGCCGCCGCCTTCCTGCAGCATCTTCCAGCCCTCGACGGGGTGGCTCTTGACCAGGTCGAACTCTTCGTCGGTGAGCTTGCCCGGCTTGTTGAGCACTGCCAGCGGGATGGCTGCCTTGCCCAGGTCGTGCAGCAGCCCGGCCATGCCGGCACTGCGGGTCTGGGCGTCGTTCAGGCCGATCTGGCGCGCCAGCGCCACCATCAGTGCGCACACCGCCACCGAGTGCATGTAGGTGTAGTCATCAGCCGTCTTCAGGCGTGCCAGGCTGATGAGTGCGCCAGGGTTGCGCGTGACCGAGTCTGAGATCTCCTGCACCAGGCTGGAGGCCGATTCGGCGTCCACGGCTTTGCCCATGCGGGCTTCCTGGAACATGGAGACCACGGCTTCCTTGGCCTGGCCGCAGATCTGGGCGGCGCGGTGCAGTTCGGCCTGGGTGGTGGTGGGGCGCAGGTCGCGCATCGGTGGCAGAGGCTTCTCGGGTTCCACCACCTTCAGGGGCGGCAGGGCCACCAGCTCGCCAAAGTCTGTTGCACTGCGGACTTCATCCTCCTCAGGACTCACCGAGGGCTTGCCTTGGGCCACGTCCTTGCCGCGCGAGATGTCGATCCACACTTCCTCCACGGCGGTGGCGCAGATGCGCTCCATGTCCTTGGGATCGGTCAGCACGAATTTGGTGCGCCAGAAGGGGTGATCCATCCACGAGCCGCAGAACTCGTGCAGGTACATGCCCAGGGTCAGGTCTTCGACTCGGATGCGTTTGAGCATGGTTCAGGCAAGGGGGCGAAGAAGTAACAGAAAGACACAGGTCCGTGTCCATGGTAGCCTTTTTCCCCTCCACTGTGTTGCTCCGTTGCTGTATTCCGATGTCCACTTCCCTCAGCCCCGCCCAGCAAGCCCTGCGCAAGCTGGGGCTGCTACGCGACATCGATCTGGCGCTGCACCTGCCGCTGCGCTATGAGGACGAAACCCGCATCACCCTGCTGCGCAGCGCGCGCGAGGGCGACACGGTGCAGATCGAAGCCACCGTGACCGCCAGCGAGGTGCAGTTGCGCCCGCGCCGCATGCTCAAGGTGGCGGTGGACGACGGCACGGGCACCTGTGAGCTGACCTTCTTCAGCTTCTACCCCTCGCACCTCAAGACGCTGGCCGTGGGTGCGCGCCTGCGTATCCGGGGCGAGGTGCGCGGCGGCTTCTGGGGGCGGCAGATGCTGCACCCGGCGTTCCGCGCGGCGGGGGGCGAGCTGCCCTCGGCGCTGACGCCGGTGTACCCCAGCACCGCAGGCCTGCCCCAGCCCTACCTGCGCCGCGCCATTGCCACGGCCCTGCAGCGCGCCGACCTGTCGGAAACGCTGTCCCCCGGCGCCCAGCCGCCCCTGGCGCGCTTTATGGGGAAAAACGGCCTGCAGCGCCTGTACAGCCTGCGTGAGGCGCTATTCTTTTTGCACCACCCGGCACCCGATGTGGCGCTGGCCACGCTCGAAGACCACAGCCACCCGGCCTGGCAGCGCCTCAAGGCCGAGGAACTGCTGGCGCAGCAGCTCACCCAGTTGCAGGCCCGGCGCGAGCGCGACCGCCTGCGCGCACCGGTGCTGCACGCCCCGGCGTCGGCCGATGGCGCCGCCCCGCTGCACGCCCAGTTGCTGGCCCAGCTCCCGTTCCCGCTCACGGCGGCGCAGCAGCGCGTGGGCGAGGAAATCGCCGCCGACCTGGCCCGCCCCGTGCCCATGCACCGCTTGTTGCAGGGCGACGTGGGCGCCGGCAAGACCGTGGTGGCCGCGCTGGCCGCCTGCCGCGCCATGCAGGTCGGCTGGCAGTGCGCGCTGATGGCGCCCACCGAAATCCTGGCCGGGCAGCACTTCACCAAGCTCGTGGGCTGGCTGGAGCCCCTGCTGGCCGCACGCGGACAGCGCGTGGCCTGGCTGGCGGGCGGGCAGAAGAAGAAGGAGCGCAGCGCCATGCTGGAACAGGTGGCCAGCGGCGAAGCCGCCCTGGTGGTGGGCACGCACGCCGTCATCCAGGAGCAGGTGCGTTTCAAGAACCTGGCGCTGGCCATCGTGGACGAGCAGCACCGCTTTGGCGTGCTGCAACGCCTGGCGCTACGCCGCAAGCTGGCGGAGGGCATCGACGCCGGGCCGCCCCAAGGCGATGCAGCCCCCTCGGGGGGCAGCGACCCGCGCAGCGGCGGAGCGTGGGGGCCCTCGGTGCCTATGGAGCCGCACATGCTGATGATGAGCGCCACACCCATCCCGCGCACGCTGGCCATGAGCTACTACGCCGATCTGGACGTGTCGGTCATCGACGAGCTGCCGCCGGGGCGCACACCCGTGGTCACCAAGCTCATTGCCGACAGCCGCAAGGACGAGGTGATCGCGCGCATCGGCGCCCAGGTGGCAGCCGGGCGCCAGGTGTACTGGGTGTGCCCGCTCATCGAGGAGAGCGAGGCGCTGGACCTGAGCAACGCCACTGCCACCCATGCCGAACTGAGCGAGGCCCTGCCGGGCGTGGCGGTGGGCCTGCTGCATTCGCGCATGCCTGCCGCCGAGAAGAAGGCCGTGATGGCGCAGTTCAGCGCCGGGCAGATGGGCGTGCTGGTCAGCACTACCGTCATCGAGGTGGGGGTGGACGTGCCCAATGCCTCGCTCATGGTCATCGAGCACGCCGAGCGCTTTGGCCTGTCGCAACTGCACCAGCTGCGCGGGCGCGTGGGGCGCGGCGCGGCGGCCTCGGCCTGCGTGCTGCTCTATGCCACCAATGACAGCGGCCGCGTGGGCGAAACCGCCAAGGAGCGCCTGCGTGCCATGCAGGAAACCAACGACGGCTTCGAGATCGCCCGGCGCGACCTGGAAATCCGCGGCCCCGGCGAATTCCTGGGCGCGCGCCAGTCGGGCGATGCGCTCTTGCGCTTTGCCGACCTGGCCAGCGACACCGCCCTGCTCGAATGGGCCCGTGCCCTGGCGCCCGACATGCTGGACCACCACCCCGACCTCGCCCGCCAGCATGTGGCGCGCTGGCTGGGTGGGCGGCAGGACTACCTCAAAGCCTGAAGTGAAACACCCCCCTGAGGCGCCTTCGGCGCCTTCCCCCCGCTCTCGCAGCGCTGCGCGCCGCGGGCAGGGGGACGCTCCCAGCGCGGCGGGGCGGCCCTTGCGCGGGAGCCCTGGCCTGGGGCGCGCCGGTTTCATGCGTCGCGGGTGCCGCGTTCGCG
>JACPUE010000022.1 GCA_016192425.1 Burkholderiales bacterium
GCCCGCGCCTGGCACCAGGCCCTGCAAATGCAAAAGGGAAGCCGAAGCTTCCCTTTTTTGAACTGGAGCGGGAAAAGAGTCTCGAACTCTCGACCTCAACCTTGGCAAGGTTGCGCTCTACCAACTGAGCTATTCCCGCATTGTTTGCAGCCTTACATTCTACAACGTTTGTCTGCAATAGCTGCATTGTAGCGTATTTTTTGAGGGGTCCTCCAAAAAACCTTCAATGTTTCACGGATTCCGCTGCAGGCACTGCTGCCACCTTGTCCGCGGCAGCACCCACCACAGCGGCGGCGGCAACTTCCTCGTCGGTCAAGGGCACAGGCTTGCGCTCCAGGGCAATGTCGAGCACCTTGTCAATCCATTTGACAGGAACGATTTCAAGGCCGCTCTTGACGTTGTCTGGAATCTCCTGCAGGTCTTTGACGTTTTCCTCGGGGATCAGCACCGTGCGGATGCCGCCGCGCAAGGCTGCCAGGAGCTTTTCCTTGAGGCCGCCGATGGCCGTGACCTCGCCGCGCAGCGTGATCTCGCCGGTCATGGCCACGTCGCCGCGCACCGGTATGCCGGTCAGCGCAGAGACAAAGGCCGTGACCATGGCAGCGCCCGCGCTGGGGCCGTCCTTGGGCGTTGCGCCGTCGGGCACGTGGATGTGCACGTCCCGCTTCTCGAACACTTCATCCTTGATGCCCAGCAGGCGGGCACGGCTGCGCACCACGGTGCGGGCGGCCTCCACGGATTCCTTCATCACATCGCCGAGCGAGCCGGTGCGCGTGATGACACCCTTGCCGGGCATGGTGACGGCTTCGATGGTGAGCAGGTCGCCACCCACCTCGGTCCAGGCCAGGCCCACGACCTGGCCGACCTGATTCTGCTCCTCGGCACGGCCATAGGTGTACTTGCGCACCCCCAGTAAATCCGGCAGGTTGTCGGGCGTGACACTGACCTTGGGCTGGTATTTCTTGAGCAGCAGGCCCTTGACCACCTTGCGGCAGATCTTGGACAGCTCGCGCTCCAGCGAGCGCACGCCCGCCTCACGCGTGTAGTAGCGCACCATGTCGCGCACGGCAGCTTCGGTCACTTCCAGCTCACCGTCCTTCACGCCATTGTTCTTGAGCTGCTTGGGCAGCAGGTACTTCATGGCGATGTTGGTCTTCTCGTCCTCGGTGTAGCCCGACAGGCGGATCACTTCCATGCGATCGAGCAGCGCCGAGGGGATGTTCATCGAGTTCGAGGTGGCCACGAACATCACGTCGGACAGGTCGAAGTCGACCTCGACGTAGTGATCGCCGAAGGTGTGGTTCTGCTCAGGATCCAGGACTTCGAGCAGCGCGCTCGACGGGTCGCCCCGGAAGTCGGTGCCCAGCTTGTCGATCTCGTCGAGCAGGAACAGCGGGTTGCGCGTGCCGATCTTGCCCAGGCTCTGCAGCACCTTGCCCGGCATGGCGCCGATGTAGGTGCGGCGGTGCCCCCGGATCTCGGCCTCGTCGCGCATGCCGCCCAGCGCCATGCGCACGTATTTGCGCCCCGTGGCCTTGGCGATGGACTGGCCCAGCGAGGTCTTGCCCACGCCCGGCGGGCCCACGAGGCACAGGATGGGCGCCTTCACCTTGTCCACGCGCTGCTGCACGGCAAGGTATTCGAGGATGCGGTCCTTGACCTTGTCCAGGCCGTAGTGGTCTTCGTTGAGCACCACCTCGGCATTGCCCAGGTCGTGCTTGATCTTGGTCTTCTTGCTCCAGGGCAGCGAGACCAGCACGTCGATGTAGTTGCGCACCACTGTGGCCTCGGCCGACATGGGCGACATGAGCTTGAGCTTCTTGAGCTCGGCCTCGGCCTTCTTGCGCGCCTCGGCGGGCATCTTGGCGGCCTTGATCTTCTTGTCGATCTCTTCGACGTCCGCGCCCTCTTCGCCCTCGCCCAGTTCCTTCTGGATGGCCTTGACCTGCTCGTTGAGGTAGAAGTCGCGCTGGTTCTTCTCCATCTGGCGCTTGACGCGGCTGCGGATGCGCTTGTCCACGTTGAGGATCTCGACCTCGCGGTCCAGTTGCTCAAACAGGTTTTCCAGGCGCTCCTTCACGCCAGCCAGATCCAGCACTGCCTGCTTGTTCTCCAGCTTGAGCGGCAGGTGCGCGGCAATCGTGTCGGCCAGACGGCCCGGATCGTCGATGCTGGAAATCGAGGTCAGGATCTCCGGTGGAATCTTTTTGTTGAGCTTGACGTAGTGGTCGAACTGCTGCATCACCGCACGGCGCAGCGCCTCGATCTCGCTGGGGTGGGCGTCGGCCTGGTGTTCGATGGGCGCCACCGTGGCGCTGAAATGGGTTTCGGCATCCTCGATGGACTGAACCTGGGCGCGCTGCTGGCCCTCGACCAGCACCTTCACGGTGCCGTCGGGCAGCTTGAGCATCTGCAGGATGGTGGACACGCAGCCCACATCGAACATGTCCTTGACGGACGGCTCGTCCTTGGCGGCCGCCTTCTGGGCCACCAGCATGATGCGGCGGTCGGCCTCCATGGCCAGCTCCAGCGCCTTGATGCTCTTGGGACGCCCCACAAACAGCGGAATCACCATGTGGGGGAATACGACCACATCGCGCAACGGCAACAGCGGCAGCACAATGGGAGTGGAAGGCAGGGGGGGTTGTCCAGACATGGGATTCCTCATCAATCTACCGGGCATATGACCCGCAGATGCTCAATTTCAAGCCCAAGCCCGCCTCAAAACCCGGCTTGGGTGGCACGGCCAGGGTTTGCCTGGCAGTGAATGCGGTCGGCCCACACCTGGCCAGGGCGTCAGGCCTTTTTCGCGGCTTCGCGGTACACCAGCAGGGGCAGCTTGCCTTCTTCGACGGTGGACTCATCGACCACCACCTTTTCAACATTGCTGGCATTGGGCAGATCGAACATGGTGTTGATCAGCGCCTGTTCCAGAATGGACCGCAGCCCGCGCGCACCGGTCTTGCGTGCCAGCGCCTTGCGTGCAATGGCCTTGAGCGCTGCGGGGCGGATCTCCAGCTCGGCGCCTTCCATGGCCAGCAGCTTGCTGTACTGCTTGACGAGTGCATTCTTGGGCTCGGTCAGGATCTGCACCAGGGCATCCTCGCCCAGTTCGGCCAATGCAGCCACCACCGGCATGCGGCCCACCAGCTCGGGGATCAGGCCGAACTTGATGAGATCCTCGGGCTCGATGTCCTGGAACACCTCGCTGAGCGAGCGCTGCTTCTTGCTTTTGACGGCAGCGCCAAAACCAATGCCCGAGGCCTCGGTACGGTTTTCGATGACCTTTTCCAGGCCTGCGAACGCGCCGCCGCAGATGAACAGGATGTTGGTCGTGTCGATCTGCAGGAAGTCCTGGTTGGGGTGCTTGCGTCCGCCCTGGGGCGGCACGCTGGCCATCGTGCCCTCGATGAGCTTGAGCAGCGCCTGCTGCACGCCCTCGCCCGACACGTCGCGCGTGATGCTGGGGTTGTCGGACTTGCGCGAGATCTTGTCGATCTCATCGATGTAGACGATGCCGCGCTGGGCACGCTCCACTTCGTAATTGCAGCTTTGCAGGAGCTTCTGGATGATGTTCTCGACATCCTCGCCCACGTAGCCCGCTTCGGTCAGCGTGGTGGCGTCGGCCATCACGAAGGGCACATCGAGCATGCGCGCCAGCGTCTGCGCCAGCAGCGTCTTGCCCGAGCCCGTGGGGCCGATGAGCAGGATGTTGCTCTTGGACAGCTCCACGTCGTCCTTGTGCGCCTTGTCCTTGTGGCGCAGGCGCTTGTAATGGTTGTATACCGCCACCGCCAGCGTGCGCTTGGCGGCTTCCTGGCCGATCACGTAATGATCCAGGTTGGCCTTGATTTCGGCCGGTGTGGGCAGGTCGGTCTTGGCCTCGCGGCCGACTTCACCTGCGGGCAGTTCATCGCGGATGACTTCGTTGCACAGATCAATGCACTCGTCGCAAATGAAGACCGACGGACCGGCAATCAGCTTCTTTACCTCGTGCTGGCTCTTGCCGCAGAACGAGCAGTAAAGGGTTTTTTCGCTGGATGAGCCTTTTTTCTCGGCCATGGGAAGCTGTGCCTTGTGTGTTACTGAAAGTTATCGGGATGATACCCAAAGGAGGGACGGGTGCGCACAAGCCCGGCAACAGCCCGCCAGCGCCTCCTGGCGCAGGGTCAGGGGCGCTTGGAAATGACCTGGTCAATGAGGCCGTAGTCCTTGGCCTCGTCGGCGGTCATGAAGTAGTCGCGCTCGGTATCGGCCTTGACCTTGTCCTCCGGCTGGCCGGTGCGCTCGGCCAGGATGCGGTTCATCTGGTCCTTGGTGCGCAGGATGTCGCGGGCGTGGATCTCGATGTCCGTGGCCTGGCCGCGCGCGCCGCCCAGCACCTGGTGGATCATGATCTTGGAATTGGGCAGCGAGAACCGCTTGCCCTTGGCGCCCGCTGCCAGCAAGAAGGCGCCCATGCTGGCGGCGAAGCCGCAGCACAGCGTGGACACGTCGGGCTTGATGAACTGCATGGTGTCGTAGATGGCCATGCCCGCCGTGACGCTGCCGCCCGGCGAGTTGATGTACAGCGAGATGTCCTTGTCGGGGTTCTCGCTCTCCAGGAACAGGAGCTGCGCCACCACGAGGTTGGCCGTCTGGTCGTTGACCTCGCCCACCAGGAAGATCACGCGCTCCTTGAGCAGGCGCGAGTAGATGTCGTAGGCGCGCTCGCCGCGGCCCGACTGTTCGATGACCATGGGGACCATGCCCAGGGCCTGTGTGTCCAGTGCGCTCATGTAGGTTTCTCCATTGCAGGCGGGTAATGTACCCAGAAATGAATGGGGCTTGTGCCCATGGCCACAAGCCCCCAAGCATGGCTTCAGTTGCACGCGCAGGCCTGCAACGGCCCGCGCCAGGTGGCCGTTCAGGCCTGTGCGGCTGCAGCGCCCATCAGTTCGTCAAAGGTGACGTCCTTGTTGGTGACCTTGGCCTTGCCCAGCACGAAGTCGGCCACGTTGTTCTCGATCACCACGGCCTCGACTTCGGCCAGACGCTGGCGGTCGCTGAAGTACCAGCGCACCACGTCCTCGGGCTTCTCGTAGCTGGCGGCCAGTTCGTCGATGTGGGCCTTGAGCTGGTCGGGCTGTGCCTGCAGGCTGTTGGCGCGCACCACTTCGGCCACCACCAAGCCCAGGCGCACGCGGCGTTCTGCCTGCGCAAGGAAGATGTCGTCGGGCAGTTCTGCCTTGTCGGCGTCCTTGATGCCGCGCTGCTTGAGCTCGGCACGCGCACCGGCCTTGAGGCGCTCGATTTCAGCCTGCACGCTGGCCTTGGGCAGGTCGAGTTCGGCCTGG
The DNA here is from genome assembly GCA_016192425.1 of Burkholderiales bacterium. Classification (GTDB taxonomy): domain Bacteria; phylum Pseudomonadota; class Gammaproteobacteria; order Burkholderiales; family Burkholderiaceae_C; genus Simplicispira. The sequence goes on from JACPUE010000022.1 coordinate 5,337, forward strand.
GCCACCAGCGCTTCCATCACGGCAGCCTTGTTGCGGCCCAGCAGGCGGAACTTGACTTCGCGCTCCAGGTTCTTCTTGATGTCGGCACGCAGGCCAGCCACGGTAGCGTCGGCAATGCCCAGCGACTTGGCCAGCGCATCGTTCACTTCGGGCAGGTGCGAGGCCTCGATCTTCTTGACCGTGACCAGGAAATCTGCCGTCTTGCCCGCCACGTCCTTGCCGTGGTAGTCGGCCGGGAAAGCCAGCGGGAAGGTCTTGCTTTCGCCAGCCTTCATGCCGCGCACGGCGTCTTCAAATTCCTTGAGCATCTGGCCTTCGCCCACCAGGAACTGGAAGTCCTCTGCCTTGCCGCCGCCGAAGGGTTCACCGTCGATCTTGCCTTCAAAGTCCACGGTCACGCGGTCGCCGTCCTGGGCTGCAGCGTCCAGGGCGCGCTGGGCGAAGCTGCGGCGCTGCTTGCGCAGGATGTCCAGCGTGCGGTCGATGGCGCTGTCGGTCACTTCGGTGCCGAGCTTTTCGACTTCGACCTCGGACAGGTCACCGATCTTGACTTCGGGGAATACCTCGAACACGGCGTCGAAGGTCATCTCGCCCTCGGGCGCGCCTTCCTTCTCGGTGATGCGCGGCTGGCCTGCCACACGCAGCTTGGCTTCGTTGGCGGCCAGGGAGAAGGCCTCGCCGACCTTGTCGTTCAGCACTTCGTACTGAACCGAGTAGCCGTAGCGCTGGGCCACCACGTTCATGGGCACCTTGCCGGGGCGGAAGCCGTCCATCTTGACGGTGCGCGCCAGGCGCTTGAGGCGCGATTCGACTTCGCCCTGGACAGCGGCCAGGGGCAGGCTCAGCGTGATCTTGCGTTCGAGCTTTTCGAGGGTTTCAACGGTAACAGCCATGGCTACTCCTAAATTTTTCTGGTGAATGGCGCCGTCTGCCAGGCAGCGGCGCCCTGTCCCGGACAAGGGTCATGAGGGGTGGTGCGCGGAGCCGGACTCGAACCGGCACGCCCGTGAAGGCGTCAGGACCTAAACCTGGTGCGTCTACCAATTTCGCCACCCGCGCGGTCTTCAAACAGACAAGCGGCAAGTTCCACCTGCCGCCTGCTTGAAACTGGTCAACCCTTAATTTTAACCTGATGCTTTCACCCAATGCGCAAGCCACTGCGGATCAGGCGACTTCTGGGTCGGGCCTGCGCACGCGGAACCAGGCCGCGTACATGGCGGGCAGGGCCAGCAGCGTGAGCACGGTGGCCACGATCAACCCGCCCATGATGGCCACGGCCATGGGGCCCCAGAACACGCTGCGCGAGAGCGGGATCATGGCCAGCACGGCGGCAGCGGCGGTCAGCACGATGGGGCGCAGGCGGCGCACGGCCGACTCGACGATGGCGTCCCACGCCGGCACGCCGCGCGCGCGGTCCTGCTCGATCTGGTCGATCAGGATCACCGAGTTGCGCTGGATCATGCCCATGAGCGCAATCACCCCCAGCAGCGCCACAAAGCCGAACGGCCGCCCCAGCAGGATCAGCGCTGCGGCCACACCGGCAATGCCCAGCGGCCCGGTCAGGAATACCAGCATGGCGCGGCTGAAGCTGTGCAGCTGCAGCATGAGCAGCGTGAAGGTGATGAACAGCATGATGGGCACGCCCGCCGCAATGGACGACGAGCCCTTGGAGCTTTCGGCCACGGCGCCCGCCACGGTGATGCGGTAGGCGTTTTGCCCTGCGGCATGCCAGGCGGCTTCCATCTTGCGCAGCTCGGGCAGCAGTTGCTGCGTGACCGTGGCGCCCTGCATGCCCTGCACCACGTCGCCCTGCACGGTGATGGCGTACTCGCGCCCATCGCGCCACATCACGCCAGGTTCCCAGGTGAACTGGGGCTTGGCGATCTGCGTGAGCGGGATCGACTTGCCCGAGGCCGTGGGCAGGTAGGCGTTGGCGATGTCGGTGATGGCGCGGCGCTCATCGCCTGGCTGGCGCAGCACGATGTCGATGAGCTTGTCGCCCTCGCGGTACTGCCCCACCTGCATGCCCGATTGCATGACCTTGGACGCCTGCGCGATGGACTGGCTGGTCACGCCCAGCGCGCGCGCCTTGTCCTGGTCCACCTCCAGGCGCAGCACCTTGACGGACTCGTTCCAGTTGTCGTTCACGCCGCGCATGTTCGGCGAGGCGCGCAGCACGGCCTTGACCTCGTCGGCATGCTGGCGCAGCACGGCGGGGTCTGGCCCCAGCACGCGGAACTGCACCGGGTACGGCACGGGCGGCCCGTTGGGCAGCAGCTTGACGCGGCCGCGCGCCTCGGGGAATTCCTGCGCCAGCAGGGCGGGCAGCGAGGCCAGCAGCGCCTCGCGCTTCTTCAGGTCTTGCGCCAGCACAATGAACTGCGACACGTTGGTCTGCGGGAACACCTGGTCCAGCGGCAGGTAGAAGCGCGGCACGCCCGAGCCCACCCAGCCGCTCACCGTGGCCACGCCGGGCTGCTCCATGAGGCGTTTTTCCACGCGCAGCGTGACTTCCTCGTTGCCCTCGAACGAGGTGCCCTCGGGGAACCACAGGTCCACCAGGATCTCGGGGCGGTTGGAATCCGGGAAGAACTGCTGCTGCACCTTGCCCATGCCCACGATGCCCAGGGCAAAGACCAGCAAGGTGGCGCCGATGGTGATCCAGCGGTGCGCCACGCACCAGTGCACCAGGCGCCGGAAGGCGGTGTAGAACGGGCTGTCGAAGACCTCGTGCGGGTCGTCCGTGACGCCCGCCGCCAGCACATGCGGCGGGGGCTTGAGCAGCAGCGTGCCCAGGTAGGGCACAAAGTACACCGACGCAATCCAGCTCAGCACCAGCGCAATGACCGTGACCGCAAAGATGGCGAAGGTGTACTCCCCCACGGCCGACTTGGCGATGCCGATGGGCAAAAAGCCCACCGCCGTGATCAGGGTGCCCGTGAGCATGGGAATGGCGGTGATCTCGTAGGCAAAGGTGGCGGCGCGCAGCTTGTCGTAGCCCTCTTCCATTTTGCGCACCATCATCTCGACGGCGATGATGGCGTCGTCCACCAGCAGGCCCAGCGCAATGATGAGCGAGCCCAGCGATATCTTGTGCAGCCCGATGCCCCAGTACCACATGGCCAGGAAGGTCACCGCCAGCACCAGCGGAATGGTGATGGCCACCACCAGGCCGGGGCGCGGGTCGATGTACCAGCGCCGCCACCAGGGCTGCCGGCCGGTACGCTTGTGCATGCCAAGGCTCACAAAGCTCACGGCCAGCACAATGGCCACGGCCTCAATCAGCACCTTGACAAACTCGCTGACCGAGTTGGCCACCGACTTGGGCTGATCCTGCACGTTCACCAGCTGCACGCCGGCGGGCAGGGTCTTGCCGATCGATCCGGTGGCCGCGTGCAAGGCCTTGCCAAGGCGGATGATGTCGCCGCCCTTGGTCATGGAGACGCCCAGCGCAATCACCTCCTGCCCCTCGTGGCGCACCTTCACCGCCGTGGGCTCCACGTAGCCGCGCCGGATCTCGGCGATGTCGCCCAGGCGCAGCATGTTGCCCGTGCTGCCGCGGATGGGCATGGCGCGCAGGTCTTCGATGGCCTGGAACTGCCCGGCCACGCGCACCTGCACCTGGTCTTGCGGTGTCTGCACCACGCCCGCGCTCTCCACCGCGTTCTGCTGGCCCAGCTGCGCCAGCACGGCGTTCATGTCCAGGCCGAGCTGCGACAGGCGCTTTTGCGAGACCTCGATGTAGAGCTTCTCGTCCTGCACGCCGAACAGCTCCACCTTGGCCACGTCGGGCACGCGCAGCAGCTGCTGGCGCACGTCGTCGGCAAACTGCTTGACTTCGGCGTAGCTGTAGCCCTTTGCCTGCAGCGCGTAGATCACGCCGTACACATCGCCAAAGTCGTCGTTGAAGAACGGCCCCTGGATACCTTGCGGCAGGGTGTAGCGCATGTCGCCCACCTTCTTGCGCACGGTGTACCAGATGTTGGCCACCTCGGCAGCGCGCGTGCTGTCCTTGATCTCCAGGATGATCTGCGACTCGCCGGGCTTGGAATAGCTGCGGATCTTGTCGGCGTTGGGCACTTCCTGCAGGGTGCGCTCGATCTTGTCGGTCACCTGCTCGGCCACCTGCTGCGCCGTGGCGCCGGGCCAGTAGGTGCGCACCACCATGGCACGGAAGGTGAAGGGCGGGTCTTCGTCCTGCCCCAGTTGGAAGTAGGCCGCAATGCCCAGCACCATCAGCACCACCATCAGGTAGCGCGTGAGCGGGGCATGCTCGATGGCCCAGCGGGAGAGGTTGAAGCCCTCGTTTGCTTGCACTGGCGTCATGGCGTGCTCACTGGGCGGTGGAGGCTGCGGCTGCCGCCGTACCGGATGCTACTGTTTTTGTAGCTGCTTGCGCTTTTCCAGATTGCCCTGGAGCCGTTTTTTCTTGATAAACCACCACCTTCTGCCCCGGTGTGAGCACATGCACGCCCGTGCTCACCACCTGCATGCCGGGCGTGAGGCCGCCTACGATGACGGCCTCATTGCCGTCGGCCGTGGCCACCTGCACCACCTGCGAGCGCAGCGTGCCCTTGTCGGCCTCGTACACCCACACCGCCGTGGCCTGGCCTTCCTGGCGCAGCGCCGTGGTGGGCAGCTTGATGGCCTGTGCGCCCTTGGCCGCCAGCGCCTGCGGCACCACATGCACCGTGGAGCCCAGGGGCGGCGCGCTGGCCGGGTCGATCTTGACCTTGACGGTGAAAGTGCGCGTGACCGGGTCGGCGCTGGCCGCCACCTCGCGCACGGTGCCCGGCAGGGATTCGTCCGTGGACCAGGCACGCACCTGCACCGGCTGGCCCGGCTGCAGGCGGGTGACCTTGTCTTCGGGCACGGCAATGACCACATCGCGCGCGCCGTCGTGCGCCAGGCGCACCACAGGCGTGCCCGCGGCCAGCACCTGGCCGGGTTCGGCATCAATGCCGGTGACCACGCCCGAGGCATCGGCCTGCAGGCGTGTGTACTGCGCCTGGTTGCCCTGGGCCTGCGCCTGGGCCTGCGCCTGCTGCAGCGACGAGCGCGCCGCCTTCAGCGTGGTCTCGCGCCGCTCCAGCTCGGCACCGCTGATGAAGTTCTGCTCCCTGAGCTTGCCATAGCGCTGGTAGTCGGCTGCCGCCAGGTCGTACTGCGTTTGCGCGGCGGCCACCTGGGCGCGCGCGGCGGCGGCGCTCAATTGGTAGTCCTGCGGGTCGATCTGCGCCAGCACCTGCCCGGCCTGCACGCGCTGGCCCAGTTGCACCGGGCGCTCCACCAGCTTGCCCGCCACACGGAAGCCCAGGCGCGACTCCACGCCCGCCCGCACCTCGCCCGCGTATTCCTGCACCGTCTGCAGCTCGCTGGCCCCCACGGTGAGCAGCTTGACCGCCCGCACCGGCTCGGGCGGGGGCTCGGGCTGCGAGCAGGCGGCGACCAGGGAAAGCAGGGCCAAAACCCCGAAAAGCCCCTTGCGGGGCTGAGCTGCGGACGAAGTTCGCATGGATGTGTCCAAACTGTTACTGACTGACTGGTTAGTAATCTATGTGATCGCTTGCCCCTTGTCAAGGCGCATTTGGCGACAATCGGGGCCGTGAACACGCCCCTGCCCCCACCCGTCACCCACTACGAGAACTTTCCCGTGGCCTCCTGGCTGTGCCCGCCGCAGCTGCGCGCACCCATTGCCGCCATCTACGCCTTTGCCCGCACGGCCGACGACATTGCCGACGAGGGCAGCGCCAGCGCCGCCCAGCGCCTGGAGGACCTGGGCGCCTACCGGGCCGACCTGCACGCCATTGCAGCAGGGCAAGCGCCATCAGAGCGCTGGCCAGCGGTATTTGCCCCGCTGGCCGCCATGCTGCGCCAGCACGCCCTGCCCGTGCCGCTGCTGGACGACCTGCTCAGCGCCTTTGTGCAAGACGTGCAGAAAACCCAGGGCAGCGCAGGCTACGCCCACCGCGCCGAGCTGCTGGACTACTGCCGCCGCTCGGCCAACCCCGTGGGCCGCCTGCTGCTGCACCTGTACGGCGTGCACGGCGCGCAGGCGCTGGCCGAGAGCGACGCCATCTGCACCGCGCTGCAGCTCATCAACTTCTGGCAGGACCTGAGCGTGGACCTGCCGCGCGGGCGCTTTTACCTGCCCGAAGACGACTGCGCCGCGCACGGCGTGGGCCGCACCGATTTGCTGGCGTTGCAACCCACGGCGCAGACCACGGCCCTCATCCACGAGCTCTCGCGCTGGACGCGCGCCACCATGCTGCGCGGCGCGCCGCTGGTGCACCGCGTGCCCGGCCGCATGGGCTGGGAGCTGCGCCTGGTGGTGCAAGGGGGCTTGCGCATTCTGGACAAGGTGGACGCCCTGCAAGGCCGCAGCCTGTGCCAGCGCCCGCGCATCCGCGCCTGGGACGCCCCGCGCATGCTGGCACGCGCCCTGGCCATGTAAGAAACATTCATGCCCCGCAACCGGCACTGAAGCCCCAGCACCCAAGGCCAAACGGCTCAAAGAAAAAACGGCTCCAGCGCCCGTATTCATTGCGTAAGCAGCTATTATTTTTATAGCATACAAGGCACCAGCCAGGCCGCTGCCGCCGCCTGTGCGCGCTGGCGCCTCAGGGAATATGCGCTTGCCAGCGCGCAGCGGCGGCCCCACGCTGCAGGCCACACAGCTTGCGCACAGCGCACACCCCATGACCGTCAGCGTTTTCGACCTCTTCAAGATCGGCATCGGCCCATCCAGCTCGCACACCGTAGGCCCCATGATCGCCGCCCGGCACTTTGCCAGCCAGCTCCAGGCGGCGGGCCTGCTGGGCGCCACCCAGCAACTGAACACCGAACTGTTTGGCTCGCTCAGCGCCACCGGGCGGGGCCACGGCACCGACAGCGCCGTGCTGCTGGGCCTGGCCGGGCACGAGCCCGACCGCATCGACCCCGACCAGATCGCCCCTGCGCTGCTGGCCATCCGCAGCGGCCAGCAACTGGCCCTGCTGGGCGAACACCCCGTGCGCTTTGTCGAAAAAGAGCACCTCCTGTTCCGCCGCAAAAACCTGCCCTACCACCCCAACGGCCTGCGCTTTGCCGCGCTGGACGCGCAGGGCCAGGAACTGCTGGGCGCCGAATACTTCTCGGTGGGCGGCGGCTTTGTCGTCGATGCGCGCGGCGAGCGCGTGTTCAGCCGCCCCCCCGCGCCGCTGGCCACCGAACCGGTGCCCTACCCCTACGCCAGCGCCACCGAACTGCTGGGCCTGTGCCGCACCCACGGCCTGAGCGTGGCCCAGCTGCAGCGCGCCAACGAAGAACACCTGCGCAGCCCCGCCCAGGTGCACGAAGGCCTGGCCGCGCTGTGGCAGACCATGGCCTCCTGCGTGCAGCGCGGCTGCGCTGCGCAGGGCCACCTGCCGGGGCCGCTGCAGATCCGGCGCCGCGCGGCCGAACTGCAGCACAAGCTCAGCAGCCAGCCTGAGGCCGCGCTGCGCGACCCGCTGTCCATGCTCGACTGGGTCAACCTGTACGCCATGGCCGTGAACGAGGAAAACGCCGCTGGCGGGCGCGTGGTGACGGCGCCCACCAACGGCGCGGCGGGCGTGATCCCGGCGGTGCTGCACTACTACGTGAAGTTCATCCCCACCGCCACCGAGGCGGGCATTGCCGACTTCCTGCTCACCGCAGGCGCCATTGGCGGCATCTACAAGATGAACGCCTCGCTCTCGGGCGCCGAAGTGGGCTGCCAGGGCGAGGTGGGCGTGGCCTGCTCCATGGCAGCGGGCGCGCTGGCCGCCGTGCTGGGCGGCACGCCCGCACAGGTGGAAAACGCCGCCGAGATCGGCATGGAGCACAACCTGGGCATGACCTGCGACCCCGTGGGCGGGCAGGTGCAGATTCCCTGCATCGAACGCAACGCCATGGGCGCCATCAAGGCCATCAACGCCGCGCGCCTGGCGCTGCGCGGCGACGGCACGCACGTGGTGTCGCTGGACCAGGTCATCCGCACCATGGTGCAGACGGGCAAGGACATGATGTCCAAGTACAAGGAGACCTCACGCGGCGGCCTGGCCGTCAACGTGGTGGAATGCTGAAAATTTGCGGCCTACCAGCGGTCTGAGCGCATGCGCAATTCCCAACTGCCGCGCCGCAGCTCGTACACGCCCACGGCGGCGTAGCGCTGCTCGCCTTTCTCGTCCCACTTCATCGAACCGGTGACCGGCGCATAGCCGTTGATGCGGTGCAGCGAAGCCGTCACCTCCTTGGGCTTGACCGACTTGGCCGCCTGCATGGCAGCGGCCAGCACATGCATGCTGTCGTAGCTGTAATGCCCCCCGTAGGCCGGGGGCATCTTGAAGGCATCGAGGTAGCGCTCCAAGAACGGGCGCCCGGCCACAAACTCCTTGGCCTCCAGCACCGGCGAGGTGGCAAAAATGCCCTGGATCTGCCCCGCCGCCTTGACCATGTCGGTGGTCTTGACCGTGTCGCCCCCCAGCAGGCGGACGTTGGTGTAGTCGATCTTGGCCAGCGCCGCAATCAAGGCCACGGCCTGGAAGTCGTTGAGCGTAGAGACGATGACCCCCACCTTCTCGGCCTTGATCTTGGCGGCCAGTTCGTCAAAGGCCACGGTCTTGTCATCGAAAGACTGGCGCAGCACGATCTCGCGCTTTTCCGCCTTGAGCTGCTCGACGGCGCCATCGGTCAGGCCCTTGCCGTAGGGCGTGCCGTCGTCCAGCGCGGCATAGCGCGCCTCGCCAAACTGCGACGCCGCAAACGAACCGATGGCCCGGGCCTGCAGGTTGTCGTTGGCCACCATGCGGAAGGTCGTCTCGTGCCCCAGTTGGGTGAACTTGGGGTTGGTGGAAATAGCGATCTGCGCAATGCCCGCCGCCGCATAAATGGGCGCGGCCTCGATGCTGACGCCCGAGTTCAGGTGCCCAATGACGGCCACCACCCCGGCATCCACGAGTTGCTGCGCCACGGCCTTGCCCGTGGCCGCATCGGCCTTGTCGTCCAGCGACATGACCTCCAGCGTGACGCGCTTGCCGTCGATGCTGAAGTTGCCCTTGTTCAGCTCATTCACGGCCAGTTGCACACCATTGAGCAAATCCTTGCCCAGCGCACTGAGCGGGCCGCTCAGCGGCTGCGCAACGCCGATCTTGACGTTGTCGGGGATATTGCCGCAGCCGGTGAGCAGGCCGCCCGCAGCCCACGGCGCCAGGGCCAGACCGGCAGAAAAACGGCGCCGGTTCAATGGTTGGATCATGCTGAAAACTCCGTCGGTTGAATAGGTAATGTGACAGGGGTATATCGGAGCCCGACAAAATCCCCTACCGGGTAAGCCCCAGCATTAGTTACTTTCAGGCGCCGCAAGGGCTACAGACGCACAAAAAGAGTGCAAAACCCGGTGCGCTACACCCCTTGTGATGGCATGGTTGTTGCTGCAGATGCGGACATGAACGAGACGCTGCGCATTGTGGTGGTGGCGCCCGACCTGGCCATCACCAACCCCGACGACCAACACGCCGCGCGCCTGGCGGCACGCTCGCGCATGCTGCGCATCGGCCTGCTGGAAAACAACTACAACCTCGTGGCCGCCATACCGGCCGACACCTTTCTGGCCGAACGGCTGGCGCAACTGCAGCCCGACCTCATCATCGTGGACAGCGAAAGCGAAGCCCGCGACGCCCTGGAGCACGTGGTGCTGGCCACCCGCGAGGCCCCCCGCCCCATCGTCATGTTCACCAACGACGAGGATACCACCCACGTCAAAGACGCCGTGGCCGCAGGCGTGTGCGCCTACATCGTGGCCGGGCTGGCGCCCCAGCGCATCCGCCCCATCCTGGCCGTGGCCATGGCCCGCTTTGCCCACGAACAGGCCCTGCGCGCCGAACTGGCCGACGCCAGAACCGAACTGCAGGACCGCAAGGCCATCGACCGCGCCAAGGGCCTGCTCATGCAGCGCCAGGGCCTGAGCGAACAGGCCGCCTACGAAAAACTGCGCAAAACCGCCATGGACAAAGGCCTGAAACTGGGCGAAGTGGCGCGGCGCATGCTGGAGATGGTGGATTTGCTGGGGTAGCCAAGGGCCGCCATATGTCGCCATTTATGAAAAATGAGAACACGTTTCGTTGACGTGTCGCCGTCAGCGACATAAGCTGCCAACCTGTCGATAAAACAGGTTTTTTGCGCCGTGGCTGCTCTTCATGCTGCAGGCCGTGGCCGATACGTCGAAATGGACCACAGGCAAGATCGCCGCCATCCGCGCACTGGCCGAACACACCACGGAGCATGTGCGCACCCGCCTGCCCAAGATCTACACCCGCGAACTGGTGGATGTGATCTTCGAGCAGCCCTATTGCCGCATCGGCAACCTGGTGGACAAAGGCATTGCCCAACGCCAGGCCGCTTCGCGCTATCTGCACGACCTCGCCACCCTCGGCGTGCTGCGCGAAATGCCGTTTGGCAAAGAAAAACTCTTCATCCACCCCAAGCTCATGCAACTGCTCAGCCGGGACAGCAACCAATTTCAGCCGTACACCTGAGCGCGCCAAGCAAACCATCCCCCCCACAGCGCCATACGCTACCGTGCGCCGGCCAGCCTGGCGTTCAACCCAAGGACAAAATGCAGACCTGCTGGGCCCGCCGCCTGTGCCATCGGCATGTGGAACTGCCCCGCCACACCCTGCCCTCGCCCCAGGCCTTCGCCACCGCCGCGCTGGCCGGCATGGGCTGGGGCATGCAGCTGGAAGTGCTGGTGGCCGACCATCTGAAGGACGGCACGCTGGTCAAGCTGGTGCCGGATACGCCGCTAGATGTGCTGCTGTATTGGCAGCAGGCGCGGGCGGCTTCGGGGGTGTTGGAGGGGTTGAGCCGGGTGGTGTTGGGGGCGGCACGCGGGGTGCTACGGGCGGCTTGAAAACCACTAAGAAGGGAATGGCGGCATCAGGCTGGTAGCGGTGCATTTCGGACCGACCGTTCGTCGGACCAAGTCCGAGCGAGTCAGTAACTGGTAGAGGGCCGAAAGCGTGAGATCGGTCGGAGCGAGCCGAACGACTGTAACCGCTGCAAAGCGGCCCCTTGGTCTGGGCAGCCACGCTCACGCTCAAGCAGAGTGCAAGTTCCTATCCACCCAGCGCACAACTCCACTCCCGCGCGCCCATGGTGCACCGCACAACCCCGGTGCATCCCCGCACGCATCATTTCAGGCCAAATCAGCCCGCAACGCCCTAGAACAGGGCGCCACCAGCTCCCCCTTTCATAGCAACCCCAGCTTTCCAAAGCTGGCACAAGCCTTGCATTGATGGTTTCAACCCCCTCGGGGGTGACCACGGCGGTGCCACCCAACGGCGGGTGGCGGCCACCGGGAACCGGACAAAGGCGTCCCCACCCTGCGCATGCGGCCCCTGGCTGGCGTGCGCAGCGTGAGGACGCCTTTTTTTGTTTTTCACGTTGCAAGGGGAGCCCCATGACCGATGTTTTGAAAACCAGCCTCAACCGCCGCACCGTGCTGCAGGCCGCCACCGTGGGCGCCGTGGGAGTGAGCCCCGCGCTGCGGGCGCTTGTCCATGCCCAGGGTTCGGACGCGCCCGAAAAGAAGGAGGTCAAGATCGGCTTCATTCCGCTGACCGACTGCGCCAGCGTGGTGATGGCCTCGGTGCTGGGCTTCGACAAGAAGTACGGCGTGACCATCATTCCCACCAAGGAGGCGAGCTGGGCCGGTGTGCGCGACAAGCTGGTGAATGGCGAGCTGGACTTTGCCCATGTGCTCTACGGCCTGGTGTACGGCGTGCACCTGGGCACGGCCGGGCCGAAGAAGGACATGGCGGTGCTGATGAACCTGAACCACAACGGCCAGGCGATCACGCTCTCCAAGGCCCTGGCCGACAAGGGCGCGGTGGACGGCCCCTCGTCGCGGCGCTGATGGCCAAGGAGAAGCGCGAATACACCTTCGCGGGCACCTTCCCCACGGGCACGCACGCGATGTGGATGCACTACTGGCTGGCGGCGGCGGGCATCAACCCGCTGTCGGGCGCCAAGCTGATCACGGTGCCGCCCCCGCAGATGGTGGCCAACATGCGCGTGGGCAACATGGACGGCTTCTGCGTAGGCGAGCCCTGGAACCACCGCGCCATCATGGACGGCATCGGCATCACGGCCAACACCACGCAGGACATCTGGCAAGACCACCCCGAGAAGGTGCTGGGCACCTCGGCCGAGTTTGTGAAAAAGTACCCCAACACCACGCGCGCCGTGATGATGGCGGTGCTGGAGGCGAGCCGGTGGATTGATGCGAGCCTGTCGAACAAGGCCAAGATGGCCGAGACGGTGGCGCAGAAGTCTTACATCAATACCAGCGTGGACGCGATCAACCAGCGCATTCTGGGCCGCTACAGCAACGGCGTGGGTGGCGGCCTGGGCAAGACCTGGGACGACCCCAACCACATGAAGTTCTTCAACGATGGGGCGGTGAACTTCCCCTACCTGAGCGATGGCATGTGGTTCCTCACGCAGCACAAGCGCTGGGGCCTGCTCAAGAGCCACCCCGATTACCTGGCCGTAGCCAGGCAGGTGAACCAGATCGACCTGTACAAGTCCGTCGCCAGCGCGATGAAGATCAGCGTGCCCAAGGAGGTGCTGCGGACAGCCAAGCTGATCGACGGCGTGGTGTGGGACGGCAAGGACCCCGCCAGGTACGCCGACGGTTTCAAGATCAAGGCCTGAAACCACGGCTTTCGTCACCCATCTTTTCGACCCACCGGAGATCACCATGGTCAGCGCCGTTTTTTATGTACCGCTGGAGCCCACGCCAGCCAAAGCGTTTGATGCTACTAAAAGTATAGCTACTAGCGCCCTATCTACGGGCGATACAGCCAAAAATACCTCAAGTCCATCCGCAGCACCTACCCTGGCCCGGCGCGATGCTGGGGCGCTTTCGCGCGCCTTCTGGCAGAACGTGCTGCCGCCCGTGCTGGGCCTGGGGCTGCTGGTGGGGCTGTGGGCGCTGGTGTCGGCCAGCACGGGCCGCAGCATTCCCACGCCTTACGAGACCTGGCTGCAGGCGGTGGAGGTGTTCAGCAACCCCTTCTACCGCAACGGCCCCAACGACCAGGGCGTGGGCTGGAACGTGCTGGCCTCGCTGCAGCGCGTGGCCGCGGGCTTCGGGCTGGCGGCGCTCGTGGGCATTCCGGCGGGCTTTGCCATCGGGCGCTTCGCCTTCCTCTCGCACATGTTCATGCCCGTAATCAGCCTGCTGCGGCCGGTCTCGCCGCTGGCGTGGCTGCCCATCGGGCTGCTGGTGTTCAAGGGCGCCAACCCGGCCGCCATCTGGACCATCTTCATCTGCTCCATCTGGCCCATGGTCATCAACACCGCCGTGGGCGTGCAGCGCGTGCCGCAGGACTACCTGAACGTGGCCCGCGTGCTCAACCTGAGCGAGTGGAAGGTACTCACCAAGATCCTGTTCCCCGCCGTGCTGCCCTACATGCTGACCGGCGTGCGCCTGGCCGTGGGCACGGCATGGCTGGTGATCGTTGCGGCCGAGATGCTGACGGGCGGCGTGGGCATCGGCTTCTGGGTGTGGGACGAGTGGAACAACCTCAACGTCAAGAACATCATCATCGCCATCTTCGTGATCGGCATCGTCGGGCTGCTGCTCGAAGCGGCCCTGGTCAAGCTGGCCACGGCCTTCACATTCGAGGAGGTGAAATCATGAATGCATCCACCCATCCGTCGTACTCCACCAAGTTCATCGAAGTCCAGGGCGTGGAGCAGACCTTCCGCACCGCCAAGGGCCTGTTCCCGGCGCTGCGCGACATTGACCTGACCGTTGCCAAGGGCGAGTTCGTGGCGCTCATCGGGCACTCGGGCTGCGGCAAGTCCACGCTGCTGAATCTGATCGCCGGGCTGACCACGCCCACCAACGGCGCGCTGCTGTGCGCCAACAAGGAGATCAAGGGCCCGGGGCCGGAGCGCGCCGTGGTGTTCCAGAACCATTCGCTGCTGCCCTGGCTGACCTGCTTTGACAACGTGTACCTGGCCGTGGAGCGCGTGTTCGGCGCCCGCGAGGGCAAGGCCCAGCTCAAGGCGCGCACCGACGCAGCCCTGGCCCTGGTGGGCCTGACGCACGCGGGCCAGAAGCGCCCCGGCGAAATCTCGGGCGGCATGAAGCAGCGCGTGGGCATTGCCCGGGCGCTGTCGATGGAGCCGCAGGTGCTGCTGATGGACGAGCCCTTCGGCGCGCTCGACGCCCTCACCCGCGCCAAGCTGCAGGACGAGCTGCTGGAGATCGTGGCGCGCACGCACAGCACGGTGGTGATGGTGACGCACGACGTGGACGAGGCCGTGCTGCTGTCCGACAAGATCGTGATGATGACCAACGGCCCGGCCGCGACCATCGGCGAGGTGCTGCACGTGGACTTGCCCCGCCCGCGCTCACGCGTGGAACTGGCCGAGGATGCGCGCTACGTGAACTACCGCAAGGCGGTGATCGACTTCCTCTACACGCGCCAGGGGCATGTCGAGAAGGCGGCGTGATGAGGAGCATCCCCCTGAGCGGCTACGCCGCTTCCCCCTTCTCTCGCCTCGCTACGCGATGCGGGAAGGGGGACGCCGCCAGCGCGGCGGGGCGGCCCTTGCGCGGTGGCCGCTGGCCTGGGCCGCTTTATCGTGCTGCGCGCAATACGTGGTGCGCTGGCCAAAGGCCAAATGCAAAAGCTCTGGCTTCGCAGCCAGGGCCTTTTGGCGTTCAGCGGCCCCCGCCGGTGATGTAGTGCTCCAACTGCTCGATGATGAACTGCTGCTCGGAGATGATGTCCTTCACCAGGTCGCCGATGGAGATCATGCCCAGCAGCTTGCCGCCCTCTTCCACCACGGGCAGGTGGCGCAGGCGTTTGCCGGTCATGATCTGCATGCACTGCTCGCTGGTCTGCGTGGGGCGCACGCACAGCACGGACGCGGTCATCACGTCGCGCACCGGCGTGTCCATAGAGGTGCGCCCGCGCAGTGCGAGTTTGCGGGCGTAGTCGCGCTCGGTGAAGATGCCTGCGATCGCGCCGCCATCGAGGACGAGCAGCGCCCCCACTTCCTTTTCGGCCATGGTGCGCAAGGCCTGGAACACGCTGTCCTGCGGCGCCACGCTGTACACCGCAGCATGTGGCTTGGACTTGAGAATTTCGGCAACGGCGGTCATGAAAACCCCCTCCAAAATAATGGCTCGGATATACATTTCAGCCCAGGCAGCGATGGATTGCAAGCCGTGGCGACCCTGGGGGGCCGCGCACATTGCAGGCTGGCGTCTCGAGCACAACCTTTGCGCTGGTTGACTGGGCGGAATCCATGCCTACCAGATGATTATTCTTGAAACTGGAATAGTCAATTCGCGACCAGATGGTTTTTTTGTGGGCGCCAGAGGAATACAGTTCATCCCATCGATGAGCCAAACGCTACCGCACAGCTCACCGACAGAGCTCCAGCAATCACCCGATGGCCTTTGCCGGAGCACCTTCAGAGTGTCTTTTGATCAAGGAAACCATCATGCAAACCGCACGCATCCTCACCATCGCAGCCCTGTCCGCTTTCGCTACCCTGGGCGCCCAGGCGGCTGAACTCAACGGCGACCTGTACGGCACCGACTTCGAATCCAAGGTGCAATCGGTGCGCAGCGCCGCCGAAGTGCGTGCTGAAGGCCAGAAGGCTCTGGCCAGCTTCAATGACGGCCCCGTCGCTGACCGCTACGCCAAGACCCCCAGCACCATGGAGCGCCCTGCAGTGCGCTCAAACGGCGCCATCGCCCTGCGTGCAAACAGCATTGCTACGGGCGAGCGCAGCTGATCTTCAGCCCCGCCCCGCGTTCTGGCCGAGGCCAGAATTGCCCAAAGCCCACAGCCGAGCCTGTGGGTTTTTTCGTTGGAGGTCCCGCACCAGCACGGGGCATGGGCAGCAGCACCCCGCTTTGGTGCAGCGCACCAAAGCACTCCCCCCTTCGCGCACCAAAACGCGCCACCGCAGCGCGCGGCAGCGGTGCAAGGCGGCATCCGCTGCGGTACCACCGGCTGCTTCAGCGGCGTTTGGCCGTGCTGGCACGGTCGTTGCATTGCACAGGGCGTGTGGCCGCTACCGGCCGCAGGTACGGCGCGCCAGCAAGGCCCGCCGCTTTCTGGACAAGCAACGCGCGAGGGCACGATGAAGAAATCGAAACTGGTGATGGTGGGCAACGGCATGGCAGGGGTGCGCACGCTCGAAGAACTGCTCAAGATCGCACCGGATCTGTACGAGATCACCGTCTTCGGTGCCGAGCCCCACCCCAACTACAACCGTATCCTGCTCTCGCCGGTGCTGGCGGGCGAGCAGACGCTGGAACAGATCGTCCTCAACGACTGGTCCTGGTACGAGGACAACCACATCACCCTGCATGCGGGCTTTTCCGTCACGCAGGTGGACCGCACGCGGCGCATGGTGCACGCCACCAATGCAGCGGGCGAGGCGGTGAGCGTGCCCTACGACCGGCTCATCATGGCCACGGGCTCCAACCCCTTCATGCTGCCCATTCCGGGCAAGGACCTGCAGGGCGTGCTGGCCTACCGCGACATTGCGGACACGCAGGCCATGATCGACGCGGCCGCGCACTACAAGCACGCCGTGGTCATTGGCGGCGGCCTGCTGGGCCTGGAGGCCGCCAACGGCCTGATGAAGCGCGGCATGCAGGTGGCGGTGGTGCACGCCGCAGAATGGCTGATGGAGCGCCAGCTCGACGATGTGGCGGGCAAGATGCTGCAGAAGTCGCTGCAGGAGCGCGGCATGCAGTTCCTCATGCAAGCGCAGACGCAGGAGCTGCTGGCCAGCGACGCCGGGCGCGTGCGCGCCGTGCGCTTCAAGGACGGCACCGAGGTACCCGCCGACCTGGTGGTGATGGCCGTGGGCATCCGCCCCAACGTGTCGCTGGCGCAGAACATGCGTCTGCACGTGAACCGGGGCATCGTCGTCAACGACACCATGCAGACCACCACCGACGCGCGCATCTACGCCGTGGGCGAATGTGCCGAACACCGGGGCGTGGCCTACGGCCTGGTGGCGCCGCTGTTCGAGCAGGGCAAGGTGGCGGCCAACCACCTGGCGGAGTTCGGCATCGGGCGCTACCAGGGCTCGCTCACGTCCACCAAGCTCAAGGTCACGGGTATCGACCTGTTCTCCGCGGGCGACTTCATGGGCGGCGAGGGTACCGAGGAAATCGTGATGAGCGACCCCGGCGCCGGGCTGTACAAAAAGCTCGTGCTCAAGGACGACAAGCTCGTGGGCGCCTGCCTGTACGGCAACACCGTGGACGGGAGCTGGTACTTCAAGCTGCTGCGCGACGGCCGCCCCGTGAGCGACCTGCGCGACAAGCTGATGTTCGGCGAGAGCAACATCGGCGAAGGCGGCCACGCAGGCCAGAACAAGGCCGCGAGCATGCCCGACGATGCCGAGGTCTGCGGCTGCAACGGCGTGACCAAGGGCACCATCTGCAAGGCCATCAAGGAAAAAGGCCTGTTCACGCTGGACGAAGTGCGCAAGCACACCAAGGCCAGCGCCAGCTGCGGCTCGTGCACCGGCCTGGTCGAGCAGATTTTGATGGCCACCGTGGGCGGCGACTATTCCGCCACGCCCAAGACCAAGCCCGTATGCGCCTGCACCGACCACGGCCACCAGGCAGTGCGCGACGCGATCCGCACCAACAAGCTGCTGTCCAAGGAGGAGGTATTCGCCTTCATGGAATGGAAGACGCCCAACGGCTGCCCCAGCTGCCGCCCTGCCGTCAACTACTACCTCATCAGCACCTGGCCCAAGGAGGCGCTGGACGACCCGCAAAGCCGCGCCATCAACGAGCGCAGCCACGCCAACATCCAGAAGGACGGCACCTACAGCGTGGTGCCGCGCATGTGGGCAGGCGAGACCACGGCCGACGAGCTGCGCCGCATTGCCGACGTGGTGGACAAGTACAAGATCCCGGCCGTCAAGGTCACGGGCGGCCAGCGCATCGACCTGCTGGGCGTGAAGAAGGAGGACCTGCAGGGCGTGTGGGACGACATCGGCATGCCCTGCGGCCACGCCTACGGCAAGAGCCTGCGCACCGTGAAGACCTGCGTGGGCAGCGAATGGTGCCGCTTTGGCACGCAGGACAGCACCCAGATGGGCCGCGACCTGGAACGCGCCCTGTGGCGCATGTACGCACCGCACAAGGTCAAGCTCGCCGTCAGCGGCTGCCCGCGCAACTGCGCGGAAAGCGGCATCAAGGACGTGGGCGTGATCGGCGTGGACTCGGGCTGGGAAATCTACGTGGCCGGCAACGGCGGCATCAAGACCGAGGTGGCGCACTTCTTCACCAAGGTGAAGACCGCCGAGGAGGTGCTGGAAATCAGCGGCGCCTTCCTGCAGCTCTACCGCGAAGAAGGCTGGTACCTGGAACGCACGGTGCACTACGTCTCGCGCGTGGGCCTGGACTACGTGAAGAAAAAAGTGCTCGAAGACCACGAGAACCGCAAAGCCCTGTGGGCACGGCTGCAGGCAGCGCTGGAAGGCGAGCCCGACCCCTGGTTCGAAGGCGAGAAGGCCCGGGTCGATGCACGCCAGTTCATCCCCATTGCCGTGGCCTGAAGCCCCGTCCAGCCCTCCATTCTTTAAGCAAAAAGTGGCTCCAGCCCTTTATTTACAAGCGCAACCAGCTACAAAAGGTATAGCAATGACACAGTGGAAATACATCTGCAAGCTCGAAGACATCCCCGTGCTGGGCGCCCGCCGCGTCACGCGAGCGCAGGGCCTGGAGGTGGCCGTGTTCCGCACCGCCACGGACGAGGTGTTTGCCCTGCTGGACCGCTGCCCGCACAAGGGCGGCCCGCTGAGCCAGGGCATCGTGTTCGGCAAGAGCGTGGCCTGCCCGCTGCACAACTGGACCATCGGCCTGTGCGACGGCCATGCCCAGGCGCCCGACGAAGGCTGCACGCCCAGCTTCCAGGTCAAGCTGGAAGACGGTGCGGTGTACCTGGACGCCGACGAGCTGGCCCACCGCGCCCTGACCGAAACCCGCCCGCTGGCCGGGCCCGCCTTGCGCGCTGCAGTGGCATGACACAGACCGCCACCACCCGTTCCACCTGCCCGTACTGCGGCGTGGGTTGCGGCGTACTCATCGACAGCGAGGGCGGCCGCATCACCCGCGTGCGCGGCGACCCGGAGCACCCCGCCAACTTCGGGCGGCTGTGCTCCAAGGGCTCGACCCTGCACCTCACGGCCCGCCCCGAAGTGCAGGCCCAGGTGCGCCTGCTGCAGCCCCTGCAGCGCGCGCAACGCGGCGGCGCGGCACTGCCGCTGGCCTGGGACCAGGCGCTGGACACCCTGGGCCAGCGCATCGCCGCCACCGTGCAGCAGCACGGCGCAGACGCCGTGGGCCTGTACGTCTCGGGCCAGCTGCTCACCGAGGACTACTACGTCTTCAACAAGTTCGCCAAAGGGCTGCTGGGCACCAACCACATCGACACCAACTCACGCCTGTGCATGAGCAGCGCCGTGGCGGGCTACAAGGCCACGCTCGGGGCCGACGCGCCACCCGCCTGCTACGAGGACATAGCCCACGCGGCCACGCTGTTCATCACCGGCGCCAACCCAGCCTGGGCGCACCCCATCGTGTTCCGGCGCATCGAAGACGCCAAGCACGCCAACCCGCAGTTGCGCATCATTGTCTGCGACCCGCGCCGCACCGACACCGCCGAGCTGGCCGACCTGCACCTGGCGCTGCAACCTGGCTCGGACGTCTGGCTCTACCACGGCATGCTGCGCTGCATGCTGGAGCAAGGCTGGGTGGACCAGGCCTTCATCACCGCGCGCACCCAGGGCTGGGACGCCCTGGCCGCCCAGGTGCAGCACGCCACGCCCGCCGCCGTGCAGCAGCACTGCGGCATTGCCCCGGCCGAGCTGCTGCAGGCCGCACGCTGGTTTGCCGGGGTGGACGCAGGCGCTACCGGCCGCAGCCCCACGCTGAGCCTGTACTGCCAGGGCCTGAACCAGTCGGTGCGCGGCACCGACAACAACACCGCCCTCATCCACCTGCACCTGGCCTGCGGCCAGATCGGCAAACCTGGCGCGGGGCCGTTCTCGCTCACCGGCCAGCCCAACGCCATGGGCGGACGCGAGGTGGGCGCGCTGGCCAACCAGCTCAGTGCCCACCGCAACCTGGCCGACCCGCAGCACCGCGCCGAAGTGGCCGCCCTGTGGGGCGTGCCCGATGTGCCCGCCACGCCCGGCAAGGCGGCGGTGGAGCTGTTCGAGGCCGCTGCCGACGGCCAGATCAAGCTGCTGTGGATTGCCTGCACCAACCCCGCGCACAGCCTGCCCGACCAGGCCCTGGTGCGCCGCGCCCTGCAGCGCGCTGAGTTCGTGGTGCTGCAGGACGCCTATGCCACCACGGCCACCGCGCGCTATGCCGACCTGCTGCTGCCCGCCGCCACCTGGGGCGAAAAAGAAGGCACCGTGACCAACAGCGAACGCCGCATCAGCCGCGTGCGCGCCGCGGTGGCGGCGCCCGGCCAGGCCTGGGCGGACTGGCGCATCGTCACCGAAGTGGCGCGGCGCGTGCAGCCCCTGCTGCCCACGCGCGCCCACCTGCCCAGCCTGTTCCCCTACGACGGCCCCGAGGCCATCTGGAACGAGCACCGCGAAAGCACGCGCGGGCGCGACCTGGACATCACCGGCCTGAACTGGGCCCAACTGGAGGCCGCCCCGCAACAATGGCCCCGCCCCCAGGGCCAGGCTCAGGGCAGCGCACGCCTGTACACCGACGGCCGCTTTGCCACCCCCGACGGCCGCGCGCGCTTTGTGCTGCCCCAGCCCGGCACCGTGGCCGAACCCACCGATGCACGCTACCCCTTTGCGCTGATCACCGGCCGCCTGCGCGACCAGTGGCACGGCCTGAGCCGCAGCGGCACGGTGGAAAGCCTGTGGGCCCACGCCAGCGAACCCGTGGCGCAGATGGCCTGCGAAGACATGGACCGCCTGGGCCTGGCGCCCGGCGACCTGGCCTACCTCACCAGCCGCAGGGGCACCGTGCTGGCGCCCGTGCAGCCAGACGAAGGCCTGCGCAGCGGCCAGGTCTTCATGGCCATGCACTGGGGCGACGAGGTGCTGGGCGGCGCCAGCAGCACCGGCAAGCGCCTGGCGGGTGTGAACGCGCTGACCACGGCAGCGCGCTGCCCGCAGTCGCTGCAGCCCGAGCTCAAGCACGCGGCCATCAAGGTGCTCAAGGCCGAACTGCCCTGGGGCGTGTGGGCCCAGGCCTGGCTGCCGCTGGCCCAGGTGCACCAGGCACGCCAGGCGCTGGAGGGCCTGATGGCCTCCTTCCCCTTTGCCAGCTGCACGCTGTTTGGCCGTCCCGAAACCGGCGTGGGCCTGCAACTGCGCGCCGCCGCGCACCAGGCGGTGGACACGGCGCTGCTCGAACGCATCGCCCAGGTGCTGGGCGTGCAAGGCCCCGGCGCACTGAGCTACCAGGACGCACGCCGCGGCCAGTGGCGCCGCGCCCGCCTGCAAAGCGAAGGCTCTGCGCAAGTGTTGCAAGGCATGGTGCTGGCAGGCGACGTGAGCGCCCAGGCCTGGATCGCCCCGCTGCTGCAAGAACGCCAGAACGCCCAGCCCTTGCGCCGCGCCCTGCTGCAGCCAGGCGCGCAGCCGCCCGTGCGCGTGGCCGCCCGTGGCGCCACCGTGTGCGCCTGCGAGGGCGTGGCCGAGAGCGCCATCACCGGCCTGCTGCAACGCTGCGTGGGCGACGCCACCCAGCGCCTGCAGCAGCTCAAGGACGGGCTGCGCTGCGGCACGCAGTGCGGCTCCTGCGTCCCACAGCTGCAACGCATGGTGCAGGCCAGCCTGGCCAGCGCCTGATTCCACCACCACCCATCCCTGTTCCACTCGGAGAAGCACCATGGCGGGATTCCGCACCTTCCTCAAGTCCGGCCACGCGCCCACGCTGCTGGCAGCCTTTGTCTACTTTGCCTACAGCTGCGGCGTGTGGGTGTCCAACGGAGCCATGGCGCCGTTCATCAAGGAGTCGCTGGGGTTGACGCCCTCGCAGGTGGGACTGATGCTGTCGGTACCCATTTTTGCCGGGGCACTCATGCGCTTCCCGCTGGGCGTGCTGGCCCAGTACATCGGGCGCAAGAACGCCACGCTGGTGGAGATGACCGGCATTGCCGTAGCGCTGATGTACGGCTACTTCATGGTCCAGACCTTCAGCGACCTGCTGGCCATGGGCGTGCTGCTGGGCGTGGCGGGCGCCAGCTTTGGCGTGGCGCTGTCGCTGGGGTCGGGGTCGTTTCCGGCGCACTACAAGGGCCTGGCCATGGGGCTGGTAGGCGCGGGCAACGTGGGCACCTCGGTGGCCGCCATCATGGCCCCCCAGCTGGCGCAATGGTGGGGCTGGAAGACGGTGTACGGCATTGCCGCCCTGGGGCTGGTCGTGCCCATCGTGGTCATGGTGGCCCTGGCGCGCGAACCCGAAGACGTGGACAAGCACGCCGCCTTCAGCGACCACATCGCCTGCCTGTTCGAAAAGGACGGCTGGGCCTTCAGCGCCATCTACGCCATCACCTTCGGCGGCTTCATCGGACTGACCACTTTCTTGCCCACCTACTACTACGACCAGTTCGGCGTGAGCAAGGTGCAGGCCGGGCAGTTGACCATGCTGGCCGCCTTCATGGGCGCAGCGCTGCGTATCTTCGGCGGCTGGATCTCCGACCGCTGGGGCGGCATCAACACCCTGACCGCCGTGCTGGTGGCCGTAGGCCTGAGCCTGCTGGCCTGCGGCTTCACGCAGTCGTCGCTGGTGCTGACCACGCTGCTCATGCTGCTGTGCTTTGCGGCGCTGGGCGCGGGCAACGGCGCGCTGTTCCAGCTCGTACCCCTGCGCTGGCCGCTGTCCACCGCCGTGGCAGGCTCGATGATCGGTGAGATCGGCGCCCTGGGCGGCGGCCTGGTGCCCAATGCCATGGGCTTGTCCAAGCAGTACCTGGGCACCTACCTGTGGGGCTTCGCCCTGCTCGCCACCCTGTCCCTGGCCGTACTGGCCATGATGCGCTGGATGCAACTCCGCTGGACCCGCACCTGGGCAGAAAAAGGCGGCCGGGCCCGCGCAGCGGGATCGGTGGCGGCGCAGCCGACAGGAGCGGAAGCGACCCCGACTTTTCGATAAAAAGGCGGCCGAGCCCGCGCAGCGGGACCGGTGGCGACGCAGCCGACAGGAGCGGAAGCGACCCCGACTTTTCGATAAAAAGGCGGCCGAGCCCGCGCAGCGGGACCGGTGGCGGCGCAGCCGCCACAAGCTGCAGCAGCCCCGCGTTTGTGACCACTCCGCAACGAGGTCGCCACCGCCCATGAAGATCCGCGTCACTTCCTGATGCGTTCCTGATGCCGCATCTGGTAGTGTTGCCCGATGAAAGGCAACTCCCAGTGATCGCAGACCCGCAGCGCCTCGCGGCCTTGGGCCTCTGGCCCTGGCTATTGGCATGGCTTGCGCTGGTGCTGCTTGACGGCACGCTGGACGTCGGCAGTCTGGCGCAACTGCTGGTGATGGCGGCCGCATTCTGCGCTCTGTGGTGGCCATGGTGGGCTGCGCTGGGGATCAGCGCCCTGTCGGTGCTTCTGTTCAACTACGCCTTCGTTCCACCGCGCGGAACGTTCTCCGTGGCCTTGCACCAGCATGTTCTGCTGCTGTTTTCCACCTTGGCACTCAGTGCGCTGGTGGCGCTTTTGATGCAACGGCTGCGCAGTTTGGCCCACAAGGCCCACTGGCTTGCCAACTGTTCTGAGCGCCAGCGGTTGTTGGCGGGCGGCCTGCGGGAAACCGAGCATGTGCCAAAGATGCAAGCCCAACTGGCGCAAGCCCTGGCAGACTTTGGAACTGGCGAGGTGGTAGTGCTGGCGGCCGAAGTGGAAGATGCCGCCGATCCCCCCGCCGCAGAGCCAGGGTGCTGGTGGGGCATTCCGACGGAGGACGAGACCAGCGGATTGCGCCTGTGCATGCACCAAGGGCGCAGCCTGGGCCAAGGCACCGGGCGGCATGACAACCTGTGGGCGGTGTATTGGCCCCTGCGTGCCCGTGCGCATGTAATGGGTGCGGCCTTGCTGCGCCTGCGCGAAGGCCAGGCACTGGGCAGTGCCCAGCAAGACCATATCCAGGCGCTTTGCGACGAGGTTGGCGCAGCGCTGGAGCGCCTGTGGACGCATCACCTGGCGCAGCGCAGCAGCCAGCAGTCGCAGGTGCATGCGCTGCGCAATACCTTGCTGGCCTCCATTGCACACGACCACCGCACACCGCTGGCATCCATCACCAACGCTGCAGAACTGCTGCGCGACCAGGCCCAGCTATTGGGCCCGGCGCGTTGCCAACAACTGGCCCAGACCATCGTGGACGAATCCGCACAACTGAGCCGCATCACCGACCAGTCCTTGCAATTGGCACGCCTGGACGCCCCTGCGCTGGCCGTGCCCATGGACTGGGAATCCGTGGAAGAACTGGTGGCCAGCGCCATGCAGCGCTATCGCCAGCGCCCCGGTGCCACGCGCGTGCGCATGCGCCTTCCAAACACCTTGCCCCTGGTGCGCTGCAATGCCGTGCTGGTGGTTCAGTTGCTGGAAAACCTGCTCGACAACGCTGCACGGTATGGCAGCCATCCAGACGCGCCCACTGAAGTGCGGGTATGGGTGGCGCACAGCGCCCTGTGGCTTCAGGTATGTGACCGCGGGCCAGGGCTGGATGGGCGGGTGCAGGCGCATTGGTTTGCCGGTGCAGTGCCTGTCTCGCAGCGCCCGCCCAGCCTTGGCAGCGGTGTGGGACTGGCGCTGTGCCACGCCATTGCGCGGGTTCATGGCGCGCAGCTGCGCTACCGGCAGCGCCGCGGCGGCGGTGCCTGCTTTGCACTGGGGTTGCCTCTGTCTGAAGCGCCTGCGCCACCCAAGGAGGAAATGGGAGACCTTTCATGAGAAGCCCCACCATCGTGTTGGTAGAGGACGATACGCAACTGCGCTCCACGATCAAGGAAGCCCTTCAGGTGGAGGGCTACCATGTCCATGCCTGCGCCAGCGTTGCCGATGCGCGCGCACTGCTTGTGCACAGCGGCGCCAAGGTGGACGCAGTGCTGCTTGATCTGGGCCTGCCTGACGGTGACGGTGCCGAACTGCTGCCCGTGGTTCGTACGCACAGCAGCGCAGCGCTGCTGGTTCTGTCTGCACGCGACGCCGAGCCGCACAAGATTTCCCTGCTGGATGCAGGTGCAGATGACTACCTGGTCAAGCCATTCAGCCTGCGCGAACTGATGGCACGCATGCGCGTGGCGCTGCGCCACCAGGGCACCAGCGTGCGGCCTGCCGTGCGCCAGTACCGCCACGGCACCTTGGATGTGGACCTGGAGGCGCGGCGCGTGCTGCGCGACGGAGCGCCGGTGCACCTGACCCCGCATGAATATGCGCTTCTGGCGCGCCTGGTACGCTGTGCTGGCCAGGTAGTGACGCACCGCCAACTGCTGGCGGACGTTTGGGGCGCAGACTGCGTGGAGCACACCCACTACCTGCGGCTCTACATGGGGCAACTGCGCGCCAAACTCGAAGCACAGCCAGCACAACCCCAACTGTTGCTGACCGAGCCGGGCGTGGGCTACCGTTTGGCCGAGCCCACAGAGCTGTAGGCCTCCTTATGCGATCCTGATGCCTGCCGGCGCATGCTCCAGGCCAGGATCACTTCTGGAGCCTTGCATGGCAAGCAACACACCCACGGGCGAGGCAGATGCCTCGCCCACATCGGCCCATACCACCCGGCAAGGGCTGGCAGGCCTGACCCTGGCCGCCATCGGCGTGGTCTATGGCGACATCGGCACAAGCCCGCTGTACACCGTCAAAGAGGTTTTCTCTCCCCACACCGGATTGAGCGTAAGCCCGGACAACGTGCTGGGGGCCGTATCCACCATCGTCTGGGCGCTGATGCTGGTGGTCACGCTCAAATACGTCATCCTGATCCTGCGCGCCGACAACAATGGCGAGGGTGGCGGCCTGGCGCTCACGGCACTGGCCGCCAAGGCCGTGGGCAGCACGCGGCCACGCCTGCGCCAGGCCCTTACCCTGCTGGGCGTGTTCGGGGCCACACTGTTCTATGGCGACAGCCTCATCACACCGGCCATCTCGGTCATGGGTGCGATGGAGGGGCTCGAATACGTCACCCCGGCCGCCCACGACTGGGTCGTGCCCTGCACCCTGGTGGTGCTGTTGGGGCTGTTTGTGGTGCAACGGTTCGGCACCGCACTGGTGGGGCGATTTTTCGGCCCCATCATCGTGCTGTGGTTTGTGGTGCTGTCGGTGGTGGGCCTGTGGCAGATTGCCCAGCAACCCGCCGTCGTGGCCGCACTCAACCCGCTGCATGCCTGGGAATTCCTGTCACAGCGCGGCTGGAAGCTGCTGGCTGTGATTGGTGCCGTAGTGCTGGCCCTGACCGGGGCCGAGGCGCTGTATGCCGACATGGGCCACTTCGGCAAGCGCCCGATCCGCCTGGCATGGGGCGGGCTGGTACTGCCCGCACTGGCCATCAACTACATGGGCCAGGGGGCACTGCTGCTGGGCGATGCCTCCACCGTGGAAAACCCCTTCTACCGCATGTTCCCTGCCGCACTGGCGCTACCGGTGCTGCTGCTGGCCACGCTGGCAGCCATCATTGCATCGCAGGCCGTGATTTCAGGCGCCTACTCCATGACCAAGCAGGCCATTTTGCTGGGCTTTCTGCCGCGCATGACGGTGCGCTACACCTCGGCGCGCGAGATGGGCCAGATTTACCTGCCCGCCGTGAACTGGGCCCTGCTGGCCGGTGTGGTGGCCATGGTGTTGTTCTTCCGGTCTTCGTCGGCACTGGCCACGGCGTACGGCATCGCAGTCACTGTGACCATGCTCATCACCACGCTTCTGACCTTTTTCGTGGTGCGCGATGCCTGGAAACTGCCACGATGGCTGGCATGGGGGGCTACGGCCTTCTTTGTGGCGCTGGATACGCTGCTCGTCTGCGGCTGTGCGGTCAAGTTCTTCGACGGGGGCTGGATCCCCTTGGCCCTGGGGCTGGTGCTGTTTACCTTCATGAGCACCTGGGCACGCGGGCGCAGCCTGCTGGTGCAGGCCATCCGCAAAGACGGCGTGTCCTTGGTGGACTTCATTGAAAGCCTTGACCCCCGCGAACTCAAGCGTGCCAGCCGTACTGCGGTCTACGCCGTGGCCGACACCAGCACCGTACCCCAGGCACTGTTGCACAACCTCAAGCACAACGAGGTATTGCACGAGCGCAATGTGATCCTCACCGTGATCTTTCACGACGTACCCTGGATTCCCATGCACCAACGTGTGCAGGTGGAATCCCTGGGAAAGAACTTCTGGCGCGTACAACTGCATTTCGGGTTCATGAACACACCCGATGTTCCGCGGGCCCTGGAATTGACCCGCTCCTTTGGCTTGAACATTCCTGTCTTCGAGACAACGTTTTTCCTCAGCCGCGAAACCGTGGTGCCGACCCCTGGCTCGGGCATGGCGCGCTGGCGGGAACACCTGTTTGCCACCATGAGCCGCAATGCCGGAGGCGTGGTCGAGTTCTTCCGCCTTCCTGACAACACCGTGGTGGAACTCGGCACGCGGGTACAGATATGAAAAAGTCACACCACTGACACAGCCTGTTTTTACAGTTCGTTTCTTTGCTTTTGCTCCCAGAAATCTCGATTTGGAGGAACTATGAAGAAACGGTTGATCGCCCTGGCCATTGCCAGCCTGGCACTGACAGCATGCGGAGGATCGGGCGACAGTGTTCCCAAAAACGTCATCTTCTTTCTGGGTGACGGCATGGGCATTCCCACGCTGACTGCAGCACGTATCTACAAAGTGGGAGAAGCAGGCGACCTCACCATCGACACACTGCCCGAAACCGCATTTGTACGCACCTATTCGAACAACGCTCAGGTGACAGACAGCGCCCCTTCGATGGCCGCGTACATGACAGGTGTGAAGATGAACAACGAGGTCATCTCCATGACCCCGGAAACCAATGCCTTCGACACCGCAACGGGCAAGGACTACCTCAGCGGCGCGGACTCCACCTGCCCCGCCAGTGGCAACGGGAAATCCGTGGCCACGTTGCTGGAGATTGCCAAGGGACTGGGCATGGGCACGGGTGCCGTCACCACCACGCGCATTACCCATGCCACACCAGCCACTACCTACGCCCACGTCTGCCACCGCGACGCTGAAAACACCATTGCGGCCCAAGTGGTGCCGGGGGGTACGGGCTACAACAGTGCGCTGGGCGACGGCGTGGACGTGCTGCTCGGCGGAGGCCGCCAGTTCTTCCTGCCCAGCAGCAATGGCGGCAAGCGCACGGACGGGCGCGACCTGACCGCTGAACTCAAGGCCAAAGGCTACACCTACGTGCAAAGCCGCACCGAGCTGGATGCAGCCGCGGCAGCAACCACCAAGAAGCTGGTGGGCCTGTTCACCAGCAGCCACATGAGCTATGACCTGGACCGCGACGCCAGCAAGGAACCCAGCCTGGCGGAGATGACGGACAAAGCCATCGAAGTGCTCAGCAAGAACAGCAAAGGCTTTTTCCTGATGGTGGAAGGCGGCCGCATTGACCACGCACTGCACGAAACCACCGCGCGCAAGGCGCTGCAAGACACCGTGGCATTTGACGATGCCATCAAACTTGCGCTCGACAAGATGCAGGCCAAAGACCCTGGCCTGAAAAACACGCTGATCGTCGTCACCGCCGACCACGACCACACCCTGGTGCTCAATGGGTACGCCGCACGCACCGGCCCCACCACCACCAGCAACCCTGGCGTACTGGGTCTGCTGCGCAGCTTCGTGGACGGTTCCCTGGCTTCCGACAGCAGCGGCAATCCGTTCACCATCATTGGTTTTGGCAATGGCGAAAACCGGCCCGCAACCCGCTCGGCCCTGACCGATGCCCAGGTGGCAGACAAGGCCTACCACCAGGAAGCCGCCATTCCCGTGGCCGCCGGCAGCGAAACCCACGGTGGCACCGACGTTTTCCTGGGTGCTGTGGGCAAGGGTGCCGATCTGTTCACCGGCACCATCACCAACACGGAAGTCTTCGGCCTCATTCGCAAGGCCACCGGCCTGTAATCGAAAGCCTCTTGACCATGAAAAAACTGCACCGCATTACCGTCGCCGCATTGGCTCTTGCCGCCAGCAGCACCAGCTTCGCAGCAGGCGAAGCCACCAACGTCATCTTCTTCCTCGGTGATGGCATGGGCCCCACCACCGTGACCGCCAGCCGCATCTACAAATACGGTGAAACAGGCCAGCTGGCCATGGAAAGCCTGCGCCGCACTGCACGCATCAAAACCTATTCGAACGACGCGCAGACCACCGACAGCGCGCCGTCCATGGCCGCCTACATGACCGGCGTGAAGATGAACAACGAAGTCCTCTCCATGAGCCAGGACACGAAGGCCTACAACGGCACCAAGCCCTACTACAGCGGTGCAGACTCCACCTGCCCTGCAACAGGCAACGGCACTTCGGTACCGACCCTGCTGGAGCTTGCCAAAGCGGCGGGCAAGTCTGTCGGTGCGGTGACAACAACACGCATCACGCACGCCACACCGGCGGCCACCTATGCCCACATTTGCCACCGCGACGGCGAGAACAACATTGCCGCGCAGGCAGTGCCGGGCTCGGGGCAATTCAACACTGCCTTGGGCAGCGGGGTGGATGTGCTGCTCGGTGGCGGCGCAAAGTTCTTCCTGCCCAACACCGTGACTGGCGGCAAGCGCACCGATGGCCAGGACCTGACCGCGCTGCTGCAAAAAGCCGGATACACCTACGTCACCACCGGCGCGGCCTTGCAGGCCGTGGATGCGGGAACCACCAAGCTGGTCGGACTGTTCAACCCCGATCACCTGAACTATGAACTTGACCGCGTGAAGAAAAAGCTGGACGAGCCCAGCCTGGCCGACATGACGGAAAAGGCCATCAAGGTGCTGCAAAAGAACAGCAAGGGCTACTTCCTGATGGTCGAGGGCGGCCGCATCGACCATGCGCTGCACGGCACCAACGCCAAGCGCGCACTGGAAGACACCATTGCCTTTGACGAAGCCATCCGCCGCGCCTTGTCGCTGGTGGACACGAAGAACACGCTGATCGTGGTCACCGCCGACCATGACCACACAATGACCTTCAACGGCTATTCGCACCGCGGCAATCCGATTCTGGGCAAGTCCACAGACATCAAGTCCACTGCCGTGCAAGGCAAACCCGTGCTGGCGACTGCCGCCGATGGCAAGCCCTACACCACCCTGGTGTTTGGCAACGGCGGCGGCCCACGCAAGGCAAGCCGCGACGACCTCACCGCTGTGGACACGGCCGATGACGACTACCTGCAGGAAGTGGCCGTGTCGCTGGGCAGCCCCGGCTCGGAAACCCATGGCGGCGGCGACGTGATGCTCTTTGCCACAGGCGCTGGCAGCAGCGCCTTCAAGGGCACGATGGTCAACACCAAGGTGTTTGGGCTGGTCAAGGCCGCCTCGGGGCTGTAAGCACCCTCGTCATCCAATGACCGCAATCGCCCGGCATCCCTGTCGGGCGATTTTCTGTATTTGAGCCCGTATGAAATCCCTACCCATGAAACGCGTATTTCCTGCAGCGCTGCTGGCCCTTTGGCTGGCTGCACCCGCCCAGGCCCAGGAGCCCGTACCTCCCTTGGCCCTGAAGATCGAGCATGCCGTCACCACACTGTCTGCCGATGGTGTGACGCGTGAAGTTCGCTACGCCGAGCACCTGGTGCGCCAAGGCGGCCAAGTCTGGCTGGCGCGCGTGCTGCCGCCGCACGCCCACGAATCGCAAGAGCATGCCGGCGCCAGCAAAGAACACAAGCACATGGACGTTGCCGCAGCGGCCCGGTGGATACAACGGGCCAGCGACGGCAGCTTGCGCGTGCGCCTGGTCAATGCACACGACCAGCTCGTGGTGGATGTGCCCGCGCCCGATTGGGGCAACATCGGTTTCGACGGCCAGTGGCTGGCTGCCCAGCACCTGCTCGACCCCGCCCAAGTGCAGCGCATGAAGCCGCTGGACCGCACCGCGCCTGCAGGCACCCGGTGGTACCAAGGCGGCACAGCCACCATGAAGGTGCTGGTGCTATGGGATGCCCAAGGCCAGTTTCCACGCCGGGTGGAATCCGCCGACACCCATGGCACCAGCCACAGCGTGACCACTGCCATGCGCGAACCGCTGCCCAAAGCCTTGCCCTGGGGGCAGTTGGAGAAGTACCAGCAGAAGGAGTATTCCGACCTCCTCGACTAAGAACTTATCCGTAAATTATTTGATGCCACGCAGCGCTCTTTTCGGGATGGGATGCAAGGCGCAGTGCGCAGCCCATAGCCCCGCTATGGGCAAGCATCGCAACGCCGCAGACCGCGCAGGCGCTACGCCCTATGTCGGCAGGAACAGCAGCCACACCACCAGCAGCACATTGAGCAGCAGCGACACGGCGAGCCCGATCTTCCAGCCCGCATCCACCGGCTGCGGCCTGGCGGCTGGCGCCGTGGCGGGCCTGTGGGAGCCGCGCTCCAGGGCCTGGCGGAAGTCTTCTGCGCTGGCGTAGCGCTCGTGCGCATCGCGGGCAATGGCGCGGGCGAGCACGGCGTCGAGCCAGTGCGGGACGCTGGGGTTGTGGTGCGATGCCGGGCGCGGTTCGCGGGCGTAGCGGCCCACCTGGTAGGGCAGCACCTCGCCGTAGGGCAGCGTGCCGGTGAGCATCTGGTACAGCGTGACGCCTAGCGCAAACAGGTCGCTGCGCGCATCGGGGGGCTGTGGGGCGCCCAGGGTGGCGCCACGGGACAGGCCCCATTGCTCGGGGTTGATGTAGCTGGGGGTACCGGCGTGTGCGGGCCCATCGCCCTCGCGGTCGTGGGCGCTCAGTGCCACGCCCAGGTCGATGAGCCGCAGCACCTGGTCGTTGCCCCAGTGCAGGTTGCCGGGCTTGATGTCGCGGTGCACCACCTCCTGGCGGTGCAGTTGCGCGAGCGCGCTGAGGGCCTGCAGTCCCCATTGCACGCACTGCTCCACGCTGACGGGCTGGCCCCGGTCCAGCCATTGCTGCAGCGTCTGGCCCCGGTGCCAGTCGTACAGGACGTACAGGTGCGCCGGTGGCAGCCCGTCAGGGCGCTGCAGGTGCGCGCGCACCAGGTGCCGCGCTGCGGGACTGCTTTGCATGTGCTGGGCCAGCCAGGCTTCGTGCACCAGCATGGCGCGCTGCGGGGTGTCGTGTGCACGTGCGGGGTGCAGGGTTTTGAGGGCGTAGGTCTGCTCTGCCGCACGCACTTGGTAGATGCGGTGGATGCCGTTGTCGGCCACCAGGGCACTGACCTTGAGGCCCTCGAATTCGTCCCCTGGACGCAGCGGCGGGGGCAGCGGCAGGTGTGCGCAGCGCTCCCAGGCCTGGCGCAGGGACTGCGTCTGCAGGCCTTGCACGCGCAGGACCAGGGCGCTGGCATTGTCCTGGCCGCCTGCCTGCAGCGCAGCCGCCACCAGGGCGTCGGCCAGTTCCTGCGCCGTGCCCTGGGCCTGGCACAGCATGCGCCACTGGCGTGCGTGCAACACGCCGTGCACGCCGTCGGTGGTGAGGATCAGCACATCGCCTACCTGCAGCGCGCCCTGGGCGTAGTCCACTGCCAGGCGTTCCTCCAGGCCCACCGCGCGCACCAGGCCGTGGGCAAAGTCGCGCTGGGGCAGCACATGGTCCTGGGTGAGCTGCTCCCACTGGCCCTGGCGCAGCAGGTGGGCGCGGGTGTCACCCACATGGGCCAGGGTGTAGTGGTGGCCGCGCAGCACCACGGCGGTGATTGCCGTGAGCCCGACCGCAGGCGCGCGCCGCTGGTTGGTACCCGCCAGCCAGGCGTTGTGCGCAGCGAGGATGCGCTCCAGCGCCACCGTGGCATCCCAGTGCAGCGGGGTGCTGTGGTAGTCGCTCAGCAGGGTGTGCACGGTGGTCTGCGCGGCTTCGCGCCCGTGCCCGCCCTGGCTCACACCGTCGGCCACGGCAGCAATGGCACCCCATTCGACCTCGTGTGCACCAGGCAGGCGCACGGCGCAGAAGTCTTCGTTCACCGGTTTGGGGCCGGGCTGGCTGCAGTAGCCAATGTCGAGCTGAAAAGTCATGTGCATAGGGCCGCGTGGTGCTCCATTGTGGTCTGTGCACCGTGCTGTGCAGGGCGGGCATGCAAGTTTGGTGCCTTTGCGTCATCGCTGCGCGCTTGGCACGTTGTTTGCTGAACAGGGCATAAGCCGTGGACACGCAGCACCGCTGCATCCACGCACCGACGCTGCTGCGCCTTGTGCTGCAGCAGCGCCCCGAAGACCTGCATCGCAACCTGGAGCAAGCACACCATGGCCTACCTCGTCCCTGCTGAATTCGTCACCAAAATGGTGGACGCTGGCGAATCCAAGATCTACATGTCCACGCGCGATACGCTGATACGCGGCTTCATGGCGGGCGCCATCCTGTCGCTGGCGGCGGTGTTTGCCGTCACCGCCAGCGTGATGACGGGCTCCCCCCTCGTGGGCGCCATGTTGTTCCCGGTGGGCTTTTGCATGCTGTACCTGCTGGGGTTTGACCTGCTGACAGGGGTGTTCATGCTCACCCCGCTGGCCTGGCTGGACAAGCGCCCTGGCGTCACCCTGGGCGGCATCCTGCGCAACTGGGGGCTGGTGTTTGTGGGCAACTTCCTGGGAGCGCTGACGGTGGCCTTCATGATGGCGTTCATCTTCACCTATGGATTTTCGGTGCCGCCCAACGAGGTCGGGGAGAAAATCGGCCACATCGGCGAGGCGCGCACGCTCGGGTATGCCAAGTACGGCCTCATGGGCTGGCTCACCATCTTCATCCGCGGCATGCTGTGCAACTGGATGGTGTCCACGGGCGTGGTCGGCGCCATGATTTCCACCACCGTCAGCGGCAAGGTCATCGCCATGTGGATGCCCGTCATGCTGTTCTTTGCCATGACGTTCGAACACTCGGTGGTCAACATGTTCCTGTTCCCCTCGGGCCTGATGATGGGCGGCAACTTCTCCATCATGGATTACTTCATCTGGAACGAGATCCCCGTGGTGCTGGGCAACCTGGTGGGCGGCCTGGCCTTCACCGGCCTCACGCTGTACGCCACCCACGTGCGCACCGCCCCCAAGCGCAAGCTGGTGTGACCCCAAGCGCCATGCCCTTGACCACGCCAGCCCTGCTGCAAGTGCGTGTCGGCCAGCATTCCAATGCGGGGCGCAAAAGCGTCAACCAGGACTTCCACGGCGCATGCCTGCCCGACGGGCTGCAGCGCCAGAGCAAGGGCGTGGCCGTGGCGCTGGCCGACGGCATCGGCAGCAGCGATGTCAGCGACGTGGCCGCTGCCGCCGCCGTGCATGCGCTGCTGGTGGACTACTACTGCACCTCCGACGCCTGGAGCGTCAAGCGCTCGGCCCAGTGCGTGATCGCAGCCACCAACTCGTGGCTGCATGCGCAAACCCGGCGCAGCCCCTACCGCTTCGACCAGGACCGGGGCTACGTCTGCACGCTCAGCGCACTCATCATCAAAGGGGCCACGGCGCACCTGTTCCATGTGGGCGACACACGCATCCACCGCGTGCAGGGCCGCACGCTGGAGCAGCTCACCGAAGACCACCGCGTCTGCATGGCCGACGGGCGCAGCTACCTGGGGCGCGCGCTGGGCGTGCAGCCCCAGACCGAGATCGACTACCGCAGCCTGCCCGTGGACGCGGGCGACGTGTTTGTGCTGAGCACCGACGGCGTGCACGAGCATGTATCGCCCGGCGCCATGATGCAGGCCATTGCCGCCCATGCGCACGACCTGGATGCTGCTGCGCGCAGCATCGTGCAGCAGGCCCTGGCGCAGGGCAGCCCGGACAACTGCACGCTGCAGATCGTCGCCATCGACCGCGTGCCCCAGGCCGACAGCGGCGAAGTGCTGCACCAGCAGGCCCAGCAGCGTGCCCAACTGCGCCTGCCGCCCGTGCTGTCGGCGCGCCAGCAGTTCGAGGGCTACGAGATCGTGCGCGAACTGCACGCCAGCCACCGCAGCCATGTGTACCTGGCCACTGCACTGGCCAGCGGCCGCCAGGTGGTGCTCAAGACCCCTTCCATCGACCGGCGCGAAGACCATGCCTACCTCGACCGCTTTGTGCTGGAGGAATGGATCGCACGGCGCATCGACAGCCCCCATGTGCTGCGCCCAGCCGATGGCGACCCGCCCCGCCCGCGCGAACACCTGTTTGTGGCCATGGAGTATGTGCATGGACAGACCCTGGCGCAGTGGATGACCGACCACCCCCGCCCCAGCCTGGCGCAGGTGCGCGACATCGTGGGCCAGGTGGCGCGCGGGCTGCAGGCCTTTCACCGGCGCGAGATGCTGCACCTGGACCTGCGGCCCGAGAACATACTGATCGACGCCCAGGGCACGGTCAAGATCATCGACTTTGGCGCCGTGCAGGTGGCCGGGCTGGCCGAGGCCCAGCCCGCCAGCGACACCCCGCCCGTGCTGGGCAACCTGCACTACACCGCCCCCGAATGCCTGCTGGGCGAGGCCCCCGCGCCCAGCGCCGACCTGTACGCCCTGGGCGTGCTCACCTATCAGATGCTGACCGGCCGCCTGCCCTACGGCAGCCAGGGCGCCGCCGTGCGCACACGCGCCGACCTGCGCCGCCTGCAGTACCGCAGCGCGCTGGACGAACACCACCCCATTCCCGCATGGATGGACGCCGTGCTCGAACGCGCCGTGCACCCACAGCCGCACAAGCGCCAGCAGGCGCTCACCGAATTCGTGCACGACCTGCATCACCCCGGTGCAGCCTACCTGCGCCAGAACCGCCAGCCCCTCACGGAGCGCAATCCGCTGCTGTTCTGGCGCAGCCTCTCGTTGCTGCTGGGGCTGGCTGTGGTGGTGCTCTTGGGCATGATTAACAGCCTGCGCTGAGAGGCCACACAAGGCCAAGTGCCTGCAGGGGTGGCGCTTTCGCACGACAATCGGCACCCTTGCTGTTTTCATCCCACACCACGAACCATGGCCATCAGCCACTACCTCAAAGACATAGGCCGCGGCAAGGACGGCACACGCTCCCTGAACCGCGCCCAGGCCACCGACCTGCTGGGCCTGGTTCTGGACGGCATGGCCAGCGACCTGGAGGTGGGCGCCTTCTGCATTGCCATGCGCATCAAGGGTGAAACGCCCGAAGAGATGGCGGGCTTTCTGGACGCCATCCACCAGCGCCTGCCGCGCCTGGCCGTTCCCGGGCGCCCGCTGGTGGTGCTGCCCAGCTACAACGGCGCCCGCAAGCTGCCGCTGCTGACCCCGCTGCTGGCCCTGCTGCTGGCGCGCCAGGGCTTGAGCGTGCTGGTGCACGGCAGCGCCACCGAGGAGCGCCGCGCCTGCAGCGCCGACGTGCTGGCCCACCTGGGCGTGGTCCCGCAACAGGTCTTGCAGACCCCTGCCCCGGGCAGCGTAGCCTTTGCGCCCACGGCCCTGCTGCTGCCCGGCCTGGAGCGCCTGCTGCAGGTGCGCCGCGTGCTGGGCCTGCGCAACAGCGCGCACAGCCTGGTCAAGCTGCTGGACCCTCTGGCCCCCGCGGGCGCGCACAGCATCGTGGTGGGCAGCTACACCCACCCGGAATACGCGCAATCGATGGCCGCCACCTGCGCGCTGACGGGTGCCTGCGCCCTGCTGCTGCGCGGCACCGAAGGCGAGCCCGTGGCCGACCCGCGCCGCACGCCGCAGATGGACGCCTACGTGCACGGACAGCACCAGCGCGTGCAGGACGCGCAAGCCGGCCCGCTGGCCGCCCTGCCCCAGTTGCCCACGGCCATTGACGCGGCCAGCACCGCCGCCTGGATCCGCAGCGTGCTGGACGGCGCGCAGCCCGTGCCTGCCTCCATTGCGCTGCAGGTGGAACACATCTTGCGTATTGCAGGGCAGATGTCCACGGAGCCCGCGCATGATGCCCATCGCCTACCCACACCACCCGCACCCCACTGACACCCACGGCCGCTGCACCCTGGTGGGCGCGGGGCCGGGCGACCCCGAACTGCTCACCCTCAAGGCCGTGCGCGCCATCGAATCGGCCACCGTGCTGCTGGTGGACGACCTGGTGAGCGAAGCCATCGTGGCCCTGGCGCCGCGCAGCGCGCGCATCGTGCGCGTGGGCAAGCGCGGTGGCTGCAAGAGCACGCCGCAGGCCTTCATTGAAAAGCTCATGCTCATGGCGGTGCACGAGGGCGAACATGTGGTGCGCCTCAAAGGGGGCGACCCGTTCATCTTTGGGCGCGGCGGCGAAGAGGCCGAGCACCTGCGCGCTGCGGGCGTAGCCGTGGAGGCCATCAACGGCATCACCGCCGGGTTGGCCGGGCCCACGGCACTGGGCGTGCCGCTCACGCACCGCGACCACGCGCAGGGCGTGCTGTTCATCACCGGCCACGCCCGCCCCGGAGCCCCCAGCCCCGACTGGGCCCTGCTCGCCCGCACCGCGCAACAGGCACGGCTCACACTGGTCATCTACATGGGCATGAGCGGCGCACGCCAGATCCAGGACGGTCTGCTGCAGGGCCTGCCCAGCCACACGCCCGTGGCCGTGATCCAGCACGCCAGCCTACCCCGGCAACGCCACGCCACGGCCGCGCTGGAGCAGTTGGCTGACACCATTGCCCAACACGGCCTGGGCAGCCCGAGTGTCATCGTGGTGGGCGAGGTGGTGCGCGGGCTGGCGGCGCTGCACGGCCAGAGCGCGCCG
The DNA here is from genome assembly GCA_016192425.1 of Burkholderiales bacterium. Taxonomy (GTDB): domain Bacteria; phylum Pseudomonadota; class Gammaproteobacteria; order Burkholderiales; family Burkholderiaceae_C; genus Simplicispira. The sequence goes on from JACPUE010000022.1 coordinate 43,170, forward strand.
ATCCTGATGCGGCACCAAGCCGCCTGAGCACCCCAAAGCACTGGGCTAGGGCCACTGCGGCGACCCGCGCAGCGTGCGCCTGAGACTGCGCACGAGGCTCTGCGCGTACCTGTTCAGAGTCCTTCCAGCTCTGTCTCCAGTGCCTTGAGCTGCTTGCGCAGCTCCTCGGTGCGGGCCTCGCAGGCCGCCTTGTCCTTGGCACTGGCGGCTTCCTGCTCTTGCACGAACTGGGAGCCTTGCGGGAGGTTGCCGCGCCGCAGCGGCCCCGCGTGGGCAACGGCCTCTGCCGGTGCCGCCGCGCATTCACGCTGGTTGCGCTCCAGGGCCGCGCGCGCCTGCGGGATGCCCTGGGTTTGCAGGTAGTTCTTGCGCTGCCAGGTCGCGCCGAAGGCGCCTTCCTTGGAGGGTTTGCGCGGGGGCGGGGCAACGGCGGGAGCCGGCATGGCGGGCCGTACTTCGATCTCCCCACCCTCGCCCGGACAGGGCGCTTCCTGAAACGACACCTTGCCCTGGGCATCCGTGCATTTGTTGATGGCCCAGGCCGGGGGTACCAAGCCCAGTACCAGGAAGCAGGCGGCGTAGCGAAGAGGTTTCATAGGGGCTGCCCCTCGGACGACAAAGACCACATGCTACCGCGTCGCATGGGGACAATGCGGGTCTCTTTGATCCGCCAGTACCATCCACTAATCCGGCAACACCAGTCGCAGCACGCTGTTCTCGCTGCCCAGGTACAGGCTGTTCCGGTCGGGCCCTGGCGCCAGGAACTTCACCCGATTCAACCCGCCCGGCAGCGTGCCGGGGAAAACGCCTCCGGGTATGGGCTCGTTCTGGCCCGCCAGCAGCTCCAGCCCTTTGGCCTGCGTCCACCGGTGCACGCCGCAGGCACTGGAGAGAAACACCTCGCCGGGCCGACCGGGCAGAACGCAGATCTGCTTGAAGGGTTCCTGGTAGAACTCCGGCAGCTTTGGATCTATCACCAAAGACAACGCAAATTTCTGGATTTCCTGGGTATCGATGCGCACCAGTTCGGGGTGGAAGCGCACAAAGGAGGTGGCGCCATCCAACTCCACACGGTTGCACAGCACCCACGAAACCTGGGCGGAGCCGCCCTCGAAAGCCATGTCCGCAATGTCCATGTACCAGGGGCGCTGTGCCAAGGAAGGATAGGTCTGCGGCGTATACACCGCCTGCAGATCCCCCGCAACGATTTGCACCTGCCCATTGGCATCGATCGTGCCCACGAGCGAGTTCCCCGTGGCCCTGCCGAAATACGCATCGCCAGTGCTGGGCTGCGGCGAATAACGCTTGGCAAACCACAGCCGCCCCGTCGTATCGGTGCGCAGAAACACATCTTCACCCCGGTTGCGAGCGACATGGCTGGAACTTGTCCATGCCTGCCAGGCAGACTTGCCATCCATGGGCGTTCGAACCAAGGTATTTTTGGTTCCGCCCTCATGGCCGACCAGATGCCCATAGGCAATGGCCAACCGGGACCCGAGCGGCGGGGCGGCCCATGTGCTCACCCGGCCCGGGGCACTGACCGATCGAACGGCAGGCACAGGTGCAGCAGACGACGAACTGCCCCGCTGGTACTCCAGCACCACCAAACCACCGGCCCCATCGGGCAATGCCTCAGCGCCCTGCATGAAGTCGAAACGTGCCTGCAGGCCCTGGCCGTCTGCCTCGCCCCTGTGGGCCCGCAGGCCCAACCACCGGTGCACCACGGCACCTGTGGACTCCAGCCTGCACTCCACAACTTCCGATCCATCCTGCCACAGCCCACTGCAAGCCACGAACAGGGAGGCCGGGTTTGCCTGCGACGGCCCTTGAGCAACGACCGCTACCGCACTGCCCCGCACCTTCCACCCTGCAGCCACCGAGCGGCCCGACAAGTCGATTTGCGCAATGCTGAATTCGGGGCCCCCTTGCGTTCCGGAATACGCCCAGTACACATCTGCGGCCCCTTGGACCTTTTGCAGCGGAGTCCACTGGTCGAACGCCCACTGGCTGGGAAGCACCCGCCATTGGTAGGCGTTGCCCTCCATCACGAGTTCTGCCCACTCCTTTGGCACGGACGCGTCCGGCGAATGGGTGTAACGCCGCACGCCACCGGCAGGGGACTCCAGCAGCTGGCTCCCATGGGGTATCGGCAACAGTGTCTTCACCGTTCCGTCCGCCGCCAGGGTGCGCAACACCGGTTGAAAACCCCGCTGGGAATCTTCATCGATGAAGTACACGAGCCCGTCCTTGGCCAGCAGCAGAGATTGGGGGGAAAAGAGACGCGCGCCCGTTCCCACCCCATCGATCAACCCCGTACCGGAAGCGCCTCCCGCCAGGCGCACGGGTGTTTCGCCCTGCAAGTATTCAACGGTTCCCCCGCCCCCCGTCACGAGGTAACGGTCCAGGGCATCAAACAACAGTCCATGGAGAGCCGAGGGGATCGGAGAAAACGACGACACCCCTTGCCTGCTTCTGCGCCCCACGCGACAGTCATAGGTTCCGCTCACAAACTGAAAGTCGCCCTGGCTGTTGAACGCAGGCCCGCTCAGTTCATCGGGCAGCCGCGCCATGGCGCCTTGCTGCAGTGCGAACCCGCCGCCACCCAGAGCGCCAGCCACCAGCTCCAGCGCACCCACTTTGGCAGGCAGGACCACTGGGGGCTCCTCGCCCTCCCCCCCGCCCCCGCAACCGGCAACGCCAGCCGTTACGGCCACCAGGCCCCACTGGCCAAAGCGGCGCCGTGTGATGGCCCGTGCGTAGAAATCGGATGCAGACGTCATATCCAGGTTCTCCTTGAGCAGCCCAGATTATTCGTGAACCGCACCCGCGGAACGCCATTGCCATCCCATCGTTACCAACAGAAACACTGTTTTGTGAAGTGCGGCAGAGGCTCCTGTGGCCACACCTCTTGCCACCAGCAAAGACGGCACAATCAGCGCCTTTGCCTCACTGCCTCCAACCGCCGTGCCAACGCTCCCCCTTTTTGACACCGTCATCATCGGCGCTGGCGCCGCCGGTTTGTTTTGCGCAGGCCAGGCGGGCCAGCGTGGCCTCAAGGTACTGCTCATCGACCATGCGCAAGCCGTGGCCGAGAAGATCCGCATCTCGGGCGGCGGGCGCTGCAATTTCACCAACCGCGACCTGGACCCACAGGCGCCGCACAAGCACTTTGTGGGGCAGAACCCGCAGTTCTGCCGTTCGGCGCTCTCGCGCTACACACCCGCCGACTTCATCGCACTGGTGCAAAAGCACGGCATCCCCTTCCATGAAAAGCACAAGGGCCAGTTGTTCTGCGACCGCTCGGCCGAGGACCTCATCGCCATGCTGCTGGCCGAGTGCGCCGCTGGCGGTGTGGAGCGCTGGCAGCCCTGCAGCGTCAGAAAAGTGGTATTTTCGGCCTCTGAGGCAGATGGGGCAGGCGCTGGCAGCTATCAAATTCATACCGATCGCGGGCCGGTGCAGGCGCGCAGCCTGGTGGTGGCGACCGGCGGGCTGTCCATCCCCAAGATCGGCGCCACGGATTTCGGCTACCGGATCGCGCAGCAGTTCGGCATTCCGCTGGTGGAGCGCCGCCCCGGCCTGGTGCCGCTCACCTTCGACGGCGAGGCCTGGGCGCCGTGGGCACAGCTCGCCGGGCTGGCCCTGCCGGTCACGATCAGCACCGGCGCCAAAAAGTCGCGTATGGCCTTCGACGAAGACCTGCTGTTCACCCACCGCGGGCTGTCGGGCCCGGCGGTGTTGCAGATCTCCAGCTACTGGCAGGAGGGAACGCCGCTGTCGATCGACCTGGCCCCTGGCGTGGATCTTTCTGCCAGCCTTGCGCAGGCCAAAACACGTTCACGCAAGCTCATTGCCAACGAGCTGGCCCAGCTCGTGCCCGGCCGCCTGGCAGATGCCTGGGCCGGGCGCGAAGCCGATTGGCAGCGCCCCATCAACGAAGCCGCCGACAAGGCCCTGGCCCGGCTGGCCGAGCAGATGGCGCGCTGGGAGCTGACGCCCACCGGCACCGAGGGCTACAAAAAGGCCGAGGTCACGCTGGGCGGCATCGACACGCGCGCCCTCTCGCAGCAGACCATGGAATGCAAAGCCCAGCCGGGGCTGTACTTCATTGGCGAGGTGGTGGACGTGACCGGCTGGCTGGGCGGCTACAACTTCCAGTGGGCCTGGGCCAGCGCGCATGCGTGCGCGCAGGGGTTGGCCTAGCGTTTGCGCCTGTGCGGCCCCATCACTTGGCAACGGCCAGGCTGGATTCCTGCACACCCTTTTGCCCGGTGGCGGCATCCACCACCTGCAGTTTATTGCGGGCATACAAAGCGCCCATTTTCACTTCTTGCCAAACGTAATACAACATACCCGGCTTGGTATCGATGGTCAGTGAATCGGTATTCTCCGCCTTGGAGGTGATGGTATGCCTGCCAGGCGCCACCTGGGTATAGAGATAGGTTTTTGCAGCCGTCTGGCCAATGGGTTTTCCATCCACTTCCACATCCATGGCCACAGTGCCGCCGATCGATTCATTGCGGTAAATGTAGATTCCCGCCTTGTTGGACTGTGGCGCAAACTTCTTGGCCGTTGCATCTGCCTGGGCATCACCCATGGGAACAGAGGCACACCCCACCAAACCTGCGGCGGCAATGGCAATCAAAATCAGTTTTCTCATACACAAGATCCCTACAAATTGGCAAACAAAATACCGGTTGACACAAATTCGCTTCTGATATTTCAGAAAGCGCTTCCAAGCAGCCGCGCACTTTATCTGTGTTTGCTTTCACGCCGGGCATTCGCAACACTCATTTACCTCACAGAACATATTTCAACAATTTACCGAGTGGTGGCGGTTTTTCGTGCCGATCTGGCGTGGGCACCAACGTCCATCCGTGACACTCCCCCGAGGCCGACGCACCGGGCCGTTGCTCTGCAGCCCCAGGGGCGCATGGCGCTTGCCGTTTGTGTCACAAGGGCTATAATGCTCGGCTTTGCTGGCACTCGCCCCGTCGGCCAAATACTAGTTACAGTCACTGACTGAGACGGGGGAACCCGCCGCGCACGGCCTCCAGGCCCGATCTTCCTGGAGACCCTCTGCGGGCACATTTTGGAAAACATTAGCTAATGACCACCATCCGTGTAAAAGAGAACGAGCCCTTTGACGTTGCCCTGCGCCGCTTCAAGCGCACCATCGAAAAGCTGGGCCTGCTGACCGACCTGCGCGCCCGCGAGTTCTACGAGAAGCCCACCGCCGAGCGCAAGCGCAAGAAGGCTGCCGCCGTCAAGCGCCACTACAAGCGCGTGCGCAGCATGCAGCTGCCCAAGAAGCTGTACTGATCGCAGCCCGGCGTTCTTTTCGACGCCCACGAAACCCGCGCTAGGGACGCCAAGCGCGGGTTTTTTATTTTTCACTGGAGCAAATCATGAGCCTCAAGGACCAGATCACCGAAGACATGAAAACCGCCATGCGCGCCAAGGACAGCGAGCGCCTGGGCACCATCCGCCTGCTGCAGGCCGCGATGAAGCAGAAGGAAGTGGACGAGCGCATCACGCTGGACGACGTGGCCGTCGTCGCCATCGTGGACAAGCTCATCAAGCAGCGCAAGGACAGCATTGCCGCCTTCGAGGGCGCGGGCCGCCAGGACCTGGCCGACAAGGAAAAGGCCGAAATGACCGTGCTGCAGGCCTACCTGCCCGCGCGCATGTCCGAAGCCGAGGTGGCCGCCGCCGTCCAGGCCATCGTGGCCGAAGTCGGCGCCAAGGGCCCGGGCGACATGGGCAAGGTGATGGGTGTGGTCAAGACGCGCCTGGCCGGCAAGGCCGACATGGGCCAGGTGTCGGCGGCAGTGAAGGCAGCGCTGGCGGGCTGAGGGCCTGGTATTTTTGCTGGGGCAGGCGCAGATTTGCTATTTATTTGATAGCTGCTTGCGCTTGCTGCAGAAGCGCTATAGGCCATTTTTATTCATAAATTTCAGGCATCCCAAGATACCGCGTTCGGGCCCTGAACCGGCGCCTATCCGAAGCGCACCACCACCTTGCCAAAGGCGCCGCGCCCCAGGTGGGCAAAGGCCGCGGGCACCTCATCGGCCATGTATTCGCCCGCGATGACAGGCTGCAGCCCGGTGGCATCCACGGCACGCACCAGGTCTTCCAGCGCACGCCGGTGGCCTACGCTGATACCTTGCACCGTGGCCCGGCCCATGAGGAAGTCATAGACCGAGGCGCTCACCGTGTCCCCGGCCAGCGTGCCGATGACCGATACGCGCCCTCCCGCGCGCAGTGCCTGCATGGAGCGGCCCAGGTTCGCACCGCCCACAGTTTCCAACACCTGATCGGCACCCCGGCCACCGGTCAGCGCCCGTACCTGTGCAGGCCAGTCAGCGTCGCGTGCCAGTGCGTGGGCAGCGCCCAGTGTCAGCACCTGCTCGCGCTTGGCGGCGTCGCCCGACACGACGATGGGCACCGCGCCGTGCATGCGTGCCACCTGCACGCCAAACAAGGCCACACCCCCCGTGCCGTGGATGAGCACCGTCTGCCCCGCACGCAACCGGCCGGTTTCCACCAGCGCAAACCAAGCCGTGAGCCCCGCAATGGGCAAGGTGCTGGCGGCGGCAGGGTTCAGCGTGTCCGGCGCGGCCACGGCCCAGTCGGCATCCAGCAGCACATGCGATGCCAGCATGCCCGGCCCGGGCGCACCCAGCGGCACGGTGGAGGCAGGGCGCTCGCCGTCCAGCCAGCCGCCCCAGAAGGTACTCAGCACCTTGTCCCCAGGCCGCCAGCGGGTGACGCCTTCACCCACCGCCAACACGGTTCCTGCGAGGTCAGACGCTGGCACGCAAGGGAACGACAAGGCCATGCCCATGCCATCGCGCGCCATCAGCAGGTCGCGGTAGTTCAAGGCCACCGCCTGCGTGCCCACCAGGATCTGGTGGGCTGAAGGCACTGGCATGGGGGCCTCCACACGCTCCAGGTGGGCCAGGCCAAAACGGGGCAACTGCCAGCGCTGCAAGGTGGCGGGAAGGGAGGAATCAGTCATGTTCACGCTCCAGATAAATGAATTACAAAGAAACAATGCCATGCTATTGGCGCCTGATAGTCTCTGGTGGTTCGTTTTTATCCCATTACTGGAGAATAAAATTCACCAATGAGCGAACGATTGCAAGGCATTGAGGCGTTTGTCGCAGCGGCGGAGACAGGCAGTTTTGCCCTGGCAGCGGTACGTCTGGGCCGCACCCGATCTGCTGTGGGCAAGAGCATTGCGCGGCTGGAGCGCAGGCTTTCGGTGCGGCTCTTTCACCGCACCACGCGCAGCCAGAGCCTGACCGACGACGGCCAGGCCTACTACGAGCGCTCTCGGCGGGCACTGGACGAACTGGATGCGGCCGACGCCATGGTGGAAGCTGGCCGCCACGAACCCGTGGGCACGCTGCGCATAAGCATGCAGGCGCTGTTCGGTCGGATCTGTGTGGCGCCGCTACTGATGCAACTTGCGTGCGACCATGAGAGACTGCGGCTGGATCTGCAGTTCAGCGACCGCCGGGTGGACCTGGTGGAGGAGCGTGTGGATCTGGCCATCCGCAGCGGGCCGCTGGACGACAGCAGCACACTGGCAGCCCGCCTGTTGGGGTACCAATGGATGGGCCTGTACGCCGCACCCGACTACCTGGCGCGCCACGGTCATCCCACCGATTGGCAGGCACTGGTGGACACGGCGCCCAGCCACCACTTCTGCAGCTATGGCCGCGACGAGCAGCGCCCGCCAACATGGCTGTACCACGACGGCGCCACCGGCGAACTGCGCACGTTTTCGGTGCCCGCGCGTATACGCTGCGACAGCCTGGAGGTCGTGGCCGCCAGTGCCATCGCTGGACTAGGAATCGCACGGCTACCGCAGTGGCTGGCTGCGCAGGCGGTGGCAGCCGGTACATTGGTTCCGCTGTTCAGCGAGGCCCGGCCCTTTGGTTACGCTCTGCATGCCGTATGGCCCAGCGCACGCGCGCTGCCGCGCCGCACGCGTGTGGTGATCGACACCTTGGCCGCCCAACTCCCATCCGTGCTGGAGCCTGCGCACAGCCTATCCATCGCCTAGCGGACATCCCCGCACCCAAACCTCCAACCGCAGCCCTACGACTGGAACAGGCCTTTCTGCCGAAAGGCCTCCTGCAAGAACTCCACGCACACCCGCACCTTGGCCGAGCGCTCCGGCCGCGTGGGGTACACGGCCCAGATATTGGCCTCCTGGCGCCATTTGGGCAGCACCTGCACAAGCTGGCCGACGCGCAGCAGTGGCGCCACGTCCCACAACGAGCGCAGCACGATGCCATGCCCATCCACGGCCCACTGCACTGCCATCTCGCCGTGGTTGGCCGAGAGCGGGCTGCGTACCTTCACCGCCTGCTCCTGGGCGCCGCAGCGCAGGCGCCAGACACCGAAGGGGTGATCGCGCTCCTTGATCACCAGGCAGTCGTGCCCCGGCAGCTCTGCCAGCGTGCGCGCCGCGCCGCTTCAGATAGGCCGGTGCCGCACACAGCACACGGTGGTTGTCGGCCCGGCCTGCAGGTGCGGCTGGAGGTGTTCGACCGGCTGGCGGATGTGGCGGGCGAGGGCTTCGACCTGGATGTGCGGGTGGGTGACGACATTGCCCCGCACCTGATCGCGCGGCGCCGGGGTGGCGCTGCACCCACTGCGACAGATCAGTCCACAGGCAATGGATTGTATTAATGCGGCTTCCAAAGAAGAATACCGCCATCCCTCATCCACAACACCAGGAGCACCATGCCCCCCACGTACCACATCGCCGTGATTCCCGGCGACGGCATTGGCAAGGAAGTCATGCCCGAAGGCCTGCGCGCAGTGCGGGCCGCCGCCCAGCGCTTTGGCATGGCGCTGGAACTGCACACGATGGAATGGGCCAGCTGCGACCACTACCTGCAGCACGGCCAGATGATGCCCGACGACTGGAAGGCGCAACTGCAGGGCATGGACGCGATCTTCTTCGGCGCCGTGGGCTGGCCCGCCACGGTGCCCGACCACGTTTCGCTGTGGGGCTCGCTGCTCAAGTTCCGCCGCGAATTTGACCAGTACATCAACCTGCGCCCGGTGCGCCTGTTCGAGGGCGTACCCTGCCCGCTCGCGGGCCGCAAGCCCGGCGACATCGACTACCTGGTGGTGCGCGAGAACACCGAGGGCGAGTACACCGCGCTGGGCGGCATCATGTACGAGGGCACGGAGCGCGAGATCGTGATCCAGGAGTCTGTCTACTCGCGCCACGGCGCAGAGCGCCTGCTGAAGTTCGCCTTCGACCTGGCACAAAAACGCCCGCGCAAGCACCTGACCCTGGCCACCAAGAGCAACGGCATTGCCATTGCCATGCCCTGGTGGGACCAGCGCGCCGAAGACGTGGCCAGGGCCTACCCCGAGGTGACGCTGGACAAGCAGCATATCGACATCCTGACCGCACGCTTCGTGCTGCAGCCGGGGCGCTTCGACGTGGTCGCCGCCACCAACCTGTTTGGCGACATTCTTTCCGACCTGGGCCCCGCCACCACCGGCACCATCGGCCTGGCGCCATCGGCCAACCTCAACCCCGAGCGCCGTTTTCCCAGCCTGTTCGAGCCCGTGCACGGCTCGGCGCCCGACATCTACGGCCGCAATATCGCCAACCCCATCGCCATGGTGTGGTCCGGCGCGCTGATGCTGGACTTCCTCACCCACGGCCAGGGCGCAGGCCGCGCAGCGCACGACGCCATCGTGGCGGCCATCGAAGACGTGCTGCGCAGCGGCCCGCGCACGCCTGACCTGGGCGGTACGGCCAGCACCACGCAGGTGGGCGAGGCGATTGCAGCACACATCACCAACGCTTGTTGAGGAACCGATGGGGTGCGGCAGCGCTCTGACGGTGCTTGAGCCCATGGCGGCAGCACCTGCCCCTCGGCCCTCAACCGATACACTCCTGCCCACCCGCAAAGCACCACGCGCCCATGCACACCCTTCCCTGGCTGCGCCCCTTCGCCCTTTTGAGCCTTGTCGGCCTTGCCGCTTGCAGCGCCCCCCGCACCGCACCGCCCCAGGCTGCCGGCGCCCCCGTGACCAGCGCCTCTGCGCCTGCGGCGGTGCCCCTCAAGGTGGGCATCGCCCTGGGTGGTGGCGCCGCCAAGGGGTTTGCGCACATTGGTGTGCTCAAGATGCTGGAGGCCAACGGCCTGGCGCCAGCCGTGGTGGCGGGTACCAGCGCAGGCAGTGTGGTGGGTGCGCTGTACGCCAGCGGCATGAATGCCTTCGATCTGCAAGAAAAAGCCGTGGCACTGGACGAATCCAAGATCCGTGACCTGCAACTGTCTTCCGGGGGGCTGGTGCAGGGCCAGAAACTGGAAGACTACGTGAACGAGCAGGTACGCCGCAAACCGCTGGAGCAATTGCCCAAACCCTTTGTGGCCGTGGCCACGCGCCTGGAGGATGGCGAGCGCACGGTGTTTGCGCGTGGCAACACGGGGCAGGCCGTGCGAGCGTCCAGCAGCGTGCCGGGCGTGTTCCAGCCCGTGGCCATTGGCGCACACCACTTTGTGGATGGCGGCATCGTCAGCCCGGTGCCGGTGGATGCAGCACGCCAACTGGGTGCCGATCTGGTGATTGCCGTGGATATTTCCAACAAGGCGCGCGGCAAGGCGCCCGAACACATGCTGGGCGCGCTGAACCAGTCGATCGCCATCATGGGCCAGAAACTGGGCCAGGCCGAACTGGCGCGCGCCGACGTGGTGATCCGCCCCAAGGTGCTGGACATGGGCCCGGCCGACTTCAGCCAGCGCGCCAGCGCCATCGTAGAGGGCGAAAAAGCCACCCTGGCTGCCATGCCGCAGATCCGCGAGCGCATTGCACAGCTGCAGGCAGCACGGGCGCAGGCGGCCCAGCAAGCGGTGCAGCAGGCCGCACTGGCCCGCCAGCAAGAAGCACAGGCCCGCCACCAGGCCTGCCTGGAGCAGCGCTCTGGCCTGCAGAAAATGGCGGGACTGGCCGGGCTGGACCACTCCTGCGGCACGGCACCATGAGCGCGAAGGATCAGGCTCTCAGCTTCCCGCCACCTTCATGCGGTTGATGAGCACCGAGCCCACTGTCTTGGCGCCAAAGGCGTAGGCGTCGGCACCCACGGCTTCCAGCCCCTGGAACATGGTCTTGAGGTTGCCCGCGATGGTGATCTCATGCACCGGAAAGGCGATCTGGCCGTTCTCCACCCAGAAGCCGCTGGCGCCGCGCGAGTAGTCGCCGGTCACATAGTTCACGCCCTGGCCCATGAGTTCGACGACAAACAGGCCGGTGCCCAGCTTTTTCAGCATGGACTGCAGGTCGTCGCCCGGCCGGGTCTGGCGCGAGACGAGCTGCAGGTTGTGCGAGCCGCCGGCGTTGCCCGTGGTCTTCATGCCCAGCTTGCGCGCCGAATAGCTGCTGAGGAAGTAGCCCTCCACGCGCCCGGCATCCACCACCTTGCGGGCCTGTACGCGCACGCCCTCTTCGTCAAACGGCGAACTGCCCTTGCCGCGCAGCACAAAGGGGTCTTCCAGAATGTCGATGTGCTTGGGAAAGATTTTCTTGCCCAGCGAATCGACCAGAAAGCTGCTCTTGCGGTAGAGCGCGCCGCCACTCACCGCCTGCACGAACGAGCCCAGCAGCCCGGCGGCCAGGGGCGATTCGAACAGCACCGGGCATTCGGTGGTGGGAATCTTGCGGCTGTGCAGGCGCGAGAGCGCGCGCTGCGCCGCATAGCGCCCCACGGCAGCGGGGGAGGCCAGCTCCTGCGCACTGCGCTGCGAGCTGTACCAGGCGTCGCGCTGCATTTCGCCGTGTTTGCCGGGCAGCGAAGCGATGGGGGCCACCGACATGCTATGGCGCGAAGTGGCGTAGCCGCCGCGGAAGCCCCGCGTGTGTGCACTGAAGAAATGGCTTTGCTGTGCCGAAACGCCCGCACCTTCGCTGTTGGTAATGCGCTTATGCGTAGACAGTGCCGCAGCCTCGCACTCCAGCGCCAGGCGCGCGGCCTCTTCGCTGGTGATCTGCCAGGGGTGGAACAGGTCCAGGTCACGGTGCTCTGCAGTGGGGGCAATGTCGTCGGCCTCGGGCAGGCCGGCCACCGGGTCTTCGGCGGTGAAGCGGGCAATGTCGTAGGCGGCCTGCACGGTGCGCTCGATGGCCGCCTCGGAAAAATCAGACGTGCTGGCGTTGCCGCGCCGGTGGCCCAGGTACACCGTCACGCCCAGGGACTTGTCACGGTTGCGCTCCACGGTTTCCAGCTCGCCCTTGCGCACGCTGACCGACAGGCCGCAGCCCTCGGAGGCCTCGGCTCCGGCGTCGGTGGCGCCCAGCTTGCGCGCATGGCGCAGGGCAAGATCCACCAGGTGTTCAAACTGGGCGCGGGAATGGCTGAAGCCGGTATCAGAATGCGTATGGTTCATGGCGGCAGCTATGATACTTGCCACTGCGGCCCTGCGCCGCGCGGAGCAGCATCGCACCGCCACGGCCCCGGCCAGCCCTCTTTTCCCCACCCATTGCACCATGTCACGCAAACCCAAAAAAGGCTACTACGTGAAAGGCCAGTTCGTTGCCGAAGGCAGCGAACTGGACCTGCAGCTCAAGGCCGAACTCAAGGGCACGGAAACCAGCCGAACCGACCTCAAGCGCGAAAGCGATGAGCTGCAGGAGCTGGGCAAAGACCTGCTCAGCCTGCGCGCCGATCTGTTCCAGCGCCTGCAGCTCCCCGAAACCCTGGTGCTGGCCCTGGGCGAAGCCCGGCGCATCACCAATTTCGAGGGCAAGCGCCGCCAGATGCAGTACGTGGGCAAGCTCATGCGCAAGCTCGATGAAACCACCGTGCAGGCCGTACGCGAGGCGCTGTCCGAGCAGCGCAGCGGCCCGGCGCGCGAAACCCTGGCCTTGCACCAGGCCGAGCACTGGCGCGACGAACTCATTGCCCGCGATGGCGCCCAGGCCGAGTGGATCGCCCAGTTCCCGGACACCGATATCCAGCAACTGCGCGCCCTGGTGCGCCAGGCACGCAAGGACGCACCGCCCGCGCACGAAGCCGCCGTGGCACAGTCCCAAGGCCAGGCCCTTCGCAAGGGCCGCGCCTACCGCGAACTGTTCGCCCTGCTGCGCACCCAGTTGAGCGCCCAGGCCGACGATGCGCCAGACCACAACACCGACGCCGAAGAGCCCAATGACTGAAGCCTCTGCACAACACGCGCCGGTGCGCATCGGCATCGTCTCCATCAGCGACCGCGCCAGCACCGGCGTGTACGAAGACAAGGGCCTGCCCGCGCTGCAGGACTGGCTGGCACGCGCGCTGCAAAACCCCATCGAGTTCGTCCCCCGCCTGATCCCCGACGAGCGCGAACGCATCAGCGCCACGCTGATCGAGCTGGTGGACCAGCACCACTGCAGCCTGGTGCTGACCACCGGCGGCACCGGCCCCGCCCTGCGCGACGTGACCCCCGAAGCCACCCTGGCCGTGGCCCACAAGGAGATGCCCGGTTTTGGCGAGCAAATGCGCCAGATCAGCCTGCGCTTTGTGCCCACCGCCATCCTTTCACGCCAGGTGGCGGTGATCCGGCACCAAAGCCTCATCATCAACCTGCCCGGCCAGCCCAAGGCCATTGCCGAAACGCTGGAAGGCCTGAAGGACGCGAACGGCCAGCCGCTGGTGCCCGGC